>JAHELV010000123.1 GCA_024644015.1 Nitriliruptorales bacterium
TGTCGGGCGAGTGGTGGGCGTCCTGGAAGACGTTCAAGGACGGCGAGGAGGTCATCACCTCGCAGCAGGTGCGTCTCACGCAGAAGAGCGACGTCATCCTGTGGGAGGCGATCACCCGCGGCATCGACGTCATCGACGGCGGCTACCTTTGGCGCGGCGAGCTTCGACTGTGGGACAACGAGATCCTGATGGGCTGGTACGCCGCCAACGACGGCGCCGTCCGCTCGAAGGGCGCCGTCTACTTCGCCGTGCACCCTCATGGCGTCAACATGACGGGCCGCTGGGTCGGCCTCAGCTGCGACGGCATGTTCGTGACCGGCTGGGGCGCCATCGCCCGCGATGAGCAGGAGGTCCGCGACCTCATCGCGCAGCTGAAGGATACGCAAGGGGCGCCGGCATGACTGACCTGTGCGAGGTCGTCATCACCGCGCCCGACGCCGACTGGCTCGCGAGCTTCGTCCGCGACCTGGTCGACGATCGCCTTGTCGCCGGCGCCCACCAGATAGAGCGCATTCGCGCCATCTACCGTTGGGAAGGCCGGGTGCACGACAAGCCCGAATCCCGCGTCGCGCTCCACACTCGCGTTGACCTGGTTTCGGCCATCGTCGACCGCGCCAACGCCGATCACCCGTACGAGGTGCCGTGCGTGATCACCCTGCCTATCACCGCGGGCGACCCCGACTACCTCCGCTGGGTCGAGCAGCAAACGGCCGACCGTTTACCTCACGCAGGGCATCTGACTGCGGAGTAGATCGGACTCATTGCTGCGCACACGAGGCGAAACGCGGGATGCGCAGGAGCGTAAGAGGCGCAATCAGGATGGACTGCCAGCCTCGCTGCGTTCGTCGACGCTGTCACTCGTAGTCGGCTAGCCGTCGCGCCCACTTTGGCCACTGTGATTGGCGGGGTGGGCAGGTACCCGGTGGGACTGGCGTCGGCCACCGGCGGCAGATCTCATGCTTTGCAGCTTCCACGAACTCCGACCAATCTCGCGATCCGCAATTGAGCGCTTCGCCAAGTGGCCCAGTGTCCGCAGGCCGTTGCCCCCGAACAACGCAGGACCAACGTCTTGGCGTCCCGACTCACCCGCGGACATCGTGGTGTGGGACGCAAGGCGGACAGGAATGCCGATCATGGCTACGACGCAGGCGATAGCCCATAGGTCTACGCAGCAGTGAGGGAGAGACGCGCAATGACGACGACGAGGCACAGCGAGAGCATTCACATCGACGCCCCGGTCGAGCGGGTCTTCGACCACGTGAAGGACCCGGCCCACTTCTACGAGGCGATGCCAGACAGGATGCGTCCCGGCAGGGGCGTGCGGGCTGTGCACATGACACCGGCAGGGGTCGGGTCCACGTACGAGTGGGTCGCCGGCCACATCGCCGGGTTCCAGCTCGTGGGCGTCATCACTCGCGAGGAGTACGTCGTCAACGAGCGCTTCGTGGACCGGTCCTCCACCGGGCCGGAGTGGACGTGGACGGTCGAGCCGGAGGGCGACGGGACGCGGTTGACGCTGACGTTCGAGTACTCCACGAAGATCCCGGGCATCGACAAGCTGATCGACGCCATCAGCTGGCGAGGTGACGCCGACTTGGAGACCATGGTCGCGACGATCAAGGAGACGGTCGAAACCTGACAAGCCCTGAGGCGATCACTGGAACGAAGCGGAGGCATCTAGCCATCTGGGGACCGCGCGGCGGCGGTCGCCCGCGCCGCTAGCTCAGTGGATTGGAGCATCTGACTACGGAGTAGATCCGACTCAGCGCTGTGCTCACCAGGCGAAACGCGGGGTGAGCGGGAGCGCAGAGGGCGGAATCAGATGCTGTGCTGGCCTCGTCGCGTTTCTCGACGTTGTCACTCGGAGTCCGCTAGCCGCCGCGTGGCCGTTGCGCCCACTCTGGTCAGGTGCTTGGCGACAGTACGACGCGGAAGAGGCGTATGCGAACCGTAGCCGCCACCGTGGTGTTAACCGTCCGCGCCGCAACTGGGATACCGTCGATCGGCCTCGGTAGACGCAGGCACGCATGTGCGTCTCCACACCCGTAGAGGCACCGACGACCGCAACGACACGTCTGGTCGCGCATCCTCGAACGCTCCGGGCTGAAGCTGCGGGGTCACCACGACACCCTCCGGTGCGTACCTGTGAGTGCCACTGAGCACCGGATTCGCCATGTTGAGGGTCGCTGCGGGGTGCTTGATGGACCTCTCGTACGTCCTGCGTGCGTCCCAGACGCGAGCCCGATGCTGCGGTGACACGTTGCGAGCGACTGACCAGTGCCGGCCGGTTCGGCCGCGTCAATGGCGGTCCGGTACTCGCTGCGCTCCGTTCCTCCCGACCCTGCGGGCGGACCGTGGACCCGCCGTGCGCCGGCCAGCGATTCGCGGGTTACGAGCGCAGGCACTCGCCTGGGTGACGGTCCTGGCCCGCTCGGGACGTTGTGCCCTGGCGTGTCGAGCCGCCGAGGCTGAACCTGGTTCTCACGAACACGGAGGCCGCAGCATGGACCAGTCAACCGAACCCACGAACGCCGATGCGAACATCGAGGTACTCGTGCAGGTCGGCGAACTCATCAGATCTGGCTTCGCCGATCGCGACAACCACCCGTTCGCCGACGACTTCGTCTTCCACTTCTTCAACTCTCAACTGCCCGATCTGGACGGCGACTACCACGGATTCGATGGCATCGCCGATCTCTTCGAGCGCCTTGGCGAGATCGGCTTCCGCCAGATGCACCACTCGCTGACTCCCTGCGGAGACGAACTGTTGGTCGCGTTCGTCACCAACACGCTCGGCTTCGATGGCACGACGATCGACGTCGACGCCGTCGTGGTGTGGCGGGTGTTCGACGGCCAGATCCACGAAGCGTGGGATATCCCGGCAGTCAACACCGTCCGCCCACACCGACCTGCGCGCTCATCAGCGACAGCACCTACGGCAGCGCCCAGCGATGAGGTGACGGCAGCCGAGTGAGCCGAGGAGGATCAACCTCCAGGCCACCGCACTGCGGTAGAGTCCGTGTACTACAGCACCTGCTCCGACGCCGAGGCTGCCGGTGACACGCCGCTACACCGCGGTGACACGGGCTACGGGTTGCACCTCGATCGGGACGGCGACGGCGTTGCCTGCGAGTAGGCACGACCGGCCAGAGGCGAACTGGCTCGCCTGTACAGCTTTATGTTCTTTTCCCCGATTAGCACGGCCGACTTCCTCCCGCTTGCCCGTCTTCATATTTCTCTACACACAAAAACAAACGGAGGGATACGATGACACAATTACAACTTCCTGATGAGATGACGGCTGTTGTCTTAGATTCATATTCCGGCCCAGAGGCGCTCCGGGTCGAACAGCGTCCGGTTCCCCGGCCGGGAAAGGATGAGGTTCTGGTCAAAGTCGCCGCTTCTCCCATAAACCCCTCTGATTTGGCCTTCCTAGATGGTGAATACGGATTCAAGAATCCACCTCCGGTTGTTCCTGGAGGAGAAGGATCGGGTACTGTTGTCGCTGTTGGGCCGGGCCCGATGGGCCGCTATTTCCTCGGCAAACGAGTCGCCTGTTTGAATCAGGGGAAAGGGAGTGGCATGTGGGCTGACTATGTGGTGACTTCGGCGAAGGGTGGTGCCCTACCTTTGGCTAAGTCAGTCAGCCTGGAGCAAGGGGCCATGTCTATAATCAATCCGCTGACAGCCACCGCCTTTCTGAAGATAGCGAAAAAGGGTGGGCAAGAAACCATTGTACTCACAGCTGCGGCCAGTTCACTCGGGCAGATGGTCAACCGTTTGTTCCAAAGCGAGGGGCTTCAGGTCATCAACGTGGTTCGTCGAGAGGCACAGGCAGATCTTCTCAAGGGGCAAGGCGCAACCATCGTTTTGAATAGCAGCGATGATGACTTTGACCAACAACTCCATGAGGCGTGCCACCAGGCGGACGCTCGCCTGGCCTTCGATGCGGTCGCCGGGCCGATGACGCGGCAACTGTTAGACGCGCTGCCGGAACATGGCAGAGTCACTGTTTATAGCTGCCTTTCCTACGAAGCACCGAGGGTGGGTCCCGATCACTTAATCTTTGAAGACAAGGCTGTCAACGGCTTCTGGCTGGGGCCGTGGATCAACAATATGAAT
>JAHELV010000065.1 GCA_024644015.1 Nitriliruptorales bacterium
GGACTGGAAAGGGTCGGTCGACGTCGACAAGGCCAGCCCCGAGCAGCTCACCAACTACGCCGAGATCTGCGCGTGGACTCTGGCACAGGCGCACGCCCGCTCCGGCGACGCCGTCGCGATCGCCGGATACATCGGCAAAGGACCCAACGTCGTGGACGCCATCGCCACCTTCGCCGAGGCGTACGCCGACCAGAACGAATCGGACTACGCCGCTTTCAAAGCCGCCATCGACGACGGCCGCCTGAAGACCGCAGACGGGTAGCCGACGGCTCGCGCGCGGCCGCCCATCTGCAGCACCGCGCAGGGCGGTCAGCTGGTGACACCGCGTGGTTCAAGGCAACCGCGCTTCGTGCGCGACGCCATCCCCGCGTCGGCATCGCGCGTTCAACGGACGGCCGCACCGCGGCGGACGCCCCAGAACCGGTCGCGCACTCGCCGCGCCGATGGCGCTGATCTGCGACACGGGCCGGCTACTCGCGGCCCTTGACGCCGCCGACCCTGACCACGCGGCCTGTGCGGACCCCCGGGCGACACGGCGCGACTCGCGGGTCCGACAGAATCGGCATGGATCCACCACAGCAGCGTAGCGATCGTCGTACCGTCGGCTGTCGCCGCAAACTCGAACAAGGTGAGATGACCTGGGGAGGTCAAGATGGCAGCCTTCATCGGCGTCCTGGCGGTCGTACTTCTGTGGCGCTTCGCGCTGCTGCTCGGCGCGACGGTGTTCGAGGCCGGAGGACTCCCCTATGAGGCCGCCCGGTTCCAGTCGTCCTCGGCGTTGACAGGCTCCGGGTTCACAACGGCGGAGAGCGATCTGGTCGTGCGGAACCCCGCCGGTCGCCGCATCGCCCGGGGCCTGTTCATCGTGGGCTACGTGGGGCCGGCGTCGGTGCTCGCGCTGCTCGGTGTAGGCATCTACTCCCCGGCGGGAGAGTCGGCCACCACGAAGCTGCTGACGGCTGTCGCCGTCGCCGCCGCGCTCGTCATCGCGGCCAAGGTAGACCCGGCGGTGCGGGCGCAGGTGTCGCTCGCCCATTGGATCGGGCGTCGCATCGTGACGGAACAGCAGCCGACGATGTGGGTGGTCGGCCCGGGCGCGACGGTTGCGTCGGTGTTCGTGTCCGACGGCGACGCGGCAGTCGGTCGCCGGCTCGAGGACTGGACGGCGCCCGGCGTCGAGGTCCTCGGCATCGGCTCGGTGCAGGACGGACGCGAGCATTGGGCGACCCGGCCGGAGCCGACTCGCACGCTGCGGCCCAACGACCGCGTCCTGCTGTTCGGAGATGCGGCGACTCTCCGCTCGATGACGGCGCCCTGACTACTGTGGCGTCATGACCGCACGGTTCGTCGTCGCCCGCAACCCGGATACGGCCTCGACGCTGCCGTACCTGTTGCGGATCCCGGTCGCCGGACCACCCCTGCTGCTGAAGGCGAAGGACGCCTGGCCGCGCACATCCAAGGTCTACTGCCATCCGCTCGACATCTGGCCTGACGACGCCGACGTCGTCGAGGAGATCGCGGTCCGGTCGTGTCAGCGTCGCGGTCGCGCGGTCGACCTCGTGCTGGATCGAGGCCGCGAGCACCGCTCGCAGTTCGTGTTCGTCACGTTGCGTGGCGGCCGTGAAGCCGTGTTCTGGCAGACGGCGAAGACGGCCGCCGCGTCGCGACCCGGCGTGCGGATCCCGTCCCGGCGGGCCTCGGGTCTGGACGATCTGGAGATCGTCGCCGACACCCGCGAGCGGTACGGCTACCGGTTCGCCGCTCAGCAGGCGACGGTGCGCAAGGCTGCACTGCGTGCCGGTGACTACGCCGTCGAACTCGACGGTACCGTCATCGCGGCGGTCGAACGCAAGTCGGTGGCCGATCTGGTCAAGCGGCTGGTCGACGGCCAGCTGGCGTTCGCCATGGCCGACCTGGCAAGCCTGCCCCACGCCGCGGTCGTGGTCGACGGACGCTACGCCGACGCCCTGCGGGCCGAGCACGTGCAGCCCGGCTTCGTCGCCGATCTGCTCGCGCGGGTGGCGGTCCGGTACCCGTCGGTACCGGTCGTGTTCGCCGGCAGCCGGAAGCTCGCCGAAGAATGGACCTACCGCTTCCTAGCGGCCGCGTACGCCGACGCCGTCGGCGAACAGCGCTACGGCTGACCGCTCCCGCTGCGCCGTCCGGACGTGCGATGTCGTCCCGACCGCGATGTCGACTCGTTCGTGTCATCGACCGCAGCGCTCGCGGTCGCCTGCCGAACGGACTCCGCCACGCCGGGCGGCGTGGCGGAGATGGGGCTCACAGGGCCGCGGCGGCGGGAATCCGCGCAGGCGCGTGGTCAACGCTGCGCCTGAGTTGGCTGACGACGAGCCCGAACGCGCGGGCGCGGGCGATCTCGGGCTCGGTCCTGTCCGCCAGGACGGACACCGCGATCGGCCTGATGTGGGCACGGCGCGCGCTGTCGACGATCATGGAGACATCGGACTCGACAGCGGCCATTCCGTGCTGGTCGATGTCGGCGGCTATGCGGTGCAGATACCGGTCGTTGGTGTTCATGGGAAAACCTCCTCTGATGACACCGTATGCTCGGCAGAGCATCATGACAAGCGATAGTCTTTGCTTATATTGATAAGTGGAGCTGATGTTCATGGTAACCGGACGAGACCTCGAAATCCGCCACCTGATGGCGCTCGACGCCGTTGCCGAAGCCGGCACGTTCGGCCGCGCCGCCGAACGGCTCGGCTACACGCAGTCGGCGGTCAGCCAGCAGATCGCCACCCTCGAACGCGTCGTCGGTGAACCGCTGTTCGACAGGCCCGGCGGGCCGCGGCCGGTGCGCCTCACCCCGCTCGGCGAGCTGCTGGTGACTCACGCGCGAACGGTGCTCGAGCGCGTCGAAGCCGCCGCGACCGACGTCGAACGGTTCCAGTCGGGAGCCATCGGCCGCATCGACATCGGTACATTCCAGAGCGTGTCGACCGCGCTGCTGCCGTCCATGCTCGGCCGGCTGCGCGCCGAACGTCCCGACCTGGAGGCTCGGCTGGTCGAGAACGACGACCAGGACGAGCTCGTTCGGCGGACCCTCGACGGGCAGCTCGACGTCAGCTTCCTGGTCCACGACACGCCGTCCGAGATCGAAGGCGTCGAGCTGTTCGTCGACCCGTTCGTCGTCGTCGCACTGCCGGCCGACGTGACCGACGATTCGGTGCCCGCCGGGAGGCTCAACGGCATACCGTTGATCGGTGAGCAGGACAGCGCATGCCAGCGCATCGTCGACGACGGGTTGCGGACGGTCGGCGTGGATCCTGACTACGTCTTCCGCACCAACGACAACTCCGCGATCGCCGCGATGGTGCGCGCGGGCATGGGGATGGCCGTGGTGCCGTTGCTCTCGGTCGAGCTGGAGGATCCGAGGATCGCCGTTCGGCCGCTGGATCCGCCGATCCCACCTCGCCACATCTCGATCGGCTGGCGGCGCGGTGCCACGCTGTCACCCGCCGCGCAGCGCTTCATCGAGATCGCCCGCGAGATGACAGCCGAGCTGCGGGACCGCACGCTCGCAGCGGTCGGATGACGGCCCCACCGGCGCCGTGGCCAAGTACCAGGAGGTGGCGACCATGGACAACACCGTGATCGCATGTGACGCGTGCGGGCGCCGGAATCGCGTGCCTGCCGTCGCCTCAGGCGTTCCACGCTGCGCGCAGTGCCATGGGCCGATCCCGTGGATGACCGACGCGGACACCGCGACGTTCGCGGCGGTCGCCGACTCGTCGAAGATCGCGGTGCTGCTCGACCTGTGGGCACCGTGGTGCGGCCCGTGCCGGATGGTCAGCCCCGCGCTCGAACGTCTGGCGCGCGAGTTCGCGGGCCGCGTCAAGCTGGTCAAGGTGAACGTCGACGAGGCCCCGGCCGTCGCCGACCGGTTCGGCGTCAAAGGCATCCCCACGCTCGTCGTGCTCCGACACGACGAGATCGTCGCCCGCCAGACGGGCGCGCCACCCGAGCCTGCGCTGCGTACGTGGCTCGACGACACGCTGCGCACCGCCAGCCGCAGCGCCCGGCGCGCGTAGAGCTAGCTGCTCGCGAAGCGCCGGCCGGCGCCACGCGCCAGATCGAGCCGGCACAGTTGGTACTCGGGGGTTGTGCGTACGCGTGGCCGTGCTTGGCTGGGGACGTCATCAAAGGAGATGCCGTGGCCCGCCAACGCCTCCGCACAGACCTCAGCCACCTGGTCAGCTGGGTGCTGCTGGCCAGTGCCGCCACGACCATCGTCACCGGGATCATCGCCGACGCGTGGGACCTCAGCGGCTTTCGCATCCACACGATCGCCGGGTACACCATGACCGTCGCCGCGCTCGCCCACGTGGTGCTGTCGTGGCGGAAGCTGGTGTCCTACACCCGTCACCGGGCCCGTTACATCGGGCGTCGAGCAGCCGTCGGCGCGGCCAGGCCGCGGGCCCAACCGGGCGCGCCAACGTGGTCGCCGGCGCGGGCCAAGACGGCCGCGGTCACCCGACGCCATCTGCTCGGCTTGACCGCCACAGGCGTCATCGGCTTTCTCGCCGGTCGCGGGCTGCGGCCACCGCCGGCGATCCCAGGCGGATCAGACCTCGGTGTCGTCTACCACGAGTGGAGCAAGCCCGGCGTCATCGACGCCCTGGGCACCCTGACGAACTGGGGTGGCAAGCCGCCGCTGTACAAGCGCTACGAGGGCGCGACGCGGGTCACGCTGTCCGACCGGCCGCTGGCCGCCGGCATGTCACTGCCAGACGCCATCCAGCGGCGGCACTCGACCCGCGAGTACGGCGGCGACCCCCTCAGCGCCAACCAGCTGGCCGCCCTGCTCCGGCACATCGACGGGCTGCGTGACGGCAGCACCGCCCGACGCACCGCGCCGTCGTCGGGCGCGCTGTACCCGATCGAGGTCTACCCGATCGTGCACCGCGTCGACGGCGTCGCGCCCGGCGTGTACCACTACGACATCCGTGACCACGCCCTGTCGTTGGTGCGGTCCGGCGATGTCAGTGGCGACATCATGCGCATCGGCCTCGACCAGGACTTCCTGGCCGCTGCCAACGTCGTGTTCGCCTTGACGCTCATCTACCAGCGCATGCGGTTCAAGTATCAGGACCGCAGCTACCGCTACGGACTGCTCGAGGCCGGTCACCTCGGCCAGAACCTGTATCTGACGGCGACCGCTATGGGCCTCGGTGCGTGCGCCGTCGGTGCGTTCCACGACGACGGACTCAACGACCTGCTCAGCGTCGACGGACGCGAGGAGGTCGCCGTCTACCTGCTCGCGGCGGGCAACCACGCCGCCTGACACACGCGCACGTCGAGGTGGAGCGCCGAACGCTACATTCGCGGCATACAGCGGACGTCCAGCGATGAGGGCCGCAGTGTGACCGACGTGAGGGAGACCCGGCTTCCCGGTGTGGGCGTCCGCCACGACTTCGAGACATCCAGTGGCAAACGCGTCGGTGTGATCGTGCACTACGCGGGTCACCGCGAGCTGCTGATCTACGACGACCGCGACCCCGACCTGTGCCGTGAGACCCTGCGCATCGACGAGCACGAGGCCCACACGCTGGCGGAGATGCTCGGGGCGACACAGGTGCTGGCGAGCGTCGAAGCGCTCCAGCAGTCGGTCGAGGGCGTGACGATCGACTGGCTGCCGATCGACGAAGGATCGGTGTTCGCCGGGCAGACGATCGGCGAGCTCGGACTCCGCCAGCAGACCGGCGTGACGATCATCGCCGTGATCCGCGGCGGCCGCACACTGCCGACGCCCGGACCCGAGTTGCGGCTCGAGGCAGGCGACACCGCGGTCGTGGTCGGCGCCACCGATGGGATCACGCAGGCCCTCACGCTGCTGCACGACAGCTGATACGTGCTCGCCGCCGCCGCCGGTGCGCAGGGCGCGAGCGTCGCCGTGCTGTTCATCGAGCTGGGCGCGATCGTGGTGGGGCTGGCACTGCTCGCCCGTCTCGCCCACCGCGCCGGCTTCTCCCCGATCCCGCTGTACCTCATCGCCGGGCTCGCGTTCGGCGACGGCGGGCTGCTGCCACTCGCCGTCAGCGAGAGCTTCGTGGGCGTCGGCGCGGAGATCGGCGTTCTGCTGCTGCTGTTCATGCTGGGACTCGAGTACACCGGCGACGAGCTGCGCGACAGCCTGCGCACCGGCTGGCCGGCCGGCCTGGCCGACATCGTGCTCAACGCCACACCGGGGCTGCTCGCCGGCATCCTGCTCGGGTGGACGCCGGTCGAGATCGTGCTGCTCGGCGGCGTCACCTACATCTCGTCGTCGGGGATCATCGCCAAGCTGCTGGAGGACCTCGACCGCATCGGCAACCGCGAGACGCCGGCGGTGCTGTCCATCCTCGTCATGGAGGACCTGGCCATGGCCGTGTACCTGCCCGGCGTCGCGGTCCTGCTCGCCGCGACCGGCCTGACATCGGCGCTACTGTCACTGGCGATCGCGGTGCTGACCGTCGCCGTCGTGCTGTCCGCCGCCCTGCGCTACGGCGAGCCCGTCAGCCGGGCGATCTCGAGCCCTTCCGACGAAGCCGTCCTGCTCGGCACCTTCGGCTTGGTGCTGCTCGTCGCCGGACTCGCGCAGGCGTTGCAGGTGTCGGCGGCCATCGGCGCCTTCCTGGTGGGCATCGCGCTGTCGGGCCAGCTCGCCGAGCGCGCCCGGACCCTTCTGACGCCGCTGCGGGACCTGTTCGCCGCCGTGTTCTTCGTCTTCTTCGGTTTTCAGGTCGACCCCGGCGGCATCCCGCCGGTCGCCGCCGTCGCCGTCGCCCTGGGCACCGTGTCCGCCGCGACGAAGCTGGCGACCGGTTGGTGGGCGGCCCGGCGCATCGGCATGGCGTCCCGGGGCCGGTGGCGTGCAGGTGCGGCGCTGGTGGCGCGTGGCGAGTTCTCCATCGTGATCGCCGGTCTGGGGGTCGGGCTCGACGCACAGCTCCGTCCACTGACCGCCGCGTACGTGCTGTTCCTCGCGGTGCTCGGCCCCGTGCTGGCCCGCATCGTCGAGCCGGTCCACGATCTGTTCGGTGCGCGACTGGCGCCCGCCGGACGACGCCGGCGTCGCTGAACGCGCAGTGTCGAGGAGAGATGATGGTCTTCCGCACCAAAGTGGGTCCGACGTAGGGTCGGACCACACGGCCTGCAAGGAGTGGGCGATGACCAACCTGAGCCTGACCCGGGAACTGCGGGACGCAGCGGCCGACGCGTTCGAACTGCGCGCGGCGCCCGGCAAGGCACTCGCGGGCATGGCCGATCAGATCGCCCGCGCCTGCCACGACATGGCCGTCCGGTTCCAGCGCGGTGGGACACTGTTGGCGTTCGGCAACGGCGGCCCGTCGACCGACGCCCAGCACGTGTCGGTCGAGTTCGTCCACCCCGTCATCGTCGGCAAGCGGGCGCTGCCGGCACTGTCACTCGTGACCGACGCAGCGACGCTGATGGGGGTCGCGCGCCGCTCGGGGCTCGACGAGGTCTTCTCGCATCAGATCGGCGTCCTGGGGTCCGGCGACGACATCGCGCTGGGCATCTCGTCGGACGGCCGCTGCCGCAATGTGCTCCGTGGCCTCGAGGCCGCGCACGACGCTGGGCTGCTGACCGTCGCGCTGCTCGGCGGCGATGGCGGACCGATCGCGGAAAGCGGCACCGTGGACCACGTACTCGTCGTGCCCGCCGACGACCCGCACGTTGTCAAGGAGGTCCACGTCACGGCGTACCACGTGCTGTGGGAACTGGTGCACGTGTTCTTCGAGCAGCCGGGTCTGCTCGACGGCGGCGCAGGGTCGCAGGTTCCCGTGGGTGGCATCGAGGGGCTGTACCCCTTCCTGTACGAGGGCAGCACCGACCTGAACGCCGTGCTCGACGACGTCGCGCGCTCGACCGCGCAGAAGGCCGAGGAGATCGTGGCGCTGCGCCGCCACGTGGCGAGCCACGAGACCGATCGCGTCGCGGCCTGCGCCGCGGCCCTCACCGCCGCCTTCGCCGGCGGGGGGCGCCTGCTGGCGTTCGGCAACGGCGGCAGCAGCTCCGACGCCCAGGAGGTCGCGCAGAGCTTCCTGGATCCTGCGCACGACGACGAACGTCCGCTGCCTGCGTTGTGCCTGACCAATGACGTCGCTGTGGTCACCGCGCTGTCGAACGACGTCGACTTCGACGTGGTGTTCGCCCGCCAGGTCCGTGCCTTCGGGCGTCCCGGGGACATGGTGGTGGGCCTGTCGACCAGCGGCAACTCGCCGAACGTCGTCAGGGCGTTCGAGGCCGCCAGGGACATCGGGATGACCACCGTCGGACTTGCCGGCAACGATGGCGGCCAGATGGCAGCGTCGGATGTCATCGACTACCTGTTCGTCGTCCCGTCGCCGTCGGTCCATCGCATCCAGGAGGTCCAGACGACGCTGTACCACGTGCTGCGCGAGCTGACCGCCCACGGTTTGAAGGCCTAAACAGCCTCGACCCGTCGCACCCGCAGGCACTGGTCGACGCCGAACAGCCGGTGGGCCCGCTGATCCGAGGCCGAGAAGTGGTCCGCAGCCGCCGCGATCGGCACCACCTCAGGCTGGTCGACCCGGTAGGTGCTCCCCTCGTTGACGATCGTGGCTGACCCGCTCGCCAGCACGTTTCGGAGCCAGTCCGCCTGCGACCCGTACGGCAGCGCGATCACGAACCCGTCCTCGGTCGCCAACGCCCCCACCGGCGTCTCGTAGCGCCTGCCCGACGTCCGACCCCGGTGCTCGATGATCGACGCGTACGCACCCTCGGTGCCTGCCGACTTCATCTGCTGCGGGTTGAAGACTGCGCGGTTGACACGCCGGACCGCGCCGAGCACCCGTGGGGATTTCGCCCGCATCCCCATCAGGAGGATGATCACGGCGGTCAGCAGGCCGAGCAGCAGACCGCCCCCGCGCGCCAGTGTTCGTCTCACGGTCACGACCTCCGTTGATTGCTTCGCCCCTTCAGCTTCGGTCATCGACGACGTGGCGTCCAGCGGTCTGTGACCTCCTACCCGCGGATCGCGCGGATGTGCAGGAACAGCGGCAGCCGTTGCCACCGTCGGTCTCGGATCGATCGAAGGGCCTCGTCGGGCATTGCAGGCTCCCGCAGTCGCTCGATCAGGAGGCCGGCGTCGCCGAGGGCATCAACGTACATCTCCAGTGGACGGTGGGCGCTGACGAATCGCATGGCCATCCCATCGCGCCTGAGGTCGTCGCTGTACCGCCGAGGCCGCAGGTACGCGCCGTCGATGATGAAACGCCCGTCGGGACGATCCTCGAACTGGCCGGACGAGTTGAGCGGGTGGACGATCGCGGCGCACAGACGTCCACCAGGCTCGAGCACGCGCGCCACCTGCCGCACCGCACCGTGGAGATCGTCGATGTCCTGCAGCGACATGAACGCCACAGCGAGGTCGGCGACATTCTGGCGTAGCGGGAGTGCGGCCGCGTCGGCGACGACGATGGTGGTCGCCGCGTCCGCGTCGCGGGCTGCGAGTGCGAGGGTCGGCGATGCGTCGACCGCGACGACCCGGTGACCGCGGCGAACGAGCTCGCGGGTCAGGCGACCCTCTCCGGCGCCAACGTCCACGGTCAGGGCGCCGGGCTCGGGCAGCAGGGTCAGGAACTGGTCCCGGTGGAAACGCCAGTAGCTGTCGTGCATGGGCGCCCGCGCCCATGCGAGCCAGTCCGTGGCGTTGCGCTGCCAGGCCTCGCGCAGGTTTGCGTCGTCTGGGAGGTCGCGGCGACGCTGCTTGGTTGCTGGACGCACCTGTTCGTGGTCGGGCCCGGCCGCGTTTCGCGCATCGGCGTCGCTCGACGGGTTCATGCGGTCATCGTCGCATCCTGGCCGGACCGCGGTCGAGCGCCCCTACGCGACCAGCGCCTGCTCCGGGTCGTCGATCGGCTGCTCGGAGCGCAGCCACCGACGGCCAGGACGGACATCCCGGCGATCGCAAGCGGCCCGCCGCCGCCGTGTCGGCGGTACAAGCCGAGAAGGCCGGCCGACAACGCGATCGCACCGGACAGCAACGCCAGCGATCCCAACACGTAGAGCGTCATCGGCCACCCCTCGCTCCGCGTCCCTTCTGGGCGATCCGGTAGGTCCGCCTCCGTCTGCGGTTGACCTCGGCCCAGTCTGTCGGGTCTTCGACCGTCGGATGTTCGAGTTGTCGAGCCTGGAACGTCGCTCAGGGAGCGGCGCGGTCACGGGCGGCGGCGACGGCCGCCTGGCCGAAGCTGATGCCGCCGTCGTTGGGGGGCACCCGCACGTGGGTCAGCACACGGAACCCGTCGGCCTGCAGACGCGCGACGGTCCAGCGCACGAGCAGCACGTTCTGGAACACGCCACCCGACAGCGCGACGACGTCGACGCCGGTCGCGGCGCGTACGCGACCGCAGCCGGCGGCGATCGCGGCAACCACGCCGCGGTGGAAGCGGGCAGCGATGGCCGGCCGCGGCGTCCCGCGTTGCAGATCCTCGACGACGGCGCGGACAAGGTCGGCGCCCGCGATGGTGAACGGGTCACCGTCGAGCAGCGCTGCGCGGTAGCCACCAGCCTCGTCGGGATCGGCCACCTGCTCCAACTCGACCGCGGCCTGACCCTCGTACGACACCTCGTCGCGGACGCCGACCAGGGCGGCCACGGCGTCGAACAGCCGCCCGGCGCTCGACGTCGGCGGCGAGTTGACCCCGGCGGACGCGACGGACCGGACCGCGTCCCACCGGTCACGATGACGCGCGACGACCGCCAGCCCGTCGGGGACCGCGTCACCGTACGCGGCGTCCAGATGGCTGGCCGCCATCCGCCACGGCTCGCGGATCGCCGCGGCACCACCGGGCAGCGGCACGGTCGCGATGTGCCCCACGCGCCGGTACGTCGCGAGGTCGGCGACCAGGATCTCGCCGCCCCAGATCGTGCCGTCCTCGCCGAATCCAGTGCCGTCGAACGCGACACCGATCACGGGGCCGGCCTCGCTGTTGTCCGCCAGGCACGACGCGATGTGCGCGTGGTGGTGCTGCACCCCGACCAGGTCGACACCGTGTAGTTCGACCGCGTACTTCGTCGACAGGTAATCGGGGTGCAGGTCGTGGGCGACGACGGCCGGAGTGACGTCGAAGAGCCTGGTCAGGTGTTCGATCGCGCCGGTGAAGGATGCGAACGTCTCGTAGTTCTCCAGGTCGCCGATGTGCTGGGACAGATAGGCGCGGCGTCCCTTGGCGACGCACACGGTGTTCTTGAGCTCTGCGCCGACGGCCAGCACATGGCGCGGAAACGGGACCGCGGTCATGACCGGCTGAGGCGCGTACCCCCGCGACCGGCGGACGAGCAACGGCCGGTCGCCGATCACCCGGATCACCGAGTCGTCGACGCGCATGTGGATCGGCCGGTCATGGGTGAGGAACGCGTCGGCGATGGCGCCGAGCCGCGACCGGGCATCGTCGTCGCTGTAGGCGATCGGCTCGTCCGACACGTTGCCGCTGGTCAGCACGAACGGGCCACCGAAGGCGGCTGCCAGGAGGTGGTGCACAGGCGTGTACGGCAACATCACGCCCAGCGACCGGTTGCGCGGCGCGACCGGTTCCGCGAGCGCAGTGTTCTGGCGACGCGGCAGCAGCACGATCGGCGCCGTCGGCCACGTCAGCAGCGCCTGCTCGTGCGCGCCGACCTCGCACAGCGACACCGCCGCCTCCAGATCGGCGACCATCACCGCCAGTGGCCGCTCCTCACGGTGCTTGCGCGACCGCAACCGAGTGACGGCACCCGCATCCGTCGCGTCGACCGCCAGGTGGTAGCCGCCCAACCCCTTGACCGCCACGATCAGTCCGTCGCGCAACAGCCGCGCGGTCTCGACGACGGGGTCACCGCCGACGTCGGATCCGTCCGCGGACAGCAGCGTCAGCCGCGGCCCGCAGGCGGGACAGCAGACGGGCTGCGCGTGGAAGCGACGGTCGGACGGGTCGTGGTACTCGCGCGCGCAGTCGTCGCACATCGCGAAGCCGGCCATCGTCGTCGCCCGCCGGTCGTAGGGAACGTCACGAACGATCGTGTAGCGGGGGCCACAGTTGGTGCAGTTGATGAACGGATAGCGGAACCTGCGGTCGGACGGGTCGTGTAGCTCCGCCAGGCAGTCGTCACACGTCGCGACGTCCGGCGAGACCGGAACATCGCGGGCGCCCACCGCGTCGCTCGCCACGATCTCGAAGGTCGTGTGGCCGCTCGCGGTCACCGGACGCGCGCTCACGGTGTCGATGACCGCCATGGCGGGTGCCTCGGCGGGCAGGCGCGCGACGAACATGTCCACCGCCGCCGGATCACCCTCGACTTCGGCGATGACGCCGCGCGCGTCGTTGCCGACGAACCCGCCGAGTCCCAGCGTCGTTGCGAGGCCGTAGACATACGGACGGAAGCCGACCCCCTGGACCACACCCTCGACCCGAACGCGGACGCGCACGCGGGTGGCGGGCTGCGGCGTGCCGTCTACGCTCATCGCCACCCTCCCTCGTCCTCGTCGAGACCCGCCCTCCCCCGTCCGATCATCGCAGCAGAAAAACCCCTCGACAGACTCGGACGTGTCGTCTTATGGTTCTCAAGCCGTTCCCAGTTGTTCCGGATGGCCACCGAAGAGGGATCGGGGCCGCCGGTCATTCGGTGGTCCCATGAGTCACGGGAACGGCGGGAGGCAACGATGACCGCCGTTCAGACTCCCACGATGCGCGACAAGCCCGACGTGAACGACGGGAAGGTCCACGTGCTGTGGATCAACGCCGGGCTCAGTTGCGATGGCGACTCGGTCGCCTTGACGTCGGCCACGCAGCCGAGCATCGAGGACATCGCGCTGGGGGTGCTGCCCGGCCTGCCGGAGGTCGCCTTCCACTGGCCGCTGATCGACTACGAGAACGGCCCGGTCGGCGTGCGCGACGACTTCATCCACTGGTTCTTCGAGGCCGACCGTGGTGAGCTCGACGCGCCGTTCGTGCTGGTGGTCGAGGGCTCGATCCCCAACGAGAAGATCAAATCGGAGGGCTACTGGGCCGCGTTCGGCAACGATCCCGACACCGGTGAGCCGATCCCCACGTCGGACTGGGTCGAGCGGCTCGCGCCGAAGGCGCTGGCGGTGCTGGCCGCCGGCACGTGCGCCACGTACGGCGGCATCCACGCGATGGAGGGCAACCCGACCGGCGCGATGGGTGTCGCGGACCTGCTCGGCTGGGATTTCCGCACACCGGCGGGCATCCCGATCGTCAACGTGCCGGGCTGCCCGACCCACCCCGACAACCTGTCCGAGACGATCTTGTACCTGCTGTACCAGGCGACCGGTCAGGCTCCGATGATCCCGCTCGACGAGAAGCTGCGACCCACGTGGCTGTTCGGCGCCACCGTGCACGAGGGCTGCGCCAGGGCCGGTTACTACGAGCAGGGCGAGTTCGCCGAGGACTACAACAGCCAGAAGTGCCTGGTGAAGATCGGGTGCTGGGGTCCCGTGGTCAAGTGCAACGTCCCGAAGCGCGGGTGGATCAACGGCATCGGGGGCTGCCCCAACGTCGGCGGGATCTGCATCGCGTGCACCATGCCGGGCTTTCCCGACAAGTTCATGCCGTTCATGGACGAGCCGCCCGGCGCGACGGTCTCGAGCCGCGCGGTCAGGGCGTACGGCGGGATGATCCGCCGGCTGCGCACCATCACCGCGAAGACCGTCGACAAGGAACCGGCCTGGCGGCACTCGGGCGACCGCCTGACCACCGGCTACACCCCACGCTGGCGCTGACCGGCGGAACTGCGCCCGGCCGGTAGGGAGTCGGGCGCAGCGACACGAGCAAGGAGCCGACATGGCCCACGCAGCGGACGTCACCTCTCCGAGCATGACCAGCGTCCGGGAGGAGGGTCTCGTCGAGATGGCGTGGGACCCCATCACGCGGATCGTCGGGAGCCTGGGGATCTACACGAAGATGGACTTCAAGAACAAAGTCGTGAAGGAGTGCTACTCGAGTTCGCACATCTTCCGCGGCTACAGCGTGTTCATGAAGGGCAAAGACCCGCGGGACGCGCATTTCATCACCAGCCGCATCTGCGGCATCTGCGGCGACAACCACGCGGTCTGCTCGGTCTACGCGCAGAACATGGCCTACGGAGTCCGTCCACCGCCGATGGGCGAGTGGATCATGAACCTCGGCGAAGCGGCCGAGTACATGTTCGACCACTGCATCTACCAGACCAACCTGCTCGACGTCGACTACTGCGAGCGCATGGTCCGCGAGACCAACCCCAGCGTCTGGGAACGCGCCAAGAAGACCGAGGCTCCCAACGCGCACCTGCACGGGTATCGCACGATCGCCGACATCATGACGGCGCTCAACCCACTGGAAGGCCAGGTGTACCTCGAGGCGCTGCAGGTGTCGCGCTACACGCGCGAGATGTTCTGCCTCATGGAGGGACGCCACGTCCACCCGTCCACGCTGTACCCCGGTGGCGTCGGCACGCAGGCCACGGTGCAGGTGTTCACCGACTACATGGTCCGCCTGATGCGCTACGTCGAGTTCGTCAAGAAGAACGTGCCGCTGCACGACGACCTGTTCGACTTCTTCTACGAGGCCATCCCCGGGTACGAGGAGATCGGCAACCGGCGGATCATCATCGGCAACTGGGGCGCCTTCCAGGACCCCGAGCACTGCGACTTCCGCTACGAGACCATGGAGCACTGGGGTCGCAAGATGTTCAACACCCCGGGCATCGTCGTCGACGGCAAGCTGATCACCACCAGCCTGGTCGACATCAACCTCGGCATCCGCATCCTGCTCGGTTCGTCGTACTACGACGACTGGGACGACAGCGAGACGTTCGTCACGCACGACCCGCTGGGCAACCCGGTGGACCGCCGTCACCCCTGGAACCAGCACACGTTCCCCAAGCCGCGCAAGCGCGACTTCACCGACCAGTACACGTGGGTGATGTCGCCGCGGTGGTTCGACGGTGAGAACCATCTGGTCATGGACACCGGCGGCGGCCCCCTGCCGCGCCTGTGGGTCACGGCCCTGGCGAACCTGGTCGACATCGACTACGTGCAGGCGACCGGGTCGAGCGTGAAGATCAATCTGCCGAAGACGGCGACGATGCCCGCCCAGACACTGGAATGGCACGTGCCCGAGCGGTCCAACACCCTCGAACGCGGCCGCGCACGCAGCTACTTCATGGCGTACGCCGCCGGCTGCGCACTGCACTTCATCCAGCAGGCCCTCGACGGCGTGCGCGCCGGCGAGACGGACACGTGGGCACCGTTCGAGGTGCCTGACGAGGCCATCGGCTGCGGGTTCACCGAAGCGGTCCGTGGCGTGCTCAGCCACCACATGGTGATCCGCGACGGCAAGATCGCCAACTACCACCCGTATCCGCCGACGCCGTGGAACGCCAGCCCCCGCGATGTCTTCGGCCAGCCCGGACCGTACGAGGACGCCGTGCAGGGCCAGCCGATCTTCGAGGAGAACGACCCCGACAACTTCAAGGGCATCGACGTCATGCGCACCGTGCGCAGCTTCGACCCGTGCCTGCCGTGCGGCGTGCACCAGTACCTGGGCAAGGGCAGGGTGCTCAAGGAGCTGCACTCGCCCGCCGGGGTCCCGGACGCGCAGTGAGCGCGTCAGCGGTCACCGGACAGGCCCCGGAGGGCACGCTGCTCGCGTCAGCGAGGAGCGTGGGCGGTGAGAGCGGAGCCAGGCTCATGAGGAGCGGCCACGGCGCCGGCACGCCGGCCGCGCACAGCGCGGAGGCTCGGACGTGAACGTCGACGCCGTCGGCCAGCGCGTCGAGGACCTGCTCGACCAGATCGCGGGCAGGGACGAGGTCGCCGCCGAGCTCAGCGAGGAACTGCTGCGCGAGCTGATGGCACTGTACGGGGCGGGGCTCGGGCGCCTGCTCGACCGCATGCACGCCGTCGCACCCGACGCGCTGCGAGAGCTGACGGCCGACCCGCTGGTCGGCGGGCTGCTGCTGCTGCACGATCTGCATCCCGACGACCCGGCCGAGCGGGTCGAGGCGGCGCTCGACGGCGTGCGACCGTACCTGGCGTCCCACGGCGGCGGCGTGCAACTGCTCGGCGTCACCGACGGCGTGGCGCAGCTGCGGTTGGAGGGCAGCTGCGACGGCTGCGGGTCGTCACAGGTCACCCTGCAGCACGCCGTCGAGGGCGCCGTGCTCGAAGCGGCACCCGAGCTCGAGCGCATCGAGGTCGAGGGCGTGGCGCCACCGGCCGCCAACGGGCTGATCCCCGCCGAGTCGCTGTCACTGCGGCCACGGACGGCTGACGCCGGATGGGAACAGCTGCCCGAGATGGCAGGCACAGCCACCACCACGGCGTCATCGCGCGAGGTCAACGGGGTACGCGTCGCCGTCGTCCGCCTCGACGGTCAGCTGTACGCCTACGGCGACGCCTGCACGGCGTGCGGTGGCTCGCTGGACGGCGGCACGATCCGCGGTGACGAACTCGACTGCCCGGCCTGTGCCGCCACCTTCGACGTCCGGCATGCGGGCCGCTCGGTCGCGGGCGGCCGCGGGCTGGACCCCGTGCCGCTGCTGGCCGACGCGTCGGGTGTACGGGTCGCCGTGGGGGCACTGCGGTGACGCGACGG
>JAHELV010000124.1 GCA_024644015.1 Nitriliruptorales bacterium
GGGGCGTGACCGCAGCTGCCGGCCGGTCCGGCGCGGGGACGTCTGCAACGTTGTCGCCAGAGGCTCCGGTCGGCTGGCCGCGCGTCGGGCGTCCGAGCTCGAACTGCTCGTCGTCGTTCATCGGGTGGTGGTCGGGGCCGAGGTTGGCCTGGTAGCGATGTCTCTCAGCCGGGCGGGTCAACCGGAGGCGGGCACGAACCGGTAGACGGTGCCCTCAGCGGACGTGATGTACAGCTCGCTGTTCGCGTCGAGGCCAAACGAGGTCGGCAGCGCCACCTGCCCGACCTGTGTGCTCCAGTCCCGCTTCTCGACGACCTTGCCGTTCGCCTTGTACCGGAAGCTGCGGATACGACCGTTACAGAAGTCCGTGTAGAAGTACCGGCCGCGGAGCTCGGGAATCGCTCGGCCCCGATAGACGAACCCTCCGACCACCGCGCACGAGTCGTCGTGGAGGTACTCGAAGTCCGGATCGACGAGGCCTTTCGACGGACAGCCCGCGCGGTCGCCGGAGAAGCACTCGCTCCCCTCGCGCACGGCCCACCCGAAGTTGCGTCCCGCCTCGTCGAGACCGACGACGTTGATCTCCTCGTACCGGTACTCGCCGACGTCGGCGATGTAGAGCAGTTGCCGGCGTGGGTCGATGTCGAAGCGCCATGGATTCCGCAGACCGTAGGCCCATACTTCCGGCGCGCCGTCCTCGCCGTCGGCGAACGGGTTGTCCGCCGGGATCGCGTACGGCTTCCCGTCCGCTCGCGCGTTGACGTCGACGCGGAGGATCGTGCCGAGCAGCGTCCGAGGGTTCTGGCCGTGGTCGTCGGGGTCGTTCTTCACCCCGCCGTCGCCGAGCCCGAGCCAGAGCATTCCGTCCGGCCCGAACGTCAGCATCCCACCGTTGTGCCAGCGGAAAGGCTGCTCGATCCGCAGGATGGTCCGCCGCGTGGCCGAATCCGCTCGGTCGGGGTCGGACTTCGAGACGCGGTACTCCTCGACTCGCGTGTTCCCGCTCGGACTGGCGGTGTAGTGGACGAAGAACCGCCCATTCGACGCGTACTCGGGATGAAACGCGAGCGCGAACATGCCTTGCTCGCTGGACGGCCCGCTCCCGCGCACCTTCTTGCGGATGTTGAGAAACGGCCGCGGTTTGAGCTTACCGTCCTCGACGATCCGGATGCGGCCGCCCTTCTCAACGACGAACAGGCGAGGATCGTCCGGTGCTGCAGTGACGAAGATGGGCTGCTTGAGTCCCTCTGCCACCACGTCGAGCGCGAGCTCGAAGTCGTCGGGCAGCGGCGCGTTGGGGCGTGAGCTCGGGCTCAGGCTGGGCGTAGGCGCGGGGCTCACGGACGAAGCGTCGGCAGGAGCGGGGGCTGGCGTGTCCGCGCCAGCCCGTTGCGCGGCGGCGGCATCGTGATCCGCGACGGGCTCGGCTGACGTGCACGCAGCAAGCCAGAGGCCGAAGACCACGGCGAGCAACGCGTGTGCTTGGAGCGGTCCTCTGCCGCAGCCTCGACTCATGAACTGCCCCTACGTCCAAGGCTGCGCAGTCGGTAGTTCGCGTGATGGACGCTTCAACCAGCGGCAGCACTCGGCGACAACCAGATCCGTGCGCCACTTATACAGGTCATCATCACCTCCCACCCGCGAATCAGTTCGAGTGTCCCTGCCCGATGGGACACGGCGGCGGCTTGATCCCGCAACCGGAAGAAGCAACTGTCGCCCCGGGTTCGTTGTGGAACTGAAGTCGTCAGCGTGGTCGACGCGGGTCAAGCATGGACCGTCATCCGGCGCGGGTCTGGCGTGCGCCCAGCTGGCGTCTGGATGCTGACAACGATGCCGAATACTCCGGAGTGATCCGCAGCGCGATGGTGGTCGCTCGAAGGACGAGTGCCGGCCGGCGACTGAGGTTCGTACCAAGTCGGCGCACCGCACGCCGCGGGGTACGGCACGCACGCTCGGGCGGCGGAAGGACGGAATCGAGAGGCGATCATGCTCGGGGCCGCTCTGCCGCGCCGGCGTTCCTCGATGCCCGCAACAGCCATAGCGGTCTCTTGACGCACCGCGTTGGCGTCGAAGCCAGCAGCCTCGAACCCTCACGCCGGGTCAGCGGCGTCCGCCTTCAGAACCCGCCGCCGCGGGTTGCAGGCCGAGTTCCAGCAGCTTCTTCTCGAACTCTTCGACGCGGCGAGTGTCCTCGTAGAAGTCCTCTTGCTCGATGATCTTGCCCCATCGCGTGCGGACCACGATGACCACGCGGTTGTCATAGATCGGTTCGCCGTCGGGTCCGACTGCCCGATCATCGAACCGCGCGACCAGCGTGAGCGCCCAGGGCGGACCGCCCATCCACACATCTCGGATCTCGCCCTGCACCCCCGCGTGGGTGAACTCGCGCAGGAAATCGGCTATCGCCGTCCGGCCGTAGTGACTACCCGACCAACGGTGGTGGCCACGGTTGAACCGCAGCACGGCGTCGTCGGCGTACGCGGCAAGCAGTGGCGCATGGTCACCCGCGTTCAGTCGGCGCACGTCGCGACGGAACTTCGCCAGGAGCGCCCGACGAAGCAACGCGCGCGCGGCCATAGCAACTCCTGCACCGCCGATCAAGGCTGCAGCGTTCGTCATCGTCGGCCCCTCCGCCACGAGCCGCTGTCGGATGCGGGTTGCGATACCCAAGTCTCCGGCTACGTCTCTCATCCCAGGTCAATGAACCCGAACCAACCGAAATCCTCGAGGACGTCGTCCGAGCGGTCGGACTGGCCCTCGCCAACGTCGAACAGATGCACCACGACGCCACCGCGGCCCAGCCAGCCGGCACCCCCGCTCGACAGCGGCCACCTGATCAGGACGCGGCGTCACCCACCGCCACGCAGGACCCGTCGCTCGTGACGCCACGGGCGCAGACGCGCGTCCGTTCGACCGCTGTGAGCTCGAAGCGACCGTCGGACGAGTCGATCGGCACACCGATGACACGGATGCGATCGCCGAGCACCGCGTCGTCGGCGCTGCGCACGTCGAAGGCGACGGTGGCACGGTCCAGAATCAACGGCGCCTGCGACAGCACGGTCGCCTGCCCCTCGGGCTCGTACCCGAGGCCGCGGAGCGCGCGGTAGCCCAGGTCGAGCACGTCGGAGCCGACGAGCGTGCCCTCGCGCGCCGGAAGCTCAGGCGCGACGTCGTCGGCCGGCCCCTCGACGCCGACCAAATCGCGGGCGACCCAGGCCATCCGCCCGTGGGCCGGCAGGTCGACCTGAACCCACCACCGGTCGCCGACCCACCGCGCCGACCGCCCCGCCACGATCTCGTCGTCTCTGTAGAGCTGGCGCAGCCTGCGCGACCCGGTACCGGGACGAACCCGCGCGGTCAACACCCCCCTGATTCCGAAGATCGTCAGCCGCGTGCCCGCATCGAACCACCTGTCCGTGGCGTCGACGACGTCGGCGCGCGACGGCGATGCGCTCGCCGCAGCCACACGCGCGTTCGGTTCCCCGCCCTCCGACGCAGCGGTGCAGGCGGTCACCAGCAGCGCACACACCACCAGCGTCCGCAGGCGCCGCGCTCGGTTCACGGTCCCCCCTCGTGTCCCGCTGCCGGTCACCCTAGCACCCGCTATGCGCCGAGAGCCGCTCAGTTGGAGGCATCGCCCACCTCCAGGTCCGCCTCCGCGCGCTGCAAGGTGGCGATCCCGTAGAGCATCACCGACCGCCATGAAGCCGGCAAGTCGCAACCGCCAACGAGGGGGCACGATGCGTCGCGGTAGCCCCTGCGAATTCAATGGCTCGCCCATTGAATCCGCACCGGTTGACGAAGCGTTGTGTTGGGTGATCTGCTTGACCGCGTTCGTGCGTCTGGGTCGCCGGTGGCCGACATGCTCGTCGAGCCCATGGGCCGTCGCGCGATGAGGTCGCCGCGGCGCTGTTGGAGTGGACTGGCTGGCCGCGCAACCCCCGCGACATACAGCGTACGGGTATCGTGTGGTGAAGAGGTGATCCATGACTTCCGGTACCGACGTCGACGATACGACCGAGCACCTCCGCGTCCCGCTGAGTCGGACGCGGGTGCTGCGTGCCGCCGTGGATCTCGCCGACCGC
>JAHELV010000002.1:0-10939 GCA_024644015.1 Nitriliruptorales bacterium
GGTCGTCGGCTTCGTGGCGGCCAACGGCGCACACGTGTGGCGCGGGTTGCCGTTCGCCGCGTCGACCGCGGGCGACAACCGGTGGCGGGCGCCCCAGCCGGCGCCGGCGTGGCAGGGAACCCGCGATGCGCGTGGGCCCGCCCAGCGCTGCGCGCAGTTGACCAACGAGCTCGATCGGACCGACGGCCTCCAACCCGGTGTCGTGGTCGGCTCGGAGGACTGCCTCGCGCTCGACGTCTATGCGCCGCCCGACGCCGGCGGTGCGCAGCTGCCGGTGATGGTGTGGATCCACGGTGGCGGCAACGTGTGGGGCAGGTCGAGCGCCTATGACGGGTCGCGACTCGCGGTGAACGAAGGTGTCCTGGTCGTCGCCGTGCAGTACCGGGTGGGCCCGTTGGGCTGGTTCTCGCACCCGGCGCTGCGGGCGAACGCGTCCACGCCGGAGGACGCGAGCGCGTGCTTCGCCATCCTCGACCTCGTCGCGGCGCTGCGGTGGGTGCGTGACAACATCGCGGCGTTCGGTGGTGATCCGGGCAGCGTGACGATCTTCGGCGAGAGCTCCGGTGGCCACAACGTGGTGGCGCTGCTCGCCTCACCGCTGGCCAGGGGGTTGTTCCACCGGGCGATCGTGCAGTCCGGGGTCTTCGACAGCATCCCTGTCGCGGCGGCCGAGGACGACGACGGCGGCCTGCTCAATCCGTCGAAGCGGATCGCGGCGAGACTGGGCGCGACGACCGCTGCGGCGTTGCGCGCCGTCCCGGCGACGGACCTGCTCGCCGCGTACACGGCCAGCGGCCTGTTTCTCGACGTACCGCGCGTGATCCAGGACGGTGTGGTGCTGCCGTCGGGTTCGTTGCGCGACGCGTTCGCATCGACCGCGACATTCAACCCGGTGCCGATCATCACCGGCACCAACCGCGACGAGATGAAGCTGTTCTATGTCCGCAACGAGGCGTTCACCAAGCGGATCGCCGGGCTCCTCATCGTCGCGCGCGACCAGGATCTGTACGACGCGGTGACCGGCTACCTCAGCAGGGTGTGGCGGATCCGCGCCGTGGACGAACCGGCCGCGATGATGCACCGCGCGGGCCACGACGCCGTTCACGCCTACCGGTTCGACTGGGACGACGGCGGCCGGCTGCTGTTCATGGACTTCCAGAAGATGTTCGGCGCGGCGCACGGGTTTGAGATCCCGTTCGTGTTCAACGACTTCCACCATCTCGGGGACGCCGATCGCGTGCTGTTCCAGCGCCGGACGCGGCGTGACCGCGAACGCCTCAGTCGCGCGATGGGTGCGTACTGGGCGTCGTTCGCCCGCGGCGGAGTGCCCTCCTGCCCAGGCGGGCCGGCATGGCCGGTCTATGCAGATGCAGGCGGGTCCGTCATGCGCCTGGACACCGGCAACGACGGCGGGATCGGTGTCATGACCGGAGCCGACGACCTGGACGCACTTCGTGCCGACATGGAAGCAGACCCCCGTCTGGACGAACGTGGGCGCGCCATGGTCGTCGACGAGATGCGCGACTGGATGTTCACCCGCCCTGTGCGCGCCAGACTCACCCCGGGGGTCGCCCCACCATCTCGTGGGCGAGCGGACGGCGGTTCATCCAGCGCTGCGCGAGCGGGCGTTGCGCCTCCGGCTCGATGAGCTTGGGGTAGGAGGCCAGATCGGTGAACGTCACCGCGCCCGACTGCAGGCCGATCATGGCGCTCGCACGGCCATCTGACTCGAGTTGTCCGGTGAGGTAGTCGACGCACCGCGCCGTCAGCCGCGTGGCCTGGATGCGATCGAAGGGCGACGGGTCGCCGCCTTCCTGGATGTGGCCGAGGATCGCATCGCGGACGTCGAACAGGTCGCCACCCTCCTTCTCGAACAGCGCGTGGATGAAGCCGGTCGTGTACAAGGCGTCGGCGTTCTCGCTGCGGATCACCAGGCCGAGTCGCTTGCCGCCGCGGAAACCCTCCGCCAGCACTCCGACGTCGGCCTGCAGATCGGCCAGCGTGATGCCCTCCTCGGGGATGTACACCCGCTCGGCCCCGGTTGCCATGCCGCTCATCAGCGCCAGGTAGCCGCAGTCCCGGCCCATGACCTCGACGACGAAGCACCGTCGCGACGCGACGGCAGACTGCTTGATCTTGTCGACGTCGCTCGCGATGCTGTTCAGGGCGGTGTCGCTACCGATGCTCAGCTCGGATGCGGGCAGGTCGTTGTTGATCGACGTCGGCATGCACACGATCGGGATGTCGAGCGACGCGTGCCGCGCACGCGCCGAGTGCAGCGTGTGCGCGGCGCGGTAACCCGACCAGCCGCCGATCATCAGCAGCCCGTCGATGCGGTGGGCCGTCATCTGGTCGGCGATGCGAGCAACGGCGGCGGCCCCCGGCACATACCGGTTGGTGCCGATCTCGGCGCCTCCGGACGACACCCAGCCGCTGACGCTCATCCAGTCCATCTCGTGGACGTCGCCGTCGCGAAGCCCGCGGAAACCGTTGTTGACCGCGAGCATCGTGTGTCCACGGTCAAGGCCGAGCCGGACGGCGACTCGTACCGCGGTGTTCATGCCCGGTGCCGGACCCCCGCCATGCACGATCGCGATGCGCCGGTTGCGTCCGCCGGTCGCCGCCGACCGCGGCGCGGCCCGCTGCAGCGTCCGCAGCATCCCGAACGACTCACGGAAGCTGCCACCGCGCAGCTGCAACGCCGTCTCGTAGTCCTGGGCCTCGATCCGTTCGGCGACGGCATGCGTCTTCTGCACGCAGTCCATCAGCGGTGAGCTGATGACCTGGTTCTCGCGTATGCCGATCAGCTGCGCGGGCGCGTCGGGCGCGTCCTTCAGCAGTTGCCTGACGGCGGCGTGCCCCAACAGCGTGCCCAGGTAGCGGTCGAACGCACTCGGCGCGCCGCCACGCTGCACGTGACCGAGGATCGTGATCCTGGTGTCCTCACCCAGGTTGTCCTCGAGCAGTCGCTTGACGTCGTCGACGGTGATGGGGTTGCCCTTGCGGTCCTGCGCGCCCTCGGCCACGATCACGACGTTCTGCCGCCTGCCGATGTCCCGGCCCGCCCGCAGTGCCGAGCACATGGTGTCCGCCCAGTCGTCACTCTCAGGCGGGTGTTCTGGGATGAGCACCCAGTTGGCGCCGGTCGCCAGTGACGCCATCAGGGCCAGGTACCCGCAGTGGCGGCCCATGACCTCCACCACGAACGCGCGCTGGTGGCTCGCCGCCGTGCTGTGCAGCGCGTCGAGGGCCTCGGTGATCCGGTGCAGGGCGCTGTCGGCGCCGATGGTCATGTCGGTGCCGAACATGTCGTTGTCGATCGACCCGACGAGCCCGACCAGCCGCAGGAACGGGTGGGCGCTGGTCACGGCGGCGTCGACCTCGCCGGTGTCCACCAGTTCCGACAGCAGGCCGGGCCACTCCTGACGGAACAGGTCCGCTCCCGTCAGGCTGCCGTCACCACCGATCACCACCAGTGCGTCGATGCCGTGCTCGAGCAGGTTGCGCGCGGCCCGCAGCCGCCCCTGCCTGCTGCGAAAGGCCTCGGAGCGGGCCGTCCCGATGACGGTGCCCCCGCGTTGCAGGATGCCGCCCACGTCCGATGATTCCAGGCGCCTGATGGCCGGGCCGCCGTCGACGAGGCCCCTGTAGCCCTCGTAGACCGCGTACACGTCGACACCGTGGTGCACGGCGGTGCGGACGACGGCGCGGACGGCCGGGTTCATGCCCGGCGCATCGCCCCCACTGGTCAGCACGGCGATGCTTGCTGGACGGCGGGGAGCCTCGCTCATGATGCCTCTCGTTCCTGCGCGCAACGGTGCCATGCGCCGGGCGGCCGACAGCGCAGGGTCGAACCATGCCGGCGCTGGCGCGTTGGTACCCGCCATCATGCGCTCTGACGCCGCGCTGTCACGAGGCCGCCCGACCGCTGCGCTTCGTCTCCGCTACGCGGTTCGCGCTTGACTGCGGTGGCGCGGAGCAACGCGCCGCGGGGCCGCGATGGTCTCGGGGGCAGCGAAGTCGTGCGATAGGTTGTTGTCGTCGGGAGGAGTGACGTGTGCCAGCAACAGGTCCGCTGCGTCGACCCGGGCCGCTGCCCAGCGCACCTTCCCATCTCGCGCCGCCCGACGGCCTCGAGTTCCCGCTGACATGAGCGAATGGGTCCTGCGCTACGACGGCTACGAGCCCGAGCAGGAAGCCGTCCGCGAAGCGCTCTGCACGCTGGGCAACGGCTACTTCGCCACACGCGGCGCCGGGGCAGAGGCCAACGCGGACGGTGTGCACTACCCGGGCACGTACCTTGCCGGTGGCTACAACCGGCTCGTGACCCGCATCGCGGACCGCGACGTCGAGAACGAGGACCTGGTCAACTTCCCGAACTGGCTACCGCTGACCTTCCGCATCGACGGCGGCGAGTGGTTCCACATCGACGACGTCGAGATCGAGCGGTACCACGCGACCCTCGACATTCGTCGGGGCACGTTCGTCAGACGTATCCGCATGCGCGACGACGCAGGACGCCGCTCGCTCGTGACCTACCGACGGTTCGTGTCGATGGCCGATCCGCATCTCGCCGCGCTGGAGCTGACCCTGTCGCCGCTCGACTGGTCGGGTCGCGTCGACGTCCGTTCGTCGCTGGACGCACAGGTGTCCAACCATGGCGTGCAGCGCTATGCCGAACTGGCCAGCGACCACGTCCGGCCGTTGGCGCTCCGTGCGGTCGGCGAGACCCTCCTGTGCAAGGTGGAGACGACGCAGTCGGAGTTGCGCGTTGCGATGGCGGCGCGAACCGATGTCGTCAACTCCGACGACCAACGCCACCATGAACGTCGGGTGGTCGAGACCACTCACTCGGTGGCGCACGAGCTGTCCATCGACCTCGCACCTGATCAGGCGCTGACGGTACGCAAGATCGTCGCGGTGACGTCGTCTCGGGATCATGCGAGCGCCGAGTGCGGCATCGATGCGTGCGCGCGCGTCGCGCGCGCACGCGACTACGACGAGCTGCTCGCAGATCACGTCCTGGCCTGGGACCGCCTGTGGGCGCGCTTCCGGATGACGATCGAGGGGGCCGACCGCGCTGCGACGATCCTGAACCTGCACATCTTCCACGTGCTGCAGACCGTGTCACCCAACACCGTTGGCCACGACGTCGGCGTGCCGGCACGCGGCTGGCACGGCGAGGCGTACCGAGGACATGTGTTCTGGGACGAGATGTTCATCTTCCCGCTGCTCAACCGCGGGTCGCCCGAGGTCACGCGCACGCTGCTGCACTACCGGTTCAGTCGTCTCCGGGAGGCGCGCGAGGCGGCCAGGGCGGCCGGCTACAGCGGCGCGATGTTCCCCTGGCAGAGTGGGAGCAGTGGCCGCGAAGAAGCCCAGGTCGTGCACCTGAATCCGGCCTCGGGTCGCTGGCTTCCGGACGCATCGCACCTCCAGCGGCACGTCAACATCGCGATCGCCTACAACGTGTGGCAGTACCACCAGGTCACGGGAGACCGCGACTACCTGTCGCTCGAAGGCGCCCAGCTGCTACTGGAGATCGCCCGCTTCCTTGCGAGCCTCGCGACGTACAACCGCGGGCTCGACCGGTACGAGATCACCGGCGTGATGGGCCCCGACGAGTACCACGAGGGGTACCCCTCCGCGCAGGAGCCGGGACTCGCGAACAACGCCTACACCAACGTGATGACCGTCTGGGTGTTGATCCACGCGCGGCGCGTGCTCGACCTGCTGCCTCCACAACGTCAGACCGAGCTGCGCGACCAACTGCGGATCACCCAGGACGAGCTCGACCTCTGGCAGGCGATCAGCCGCAAGATGCGGGTGGCGTTCCACGACGGGGTCATCAGCCAGTTCGAAGGCTACGACCAGCTGGAGGAACTCGACTGGGACTGGTACCGCGAGCGGTACGGCGACATCCAGCGACTCGACCGCATCCTCGAGGCGGAGGGCGACTCGACCGACCGCTACCGGCTGTCCAAGCAGGCCGATGTGTTGATGCTGTTCTACCTGCTGTCACAAGACCAGCTGGAGGAACTGTTCGACCGCCTCGGGTATCCGTTCACCGACAAGACCACGGCGGCGACGATCGAGTACTACCTCGCGCGGACGTCACACGGATCGACGCTGTCGCGGATCGTGCACTCCTGGGTCCTGGCGCGCTCCGATCGAGCGCAGTCGTGGCGGCTCTTCGTCGAGGCCCTCGAAAGCGACGTGGCAGACATCCAGGGTGGAACGACCGGGGAAGGCATTCACCTCGGAACGATGGCCGGAACCGTCGACCTCGCCCAGCGCTCGTTCACCGGAATGGTGCTGCGCGACGACGTCATCTGGTTCGACCCGTTGCTGCCTGACGAGATCAGCAGGCTCGAGATGCGGCTGCGTCACCGCGCGCATCTCGGTGTCCGGGTGGAGCTGACGCGTGACCGGCTGACGATCAGCGCGCCATCGACCCCGGACGGTGCACCGCTGCTCAAGGTGGGCGTGCGAGGCGAGATCGTGGCGTTGGATGGCGGCACCACCCGGCACTTCGACCTCGCATCCGAGTAGTGCGCTGATTCACCGCAGTCTTAAGTCGTGGGCCTATCTACCGACGTGCTCGACGCAACCCATCAGGCAAGGCACAGGAGCACGGCATGGCCGACAAGCGACCGATTCACACAGTCCGGACCGACGATGGCTGGGCGAACAAGCGTGAAGGCTCGGATCGAGTGAGCAAGCGCTTCCGCACGAAGGCCGAGGCCGAACAGGCAGGGCGGTCCACTGCGAGACGGGAGGGTGCCGAGCACGTCTCCTACAAGACCGACGGCACGATCGGCGAACGCCGCTCGTACGGGAAAGAGCTGGTCTCGACCAAGGGCTGATCCCACATCCGAACCGCCTGCCCTACTGCGCGAGGCTCGATCGGGGCTCCAAGGGAACGCGGTACCGCATTCCGAAGATCTCAACGGGAATGTCGATACCGGCTCGGCGGTAGACCTCGGGTGGGATGCCAATGTCCGCCAGCGAGACAGCGCCTGCGGCGGCGACGTCCAACCCGGTCTTGGGCAGCGCAAGGGTGAGCGTCTGGGACGCTCGAAGGTGTGCGCCGGGCGCCTCACCGCTGGTGGCATCGATGCCCGACGGCACGTCCAGGGAGACAACCGGGACGGCCTGGGCCGCGCCCCACTCGATCATCGCCCGGGCCGCGCCCCGGGGGGCTCCGCCCAGGCTGTAGCCGATGACCGCGTCGACGACGACGCCGGGCTCGAGGCCTTCGAGTTCGTCGACCGACGCCACGTTGCCACCCGCGCCCCGGTACACCCCGAGCTGCTGTCGGGGGGCCGGTGTCAGCCCCATCGGATCGGTCAGCGCGACCGTGACCTTGGCTCCCCGGTTTGCGAGGTGACGGGCCGCGCAGATCCCGCCCCCGCCGTTGCCGCCGCTGCCGGCCAGTACGACGACGGGGGTCGACGCCCAGGTTGCTCCGATCGTGGCGAGCACGGTCAGGGCCAGGTTCCGTCCGGCGTTCTCCATCATCTGATACAGGTTCGGTCCCACCTCTTCGATGGCGACACGATCGATCTCGCGCATCTGCTCGGTCGTGACGGCGGGGACCCGGATGCCGGCGTCCGTCACGAACGTGGTGGCGGTCATCGGCGTGTGCCCTCCTGGTCGGCGAGGTCGGCGGGCTGCACCGCTGCCCGTTCTCGTACGGCGATCGCGGCGCCGACGATTCCAGCGTCGTTGCCGAGCGAGGCCGCCACGACGGGCGTCGCGGTGCGCAGGCCCTCGCAGAATCGGCGGAACTCGGCGCTGATCCCGCCACCGATGATGAGCAGGTCGGGCCAGATGAGCCGCTCCAGCTCCTCGAGGAAGACCAGGAGCTGCCTGCTCCACTGTTTCCAGCTCTGGCCGGCCATCTGCTTGGCCCTGCTTGACGCAACCTGCTCGGCTTCGATGCCGCCGAGTACGAGGTGACCGAACTCGCTGTTCGGTACGAGCATCCCATCGACGAACACCGCAGTGCCGATGCCGGTCCCGAGGGTGACCATCACGACGACACCGGACTGGTCGGCTCCGGCGCCAAAGCGCATCTCGGCGAGCCCGGCGGCGTCGGCGTCGTTGATCACGGTCACCGGCCGGCCCCCCAGGTGATCAGAGAACAGGGCAGCGGCGTCGATGCCGACCCACTCGGGGTCGAGGTTGGCGGCGGTGGCGGCGACACCGTGCCGGACCACTCCGGGGAAGCCGAGTCCCACGGGACCAACGTTGTCGATGGTCCGGGCGAGGTCTGCAGCTGCGGCAGCCACCGCTTCGGGGGTGGCCGGGCGAGGCGTCGCCACCGAGTGCCGGTCGCCGACGAGCGCTCCTCGTTCGAGGTCGACGGTCGCGGCCTTGATTCCCGTGCCGCCGATGTCCACTCCGAGCCGTACGGTCACGGTCGTCCCCGTTCGTGTCGGTGGCGGCGGACCAGGGCGTTGGTGGAGGGGTCGTGGGCCAGGCCGGGCGGGGTTTCTGCGCCATGGCCCGACCGAACCGACGTCGCCATCATCGGCTCGCCCAGGTCCAATCAGAGCCGAGCAGGGCGTCCGCCTCGGTCGGCCCCCAGCTTCCCCGTGGATACGCGATCGACGGTCGACGGTCGGTGAGCACGCGATCCACGATCCGCCAGGCTTCCATGACGCCGTCCTCGCGGGCGAACAGGCCCGGGTCGCCGCGCAGCGCGTCGCCGATGAGCCGGTCGTAGGCATCCGGCCCGCGGACCCGGTCGTGATCGAGGTGCAGCTCGATCGGGCCACTGATCATGGCCGGTCCGGGGGTCTTGGCCTGCAGCGACAGGCTGATCTGCTCGTCTGGTTTGGTACGGAACGTCAACCGGTTCGCGCCGGGCCTGCAGTCGGCGTCGGCGAACAGCGGGCGGGGCGGCCGGCTGAACTCGACCACTGCTTCGGTGACCGTCGACGCCAGTCCCTTGCCCGCCCGGATGATCCACGGCACGCCGGCCCACCGCCACGAATCCACCTCGAGGCGGACCGCGGCGAAGGTCTCGGTGTCCGAGCCCGCTCCGACCCCGGGCTCCTCGTGATAGCCGGCGTACTGTCCGCGAATCACAGCGCGAGAGGTGAGGGTGTCGATGGCCCGGAGGACCTTCACCCGCTCGTCGCGCAGCGCATCGGGATGCTCGGACACCGGAGGCTCCATGGCGAGCAGCGCCAGCACCTGCAACAGGTGGTTCTGGACGACGTCGCGGAGCGTGCCCACCGTGTCGTAGAACGAGCCGCGGCCTTCGACGCCGAAGTCCTCGGCCATCGTGATCTGGATCCCGCGTATGTAGTGGCGGTTCCACACCGGCTCCAGCACGGTGTTGGCGAATCGGAAGATCATCAGGTTCTGCACCGCGTCCTTGCCCAGGAAGTGGTCGATGCGATACACCCGCTCCTCGGGGAAGGCACGATGGACGATCTCGTTCAGCGCGGACGCCGAGTCGGTATTGCGGCCGAACGGCTTTTCGAGCACCACTCGGCCTCGACGGTTCAGACCGACCGACGCCAGTCCCTCGACCACGTCGTCGAACAGTTCGGGAGGGATGGCCAGGTAGGACACGGCGCACGCCGCTCCCGCGAGCCGATTCGCGATCTCCTTGTAGGTGCTCGCGTTGCGGTAGTCGCCCGCGACGTAGCACAGGTTGGAGGCCAGCCGGGCGAAGATCTCGTCGTCGATGATGGCGCCGCCCGCCTCCAGTGCTTCGCGGGCGCGGAGCCTGAGTATCTCGTTGTCCCAGTCGCTGGAGGCCACGCCGATGACCGGCATGTCGAGGTCTCCCCGAGCGGTCAGCTCGTAGAGCGCGGCGAACAGCTTCTTGCGCGCGAGATCACCGCTGACCCCGAAGAGAACCAGTGCGTCGGCGTAGGTCTCGGTCATTGCGGCTCGCCCGTCTTCTCGTCGTGGCCACCGAACTGGCGGCGCATCGCCGACAGCACTTGATTGGCGAAGTCGTCGCGTCCGCGGCTGTCGAACCGGCCGTACAACGCCGCCGACAGGACCGGGGCCGGGACACCCTCTTCCACCGCGCTCAGCACCGTCCACCGCCCCTCTCCGGAGTCCGACACACGGCCGGCGAACCCGTCGAGCGTCGGGTTCTCGACGAAGGCGGCCGCGGTCAGGTCGAGCAGCCATGACGCGATGACACTGCCGCGGCGCCACACCTCGGCAACCTCCGGGATGTCGAGTTGATAGCGATAGCGCTCGGGTTGGCGCAGGGGAGCGGTCTCGGCGTCGAACGCGTGGTCCTCCAGGCCGATACCGGCATGCTTGAGGATGTTGAGTCCCTCGGCGTAGGCCGCCATGACGCCGTACTCGATCCCGTTGTGGACCATCTTGACCAGGTGGCCGGCGCCGCTCGGGCCGCAGTGCAGGTAGCCGTGCTCGGCGGGACGTGGCTCGCCGTCCCGACCGGGGGTTCGCGCGGCGGCGTCCACGCCTGGCGCCAGCGTGCGGAAGACGGGATCGAGGTAGGTCACCGCGTCGGCGTCGCCGCCGATCATCAGACAGAAGCCGCGGTCCAGCCCGAACACGCCGCCGCTGGTGCCAACGTCGACAAGCCGGATCCCGCGTTCGGCCAGAGCCGCGGACCGCTCGAGGTCGTCCTGGTAGTAGGAGTTGCCGCCGTCGATGATGATGTCGCCGGCGCCGAGGTGCGCAGCGGTGTCCTCGATGACCCGCCCGGTGACTCCGGCCGGGACCATCACCCACACAGCTCGTGGTCCGGTGAGTCGTGCTGCCAGATCCTCCACGCTGTCGGCGGCTTCGGCGCCTTCGGCGGCCAACTCCGCCACAGCCTGGACATCGAGGTCGTATACCACCGGATGGTGACCGTCGCGCAGGAGGCGCCGCACGAGGTTGGCGCCCATCCGGCCGAGGCCGATCATGCCGAGTTCCATCGCGAATGGCCTCC
>JAHELV010000002.1:11039-51060 GCA_024644015.1 Nitriliruptorales bacterium
CCCATTGGTGAGTACGCACTGTTGTCGGACTGCCGCTCGGCGGCGCTCGTCAGCCTTGACGGTGCGGTTGACTGGCTGTGCTTCCCACGCTTCGACAGCCCGTCGGTCTTCGCCGGTCTTCTCGACGACGACGCCGGGCACTGGTCGCTGCGACCGGTCGGCGACGCGTCCGCCCAGCGGCGTTATCTGAACCAGACGATGGTGCTCGAGACGACATACCAGACGCCGACCGGTGCCGCCGTGGTGGTCGAGGCCTTGGCGGTCGGACGCAACGAGCGTGGCCACGACCTCGGCGCCAGATCGCCCGGCGTCCTTCTGCGACACGTGACCTGCACGCGGGGCCACGTGACCTTCGCGATCGAGTACGCCCCTCGTCCCGAGTACGGGCGGATCCATCCGTTGCTGCGCCCGGTAGACGGTGGTGTGCTGGCACGTGGCGGGGCCGACGTGCTGCTGTTGTCGTCGCCTGTGAACCTGTCGTTGGAGAACTCCACCGCGTCCGCGGAGCTGTCGCTGTCGGCGGGCCAGTCCCTCGGCTTCGCGCTGCACCATCGCAACAGCTGGGAGGAGCGACCGGTGGTCTGGGACGCCGAGCGCATCGCCGATCAGCTGGACGACACGGTCTCGGGATGGCGCAGCTGGTCGGCGTTGCACCAGGCGTACGACGGTCCGTGGCGCGAGCTGGTCACGCACTCCGGTCGTGTGCTCCAGGCATTGAAGTTCCAGCCGACCGGCGCGATCGTTGCTGCGCCCACGACGTCGCTGCCCGAGACGGTCGGCGGCTCCCGCAACTGGGACTACCGGTTCACGTGGATCCGCGACGCCAGCTTCACGCTCGAAGCGCTGTGGGTCGCGGCATGCCCCGACGAGGCACACGAGTTCTTCGCGTTCATGGCGGATGCGAGCGCCACGTCGCTGCAACGCGGCAGCGATCTGCAGATCATGTTCGGCGTTGGCGGTGAGCGGGACCTCACGGAGCGCACACTGCCGCACCTGAGCGGCTGGCGCGGCAGCGCGCCGGTGCGCGTGGGCAACGGCGCCTGGGATCAGCGGCAGCTCGACGTCTACGGTGAACTGCTGGGCGCAGCCCACCGCCTCGCGGACCAGCTCGACGACTTCGATGAGCCAACACGTGACTTCCTTGTCGCGGCGGTCGACACGGCGATGACCCGCTGGACCGAGACGGACCAGGGCATCTGGGAGATCCGCGGCGCGCCTCGGGACTTCCTGTACTCCAAGCTGATGTGCTGGGTCGCGCTGGACCGCGGCATCGCGCTCGCCGAGGCGCTCGGAGCGCAGGCACGCGTGCAGGCGTGGTCCGCGGCGCGTGACGAGATCAGGGTCGCGATCCTGGAACGCGGCTGGAGCGACGTCGCGCAGGCGTTCACCCAGTCATTCGGTTCCGACGAACTGGACGCGTCGAGCCTGATGGTGCCGATCGTGGGATTCCTGCCCGGGGACGATCGCCGGGTCCGCGCGACGGTCCACGCGATTGCCGACCGACTGACCGACGACCAAGGGTTGGTCTATCGCTACCTGGCTCACGACGGTCTCGAGGGCGAGGAGGGGACGTTTCTGCTGTGCACGTTCTGGCTGGCGCAGGCGCAGGCGCTGATCGGCGAGACGGAGCGCGCGCGTGAGACGTTCGAGCGTGCGATCTCGTACGCCAACGACGTCGGTCTGTTGGCCGAGGAGGTCGACCCGGCCAGCGGCGAGCTGATCGGCAACTATCCGCAGGCGTTCAGCCACATCGGGCTGGTCAATGCGGCCTGGGCGATCTCGCAGGTCGAACAGGCGGCCGCTGACGACGGCGAAGCACATCATGGTGACCACGAGGTCGATCTGCGCCTTCGACGCCCCGGTGACCAAGTCGACTGACGGAGCCCAGCCACAGCGAGAGGTTGCACGACGTGACCGCGCATTCGATACCGATCGGCGGCATCGACCTCGCGTCCACATTCGGAACGCTCGCGTCGCTCACCGGCGATCCCACCGTTCGTCTTCAACAGGGCCTCTTCGAGCGCGCCACCGTGACACCTGACGGGTCCGCAACGATTCCGGTGTCGTGGCACACCGACCAGCCCGACGCGCGGGTCGAGGCGCACGGCGACGGTGCCGACTGGTTGCTCGAGCGGGCGCCGCAACTGCTTGGATGCCGCGACGATGTCACGGGATTCGAGCCCACCACGCCGCCGCTGCGCGATCTGTGGCGACGACACTGTGGTGATCGCATCCCCAGAACCGGGACGCTCTGGCACGACCTCGCCTGGTTGATCGTGCAACAGCGTGTCAGTCGCGTGGACGCAGCCGAGCAGTGGCGGCGTCTCGTCAACGATCTCGGAGCGCCCGCTCCCGCTATCCCGTCGCTGATGGCCCCGCCCGAACCGACGACCGTCGCCCGGCTGGGCTACCACCACTTCCACCGCTACGGAATCGAGCGGCGACGAGCCGACAACCTGCTGCATGCCGCACGTGCTGCGGTCCGGTTCCAGACGCTCGTCGACGGCGACGTGGATGCGGTCATGCCTGCCCTGCGCTCCGTTCGAGGCATCGGCGCATGGACGGCAAGTTGCGTCGCCACGCAGACGTGGGGCGACCGTGACGCCGTGATCGTTGGCGATTCCGGCATCCCGTCGATCGTCGCATGGCTGCTCGCTCGGGAGCGACGGGCCGATGATCACCGTCTGCTCGAGCTGCTCGAGCAGTACCGACCGCATCGCTACCGCGTCATTCGCCTCGCATTCGCGAGCGGCATCAAACCACCCAGGCGCCACCATCGCGCACGGAGGATCGACATCCGGCAGCGTTGACGTTTCACAGCGCCGGAACGACGCCGTGGGTCATGTCGGATTCCCGGCGGTCAAACGCTGTCTTCGGTTGCAGCTCGGAGGCGGACGGCGAGTGCGCGGAGCAGTTCGTGCGGCATGCCGGGGATGCGGTCGAGCACGGTGTCGAAGGCGCGCTTGCTGATGCTGAACACCGTCGTCGGCTCGCGGGCGGTCACCGTGGCCGTCCGAGGCCCTCCGTCGAGCAACGCGATCTCGCCGATGACCTCGCCGGGCCCGAGGTCCTTCAGATGACGGCCGTCCCTGGTCACCTCGACCTTGCCGTCAATGATGATCAGCAGCTCCTGGCCGAATCCCTCCTGGTCGATGAGGACTTGTCCGGCTGCTGTCTCGACCTCATCGACAAGCGGCGCAAGGCCCTCCAGCTGCGCCGTGGACAGATCTGCGAACAATGGGACGCGTCGCAACCAGGCGACCTTCTCCTCGCGTCTGCTACGTCGCACGGTGCTTCCTCTCAACTCGGCGGCCGTGCTGTGGGATGTCTGCCAGCGAGACGATGAACACGACCGCCACGGCGGACCTCCTGGGCCTGGAGACGAAAGCCTATCCCACGGATGGGATGTGCCCGCAGACCTCGCTGCTGCATGCGTAGGCCGACGTCACTGTGTACCCTACCCCCCATGGGTACAGACACCGACAACGTGACGAACCAGGCGCCGGCGTATCGGTACGGTGAGCGCAAGGAGGACTACCGCGCACGGCTGCGCCGCATCGAAGGACAGGTGCGCGGGATCTCACGGATGGTCGAATCCGACACCTACTGCATCGACGTCCTCACGCAGATCGCTGCGGCCAAACGCGCGCTCGAGAAGGTCGCGGTCGGCCTGCTCGACGATCATCTCCGCGGTTGTGTCACCGACGCCGCACGCGACGACGACCCCCGGCGGGCCGATGAGATCATCGCCGAGGCCACCGCCGCGATCGAGCGCCTCGTCAGATCCTGACCGGCAGCCACCGACAAGGAACGACAATGACCACCGAAACCATCGCCGTGCCCGAGATCCACTGCGATCACTGCCGGACGTCGATCGAGGGCGCGCTCGCGCCACTCGACGGCGTTGCCCGCGCCAGCGTCGACATCGACACCCGGCAGGTCACCGTCGACTACGACGAGGCGACCATCGACCGTGACGCGCTGATCGGAGCCATCGAGGACCAGGGCTACGAGGTCCCCACCACCTGAGCCGCCACGCGCCGACCATCGACCCGTCGCAGGGAGCAGCCTCCATGACGACAGCCCCACCCACAGATCGGTCCGACACACCTGGGTCCGACGCCGCCGAGCGTTCCTTCGAGGTGCACGGCATGACGTGTGGCTCATGCGCCGCGCGGGTGCAGCGCATCCTCGGACGTCAGGAGGGCGTGGCCGACGCCGAGGTGAACTTCGCGACGGGCATGGCGTTGGTGCGCCTGGACGACGCCACCACCAGCGACGAGAACCTGGCCGCAGCGGTGGACCGGATCGGCTACCGGCTGGCGCCCGTCCGGGTCGACGAGCCTCGCACGTCACGTGCGGATGAGGAGCGTGCGGCCCAGCGGGCGTGGCTGCGCCGCATCGCCGTCGCGTGGCCGATCGCAGCGGTGTTCCTGATCGGCATGGTGGCCGCGCCGCTGTCGGAGCGCGCGATGGCGGTCATGGAGTCCACCGCCGGGCGGGTGGCCGCGCTGGTGCTGGCGATCCCGGTGCAGTTCTGGGCCGGCTGGCCGTTCATCGCCGAGGCCGCTCGCAGGGCACGCTGGCGCACCGCGAACATGGACACGTTGATCGCGCTGGGCACGCTGTCGGCGTTCGGGTTCTCAGTCGTTCAGCTGTTCGCGGGCGGACCGCTGTACTTCGAGAGCGCCGTGCTCATCATCGCCTTCCTGGTCCTCGGCCGCTGGCTGGAGGCGCGGGCCAAGGGGCGGGCGGGGGCCGCGATCGAGGCGCTGCTGGAGCTCGGTGCCACGCAGGCGCGCCTGGTCGCCTCGGACGGGAACGAGCACCTGGTCCCGATCGAACGCGTTCGCGTGGGCGACGTCGTGCGGGTCCGTCCGGGCGAGAAGGTGCCGGTCGACGGTGAGGTGATCGACGGCGCCAGCGCGGTCGACGAGTCGATGCTGACCGGCGAGAGCATGCCGGTCGACAAGACGCCCGGCACGGCTGTCAGCGGAGCGACGATGAACGCGAGCGGCGTGCTGACGGTCCGCGCGACCGCCGTTGGCGCCGACAGCGCACTGGCTCGAATCGTGGCGATGGTCGAGCGGGCGCAGTCGGGCAAGGGTGCGGCGCAGCGGCTCGCAGATCGTGTCTCGGCGGTCTTCGTGCCCGCAGTGCTGGTGATCGCGCTCGTCACGTTCGGCGTGTGGTGGCTGGTGCTCGGCATGCCGGTCGGCGGCCTGACCGCCGCCGTCAGTGTGCTGATCATCGCCTGCCCATGCGCGCTGGGGCTGGCGACGCCGACCGCGGTGATGGTCGGCACCGGACGCGGTGCGGACCTGGGCATCCTCATCAAGGGCGTCGAGATCCTGGAGCGCACCCGCGACGTCGATGTCGTGGTGTTCGACAAGACCGGCACGCTGACACGCGGCGAGATGGCGGTGACCGACATCGTGGCCGCTGGCGGCACCGACGAGCACGCGTTGCTGGCACGCGCGGCGACGGCGGAGGCCGACAGCGAGCACCCGATCGGCGCGGCGATCACCGCAGCCGCCCGCAGCCGCGGGATCGACGTCGGCCGGCCCACGGCGTTCACGGCGGTCGCCGGACACGGCGTACGCGCCGACGTCGACGACGTCACCGTCTGGGTCGGCACGCGCAAGCTGGCTGCAGAGGCCGGGCTGGTGCTGCCCGAGGCGCTCGACGACGCCGCTGAGCGCTGCGAGCGGGACGGCAGAACGGCGGTCGTCACCGGCTGGGACGGCGAGGTCCGCGGTGTGGTGGCGGTCGCCGACACCGTCAAGGACGACGCGACGGCTGCGGTCGCGCGTCTGCACGCCATGGGCATCGAGACCGCGATGCTCACCGGAGACAACTACCGCACGGCCGCCGCCATCGCGGCACAGGTCGGCATCGACCGGGTGCTCGCCGAGGTGCTGCCTGATGGCAAACAGGATGAGGTGGCCCGGCTCCAGGCCGACGGACGGACCGTGGCGATGGTCGGCGACGGCGTCAACGATGCGCCCGCACTCGTGCAGGCCGACCTGGGCATCGCCATCGGCAGCGGTACCGACGTCGCGATCGAGTCCAGCGACCTGACGCTGTTGCGCGGCGATCTGGACGGTGTCGCCACGGCGATCGAGCTGTCGCGCGCGACCGAGCGCACGATCCGCCAGAACCTCGTGTGGGCGTTCGGCTACAACACCCTGGCAATTCCGGTCGCAGCATTCGGGTTGCTGTCACCGATCGTGGCGGGCGCCGCGATGGCGTTCTCGAGCGTGAGCGTGGTCACGAACTCGCTGCGGTTACGGCGGTTCGGCCGATGATGACCGGTTGCGGTGCCGTGCGCCCTCCGCCGGTCTAGCTACACGCCGTCATGTCGCCCGCCCACCAGTCTTGCTCTCAACGCTCGACCTGGGTACGTGCGACGCCGCGCTGGTTGCCGTCGCCACCGACCTTCCCGAGCTGCTCGTGGTTCACTGCGGCCATGGGCAGTGGGCAATGACCGCCGCGAGCCTGCTGCGCAACGCCGGCTACGGGGACGCAGCGACAACGACGGCAGATGCCGACCAGCTCGCGGCCGTGGCGGGAGGCGGGCGGTGATCCGTCCCGCCTTCGCCAAGGGGACCCCGCCACCCCGGTTGGGACTGCGTGCGAACCTCGCGCAGTTCTCCCTGCTGGTCGGCGTGAACGCACTGGTCGGCGGGATGCTGGGGCAGGAGCGCACGGTGCTGCCGCTGCTGGCCGACGAGACGTTCGGGCTGACCGGGGTCACCGTCACCCTGACCTTCATTCTGGCGTTCGGGCTGGTCAAGGCGGCCACCAACTTCGTCGCGGGCACCTTGTCGGACCGCTACGGCCGCAAACCCGTGCTCGTCGCCGGGTGGCTGGTCGGGCTGCCGGTCCCGTTGCTGATCATGTGGGCCCCGACCTGGGGCTGGATCGTGGCCGCCAACGTCCTGCTGGGCGTCAACCAGGGGCTGACGTGGTCCACGACGGTGATCATGAAGATCGACCTGGCAGGGCCCGAACGCCGTGGGCTGGCGATGGGTCTCAACGAGGCCGCTGGATACGGCGCGGTCGCGCTCACGGCGCTCGCGACCGGGTGGATCGCCGCCTCGGCTGGGCTGCGCCCCGCACCGTTCTTCCTGGGGCTGGCCTACGCCGGCCTCGGGCTCGGCCTGTCGGTCCTGGCTGTGCGCGAGACCCGCGACCACGCCCGTTACGAGGCGGCCACCCACGACCCCCACGACGAGGACCTGCACGGCGGGCTCAGTGCGCGTGCGGTGTTCGCGCAGACCTCCTGGCGGCAGCCGTCGCTGTCGGCGGCGTCGCAGGCCGGGCTGGTCAACAACCTCAACGACGGCATGGCCTGGGGGCTGCTGCCGCTCTACTTCGCTGACGCCGGCTTGTCCGTGGGCCGCATCGGGATCCTGGCCGCGACCTACCCGGCCGTGTGGGGGCTCGGCCAGCTGGCCACGGGCGCATGGTCTGACCGGGTCGGCCGCAAACCGTTGATCGTCGCCGGGATGTTCCTGCAGGCGGTCGCGATCGCTTGGATCGCGGTCGCCGGTGGGTTCGCCTGGTGGGCGGCCGCGGCGGTCGTGCTCGGCGCCGGGACGGCGCTGGTGTACCCGACGCTGCTCGCTGCGGTCGGTGACGTCGCGCACCCCACGTGGCGGGCGGCGGCAGTGGGGGTGTACCGGCTGTGGCGCGACGCCGGGTTCGCCGTTGGCGCGCTGCTGACCGGAGTCATCGCTGACCTCGCCGGCGCAAGGGCGGCGATCTGGACCGTCGCCGTGATCACCGCCGCGTCCGGCGCCATCGTGGTCGTCCGGATGCGCGAAACGCATACGACCCCGTCGTCCCGCCGGCACTGGAAGTCACCCGACGAACCCTGACGTCGTGCAGGCGCATTATCCGGTGGTTGGACCCGGCTCCTCAGGGTTGCGATGCCGAATGGGGGGCTGTCCCGATGCCAGTCGATCGTGATCGTGGCTACGGTCAGTTCAGCTCCGCGTGACGTCGTTCGGTGGCGGTTGGAGGTTCGGGCCATGCAACAGATCGTCGACGCGATCTTGGGTCTCGACGGCACCGCCGTGTACATGGTCATCGGTCTGCTCGCGTTCGGTGAGGCGGCGGCGTTCGTGGGACTGTTGCTGCCGGGTGAGATCGCGGTGCTGCTCGGCGGCGTGCTCGCGTCGCAGGGCAGGGTCTCGCTGCCGGTGATGCTCGTGGTGGCGGCGGTCGCCGCCGTCGCAGGCGACTCGGCCGGCTACGAGCTGGGCCGTCGCTGGGGACCGCGCCTGCTTGCGTCGACAGCGGCCCGATCTCACAGTGGCGTGATTTGCGATGTGGTGGGTCACGTGCAGCGTCACGGCGGCGCCGTGGTGTTCCTCGGCCGGTGGACCAGCGTGCTGCGCGCGGTCGTCCCCGCCGCGGCCGGGATGAGTCGCATGCGCTACGGGCGCTTCCTGGCGTTCAATGTGCTCGGTGGTGTCGCCTGGGCGGCGGTCTTCACCGTCGCCGGGTACGCCGCAGGGGAGTCATACGCGACGATCGAGGCCGCGACCGGCCGGGGCGCGTGGATCGTGACGGTCGTCTTGGTGGCGTGGATGGCCGTCCGGCTCGTGCTCGTTCGACGAGATGGTCGAAATCGGCGCGACGCCGGAGCGGGTATTGTCAGACCGCAGGCCCCCACATACGAGGATGACGGTCGGCGCCGCTCGTGTTCGGGCATCCGCCGCCTGCCATGTCCGAGTGCTTGTGCTGGTCGGCGTCGGTAGGACGATCGTGTCAGGAAGGAACGCGTCGTGCGGATTGTCGTCGTCGGTGCCAGTGGGACGCTGGGTACCGCGGTCGCCGCGGCGCTCGGGCAGGACGGTCAGGGCCACGAAGTGCTCGAGGCATCTCGCAGCGGCCGTTTCACGGTGGATCTGACCGAGGCCGGCTCGATCGAGGCGCTCTATCGCACAATCGGTCCGGTGGACGCGGTCGCATGCGCGGCCGGCGTCACACCGTTTGCCCCGATGTCGGAACTGACCCTGGATGACTTTCGAGCCGGACTGCACGACAAGCTGCTCGGGCAGGTGGAGCTGGTTCGTCGCGGTCTCGAACACGTCAACGACGGCGGCAGCTTCACGCTGGTCAGCGGCGTCCTCGCGTACGACCCCATCGTCACCGGCGTGGTCGCTAGCACCGTGAACGGCGCTGTTGACGCGTTCGTCCGCGCGGCTGCGATCGAGTTGCCGCGTGGACTTCGCATCAACGCGGTCAGTGCGACGGTGTTCGAGGAGGCGTGGGACGCCTACGGCTCGTACTTTCCTGGCTACCGTCCCGTGAGTATCGCTGACGCAGCTCGGGCCTACGTCAAGTCCGTCGAAGGCGCGCAGACCGGTCAGGTCTACCGCGTCTCCTGAATGGCCACCGCGCCCGAGGAGCGACTGCCGAGCGCACGTGCGGAGGCGTGAACTCGCTCGCCTTGCGACGCCAGACGCTGGCCAATGGCGGCGTCGACGTCTGCCACGTCGTGCGCGGCCAGCTTCGACGGCCACGCGCCGTGTTTCTAGGACTGCGCCGGTGTTCCGAAACGGATGGTTGCCAACCCGCGCACGGTCAGCATGAGGCGATGCTCGATCTCGACGAGCACGATCTCGGCTGCAGAGCATTCCGGACAGCACATGACCATGCCGGGACAGCGCAGGTAGACGTGCGCTTCGGCGAGGGGATGGTCGAGACCGCACGCGGCGCACACGCCGCCCGCGTCGGCGACGTCGGTGCCCATGGCCAGCGACAGCGCCCCGATCATCGCGTTGCCATCGACATGTGACACGCCGTCTCCAGTCCTCAGCCGAACCGCTCGGTCCGGATCGTGCGGCGATCGACGTCGAGCGTCAACAGGTGTCGACTGACGGACTCGACGAACGAGGTCGGTCCGCACACGTAGATGGCGGGCGCTACGCGGGCGTCGATGACCTCGTTCAGATCGTCGATGCCGACGCGTCCCGAGCGGAAGCCCGGCCGCTGCTCGCGGGTCAGGTGCACGCGAACCGCGAGCGTCGCATCGCTGTCGAGCTCGTCGCGGAAGATCAGCCGGTCGACGTCGCGGGCTGAGTACACGACCGTGATCGGCGCGCGCAGCGTGCCCGCTCGCCACATCGCACGCAGAGGCGCGATGCCCGAACCCCCCGCGATCAGCACCAACGGCTGCGCGGCGGGCTCCCACACGAAGTACCCGCCAATGGGTCCGCGCACCTCGAACGTGTCGCCCTTCTCTGCGACGTCCACGAGGTACGGCGAGACCTCGCCGTCATCGACGCGTTCGACGGTGATCTGTGGAGCTTCGCCCGGTCCCGACGACACCGAGTAGCTGCGGGTCGCCTGGTAGCCGTCCTCGGCGGTCAGCCGGATGTCGACGTGTTGCCCGGCGGCGTGGCCCGACCAGGCAGCCACATCCAACCCGAGCGATCGCGCCGTCGCCGTCTCCGCGATGCTGTCGACGACCGTGGCGGTGCGCCAGCCCAGCGCGCGGCGAACCGAGCCGGCCATCAGTCGCTGTAGTAGCGCTGCTCGCGCCAGGGGTCACCGTAGTTGTGGTAGCCCGCCGTCTCCCAGAAACCCTGCTGCTCGTCGTCGGACAGCCGGATGTCGCGTACCCACTTGGCGCTCTTCCACAGATACAGGTGCGGCACCAGCAGTCGGGCGGGTCCGCCGTGCTCCGCTGCGATCTCGCCGCCGTCGAAGCGGACCGCAATCATCGCATCCCGGTCGACCAGATCGGCCACCGGCAGGTTGGTCGTGTAACCGCCGTAGCTCGACACCAACGCGAACGGCAGATCGTCGACCCCCGCGTCATCGAACAGCGTCGAGATCGACACCCCCTCCCACGTCGTGTCGCGCTTCGACCAGTGCGTCACACAGTGGATGTCGGTCGTGATCGTCACCATCGGCAGGCCGTGGAGGTCGTCCCAGTCATAGGTCTTCGACGTCGCGCCGTCGCCGATCGTGAGCTCCCACTCTTCAGGCTCGATAGCGATGGTCGGACCGGCGGTGAGCACGGGAAAGTCAGCCGTCACGTACTGTCCCGGCGGCACCGCGTCGCTCGCGGATCTGGCCCTGCCGGTGAATCCCCGCGTCACCATCCTGCTGCCCACCTCCCTACGAGCGGCACCAGTCCGCCGGATCGTTGCCGCCCGCGGACCGGGTGCCGCGATCCTCGCTTCGCCCGCCGACAGCGTCAAGGCCCGGCGCTTGCCTCATCAATGTCGTCGGGCGTGTCGAAGAAGACGGGCAACAGATGCTCCGCGTTCGGCGCGTTGCCGGCGGGATAGCCATGGGGAGGCGCCGGCGGTCGGATGCATAGCGCGGTCCGATTGCCGCAACGCGCTCCCACAGCCGGACGCCGACGCTCACCCGATCCGGGGCCGTTCAGCTTGCGGATCTGAGGACTTCGGACCCTGAGGCAAGCACGTCGGGCACCACATGGTGGTGACCGGATCCACTTCGGCCGGTCATGAGAAGCGAAGCCCGGGGATCGAGAGTTGACTGTGGTCACCATGAAGCAGGCAAAGCACCATCGCATCGTCGTCGCGCGGCGCGGCGGGCCGGACGAGCTACTGGTGGTTGTAGAAGATCTCCCAGAACCTCGGTTCGGGGAAGTTCGGGTGAAGGTCCTGGCTGCTGGGGTCTCGGCCTACGATGTCATGATCCGCTCGATCTCGCTTCCCGGGGATCCGCGCGTACCGTTCACGCCGGGCGAGGACATCGTCGGTGTGGTGGACAAGCTGGGTGACGGAGTGTCGACCGTCGAGCTGGGGCAGATGGTTGCCGGCTGGAGCTTCGGCGATGGCGGAGGCTACGCGGAGTTCATCTGCCGGCCCGCCAGCCAGTTGGTGCCCGTGCCCTCCGGCCTCGATGCTGCCGAAGCCGTGTGCATGGTGATGAACTACCTCACCGCACACCTGTACCTGCACCGAACCGCCGGCGTGCGCAGCGGCGAGCGGATCCTGGTCCATGGTGCGGCGGGAGGCCTGGGCACCGCTCTGCTCCAGCTCGGCAGGCTGGCCGAGCTGGAGATGTACGGCACGGCGTCCACAAACAACCACGAACTCGTGTCCGCACTCGGAGCCACGCCGATCGACTACCGTACGGAGGACTTCGTCGAGCGCATCCGCAGCCTGACCGGCGACGGGGTGGACGTCGTGTTCGACCCCATCGGCGGCATGCGGCAACTCTGGCGTTCCTACCAAGCCCTGCGTCCAGGCGGACGGTTGGTGCCACTCGGCAGCGTCGCAACATCCAAAGCTGGGATGAAGGCCATGCCACTCGGCCTGCTGACGGTGTTCCTGCTCAAGCTCATTCCAGGCGGCAGGCGGGTGCCGTTGTCCCCGAACATGATCAAGTTCCCTCTAGCGCACTACGACTGGTATCGCGAAACGCTGACGGAGCTTCTCGATTTGGCGGCGGCGGGCAGGATCAAGCCGGTGGTGGCGGCGCGCATCCCGTTGGTTGAGGCCCCTCGCGCGCACGAGCTCCTCGAACGCAGCGGGCATGCCGGCAAGGCGGTCCTCGTCGCCGGCCAATGATCGGGTCTCTGTCACGGTTGTGATCCCGGCTCGGTTCGGCTCTCTCACACGCGTTCGGGACGGAATATCCGCTTGCTACACGACGTTGCTGGTCGGACGGACAGCAACGGATAGCGAATGGAACTCCTGATGAGCGAGCCCGCTGACTTTCCCGCCCCGACCGAGGGCTTCGTGGTCACCCACTTCCTTGTCGTGAGCGACCAGGACCGCAGCCGCCGCTGGTACGAGAAGGTGCTCGGCGCCCAAACGGTCCTCGAACGCGACCCGGTGTACATGAAGGTCGCGAACTCCTGGATCATCCTCAACGTGGGCGGTGGACCGACCGACGACAAGCCCGACGTTGTCCTGGCGGTGCCCGACGGCGCGAGCCCGGTCAGCGCGTTCCTCAACATCCGGGTCGCGGACATCGCCAAGGTGTACAAGGAGTGGACCGCGGCCGGCGCGACCTTTCTGACTGAGCCCAAGGATCACGGCGGCGAGATCCGCGCGTACGTGCGCGACCCTGACGGGCACCTGATCGAGGTCGGCCAGTCCACGGGCGTCATCGACCGGCTCTGACCAGCGGCCGCCCTGGCGAGGCCGCCTCCGGACAGCGCTCGTTCGGATTATCCGGGCGGGGCGCTTGCTGCTCCGGTCGGTCGGCGGGACCACGACCCCCAGATCGCGAATGCGACGAGCACAGCGGTCACGGCCAGCAGCGGGATCAGTCCCGACGCGGACTGAGCGGTGGCCAGAACGGTCAACGTCACCACCACCATCGCGATGGCCCATGGCACGGGGGACCGGTTCCCGGTGCGGTGGAGGCCGTATGCGATACCGCTGAGGTAGAGGATCACGCCGAGCCCCAGCGCCACCAGCGCCTCGGGTCCGAGCGCCTCGTCCGGGTGGCTCAACGCCTCCTCGATGGCCACCGCGAACGCGATGATGCCGGCGATGATGGGTAGATGCCCCCAGGAGTAGATGTTCCTCGCCACTCCGCCGACCTCGTCGTCGGTTCGCGATGCGAGATGGTCCTCGAGTTCGTCCTTCGCCAGCCCGAAGTAGAGCCACCACAGCGCGCACACCGCCACCACAGCGGAGATCGCGCCGACGGCGAACGTCGCGTCACGGGGGGGCCCGAGGGAAACCCCGGCAGCGATCAGTGATTCTCCGAGGGCGATGATCACGATGAGCCCGTGGCGTTCGGCGAAGTGCGCGGCGTGCAGGTGCCAGCGTCCGCGGCCCGCCCGCGCGGCGCTGAGCAGGTCGAAGGCGACGGCGGCCGTCCACAGGATCTCCCGCCACGGCGACGCCACGAGCCCACCGACGAGGACCGCGACGAGACCGATGCCCGAACCTGTCAGCCAGGCCATGAGGGTGCTGGCGTTCTCCCGGAACGACGAGAGGAGACCCAGCTGGAGTCCCAGGCCCAGGACGCGGACGGTGACGTACGCGCACGCGAACCAGGCGCCCGCGCTGGTGAAGGCGTCGGGGATCGCCTGCGCCATGAAGAAGGCGGCCGCGGTCGCCGCGAGGGTGATGAGCCGGACCGCCGGATGGTTCGTGTCGGCCGGGTTCAGTGTCCACGTGAACTGCGTCCATGCCCACCAGACGAGCCAGAGGATCAGGACGCTGTGGCCGACGCCCGCCCAATCGAGGTTCTCGAGCAGCAGTCCGGTGATGGACGTGACCGCGAACACGAACACCAGGTCGAAGAACAGCTCGACGAAGGTCGCTCCCTGCGCCTCTGTCGTGGTCCACTCCCGCCCAGCAGGTTGGGTGGCCATGTGGTTTCTCCTTCGTTCGCGGGCCGGGTGATCGCCGGGGTCAGGTGACGCCGGCCAGCTGTGCCGCCCAGCGTTCGGCCCTGGTCAGACGGCCGGCGATGGCGAGCAGCTCGGGAGCCACGTCGTCCCAGACCGTTGGAAGCTCGAGAAGCGTCCGGGCCAGACTGGCCCGCTTCGAGTTGCCGGTCGCGAGCTGCTCGAGAAACGACCTGGCGCCGTCGTCGTCGACGCCACGTTGGCAGCGGGTACCGGCTGCCAGCAGCCCCTCCAGCGGCGCGTGGAGGTCGCGTGGCAGTGTCTCGAGGGCCGCCAGCGTGGTCATCCACACCCGCCGGACCGCGTCGGCGTGGAGCAGCGAGTGCTCGGCCACGTTCGACAGCCGTGACGCCGGCCGCGACAGCAGGCCGACGCCTTCGTTGACGAGCGTGGCCAGCAGCTCGCCCAGCACGACATGATCCAGCCGGCCGTCGTCGATGGCGGCGATCGTCAGATCGGCGGCCACCGTCGCGAGCGTCTCGTTGCGCGCTGTCAGCGCGATCGCGAGGCCGGCGTGGGCTCCGGGGCCCAGTGGCACGTCGGGGTCGATCAGCGTGGCGAGCGCGACGTGGTCGGCGTCGCTCGAGCGGTTCGCGCCGAGGTCGAACGCCACGGTGGTCGCCACCGCGGCACCGTACAGATCGGGGAAGCGGGGCAGGGCGGTCGTGGCGCGGCTCATCGCGGTGTGGTCGGCTCCCGCCAGCAGGACGTTGGCGTCGTGCCACCAGCGGATCTCGTCGGGCGGGGTCGCCAGTGCGGTGAGCAGTATCCCGACAGGGTCGTCACGGCGCCGCTCGCCGGCGTCTGCGATGTCCGGCCAGCGCAGCGCATGCTGCGGTGCGTGGTGTGGCTGGCTCCCGGGGCGCCGACTGGCCGCCGGCAGGCCGAGGTCGACGCGGATTCGCGCGGCCCGTTGCAGCCCTTCGTCGCGCACCCGCGCGTGGTGACCCAGGATGCTGGCCGCGGCACGCGCCGGATCGGTTCCCACCGCCACGAGCCGGTCACCGAGGCCGTCAGCGACCCCCGGAGCGATGCGCAACAGGGCCTGGACGGCGTCGAACCGGTCAGGCGTCAGGCGTCGGCGTTGCATCTCCTCGAGGCGGTGACACAGGTCCGCGGGAGCGATCCAGCCCCCGCGGTGCGTCGGCGTCGCGAGAAGCTGCCGCGACTGCCCTTCGGCGAGGTGGTGCGCGACCTCCCACATCCGCACCGCGCCGAAGGCCGCCGGGTGCGCCGGGAAGCGGGTGCCGTCGTAGGCGGTCAGGCCCAGCCAGTAGCGGCGCGCGTTCGACGGCACTCGGGGTTTGACCAGGTCGCCGACGACGTCGGCTCTGCCACCGAACCAGCGGGCGCGCCGGCGGACGAACGGAAGCGGCTGCGGTGGCCGGCGGTCGAGCCACGCGTCGGCGAGCCACACGATCGGTGTCGCGTCGGCAAACGTCCCCGATGTTTCGCGCAACCGTTCGCGCTGCGTGCGTACCGCTGACGCAGCCGCGGTGCCCGCGCTGGCGGCACCGAGCCGGGCGAGTCCGTCGAGGATGCGCTCGACGTCGATGCCGTCGACGGACCCCGCCATCCATGCGACCACGGCCTCGGCCAGCTCCGCGGGATCATCGATTCTGGTGGTCGCCCTCTGTGGCGACAGCACTGGCGGCGACCACGGGTCGAAGGTCACCGGCGGCGGAAGCGTCGGTACGGTCGGGTCGATGTCGTGCAGGCCGGCATCGGCGAGCTGCGGGGCCGACAACGCGGCGACGCGCCGTGCGATCTCGCGGCGGTCCCCGTCGGGTCCGACGGGTTCGTTCCCGGTCGCCGCGATGCCCGTGACATCGTCGAGGAGAGCTCGCAGCTGCGGCTCGACCGCGTCCGCCCACGCCAGCACGTCCTGACGAACGGTCAGTGGGTCCGACACTCGTGACAGGTTGCGCTCGACGAAGGCCAGCGACGCCTCCTGGACGTCGGCCCGGGGATGACCGACGCCGGACAGCGCCGCCGTCACCGCCGGATCGGGCCCGATGGTCGCCAACCGGTCAAGAAACCTCAACGCGCTGGTGGCCAGCTTCTTGGTGGTCCCGGACAGCGCCGCCGCGGCCACTGCGGACGCCTGCGCCGGGTCGACCGTCTCGCCGCCGTCCAGCAGTGCGCCGAGGGCTGTGAGCGCGAGGAGCTGTGCCCCGGGATCCTGGGCAGATCCGACCCGCGTGATGCGGTGCTGGCGCGCGACCAGCTCGTCGTGGGTGGGCGCGAGCTCGTCCCACAGACGGGCGAACATCCGGGTGGCCGACGGTCGGAAGTCGCGCAGGTGACCATCAAGGCACTCGTCGAGCAGTCGGGACCGTTGGATCGCCCCGTCCCCGGCCGCGCGGACGAGGGCCGCCTCGACGGGCCGGCGGCGGGCGGTGGACAACCCCACGAGGGGCTCCTCGTGGCGGAATGCGGCGAACAGCTCGTCGGCGAGGTCGGGGTCAGACAGGCGCTCTCGCACGCCGTCGATCCACTGCTCGTCGGTCGGATTGCTGCGGTCCATGGGCCAGCGCCAGTCGACGCCGAAGACGTGGCCGAGCGCACCTTCCGCATACTCGGCCGTGTCGGGCCGCGTGAACTGGTCGCGACGAATGAAGTCGAACGCGACCGGCCAGAGCCAGCGCAGGAGCACGTCGGAGGTCGCGGCTTTCAGCATCGCGCTGCGGATCGCCGCAGGACGCGCCTCGAGCACGGCCACGGCCGGCGGCACCGGAATGCCGAAACGGGCGAGGTGGAAGGCGCGCAGCGTCTTGGACGTCGACGTCCCGAGGATGGCGAGCAGCGCGGTACGACGACGCTCGGGCAGCGGATCGCGGGGCGGGATGACGTGCTGCAGCTCGTCGCGCAGTGGGTCGTCCGCGGCGCGGCGCTGCTTCTCGGTCGCAGCCGTGAGCAGGTCTCGGACCTGTTCGGGGTCCTCCGCGACGATCGCGTCCACCAGCCGACGGTCGAGGCTCACGAGTGGACTTCGGCGCGGGCCAGGTCGGCCGCGATCACGTGCTTGCAGGGGCCGCGCTCACCCCGGTGCTTGGCGAACCACGGGCAGGTGCACCGGCTGACGTCGGCGTCGCGGCGGACGAGGTAGCGCGTGTCGCCGCTGCGCACGGACGCCGACGCGCCGTCGAACGTCACCGCGCCCGCGGCGACGAGCTCGCGGGCGTCGCCGAGGCGCGGCTGCAGCTCGTCGAGCGCCCGGCGCTCGAACGGCAGGTCGCGGTGGAAGAAACCGCCCGAGGCGAGATCGAAGCCGACGCGTCCGGCGCCACCCAGCGCGTGGAACACGGACCACGCGGTGCTCGGATCGACAGACAGCTCGTCGGCGAGAGGCGCCGGGTCGATCATCGACTGCCCGTGCAGCAGCCGCGCGGCCGCCGCAAGGTCGTCCGGGTCCGTGTGGGCGAGCGCCGTCAGGATGCCGCCCTCGCCCGAGAACCCGCGATACACCTCTGGGCTGAGCACGAGCACCAGGCGGGCGCCGTCGAACACCAGCTCCCAGGCCGACGGCTGCGCGGCCCGCTGCGAGCTCGCCCGCCCACCGACGCCAGCTCGGTGGGCCGGCGGTGGTGCGTACAGACGGAGCCCCTGCACCAGGGGGATGAGCCGACCGACCGAGCCGAGGCGCTGTGGGCCGGCCAGGAATACCGCCGTGTCGTGTGGGGTCGACGTCAGTCGCGCGCCCTGCGGCGTCCACGTCACCCACCCGGGCCGCTTCGCCCGCAGGCGGGGCAGCTCGCGCAGGATCCGCCGCGCCGGACCGGCCGCGACAGCCCGGATCGGCATCATGGCGCCCGCTGCGACGGTCACCTCGGCGAACCCGCGCACCCACCGGTCGGGCAATGGGACGCGGCGCTCCACGACCGTGCCGTCGAGCGTGTCGACCGTCAGTTCGTCCCGGCCGACCGTCAGGCGCAAAGGTTCCGCGTCGGTGATGCCGGCCAGGGCGGTTCGCATCGGGTTGTTGAGATCGACGTTGGTCGTGCCCCAGTTCAGAAACGTCCCGTCGACCGCGTCGGCTTCGAGGTCGAACCGGGCGTACACGCCGTTGCACGCAGACAGCGACTCGAAGCGCAGCACGTCCATGTTGGAGGTCACCACCGGATCGCGGGAACGGCTTGCCGCGCCGGGGTCGAAGTACCGCGTGCGCGCCACCTCGGCGATCGTCAGGAGCGCTCGCGCCGTCAGCGTCGGCTGCTCGGCGAAACCTGAGAAGAATGCGGGGTTCGCCGACCGGCCGCCGGCGGTGGCCAGCATCACGGCTCGCTCGTCGGCGGTGCCACTGACGGTCGACGGCGCCACGTAGCGGTAGGTGACTTCGCGCATCACGCCGGTCGCCGCCGTCTCTCAGCTGGGCCAGGACTCCGGCAGCTGCCGCTCGTGCCAATCCCCGTCGCCGTCACCGGTCGGCTCACCACGGTCCCATTCGGACCAGTCGAGCTCCTCGTCGAGCACATCGCCGGCCGGGTCCTGCGCCAGCGCGAGCTGCAACGCCGAGGCGTCGTCGGGCGTCTCGATAACCGTCAGCCGGCCCTGGTCACTGTCGAATGTCATCAGTCCCACGCGGGTCCAGCGTCCGTCCTCGTCGGGCAGCCACGCCACGGCCGCCGGGGTGTTCTCGACGCGCGCGTGTGTGAGGACCACGGCCGGCGAACGTTCCCAGACGGCCTGCAATTCCTCCGCCAGCGCGTCGAGGCCCTCACCGTTGATGTCGGGCACTTCGGCGTCGCTGGAGACGAACTCGAAGATGGCGTCGAGATCTCGAGCGTTGTATGCCTCGACAAAGGCATTGCGGAGTGTCTCGATGTCCGCGTCGTCCAGGTCCGGCCCCGCGTCGTCGTACGTCGGAATGTCGCTCATGAGCCTCGGCTCCCAGGTGCGTGCATGGTCGCATCACCGTACCGCCATCTGATCCAGATGACCGACGCGTCGTGAGGCATGTCGGTGTCGCGGTCCACGACGTTGCCACTCGGCGTCGTCGTCGAGCGTCGCGCCGGTGTGCCGCCGTCACCGTCTGACACATGCCCCGAGCGGGCCCACGGTCAAGGCACGGAGTGCGACGAGCTCACGCGGCGACACGACCGGTGGAGCGGCCGTCGAGCTGGGTCAGGACATCGACCTCCCGTTGCATGGCGTCGCTCATGGCGAGGTGGAGCCGCCGCAGCTCGTCCAGCGTCCAATTGAATCCTGCGACGGCATCCGTCACGTCGAACATCGGGATCGACAGGTCGCTGCGCACGCATTCGTAGTGCGCGAGGGCATGCGCGGGCTCGACCGCGCCGGTCAGGACGCGGTCGAGGGCGTTGGCCAGCAGTTCGGCGTCGCGGAGCGCGTCGGTGATGCCGTGAGCGGTGATCGGGTCCTTGAAGTAGCCGGCGTCGCCGACCAGCGCCCACCCTGTGCCCCAGGGGCGGCGCAGCCAGCCCCGCGTGCCGGGGAAGCCGCGTACGGGCTCGACGCGCCGGCCGGCCGCGACGCGCTCGGCAAGCGCCGGCGCGGCTTCCGCCAGCACGCGATGGAGTCCGCCTTCGAGGTCGTACCGCAGCTCGTCGGCGAACCGTCGGGTCGGCGCTGCGGCGTACACGCACACCTGTCCGCCGCCGGTGGGTATGAGCCCACCGGCGGTGCCAGGTTGGAAGCACCACTCGTAGCCTGCGGTGTCGACGCCCGTCCAGTAGCCGTAGATGGCTGAGGCCGAGCTGGTGCCGTGGCGGGTCACGGGAGCGTGGACCTCTCGGGCGACCAATGAGCGGCGGCCGTCGGCGCCCACGGTCACCCGACCGTGGATCTCCGCGCTGTCGCCGTGCTCGTCTCGGACGCGGACGCCGGCGACACGTTCGTCCTGATCCCAGAGCAGACCGCGGACGTCGACGCCGAAGCGGAACGCCGCGCCACTGTTCTCGGCAGCAGCCACGAGAACCGGGTCGAGCAGCGTGCGCCGAGGCGCGTACAGCTGGCGCGACACGTCCAGATCTACACGGTCGTCGCCGTAGTGGAACACGACACGATCCTGACCCGGCGTGCCGGCTGCGACGATGGCATCGAGCAATCCCCACCGTTCCAGCTGCAGCACGCCCGGTCGCATCAGCGCGTGGGTCGACAGCGTGTCGCTGCCACGCCGCGCGCGGTCCAGGACCACTACACGCCACCCGGCACGCGCCAGCAGCAGTGCGGTGCTCGCGCCTGCCGCTCGTGCGCCAACGATGACGACGTCGTAATCGTTCATGGTTGTCTCCCTCGTGCCCCGGCGACGGCCGGCCGGCTCGGCAGGCCGGCCGTCACCAGCACGCCGAAAAACAGGCCCTCCTTCCTGCCTGGCGCTCAGCCCGTTTCGACCTGGATGTCGACCGGGACACCGTTCGTCACGATGTCGTACACCGCCGACCTGGCGCGGGACTGCTCGACGACCTGGCGCAGTTGCTCGTCCGGCGCGTCGCCGGCGATCCGGAAGCCGACCCGGATCTGCTCGTAGCCGTTGCGGACCTCGTCGGCCAGCCCGAGCAGCCCGCGCAGATCGATGTCTCCCTCCAGGCGGGACTCGACCTGCGTCAGGGAGATCCCGCGGGCGGCAGCGATGTTGGCGATGCCCGCGGTCAAACACGCGGCCAGACCGTGCAGGACGTACTCGACCGGGCTCGGTGCGTTGTCCGACCCGGTCAGCACCTCGGGGTGGTCTGCGTCGGCAACGTAGGCAGCCTTGTGCTGCTGCTCGGCGCCGACACCGAAGAACCCGTCGATGGTCGTGCGGCTGTGGGTGCCGCTGACCCACCGGTTGACAGCCCGGAACCGGAACTGCGCCGCCTCGGGCTGGCCTTTGACGGCGTCGATCGTCGCGAACAGCGTCGGCACGTCGACCCCGTTGCGCGGTGGGCGGGCCTGTGTTGTTGATGCAGAGCTCATGACCTTGTTCCCTTCACTCCATGCGGTCGGTCGATCGACCGATATCCAGGACAGACGGGTACTCCTCTCCCTCGTGGTGACATCGCTACAACAGCTCGGCGATCATGGCAGCGGCGCGCTCCGCGCCGCCGGTTTCGACCGGTCGGACGTCGACGTCGCGACCGATCTCGATGGCGATGGCGTCGGCCAGTGCGTCGGGATCGGTCGCGGCGTAGTCCATGCACCTACCCGCGCCGTACTGATCGAGGCGGTGGCGTACGTGGTAGGTCTGCTCGAAGTGGTGGGCCAGCGGGAAGTACAGGAACGGCCGTTGCGCGGCCGTCAGTTCCATCGTGGTGGTCAGACCACCCTGGACGATTGCCAGGTCGCAGACCGACAGGTGCCGGTGGAGGTCCGAGACGTAGCCACGGATGTCGAGTCCGGCGCGCGTGGGGAGCCGCGCCGGGTCGATGCGAGGGCCAGCGACCACGACCATTCGCAGCCCGGGGACGACCGAGCTGGCGATTGGAAACGCGGCGATCGCCAATTCCAGCAGCGCCGTGCCGACCCCGGATCCGCCGACGGTGACGAGGCAGATCTGTTCGTCAGGACCGTAGCCCAGGTCTTCTCGCCACTGCGTCCTCTGGTCCGGCGTGGGTGGGGTGAAGCCGGTGATGTAGCCGGAGAAGTCGAAGTGGTCCTGCGTCCAGTCCCTGATCTTGGGCAGGCCCGGGCCGAACACATCGGGTACGACGTCCGATGCGTTGCCCACGAAGATCGCCCGGTCGCGGATCCGCGGAAAGCGATCGATGTGCTCGATCATCTCGGCGTTGTAGTCGGCGGTCAGGTACGCCTCGTGCTCGCCGCCGTCGGGCATCGGCAGGTAGCCCACGAAGTCGGTCAGCCAGACATGCGAGCTCCGCTTCAGCTCCGGGTTCTCATGCCAGAAATGGTCGACGTCCCACGCCTCGTCGCCGAGGACGAGGTCGTAGAGCCCGTCCTCGACGACTTCTTGGAACAGCATGAAGTTGGCAACGAGGATCTCGTCCATGCGCCGCAGCGCCTGGAAGCAGTGCAGGTCGTGACCGGCGGCTTCCGAGGCGATGTGGGCGGATTCGGAGGCGAGCCAGGCACTCGCGGGATGGATGGTCTCGCCGGCCGCCTCGACAACGTCGATGACGGGCTGCTGGGTCAGCCAGTCGATCTGGATGTCGGGGCGGTGTGCGCGCAGCTGCTCGGCGATGGCCAGATCCCGGCGTGCGTGACCCAGTCCGATCGGCGACGACAGATACAGGACCTTCGTGCTGCGTCTCGCGCCGCGCGTCCAGACGTGGCGAGGCAGCGCTGCGGCGTCGGGCGATTGAGCGCGACGAGTCGGCGTCTGTGGCGATCGCCGGACCCGCTCGACGAACTGCGTGATCGCACGATTGACGATGACGGGATCCCGTGCGAGGGGAATATGACCGGCGCCTTCCAAGACGATGAGTTCGCCGTCGGTCGCCGCCGCGAGTGCCTCGCCGCGAGCCGGTGGGCTGATGCGGTCGTCGCCGCCGTGGATCACCAGCACCGGGCTGTTCACGCGGGCGCACCACGCCAGGACCGTTTCGGGGTCGGCGATGGCAGCTCGCGCGTCGGTCAGCAGGACCTCCGGCGTGGTCTCCAGCGCCCAGCCGACCGTGTCCTCGCGCTGCTTGGTCGAGTGGGCCTCCGGGAAGCACTGCGCGAAGAAGAACTCCGCGAAGTCGCGGTAGTGGTGTCGCCAGTAGTGGGCGTTGTACTTCTCCCAGCCTCGCGGGTCCTCGATCTCGTCGTAGAACGTGTCGACGCTCTTGGCGCGGGCGCCGGTTGGGGCCGCCAGTGAGATGGTCGGGTCGATGAAGACTTGACCGAGCACCCGCTCGGGGTGATCGGCCGCGAGCTGCAAGGACCAGCTCGCGGCCTTGGACAACGACACGACCACGGCCTGGTCGGTACCGCTGGCGTCAAGGACCGCGAGCGCAGCCCCGGCTTCGGCGTTTAACTGGTACGCGGCAGGATCGAGCGGTCGGTCGGACCGGCCGTTGCCGGGTCCGTCGAACACGACCACGCGGTAGTGCCGGGCCAGGTACGGCACCTGCGCCTTCCACAACCGGCTGTGCACGATCGTCCACGTGGGCAGCAGCAGCAGCGTCGGCGAACCGGTCCCGTAGACCTCGTAGCCGATCCTGACGCCGGCCTGGTCGACGTGGCCCTGCACGTCAGGCGCTCTCGCTCGCACGATCGCTCCTCCTACTCGTCCGCCTCTTCCGCGGCGCGGATCAGGGTCCCGATCTTGCGCAGCGCCGCTCGGTTGGGCATCTCGTCCTCGGACATTCCAAGGAGGATCATGGTCTCGGCCCCGAGGAATGCGATCCCGACGAGGGTGGCCACCTCTTGGGGCTCGAACGGACCGAGGCCGCCGGCCTCGACGGCAAACCGGTGCGTGATCCCCTCCAGCAGTCGGAACCACCCGTGCAGGTACGTCCGGACCGCGCGCGCGACCTCGGCGTCGGACCATCCAGCGGCCGTCATCTCCTGGAGCACCCGGACGTAGCCGGAGGCAAGGTCGTCCTCGAGGAAGTCGCAGGCCTGCTCCCACTGCTTCCACAGTGGCTGGTCCGCGCCGTACATCGACGTCTGCCGTTCGAGACGCTGCGCGTTCTCGGTCTCGAGCAGCGCCAGCACCAACTGCCGCTTGGAACCGTAGTGGTAGTGGATCTGGCTCAGCGGCACCGCGGCCCGCTGGGCGATGCCTCGCGTCGACAGCGCCGCGTAGCCGCCCTCGAGCAGCGAGTGCTTGGCCGCGGCGAGGATCCGCTCGGCCGTCTCGCCGGATGGCGGTCGGCGGGGGGCGTCGGATTGCATGTTCAGGGCATTCCGTTCGGTCGATCGACCGAACATAGCCGACCTCTCGGCCGCAGTCAATCCTCCCCGCGTGCCTACGGCGGCAAGGGTCCACTGGACGACAGCCAGCGGGCCACCGGGCAACGTGGTTGTGGCGACGCCGGTGACCCGGATTCTCTCCGCAGACCTGGTCAGCCGGCTGCGGGTCGTGAGAACCGGTTGCGGTAGTCGGTCGGGGTGACGCCGACGAGGCGTCGGAATGCCCGATGGAACGTCTCGACGGTGAGGAAGCCGCAGCGGCGGGCGATGCCCGCGACACCGTCGTCGGTTTGTTCCAGCAGGCGCCGGGCCGCGTCGATGCGAACGCGTTCGACGTACCTGCCGGGACTGACGCCGACCTCTCGGGTGAACAGGCGTTGAAAGCTGCGCTCGCTCATTGCCACATGGTCCGCCAGCGCGTGGACCGACAGGTCCGTGTCGGGGTGATCGGCGATGTGGGCCAGCAGGTCGGTCATCGTCGGGTGTGACGACCGCTGCGCGGCGAGGTGGGTGCTGTACTGCTGTTGGCCACCGGCACGCTGCAGGTACACGACGAGATGGCGCGCGGCGCGCGCGGCGATCTCGCTGCCGTGGTGCGTACGCAGGAGCTGCAGCGCGAGATCGATGCCCGCGGTGACGCCCGCGGAGCTCCACACGCCGTCGTGGAGGTAGATGCGGTCGGCGTCGACGTCGATCGTGGGGTGCGCCGTGGCCAGCAGCCCGGCGAGCGCCCAGTGGGTCGTCGCGCGGCGGCCGTCGAGCAGGCCCGCCTCGGCCAGCAGCAGCGCGCCCGTGCACACCGAACCGACCTCGCCGCTGCGCGCTGCCAGGTCGGCGAGCTCGGCGACGAGCACCGGGTCGCTGGCCGCCGCCTCGATGGCGAGCCCGCCGGCGACGAGCAGCACGTCCGGCTCGAGGTCGGGATCTGACAGCGCGCGGTCGGCGTGGATGGTCGGCCCGCTCGCGGTGCGCACCGGTCCGGCGGCTCGGGCCGCGATCTCGACGGTGTACGGCGGCCGCTCCTCACCGGCCTCGGCGGCGAGGTAGTTGGCGAAGTAGAAGACGTCGGCTGGCCCGAAGACGTCCAGGCCCTGCACGTCATCGAACACGACGATGACGACCGATCGCTGCCGCATGACGTCATGATCCTGTGGCCGCGCCTTGACGTCAACGCAGTTACGGTGACGATTTGCGCCACGCACGTGGCCACCCGGGACGGGTCCGTATTTTCGTTGGTCGTCGTGGTCGTCATCCGTTAGCGTCTCGGACGTCGCCGATGCAACGAGGAGTGACGATGGTCTCCGCCGTCCCGCTGAGCTCGGCTCAGCGAGCGGTGCGCACCGTCACCGATCCTTGGGTGGCGTTCTTCGGCATCGTCCTGGCCGCGTGGTTGGCGCTGGCGGCGTTCGCGTCGAACGGCGGACCGCTGCAACACAGCTCCGCCGGCGGGCACGGCACGCTGGTCGGGCTCGTCGCCATGTGGGGTCTGATGTCGGTGGCCATGATGGCGCCCACCTCTGTTCCGTTGCTGGTCACCTACCGCGGTCTGACGAACAAGCCTGGGGTCGGCGGGGGTCGGCGCGGCTTTGCGGCGCTCGTCGCGGGGTATCTGGTCGTATGGGTGGGGTTCTCGGTGGTCGCGGCGTTCGGGCAGCACAGCCTTGCGCTGCTCGGTGTCGTCGATCACGCCGGGCGGCTCGTGTCAGCGGTGGGGACGGCCGGGGTTCTGGCGGCGGCCGGTGCCTATCAGTTCAGTGGCCTCAAGCAGGCCTGCGTCAGTCAGTGTCGGACACCGTTGTCGTTCTTCCTCTCCTACTGGCGGTCCGGAGTGGATGGTGCGTTGCGGATGGGTCTCAGACACGGCGTCGTCTGCGTCGGATGTTGCTGGGCGCTGATGCTGCTCGCCTTCGTCGGTGGCGCCATGAACCTGGCTTTCATGGGGATGGCGATGGTGCTGATGGTGGTCGAGAAGTTGCCGATCGGCCGGGTGCTGACCCGTCCGATCGGCTTCGCGCTGCTCGCCGGCGCCGGGGGAGCACTCCTCGGCGTCGTCAACCTGGGAGGTTCACTGTGACGACGATCGAGACGCGCAAGCGGCGCACCGAGACATGGGCGATCCAGGGTGAGCTCATCCTCAACTGCAGTTGCACGGTGTTCTGCCCCTGCGTCGTCTCGCTCGGGAACCACCCTCCGACCGAGGGCACCTGTCAGGCATGGGCCGGCGTCCGAATCGACCGGGGCCACGCTGGAGCCACCGATCTGTCTGGACTGAATGTGGCGTTGCTGCTGGACATCCCCGGAGAGATGTCCCGCGGCAACTGGACCGTCGCGGCGTGGATCGACGAGCGGGCAGACGACGACGCGTTCGGCGCGCTGGAGGAGATCTTCAGCGGCCGGGCCCGGGGCACCACGGGGCTGTTCTCGATCCTCGTCAGCACGTTCCTGGGTGCCGAGCGGGCGCCGGTGACGTACGAGACAAACGGGCAGCGCAGGCGTCTCACCGTCGGTCGGAAGATCACCGGCGAGGTCGAGCCGATCGCCGGCGCCGACGACTCCGAGCCGGTGATGGTGACCAACACCGGTTACTGGATGGGCGCCGACGTGGTCGTCGCGCAGGCCACCCAGTCGCGCGTGCGCGCCTTCGGCCGGGTGTGGAACTTCGTCGGCCGCAGCGCGGAGATCTGCTCGATCGACTGGTCGGGCCCGTGACCGACCTGCGCCGACCAGGACCGTCGAGGAGGCGGGCGTGACGCCTGCGGTGTGGGCGAGCACCAGGGTCCGCCGCACGCCGTTCACGCCCAGGGTCGAGGCCGCGGGCGTCGTCGCGTACACCGTCTACAACCACACGCTGCTGCCGGTGATGTTCCGTTCCCTGGAGGAGGACTACTGGCATCTCAAGGAGCACGTGCAGCTCTGGGATGTCTCGTGTCAGCGGCAGGTGGAGATCCGGGGTGTCGACGCCGCGCGCCTGGTGCAGCTGCTGACGCCCAGGGATCTGTCGACCGCCGAGGCGGGCCGGTGCCTGTACGCGCCGCTGGTCGACAGCCGCGGTGGCATCGTCAACGACCCGGTGATCTCCAAGCTGGCCGACGATCGCTTCTGGTTGTCGATCGCGGACGCCGACGTCGGCCTGTGGGTGTCGGGGCTGGCCCACGGACTCGGCGTGAAGGTCGAGATCGCTGAGCCACCCGTGTCGCCGCTCGCCGTGCAGGGGCCGAAGGCCGAGGAGCTGATGGCCCGCGTGTTCGGCGGCGCGGTGCGCGACATCCGCTTCTTCCGGTTCGCGTGGCTCGAGTTCGCGGCACACCCCGTCATGGTGGCCCGGACCGGCTGGAGCAAGCAGGGCGGGTTCGAGATCTACCTCGACCGCCCGGACCTGGGGGTGCCCCTGTGGGACGCATTGTGGGAGGCCGGTCAGGACCTCGAGGTGCGCGCCGGCTGTCCCAACCTGATCGAGCGGATCGAAGGAGGGTTTCTCTCGTACGGCGGGGACTTCACGCTGGAGCACAACCCGTTCGAGTGCCGCTTCGAGCGGTTCTGTCACCTCGACCGACCCTTCGACTTCATTGGACGCGCGGCGCTGGAGGAGATCGCCGAACGCGGGCCGGCGCGCAGGGTGATGGGTCTGGAGATCGCTGCGACCTCCCTACCCGGCTGCGTCGAGCCGTGGCCTGTCACGGTCAAGGGCGGCCAGGTGGGTGAGGCCACGTCAGTCGCCGTGTCGCCTGCCCGACGATGCGGTGTCGCCATCGCCATGCTCGACCGTGTTCACGCCGAGCCCGGCCACGGCGTCGTCGTGTCGAGCCCCGACGGCGAGCTGGCAGCCGTGGTGTCCGACCTGCCGTTTCCGCCGACCAGCCCGTGAGCACGGGACCGGTTGCTCGCCGGACCAGGCGCGGCGGCCGCCTGGCTGATCGCCCGGCCGGGATCTGGCGCCGCCGGCCGCGCACCGCGTGATCATCGCGTCAGCAGCCGACCGCGGCGTCCAGGGCGTCGCAGACGTCGCGCATGCGTTCTGGCTGCAGTGTTGTGACGTGCTCGACGAGCATGGCCTGCCACGCCTCGCCGAGGTTGTCCAGGCTCACCGCGCATCGGGTTGGCATCCCGTCGGCTTCGTCGAGGACCACTTCGGTGGGGATGTCGCGGATGCGGCGCGATATCGACGCGATCGTGACGCGTTTCATGACGGGTATCGCCGCGTCGCTGGTGAGCACCAGCACCGGTCGACGACCCCACTCGGGGTGCTCGATGAAGTAGACGCCGCCGCGGTTCACCACGGGTCGAAGCCCGCGTCGCGTTCTTCCTCGGTCAACCGTCGCTGCTGCGTGGCCATCAGAGCGCTGACGAACTGGCCGAGATCACCCCACTCGTCGGCGTCGTACTCGCCGCCTTGTGGCATGCGGGTGTAGCCGGCGATGATCTCGCGGTCGATCGCGGCCTGCCGATCCGAAGCGAGGTACGCCTCGATCGCCTCGCGGATCAGCTGGGAGCGGGACACGCCTGCTTTGGCGGCGCGGCGGTCGAGCAGATTGAGCAGCCGTTCGTTGAGCTGGACCATCGTCTGCGTTCGCGCACTCATAGGAACATCATAGCCCTACTACGTTCCTACGACCCGACGGTCGGTATGGGGACCTGGCAGGCCGGCGCGAGTTGTGGGAGCATCTGCGGCCACCGGCCGAGCCGCCCGAGACTACGGCAGTACGGCCGCGGCCCACTCACGATCGAAGCGAGCACGTAGTGACTGACAGCACCGCGCAGACGCCGCCTACCGGAGCCGCGCTGCGGTTCCCGGACGGCTTCGCCTGGGGCACGGCCACCGCCAGCTACCAGATCGAGGGCGCGGTCGACGAAGACGGACGCGGTCCCTCCATCTGGGACACGTTCTCGCACACCCCCGGCAAGGTGCTCGCCGGTGACACGGGTGACGTCGCCGACGACCACTACCACCGCTACCGCGAGGACGTCGAACTGCTGGCCGAGCTCGGCTGCACCCATTACCGCTTCTCGGTCGCCTGGCCGCGCGTGCAGCCCGACGGGCGGGGTGCACTCAACGAGAGAGGGCTGGACTTCTATCAGCGTCTCGTCGAGACACTGCTGGAACGCGGCATCCAACCGTACGTCACGCTCTACCACTGGGATCTGCCGCAGCCGCTCGAGGACGCGGGCGGATGGCCCGAGCGCGACACCGCAGCCCGCTTCGCCGAGTACGCGCAACTCGTCCACCAGCGGCTGCGCGATCGGGTGCGGCGCTGGACGACGCTGAACGAGCCCTGGTGCTCCGCCTTCCTGGGGTACGCCGGGGGCGTGCATGCTCCCGGCCGCACGGAGCCGGCCGCGGCGATGCGCGCGGCTCACCATCTGCTGTTGGGTCACGGTCTCGCCGTCCAGGCGCTGCGTGCCTCTGACGCGACCAGCAGGTTGAGCATCACCCTCAACCTGTATCCGGTCGACCCCGTGAGCGACAGCCATGCCGACGCCGAGGCGGCGCGCCGCATCGACGGACAGATGAACCGGCTGTTCCTCGATCCCCTGCTGGCGGGACGCTATCCAGGCGACGTACTCGACGACGTGGCGGAAGTGACCGACGGGGCCTACATCCGCGACGGCGACGCCACGATCATCGGCTCGCCGCTGGACGCGCTCGGCGTCAACTACTACACCCGCCACACGGTTCGAGCAGACCCCGACGCGGGGCGGATCGCGTCGGAGCCGTCAGAGTGGATCGCCGCTGGGGACATCGAGTTCGTGGATCAGGGGTTGCCGAAGACCGCGATGGGCTGGGAGATCGACGCCCAGGGGCTGTACGACGTGCTCACCCGCGTGTCCCGCGACTATGACGCGCCGCCGCTCTACGTGACCGAGAACGGCGCAGCCTTCGACGATGTCGTTGCCGGTGACGGGCAGGTGCACGATACCGACCGGGTCCGCTACCTCCACAGCCACTTCCGAAGCGCGTTGCGGGCCATCGCCGATGGCGTCGACCTCCGCGGTTACCTCGTATGGTCATTGCTGGACAACTTCGAGTGGGCGTTCGGATACTCGCGGCGGTTCGGTCTCATCTATATCGACTACGAGACGCAGGCCCGCATCCCCAAGGACAGCGCCCGCTGGTACGCGCGGGTCACCCGGCAGAATGCGGTGCCGGACGTCGACTGATCGTCGGTGCCCTCACGGACCGCGGACGCCCGCCGGCTTCAGCACCGCGGTGGATGCGACCGCCGTCGCCGCAAGGACCACGACGTCTCCGACGTGCACACCGTGGCCTCGGGCACCGAACAGCTGCGGTCCCTGCAGAGGCCACTGCCCGGCCAGGAGACCCAGGGTCAACGCCAGCATGTAGGCGACTACGGCGATGCGGGCGAGGATCGTCATCGCTCTACGATGCCGCGACCGGAGGTCCGCCGCTGCGGTCGTCACCCGGGTGCGCATGCCAGGTGTTCGATTGCCCGTGCGAACGCGGCGACACCGGCGAGGCAGTCATCGCGTGCGGCGTGCTCGGCTGGTGCGTGGGACACGCCGGTGGGGTTGCGGACGAAGAGCATGGCGGTCGGGACACCGGCGGTGGCGAGGATGCCGGCGTCGTGGCCGGCCGCGGTGGCTATGACCGGGGTCCGCCCGTCTGTTGCGGCCCCCAGCGCGTCCGTCAGGCGTGCGCGTAGCCGCGGGTCGAACGAGACTACGGGACTGGTGGACTCCGTTGTCACGTCGACGGTCGTACCGGTGTCGCGCGCGTGGCCCGCGGCGGCGTCGCGGGCGGCGTCGACCACGGCGGTCAGCGTCGCATCGTTCCGGGCGCGTGCGTCCAGCCAGGCGGACACGCGCGACGGCACGGCGTTGGTCGAGTTCGGGTGGACCTCGACGCGCCCGAATGTGGCACGGGCCTGTCGTGATCGGGCGATCGCGTCGACGGCGGTGGCGGTCTGGGCGAATGCCTGCACGGGGTCATGCCGGTCGGTCATGGGTGTGGTGCCGGCGTGGTTCGCCTGGCCGGAGTACGTGAAGCGGTGGCGGCCGTGTGGCCAGATGCCGCTCGCGAGCCCGACGGGGGCGTCGAGATCGACCAGGCCGCGGCCCTGCTCGATGTGCAGCTCGACCATGGCGCCAATGCGTGCGAGCCGCTCGTCGTCCCGGCCCAGCCGGTCAGGGTCGTAGCCCGCGGCCGTCATCGCGTGGGCGAGCGTGGTGCCCGATGCGTCACGCAGGCTGCGGGCGCGGTCGGCGTCGAGCGTGCCCGTGAGCAGCCGCGAGCCGGCGCACGCGACACCGAAGCGGGCACCCTCCTCGTCGGCGAATGCTGCGACCGCGACGGGCCGCTGCGGCGTGCGGCCTCGGGCGCGGAGCACGTCGACGGCCGCGAGGGCGCTGACGACACCGAGCGGTCCGTCGAACGCGCCCCCGTCATGGACCGAGTCCAGATGCGACCCGACGATCAACGCGTCGCGGTCCGTGCGGGTGCCCGACGGCTTCGTCCACCACGCCCACAGGTTGCCGTTGCGGTCGGTCTCGACGTCAAGCCCACGATCGGTGGCCGCGGACGTGAACCAGTCGCGGCACTCCAGGTCGGCGTCGCTGTAGGCCAACCGGTGGTAGCCGCCCGTCGACGGGTCGCGGCCGACCGGCAGCAGCGCGTTCCACAGCGCGTCGAACGACGATGCGGCCCCGGTGTCGTCGAGGCTCGATGAGGTGGTCACATCGTCTCCTGTCACGTGTTGACGGCGGTGACGGCCGCGTCGAGCGCGGCGCCGACCTGTGGCACGCCGACGTGGTCGCTGTCGTCGACGACGATGCGGCCGCCGACGATCACGGACGACACGTCGGCGCCGGTCGCGGCGAACACCGTCTGTGCGAGCGGGTCGCCGGCGCGGGCGCCGGCCATGCGTGGCGTGTCGAGCCGCACGGTAGTGAGGTCGGCAAGCAGGCCCGGCGCGATCCGGCCGACGCCCCATCCCAGCGACGCCGCGCCCGACGCCGTCGCCGCGGTCAGCAGTTCGGCTGCGCTCAGGTGGCCGCGGATACCGCTGACCAGCCGCTCGTCGAGCTCGATCGCGCGGGCCTCCTCGAACAGGTCGATCATCACATGGCCGTCGCTGCCGACGCACAGCGGCGAACCCTGACGCGTCAGGCGCACGGCGGGACCGATCCCGTCGGCGAGGTCGCGTTCGGTCGTGGGGCACATGCAGATGGTCGTGTGTGACCGTGCGAGCGCAGTGATGTCGGGGTCGGTCAGATGGGTCGCGTGGACGGCGGTCGTGGCCGGCCCGAGCGCCCCCTCGGCGGCAAGCAGGGCGGTCGGCGTCATGCCGTGGACCTCGTGGCACGCGGTGTTCTCCGCCGGCTGCTCCGAGAGGTGGACGTGCAGCGGCATCCCGCGCCGCCGCGCGTGCTCGGCGATCGGCGCGATCGCGGCACGTGGGACGGCGCGCACACTGTGGATCGCGCTGCCGATCCGGGACATGCAGGTGTTCGACAGGCGCTCGAACCGCCGGGCCCAGCCCTCCCAGGAACCGTCGTCGAACCGTCGCTGGACGCCGTCCAGCGGTGTCCCGAACACGTCGGCCTGCAGGTAGCACGTATCGAGCAGCGTGATCCGGATTCCCGCGTCGTTGGCGGCACGGACGACGGCGTCGCCCATGGCGTTCGGGTCGGCGTAGGGCGTGCCGTCGCGGTCGTGGTGCAGGTAGTGGAACTCCCCGACCGTGGTGATGCCCGACAGCGCCATCTCGGCATAGGTCGCGTGGGCCAGCGTGTAGAGCGTGTCGGGGTCGAGACGCCCGGCGACCCGGTACATCAGGTCGCGCCAGGCCCAGAAGTCGGCGACGCCGGACTGGCTGAGCCCGCGGAGCGCCCGGTGGAACACGTGCGAGTGCGCGTTGACCAGCCCCGGTACGGTCAGCCCCGGCAGCCGGTGGGCGTCGGCAGGTGCGGGCACGCGAGATGTGACGCCGGTGATGACGCCGTCGGCGGTGTCGATGAGGACGTCGCCGGTCGCGGTGTCGCCACCGAGCCATGCGAGCTCGGCATGGAAGCGCTGCGGAGTGGTCATGACGGCGGCTCCTTGACGACCACGCCATTGTCGACCACGATCGTGGCGAGTCGCGTCCAAGCCGGTGGGCGATGGCGAGTATCGACCCTTGGTCGATTGCGATCACGGTCGGGGCCGACGCGGGTCGGCTACGGTCGCTGGTATGCGCGTACTCGCGGTCGTGGTCGCCGTGATGTTGGCGGCGTGCTCGGCGTCGCAGCCCGGTTCGGCGTCGTCGGCGTCCGGTCGTTCCCCGTCTGCGGCGGCACCGGAACCCGTCGCGGTGTCGTGGCAGCGACTGCCGGCGGCGCCTCTGGCACGCACGGAGGTCGCGGCCGCCGCGACGGGGGAGCAGATCGTGGTGGCGGGCGGGTTCGTGGACGATCGTGGGCCCGTCGCCGCCGTCGAGGTGTACGACGCGGTCGCAGGCCGCTGGGCGCGGGGCCCCGAGCTACCGCTGGCGGTGCACCACGCGATGGCAGCGTCGGACCGACGCGGGGTCTATGTGATCGGGGGCTACACGTCGGCGGGGTTCTCGCAGCCGGGTGACCGCGTCTTCGTGCTGCGTGGTCGTATGTGGTCGGAGTTGCCGCGACTGCCCGAGCCGCGTGCGGCGGCCGGCGCTGCGGTCATCGACGGTCGGCTCTACGTCGCCGGCGGTGTGGGACCGTCCGGCCTGGCCGCCCGGATGCTGGTGTTCGATTTCGACAAGCAGCGCTGGCGCGTGCAGCCGGGCCCGCCCACGGCACGCGAGCATCTCGGCGTCGCCGCGGCGGACGGACGGCTGTATGTGGTGGGCGGTCGAACGGGCGGGCTCGACAGCAACGTTGCGACCGCCGAGGTCTTCGACCCCGCCACCGGCGCCTGGTCGGCGTTGGAGGCGATGCCCACCGCCCGCGGCGGTACTGCCGCCGCCGCGACGACCAACGGGTATGTCGTGGTCCCCGGCGGGGAACAGCCGGGGAGCACCTTCGACACGGTCGAGGCGTTCGACGTGCACCGACAACGGTGGCTCAAGCTGCCGCCCCTGCCGACACCACGCCACGGTTTGGGCGTTGCCGCAGCCGATGCGGTTGTGTACGTGGTCGAAGGGGGGCCCCGGCCGGGGCTGACGTTCTCATCAGCCAACGAGGCACTCGATCTCAGCACCCTGCCGTACGACTGACGGGGTTCGCTGCGGCTCATCCGGGCTGCGGGTCGGTGACGAGGACCACTCTGCCGGCGTGTCCGCCGCGCTCGAGCAGCACGTGTGCGGGCATGGTCTACAGACCCACTTCATGGATCACGCCACGGACGGTGTCGGCCGACTGCCGCAGACCCGCGGCCTCGTCGCCCGACAACGGCACCGGCAGCACGGTGTGGACGCCGGCACGTCCGACGATCGACGGCAGCGACAGGCACACGTCGCTGATCCCGATGTAGTCGTCCAGCAGGGACGTCACCGGCAGCACGGCCTTTTCGTCGTGGATGATTGCCTCGACCACGCGTGCGCCCGCGAGGCCGATCGCATAGTTGGTTGCCCCCTTGCCGCGGATGATCTCCTCGGCGGCGTTCACCACGCCGGCCATGATCTCCTGGCGTGCGCCGTCGTCCAGTCGCGCTCCGGCCGTGGCATCCCACGCCAGCAGCGGGACGGCGCCGATGGTGGCGCTGCTCCACAGCGGGATCTCTGAATCGCCGTGTTCCCCGGCGATGTACGCGTGTACGCTTCGCACCGCGACGTCGGCACGCTGCGCGATCAAGACCCGCAACCGTGAGCTGTCGAGCACCGTGCCGGTGCCGAACACCCGGCGGCTGGGCAGCCCGGAGAACTTCAACGCGGCGTACGTCAGCACGTCGACGGGGTTGGTGACCAGCAGCAGGATCGCGTCGGGAGCAACCTCGAGCAGTCCCGGGACGAGCGTGCGGCACATGTTGACGTTGGCCTCCGCCAGGTCCAGCCGGGTCTGCCCAGGTTTCTGCTTGGCGCCGGCCGTGATGACGACCACGTCGGCGTCGCGGCACACCTCGATGTCGTCGGATCCCATGACGTTGGCCGTCGGTACGAACTGCAGTCCGTGGTTGAGATCCAGCACTTCAGCCCGGGTCTTGTCGGCGTTCAGGTCGTACAGCGCGACGGTCTTGCCAGCGCCCTTGATCAGACACGCGTAGGCCAGCGTCGCACCCACACTGCCCGCACCGACGATCGCGACCTTCGGCTGCGCCGCCACGGCGCCGTTCATCGCTGCCTCCAGTCGCACGGACGATCGCCATGCATGGACGATGGCCGCAGCGGACGCTAGCCGGTGCGTAGTCCGGCAACAAGCGGGGTTCGGCCGGCTGAGGGACCGGCGCCGCTGAGAACAATGGGACGCCGGCCGAGCGCCGCGCGGCTCCACGAGGTCGGTGAACGTCGACGTCGGGATCCCGACGTCGACGATGCACCAGACCTCGGAGCGCGAGCGGCACCGTTCACACGGGTCGCAGCGCTCGTGCGTTGCGACGTCCGGCAGCTCAGCGTTCGCGGGCGCGGACGCTGCGGTCGAGTACCGAGTCCGCCTGTGGGACGATCACCGTGGGCTCACGGCCGCGGATGCTGCGGTCGAGCAGCGACCCAGCTTGACGGTCGGGCGAGACGACGGCGCCCTCGCGGGCGCGGACGCTCTCGTTGAGTAGGGAGTCGGGCTGTGGGACGATCACGCCCTGCTCGCGGGCGCGGATGCTCTGATCCTGCAGCTGCGGCGCCTCCTGCGACGATCGATTGACGTCGGCATTCGTGGCCACCAGCGCGACGACGACGGTGATGGCGGCGATCAGCGCCAACACCAACACGCCGATTGTGAACCGACGCGGTGTGCGGCCGGTCCGTCGTGGCCGCGATGGACTGTCCGCGCGCTGAGCCTCGCGGGGTTTGACATCCACCCCGCGGCCGGCCCGGCGTACCGGTGCGGCTTGTTCGGTCTTCATTGCAGTGCTCCTTCGTGTGACCCCCATCGGTTCGGCGGTCACATGTGTGACCTCCGCGATGCACTGAAGAGAGCTCCTGCCAGCGCCGCTGATACACCCCCGACACGGGGCGTTTCCACCGAACAGCGCTCAGCACGCGCTCCAATCGTCGCTTCGATCCGGCAGCGGCCCGTCGGAACGCCGTCCTCTCTACGGTCCTCCTCAGGTTTCAGGCGTGCTGGCCGAGACGGCGGCTATGGGCAAACCCCACAGCGACAGTGCTCGATCGTTCATGATCGTGAACCCGGCGTCCAACAAGGCCCGGTCGACGTGGATCGGCCTACAGTCCAGCAGCCTTGGGAAACGCGAGTGGCCTCGCTCGTAGTACCGCTGCATCAGCGTGGCCGGCTCCTGCTTGCTGAGGGCTACCACTGCCAACCTGCCTCCGGGGCGGAGCACGCGGCGACATTCGGCCAGGACTGCCGGGATCTTCGGGGTATCGAACAACTCCAGGGTGAAGCTCATGAACCCTGCGTCGAACGAGCCCCCTGCGAACGGCAGGCTGACGGCGTCGCCCTGCACGACGGCTCCAGCAGCGGCGCCAGCGTCGCGGCCGAGTCGTCGGTGAGCCAGCAGGCACATGTTGAATGACAGGTCAAGGCCCACCGCGCGGCCGCCTGACCCGACGATGCGTGCCAGCTCGACCAGCGAGTACCCGGGCCCGCAACCGATCTCGAAGACGGATTCGCCCGGCCTGGCTGACAACATGGCGAGTCCGGCGTTTCGTGCCCGACGCTCCCAGAAGCCCTCGACGAGTTCGTAGTACCGGGCGATCCGCTCATAGGTGGCCTGCGTCTGTTCTCGGGAGGTGACCACACGGGCGATCTCAGATTCATCGCTCACGTGGGCACTCGCTTGCTCCAGGCCGCCAGGCATATCCCGGTTCGCAGCCTACCCAGCGCGGACGTCGGTGCCCGACGGCCAACGCGGCCCAGATGGGGACATCGATCTGCCGGCGCGATAGGTCACCGGATGGCTACGGTGTCGGGCACGACCGTCGTCGATCGTCCTGTCGCCGATGTTGCGGCCTCAGCGAGTGGGTGTCGTGCGAGCGCGGTACCAGGCGACGGTTTCGTGCACCGAGTCGCGGAGCGGGGTGGCGGCGATGCCGAGTCGGTCGGTTGCCTTGCTCCCGTCGACGATGAACGGCTGAGTGAACTCGTAGAGCATCTCGGGCAGTTCGCGTACCGTCGAGTTGAACAGCCCCATCAGGCGCAGCACGACCGCGGGTGCGGTCCGCACGTTGATCGGTGATCCGAGCTCGTCGGCGGCCATCGCAATGATCTCGCGGGTGCTGCGCGCCGGCGCGTTGGGGACGTGCCAGACCTCGCCGAGTACGTCGTCGCGCGTGCCGAGCGCGGCGAGGGTGCGGGCGGCGTCGGGCGCGTACGTGTAGCTGTGCGGTTGGTCAGGATCGCCGATGACCTGGGCCGGCTTGCCCGCGAGCGCGGCGCCGATCACGCGGTCACCAAGCTGGCTCTGGATCGTGGCGCGGGGCCCGAAGTAGTCGGACGCCCTCGCGGTGGTCACGGCGAGGTCGCCGGCGTCGTGGAGACGGCGCAGCTCGTCGGCCATGGTCGCCCTGACCTTGCCCTTGCGGGTGTGTGGACGCTGCGGCGTCGTCTCGGTCATGGGTTCGCCGTGCGTGTCGCCGTACATGTACACGTTCTCGAACGACACGTAGCGGGCACCGGCCGATCGGGCGGCTCGGACGACGGCGTCCTGTAGGGGCGGGAACAGCTGCGCCCAACGGTCGTACGGTGGGTTGAGGCACTGATAGACGGCCGCGGCGCCGGCTGCCGCAGCCGTCGTGAAGGCGGGGTCCGATGCGTCGCCGTTCATGACATCGACACCTTGGGGGACCGCTGCACCGCCGGAGCGGTTGACGGCACGGACCGGAACCTGCGCGCCTGCGAGTTCAGCGATCAGCGCGAGCCCGATCGCGCCCGTACCGAACACGACATGCACGCCGGTCATGTGGTCATCTCCTGTGTGGCAAAGGGGGGTGGTGCACGGCCTGTCAACCGAGTCACGACCTGTGGCTGTGCTACCGCTGTGCCGACGTGAGCGCTTCGAGCCAGTCGCGCAGATCCGCGGGCGACATGACGGCGGGGTCACCGAGGTCGGACGGGTCGACCCCGCCGAGCTGTTCCGGGACGCGTTGCACGACCAGATCCAGGACGTCGGCGGACACGTAGTCGTCGATGACCGCCGCCATCCGCTCGTCGTGGTCGGCGCCGCGGGCCCGCGCCGACGCGGTCAGCCCGACCAGGAGCGACTCCCATGTGGTCATCGGTCCCTGCGTGATCGATGCGGACTCGGCGAACGAGTCGACGAACGCAAACGGGGTCGTGGCGATGTCGCGACCGCCTCGCAACACGGCGAACAACCAGTCCGAGTCGAACGAGAAGCCGTATGTCGACGGCGCCGCGAGGACGTCGCCGAGCGCGGTGCGGTCGTACAGCTTGAACGCGGCCTGGGTGTCGCGGAGGCCGCGCGAGAACAGGGCGCGTCCCACCATGCGTTGCATGTGGCGCAGCACCACGATGCCCGGACCCCAGCGGGCCTCGGCCTTGCGCAGCACCGAGTCGGGGTGCTTGCGGTCACCGATCGCCACCTGCGCGCCGTCTGCGTACGGCGCGAGCAACAGCCCCAGCTGTCCGAGGTCGACGGACGTGTCGGCGTCGGTCAGCACCACGGCGTCGGCGCCGTTGTCGAGCGCCCACTGCGCTCCGAGGAGCATCGCGCCGCCCTTGCGAGAGTCGTCGACGCCGGCCAGACCCGCGAGCGGCCCGGATGCCGCCGGCAGAGCCTCGGCCAGTCGCAGCACGTGCACCCGCTCAGCGAGGCGATGCTCAGCCGCGATCCGCTCCGCGACGTCGGCGCTGTCGTCGGGGCAGCCGTCGTCGATCGCGACAAGGCGCCAGCGCACTCCGGTGTCCGCGAGCAGCCAGTCGAGCTGGTCGAGCTTGACCCGCAGCGAGTCCTCGCCCAAGGGGTTGCCGGCGTCGCGCGGGCGCAGGCGCCGGTGCTCACCCCACATCGCGTACTGCACGACCACGTCGCCGGCCGCTGCGCGGCCGTCGGCGATCAGGCGTTTCGACTCGGCCAGCTTGGTCGCGACCCGAACGTCGATGCCGGCGTCAGGATCACGGCCGAGGGCCCGAAGCGCGGGCACATCCGCACCGACGGCCAGTAGCTCGTCAGCCAACTCGCGAACATGCGGTTGGTTGGCCGGGTCGGTCAGGTCGATGTCGGACGCGCCACGCGACGCGATGTCCTGCAGGGTCGGCATACCGCTCTCTCACGTCAAGCGTTCGGTCAGGGTCGCACGCCGTCGTCTGAACGCCCGTCTGTCATCTGGGCCCCGTCGACCGCGGCACCATGCAGTGTCAGCGCTCTCGCGAGATCAGACAACCCGGCATCGGTGCGCAGTTGGCCGCAGGCCCGCGACGCTCGACGCACCGCGGCGACCCGATGGTCATGGGGTCCAGGAGAACACCGCGGCGGCCGCCAGGATGAACACGTACCAGGCCGCCGCGGCGGTGAGCGGAACCAGGGGTGTGAGACGTGGACGACGACGGCTCGTCCGCCACGTGAGGACGGCTGTGCCAAACCACATCACCCACGCCACCGCCACCGCCCACAGCGGGGCCAGCAGACCAGTCGCGGCGAAGGGGAAGATCCCGACCGCGAGCAGTGCCGCGTAACCGACCACTCGTAGCAGCCAGTCGCCGCGTCGTGCGGGCGGATCGATCGGGCTCGTGGTCGACATGACCAGCTCCTGCTCCGGCGGGGGTCGCCTGGCGTCAAATGCAGGGTTCACCCTACGCCGGACGCGACCGCCG
>JAHELV010000002.1:51160-125615 GCA_024644015.1 Nitriliruptorales bacterium
GGTCGCGCGGACGCGGTCGGCGCCTTCGCCCTCACCAGGAGGTTGACGTAGGCACCACCGGCCGAGAACGGGTGCAGCGCCTCCTCGCGCTGGCGTGCTCAAGGACGCGTTCCACGCTTGGCGCGCCATAGACGCAACAGGAGATCGCGCGACCGTCCTCGTCGGCTACCACGTGGCTGTGCTCCCACGTGATGTCGAGGTGGCTGGCGTCACGCACGCGCTTGGACCGCAGGGCGTTCTCGAGCATCGCCCCTTCGCTCGCCGGTCCCCAGATCCGCTTCGGCACTGCGCGGCCAGTGTGGACAGCCATCTCCGCTCGTGACGTGATCCGACCGCAGACCTCCGGGGCAGTGGGAGCAGGGCAAAGGCGCGGGGGGCAGTTGTCGCCGACTCCGACTGCGCTATGAATGACGGCGCCGGCGAGCGGTGAGGCTCGTCGGCAGTCACATCGACATGGAGTTGAACCGCAGATGACGCCAGTGCCGACGATCACCCTCAACAACGGCGTCGAGATCCCGCAGGTGGGCTTCGGTGTCTTCCAGATAGCGCCGGATCGGACCCGCGAGGCGACCTTGACTGCGCTGCAGGCCGGCTATCGACACATCGACACGGCGCAGATGTACGGCAACGAGAAGCAGGTTGGCGAAGCGGTCCGGGCCTTCGGTGCCGACCGCGCCGAGATCTTCGTCACCAGCAAGCTCAACAACGGGTACCACGCCTACGACGACGCGCTTGGGGCGTTCGACGGCACCCTGGCAGACCTGGGATTCGAGTACCTCGATCTGTTCCTCATCCACTGGCCGTTGCCGGCCGTGGGTGACTTCGTCGAGACCTGGCGGGCGATGGAGGAGATCTACCGCTCCGGGCGGTGCCGCGCTGTCGGTGTGTCGAACTTCCAGCCGCACCACCTGCAACGGCTGCTCGACGAGACCGACACGGTGCCGGCGATCAACCAGATCGAGGTCCATCCGTACCTCGCCCAGGACGAGGTGCGCGCATTCAACGCCGAGCACGGCATCGCGACGGAAGCATGGTCGCCGATCGCCAAGGGCGAGGTGCTCGACGACGAGACGCTCGTGCGGATCGCCGGCGAGGTAGGCAGGTCGGCCGCGCAGGTCGCGTTGCGCTGGCACATCCAGCGTGGCGACATCGTCTTTCCGAAGTCGGTGACCCCGAGACGGGTGGAGGAGAACCTGGCGATCTTCGACTTCGAGCTCAGCGACGCGCAGATGGCGCAGATCACCGGACTCGACCGCGGCCAGCGCACCGGGCCGGACCCCGACCACTTCAACATGGTTCCGTGACAGACGCGGGCGGTGGTGCACCCGCGTGGGTGGCGGGGGTTGGCGCGGGTGCGGGTGTGGCCGGATGTGGTCGGTGGTGCACCCGCGTCGCGGGGGGTAGCTGGCGCGGGCGCGGGTGTGACCGGATGCGGTCGGTGGTGCACCCGCGTGGGTGGTGGTCTTTGCGATCGTCGGCGAATGGGCATGTCATGCACCCATGGAGCTGCATGACGTGATCGTGTACCCCGGTGATGTGCACGACGTGTACGCGATGTTGACCGACGAGGCCTTCTGGCAGGACGTGGCCGACGCGACGCATGCGTTGCGCAGCAGCGTGTCCGTTCGCGCCGAGGGCGGTGGCGCCACCGTGCACGTCGTTCGGACGATGCCGGCGCACGTGCCGGATCTCATCAAGGCGTTCGTGGGAACCGAGATCGAGATCGAGCAGACCGAGCGGTGGTCGGCCGCCGGCCCTGACGGTCGGCGGACGGGGGACCTGCTGCTCGTCGTCGCCGGCCGGCCGGTGCGGTTTCCTGGCCGGATGGTGCTCGAGAACGCCGACGAAGGCAGCCGTCAGACCGTCACCGGCAAGATCGAGGTCCGGGTGCCCATGGGCGGTGCAGCGATCGCCGCCGAGATCGCGAAGGCGATCAGGGCCGCGATGTCCGTCCAACAGCAGGTCGGTCGCCGGTACCTGCAGAGCGCGGGCGGAGCCTAGGGATCCGTCCGGTCGCGCCTGGCTTGTCGCTCGGGCGAGCGCTCGCGGCCGCGCCATCCCGCAGGCGCCTGTCACCGACCAGCACGAGGACGATTGCCACGATCGCGACGAGGGCCAGGCCGAGATCCTCGAGGACGCCGTGGCCGACAGCCGCCGGTGGCGCCAGGATCGCCCATACCGCCGGGACGATCAACAGGTGCCGGGGGAGCCGTGGCGCGGCCAGCAGCAGCAGGCCGAACGTTGCGATCGTCGACGGGCACGGGGCCATGCCGAACAGCGGTGCCTCGGGGTAGCCGTGGCCGAGCGCGACACCGATCAGGGGGTACACCACCAGCGCGTAGCCGAGCGCGAGCCAACCGACGGCGCCGGCGATGCCGTGCCCGGCCGTGAATGCCAGATCGTCGCGTACGATTCCGGCGCGGACGAGCAGTCCGGCCTGCACGATGAACATGGCGGCGTAGACGACCCCGAGCAGCGGATCGAGCTGTGCGGCGTAGCGTCCGAGATACACGACGCCGAGCCACAGCCACATGGCCGCCAGCAGCCCGGTCGTCACTCGGTCAGTGGTCCGGCCGGGGGTTCGCACGACGCGCCACAACACCACGAGGATGAGGGCGTAGGCGATCAGGTGCCCGGGCCACACGGCGGGGTTGTACCGGGCGAACAGGTCCAACAGTTCGTTCGCGGGTTCGGCGCCCACGTCCGCTGGTGGCGATCCCGGGGTGACGTCGGGTGACGTCTCGGCCAGCACCGTGCCGACCATGACGTCGTGGAAGCGTTCGGGTTCCTCGACGAACGGCCGGTGCCCCGACAGGTTGAAGATGATGAGCTGCTTGCTCGGCGCGTCGAGCTCCGCGAACCACTCGTCGACCAGCACGCTGCGGCCGCGCGCCTCGTAACGGCCCTGCATGAGATAGACGGGGACATCGAGCCGTGGCGCGGCGCTGCGCAGGTCGAGGTCCTGCAGCTGCGGATAGAGGGTCGCGTACGTGTCGGCCAGACCGGCCAGTGCGCTCAGCCGGTCGAGGACCGTGTACTCGGAAACGCCGAGGTTCTCGGAGAACTCGCGCTTGCCCTGATGGCCTTCGACAGACGTGTAGTCGTTCCAGTTCTGCTCGCCCGCGGTGACCGGGATCATCGCGAGTGGATCGTCGTACGGCGGCTCGCCGAGCGAGCGGAGGGTGTCGACCGTCGCGGCGTCGCCGGTGCGCCGCGCGTAGGCCAGGGTGTCGTCGTAGAACATCCGGTCGGTCTCGCGAACGTCGACCATCTGACCGGTACCCACGAACGCCGCGTACAGCTCCGGCCGCTGTTGCGCGGCGCGGACCCCGAGCAACGTCCCGTAGGAGTTGCCGACCAGGTAGATCTGTGGGGTGTCGAACCTCCCCCGCAGGTACTCGGTCACGTCGATCGTGTCGGCGACCGCCTGCTCGAACGTCAGCGTCGACGCCGGCTCGAAGCTGCCATACGACGCCCCTGTGCCACGCTGATCCCACGTGACGACGACGAAGTCGCGCTCGAGCGGACCGGCGTAACGGGCCATCGTGCCCAGCTCGGATCCACCGGGGCCGCCGGCGAGGAACAGCAGCACCGGATCGTCGGTGTCGTGGCCGCGGATCAGCAGCCTCTGGTCGTGCCCGCCGATCTCGACGGTGGCCAGCTCGGCGACGCTGCCCGGCAGCGGCCTGCCGTCCGCAGCCAGGATCGCATCGGTCGTCGCCGGCCGGAGGATCGCGACCGCGAGCACGAGCAGGCCGAGCGACACCGCGCCCGCGCCCACACGACGGCTGACGAGCCCGATCCGCTGCCGTCGCGTGGTCGGCCCGCGCCATCCGGGAGAGCGACGCAGCGCCCATGCCCGCCCGTACGCCACGCCGACCAGCATCGGCGCCACCGCCAGGACGCCGTGGACCAGCCGCACCGCGAGCGATGCGAGCACGGCGATCGCGTTCACCGAGTTGACTGCGTCGACCGTTGGTCCCGTCGCACCGACGCGCACGAGTTCGAAGACCGCCGCGAACACCGCTGGGGCGAGCAGCATCGCCCACCGCGACCGCATCGCGGCGCCGGCCACCCACCCGACCGCCAGCCCGATCGCCATCGTTGCCAGCGCTGGCAGGGCCGTGACGGGCCAGTGCGGCGTCCACATGCCGGCCACCAGGCCGGCCAGCGCCGCGGCCGCCACGCAGACGAGAACACCCCACCGTCCGTCGGTCCACACCACTTCTGGCAGACGCGTCAGCCGCGTGCCAACATCAGCGCTCGCCGGCGCCCGATCCGTCGCGGTTGGACGTGCGTCGTAGAGCCGTGTGCGGGTTCTGCCGGTCACCGCCAGTGCCTTCCGCGTGCTGTCGCCCTTCACCGGTCACTGTCGCTCGTTGCCTCCCAGCGAGCAGGGTCATCCGAGTCCTGCGTCGGGGACCTTCGTCCTCCCTGTCGCATCACCGGTGCTTCGACCGCGCGCGGCGCCCGAGGACCTCGCTCACGCCCGTCAGGCCGGTTCGAGGTGCCGGGCGGTTCTTGTGTCCTCGATGTGCAGGGCGACGGTCCGCGCTTCGTCGCGGAGCGCTGCCGCGTCCGCGTCCAGACCGAGCGTCGCGGCGATCCTCGATTGTGTCGCCCGGGTCCAGGCGAGTCCCCGCCGGTCGCCCAGTTCGGCGTAGATCGCGGCGGCCGCACGCGCGGACCCCGCGGCCGCCTGGGGCGCTCCAGCGGCAAGTGCGGCGAGCGCGTGCGTCGTCCAGCCGTACGCGATCTCGCGACGGTCGCCGTGAGCGAGGAACAGGTCAACCGCAGCGCTGGCCCGCCTCTCGGCGGCCGTCGGGTCGAGGTCACGCAGGACGACGGATGCGATCGCGCCCGCGCCCGCCTCGCGGGCCGGGTCACCGGCGGCGTTCGCGTCGGCGACGGCGGTCTCGAGGTACGCCATTGCATCGTCGACGTCACCCTGCTCGGAGGCGAAGAACGCGAGCCAGGTCAACGCCTCCGACCGCTTCGACGACGGGCTCGGGTCGGCCGCGGCGACCAGCGACAGCGTGGCGCGCGCCGTGTCGATCAGCTGCCGGTGATCCCAGTAGTGGGCCACCTCGACGACGAGCGCGCACGCCGTGTCGGGCCTGCCGTGCGCGATCGCCCACGAGATCGCCGCCGCGATGCTGTCGTGGGCGGCGTCGAATTCGCTGAGCCACCGCTGGTGGACGTATGCGGCCGGCTCGCGGTTCAGCGCGCGGACGAACGCGAGCACCAGCTGCGCATGGTCGCTGTCACGCCCCGCCGCCGACAGCGCCCCTGCCGCGTCGCGCACGGCCTCGAGCAGGTCGTACACCGGCCCGGCGACGACGCCGGCGGCCGGTCGGCGCCGAGGGAGCAGCGAAGGATCCCGCGCGAGGATCAGGTCGTGCACCCGTTGGAGATCCTCACCCGGTTCGACGCCGACCTGCTCGACGAGCGTCGTCCGCGCCCGGCGGTACGCCTCCAGCGCGTCGGCCTGCCTGCCCGCACGGTAGAGCGCGACCATCAGGTGACGCCACAGCCGCTCCCGCAGCGGATGGGCTTCGAGCAGCGGCCCCAGCTCCACGACGACCGCGTCGGCCCTGCCCAGCCCGAGATCGGCCTCGATGCGCCCCTCGATCGCGCCGAGGCGGAGCTCGTGCAGGCGTGTGAGCTCGGACTCGGCCTGCAGCGTGTCGGGCAGGTCCGTGAACGGGCGGTCGCGCCACAGTGCCAACGCCTCCTGGAACCGACGTTGCGCGGCCGCGAGGTTGCCGCCGGCCAGGTCCTCCTGGGCGTGGTCGACGAGCGTCGCGAACCGCTCGACGTCCAGACGCACCGACGCAGCATCGAGCCGGTAGGCGGCGCCGTCGGTGACGATCACCGGGTCATCGGCGTGGTGCAGCGCGGTGCGCAGCTTGACGATCGCCTGCTGGAGGGCGTTGCGTGGGTTGCGGGGACGGGTCTCGACCCACAGGCCCTCCACCAGCCGATCGGCGCTGACCGGACCCGGGCGGTGCAGTACGAGCAGCGTGAGCAACGCCCGCTGGGTCGCCCCCGGGATCGTGATCCTCCGGTCGTCCCGGCGGACGATCAGCGGCCCGAGAACCGCGATGTCGAGCACGCCAGCAGTGTAGGCCGGGCCCGACCGGCCTCGCGCGGAAAGCCGATCGAAAGCGCCGTGCGTCAGCCTCTCGGTACGCGAGGGGACAACCCTCCCAGGCATGAGAGGAGCTGGACATGCACACGCTCGACGGAAAGGTGGCGCTCGTGACCGGCGGCGGTCAGGGCATCGGACAAGGCATCTGCGTCGCATTGGCGAGCGAAGGCGCCGCGGTTGCAGCGGTGGGTCGGACCGAGTCCACCCTGCGCGCGACGTGCAAGGACATCGAGGGTCGCGGTGGCACCGCGACACCGATCGTCTGCGACGTGGCCGATGACGACCAGGTCGCGGCCGCAGTCTCTGCCGCGGTCAGCGAGTTCGGCACGGTCGACATCCTCGTGAACAACGCGCACGACATCAGTTTCGGTCCGCTGCTGGCGCTCGATGCTGCTGCCCTGGACTCGTCGTGGTCGTCGGGTTTGCTTGGAACCTTGTCAATGATGCGTGCGTGCCATCCGCATCTGACCGGCGGGGGCGCCATCGTCAACCTCGGCTCGGGCGCGGTGCATGCCCCGACGGCGGGCGTCGGCGGCTACGCCGCCGTCAAAGCGGCCATCACGGCGCTGAGCCGGACCGCGGCACTCGAGTTCGCCGACGACGGCATCCGCGTCAACACCATCGTGCCGTTCGCGCTGACCCCGTCGGTGCAGGCCGTGTTCGACGCCAACCCCGACCACCGCGACGCAGCCGTCGCCAGCGTCCCGCTCGGACGGATCGGTGACCCGCTTGCCGACATCGGTCGTGCGGTGGCGTTCCTGTGCGGTCCCGACGCGGGCTACATCACCGGCACGGTTCTGACGATCGACGGCGGGGAAACCTACCTGCGGTGAACCGAAGCGGCACGTGGGCGACGCGGAAGATGGCCAGGCACCGACGCCCCCTCGTCTCCGGCCTTGACCTTCCACGACTCCACGTGTTTGCTGGCGTCCAAGCCCGATCTCGTCGTCGGAAGGGTGGGCGATGACCAGCGTCGTCGTGTCGTCCGGTCGACTTCGGATGCTCGACGGCGATGTCCCGGGCGAGCCGCACGACGGTGGTCAGATGACCGCGCTGGCGACCCGCGACGGCACGACGTGGTACGCCGTCGTCGATCATCACGTTGTGCTGCGCGGTGCGCCCACCGCCACGTGGAGCGTGGTCGCCGAGGCCGAAGATGCCGGGATCACCTGCCTGCTCGAGACGAGCGTGGGGCTGTTCGCCGGAACCGAGGGCGCGCACCTGCTGCGCCTCGACGGGGAAACCCTGGTGCCCGTCGCGTCGTTCGAGCACGCGCCGGGCAGAACCGGCTGGTACACCCCGTGGGGTGGTCCGCCTGCGGTGCGCACCCTGAGCGAGGCAGCCGACGGCACGCTGTACGTCAACGTGCACGTCGGCGGCATCGTGCGGTCGCGTGACGCCGGGCTGACGTGGCACCCGACGATCGACATCGACACCGACGTCCACCAGGTTCTCGTGCACCGTGGGTCGGGCGTGGTGTTCGCCGCATGCGGCGTCGGTGGTCTCGCGACCAGCACCGACGGTGGAGACCATTGGGCGATCGACGCGGACGGACTGCACGGCCAGTACTGCCGTGCCGTCGCCGTGTCGGGTCGCACGGTGCTCGTCAGCGCGTCGACCGGTCCGGGCAGCCGACGGGGTGCGTTGTACCGCCGGAGCTTGTCGGGCGGTCAGTTCGAGCGGTGCGAGGCGGGCCTGCCTGAATGGTTCGCCGGCAACATCGACAGCGGCTGGTTGGACGCGGACGACCAGCGGTGCCTGTTCGCCGAGCCAGACGGTCGGGTCTACGAATCGGTCGACGAGGGCCGTTCCTGGACGGAGGTCGCGCACGGACTTCGCGACGTCCGCGCCGTCATCTCGTCTGCCGACGCCGGGTAGGCGCGTTCGTCGCGGAAGCGAGAACCCCTTGACGGCGTCGGCGTGTCGGCCTTCAATCGCAGCGTCGTCCGCGCCGCTCGGCATCCCGATCGGACGACGGGGAGTACACGATGAAGGCGCTCGTCTACCACGGTCCCGGCAACAAGGCGTGGGAGGAGGTACCGGATCCCCAGCTCCGCGAGCCCACCGACGTGATCGTGCAGATCGACACGACGACGATCTGTGGGACCGACCTGCACATCCTGAAGGGGGACGTCCCGGCGGTGACCGATGGTCGGGTGCTCGGCCACGAGGGCGTCGGCACGGTGACCGCGGTCGGTTCGGCGGTCAACAGCCTCTCCGACGGCGACCGCGTGATCATCTCGTGCATCACGTCGTGCGGGTCGTGTTCGTACTGCCAGCGACAGCTTCCGTCGCATTGCCTCGCCGACGAGGGCACGTCGGGGATCGGTTGGATCTTCGGGCACCTCATCGACGGCACCCAGGCGGAGTACGTGCGAGTACCGTTCGCCGACACGTCGCTGTACAAGCTCCCGGAGGGGGTCGGCGACGAGGCGGCTGCGATGCTCTCGGACATCCTGCCGACCGGCTTCGAGATCGGCGTGCGCAACGGTCGCGTCAAGCCCGGTGATGTCGTCGCCGTCGTCGGTGCCGGCCCGGTCGGGCTGTCCGCCATCATGACCGCAGGCCTGTACGGGGCGGCACGCGTGATCGCGATCGACCTCGACGACAACCGCCGAGAGCTGGCGAAGTCGTTCGGCGCCACCGACAGCGTCGACAGCGGCGCCGCCGGATGGAGGGACCAGGTGCTGGCGATGACCGACGGACTCGGCGTCGATGTCGCCATCGAAGCGGTCGGGATTCCTCAGACCTTCGACATGTGCACGCAGCTCATCCGCCCCGGAGGCACGGTTGCCAACGTCGGCGTGCACGGCGCCCCGGTCGAGCTCCAGCTGCAGGATCTGTGGATCAAGGACGTCGCCATCACCACCGGCCTCGTCAGCGCCACGACCACGTCCATGCTGCTCAAGCTGGTCGCCCAGGGCAAGCTGCACCCCGAGCAGTTCGTCACGCACCGGTTCAAGCTGGACGAGGTGATGGACGCCTACGACACGTTCGGGCGCGCTGCCGAGACCAAGGCCATCAAGGTCGCGCTCGCGAGGTGAGGCGCTCGGCGCCGGGCGCGGGTTGGCTCGGTCGCGTGATCAGGTGGTCGACAGTTCGTCGGTGAACATGCGATAGGAACCGACGAGGGTTGCGGGTTGTGCGTCGGGTTCGTGACCGGGTTCGCAGCGGTCGTTGATCTCGCGCTGGAACTCGGTGAAGGCGGCGCTGCTGCCCAGCGGGTTGGTGTCGCCTTCGATGTCGGCGATGTGCACGAAGGTGCCGTCGGCGAGTCGGAACGTGGCGTAGCGGAGCCCACCAGGATCAGCGGAGCCGAGCTCGGCGAACACGGCCTCGACGAGGCGCTGGTTCTCGTCAGCGCGGTCGGCTTTCGGTCGGTAGCGAACGACGACGGTGCTCATGTCGGTGTCCTTCTCACGAGACGGCTGGAAGGTGTGCCGCCTGCGTATGTGTTCGGTAACCGTAGCGGCATGGTTGTCGAATCGCTCGGGGCCACGTCCATGGCCCGGCATCCGGTCACCGGCCCTCGTCGAGGACAGTGCAGCAACCCACGGCGACGGTGTTGTCAGTCAGGAACTGGCGGGCGATGGCGATGAACCGTTCGGCTCGGGGATCGATCACCCGATAGGTGACGGTGCGGCCGTCGCGTTCGGCGGCCACGAACCCGCACCACGCGAGGCAGGCCAGGTGCTCCGACACGCGTGGCTGCGGGGCGCCGAGCACCTCGACGAGTTCACGCTGGGTCGCTTCGCCTCGGTCCAGCAGCGTCTCCAGCAGCCGTAGCCGAGTGGCGTCTCCCAGCGTGCGAAAGACGCGAGCGAGCAGTTCGTGCTCGGGCAGCGCGATCGGTTCGGCGGTGACGATGCTGGGGCGCGCCACGGGTGTGGGCTCCTGACGAGGGCGAGGTCTGCAGGCCCACAATATCGGTTGAAGCGATGAATGCTCTTGAAAGATATGTTTTAGCAGATATGATTTGGACGGTTGGGCACCGAGGTCCGAACCCGGCGCTGCAGGAGCGAACACGATGACAGGGCGAATGAGCGCGTTGGCTGCCCTCACGCTCGACGGCGACGTCGTCGAGCTGCGATGCGTCGCCGCCTGACATGGTCACCCGGTACGACACCATGGTCGTCGGCGGTGGGATGTCCGGTCTGCCCATCGCGCTGCGCGCTGCGCGTCACGGCCGTACCGCGTTCGTCGAGCGTGAGCTGCTGGGCGGGACATGCCTCAACCGTGGCTGCATCCCGACCAAGACGATGATCGCCTCGGCGAAGGCAGCGCAGCAGGTCCGGCGCTCCGCAGACTTCGGCGTGCACAGCGATGGGCTGCGGGTCGACCTCGGCGAGGTGGTGGACCGCAAGGATCAGGTCGTGGAGTCGATCCGCAGCGGCTCGTATCGTGCCGTCGGCAGAAGCAGCGACCTGGACCTGATCGCCGCGCACGGCCGGTTCACCGGCCCCCACCGGCTCGAGGTCGATGGCGGCACGATCGTGGCGGACCGGGTCTTTCTCAACACGGGCACTCGCGACACGATCCCGCCGATCGACGGGCTCGACGGCGTGCCGTATCTCACGTCGCGCACCGTCCTCGACCAGCGCGAGCTTCCCGGCCACCTCATCGTGGTCGGCGGCGGGTTCGTCGGCGTCGAGTTCGCCCAGATGTTCGCCCGGTATGGCTCGCGGGTGACCGTTGTCCAGCGGGCCGAGCGGCTCGTCCCGTCCGAGGACCCCGCGGCCTCCGACGTTGTCGCCGAGGCGTTCCGTGACGAGAGCATCGAGATGCTGCTGTCGACGGCCTGCGTCGGCGTGGACGGCACCGCTGGCAACATCCGCGTCGCCTGCGAGGGTGCCGAGACCGCAGAGGTGGTCGGCACGCACGTGCTCATCGCCGCCGGCCGCACCCCGAACACCGACGATGTCGGCGTCGAGCATCTCGGGCTCGACCTCGACGACCGCGGTTACGTACCCGTCGACGGGCGGCTGCATGCCGAGGCGGACGGGGTCTGGGCACTGGGCGACCTGCGCGGGCGCGACATGTTCACCCACACCGCGCGCGACGACGCCGACGTCGCCTACCGCACCGTGTTCAAGGGCCAGGACCGCACGATCGCTGACCGCATCGTGCCCCACGCGGTGTTCGTCGATCCTGAGATCGCGTCGGTCGGCATGACAGAACAGCAGGCGCGCGACGCCGGCCACGACGTCGCGATCGGCATCCAACGTTTCGCCGGTGTCGCCAGGGCCAGGGCCATCGGCGAGACCCGCGGGTTCATTCGGTTCGTCGCAGACGCCGCAACCGACCGCATCCTGGGCTGTCACATCGTCGGCCCCGAGGCCGGCAATCTGGTCCACGAGGCGGTCGTCGCGATGGTCGCCGGCGCGTCGTACAGCGACATCGGCCGCGCCATCCACATCCATCCCACGCTGGCCGAGGGTGTCAACTCGGCCGCCGGCGGCGTGCACCGACCGTCGTCTGACTGAGTCTGGAGGCCACGTGATGACCGCCACCGCACCGACCTACGACGAGATCGTCGCCCGGCTGTCCGACGCCAGCGTCGCGCTCGACCCCGACGACCAGCGCCTCGCGCTCACGCTGCTGCGCACCCTCGCCGACGGCGACCCGGTGTCGGCTGCGGCGCTGGCCGGGCGCACAGGCCAGAGCCCGCGGCAGGCCGCGGCGTTCATCGACCGCCTGCCCGGCATCTACAGCAATGACGACGGCGACGTCGTCGGGATGTGGGGGCTGGCCGCCACCCACTTCCCGCCCCACGCCTACCGCGTCGGCGACACGGACCTGTTCACGTGGTGCGCGTGGGATCCGTTCATCCTGACCGACTGGCTCGGCGGCACCGCCGAGGTGACGTCGGTCGATGCGCACACAACGCAACCGGTCAGCTTTCGAATCGACCACGGACGCGCCGTCGACCTGTCCCATCCCGGGCTGGTGCTGTCGTTCAAGCTCGTCGATGAATGGGACGCCGACGTGATCGCCAGCTTCTGCCACTTCGTGCACTACTTCACCGACGAGCAGTCCGCACGCGCCTGGACCGCCGAGCACCCCGACACGTTCGTGCTGTCACTGGACGACGCGATCCGGCTCGGGCAGGTCTGGGGCCGGCTGGTGTTCCCCGACCTCGACCCGCACGACTGACATGTACGGCGCCGGAGGGGTGGAGTCCACGGTGGGGAGGCGTCCGCAGCGCCGGTCTGCGGGGGCGGCGCACGTGTAGGGTCTGGCGATGAGCGCTGGCGTTCGTCGTGTGATTCGGACCTACCTGACGCTGACGTTGCTCTCGACGCTGGCCGCGTCGTTCATCTGGGGGATCAACACGCTGTTCCTGCTGGACGCCGGGTTGAGCAACACCGGTGCGTTCACGGCCAACGCGTTCTTCACCGCGGGGCAGGTCGGATTCGAGATCCCGACCGGTGTTGTGGCGGACACACGCGGCAGACGGACGTCCTACCTGCTGGGCGCGGCCACGCTCTTCGCATCGACCCTGCTGTACGTGTGGATGTGGCAGGCCCAGGCGGCGCTGTGGGGCTGGGCGCTCGCGTCGATCCTCATCGGGCTGGGGTTCACGTTCTTCTCGGGCGCGGTCGAGGCGTGGCTGGTCGACGCGCTCGGCGCGAACGGCTACGACGGGGACCTCGAGTCCGTGTTCGCCAGGGGACAGGTCGTCGCGGGCGTGGCGATGCTCACAGGGTCGGTGACGGGCGGAGCAGTCGCGCAGGTCACGAACCTCGGCGTGCCGTACGTCATGCGCGCCGTGCTGCTCGCCGCGGTGTTCGCCGTCGCGTACATTGCGATGCGCGACGAGGGGTTCACGCCGCACCGCGGCAGCGGTCCCATCGACGAGATCCGGTCGGTTGTCAGTGCCTCACTCGACCACGGGTGGCGCAACCCGCCGGTGCGGTGGGTCATGCTGGCTGCGCCCTTCACGATGGGTGCCGGCATCTTCGCGTTCTACGCCATGCAGCCGTATCTGCTGGAGCTGTACGGAGACCAGTCGGCCTTCGGCATCGCGGGGCTGGCGGCGGCCATCGTCGCCGGCGCCCAGGTCGTCGGTGGCATCCTCGTCCCGCGGATCCGCAGGATCTTCGCGCGCAGGACCGACGCGCTGATCGCTGCCGCCGCAGTCAGCGTAGTGGTGCTTGCGGGTCTCGGGCTGACGTCGAGCTTCTGGGTCGCGTTGACGCTGATCTCGGTGTGGGCGCTGACCTTCGCCGCCAGCAGCCCGCTCCGGCAGGCGTTCATCAACGGGGTGATCCCATCGGAGCAACGCGCGACGGTGCTGTCGTTCGACGCACTCATGGGTTCAGCGGGAGGAGTCGTCGCCCAGCCGGCGTTGGGACGCGCCGCGGACGTCTGGAGCTTCTCGGTCGCGTACGGCATCACTGCGATCGTCACGGCTGTCGCCGTTCCGTTCTATGCTCTCGCCCGCCGGGAGCGTGCGGTCTCCGACCCGATCGAACAGTATCGCCCGATCGCCGCCGCACCGTAGCCCCCCGCGGAGACCGCTGGCGCGACAGGCGATCCCGCGACCGACCGCCGCGTGCTGTTCAGTTGTCGATCGGCTCGGTGAACGGAGCTCGCCACCTCGGCGCTTCGAACGGCTCGGCGAAGTAGTTGGTCTCCCTCCAGACCAGGCCGTCACGGTACTCCAGGATCTGCACCCAGTAGTAGACCTTCCCGTCCGGCCAGCGACCCTTTCCCTCGAGCGTCACGAGGTCGCCCGTGTCAGATACCTGAATGATCGGTGTCGATACGAACGGCATCGGCGTCACCGCGCTGGACACCTTGGCCTTCTGCCGTCCGCCTCGCACCGTCTGGTGGGCAAGATGCTCGCGGCCGAAACGGGTGGCGTAGTCGGTGTGCGCTCCGACCCAGTTGTCATGGCCTCGGAACCGCTCGCCGGACTGCGGATACGTGCAGATGTAGTCCGGATGCCGGAGTTCGCCCAGCGCTGCGAAGTCCAACCGCGCGGTAGCTTCCTGGTACCGGCGAACCCGTTCGCTCACGCCCGCCTCCTCAGACCGTGCAGCGGTCATCCAAGCATAGTGTCGTCGCTGTGCACGGCCGACCGGGTGGCGGTCGCTATCTCGAGTCGGCGGGGAAGCCAAGCGCGAACTTCATGACCTCGCGGCCGAACAGGAAGATCGCGGGAGCGGGTCTTCCCGCGCGGTGCACTTGCCCGTACATTCGACGTCTGCAACTGCGGCCGGAGCGGCGGTGGACGGAGCGAGCGGGCTGGTCCTGCGGGTGCTCGGCGAGTTCGACGCGATACAGGACGGTGTCGCCGTGGACCTCGGCGGGCGGCGCCAGCGTGCGGCGCTCGCCGCCCTTGTCATCGCCCGTGGTCAGGCAGTCGGCGCCGAGCGCCTCGCCGAGTGCGTATGGGGCGACGCTGCGTCGGCACGCAACGCCGGCGCGCTGCAGTCCTACATCAGTCACCTGCGCCGCCGCCTGCAGCCGGAGGCCAGCGCCCGCAGCCGTGACGGCGTGATCGTCCGCGCGGGCCGTGGCTACGCCCTGCGCCTGGGCCCCGAGGCGGTCGACGCGTGGCGCTTCGAGCGCGCGCTCGAGTCCACGCCGGGCCTGCCCGCCACTGACGCCGTACGCGTGCTCGACGAGGTGCTGCAGCTGTGGCGCGGACCGGCGTACGTCGAGTACGCCGGGGAGCCGTGGACCGCGGCGGAGATCGCGCGCCTGACCGAGCTGCACGCGGTGGCCCGTGAGCGCCTGCTGGACGCTCGCCTGTCCATCGGCGAATCGGCGCTGCTCGTCGGTGAACTGGAGACGCTCGTCGCCGAGGACCCGCTGCGAGAGGAGCGCTGGCGGCTACTGGTCCTCGCGCTGTACCGCGCACAGCGGCAGGCCGACGCACTGGCCGCGCTGCGTCGGGCGCGCGAAACACTCGCCGACGAGCTCGGGGTCGACCCCGGCCCGGCACTTCGCTCGCTGGAGCGTGACGTCCTCGCGCAGTCGCCTGACCTCGACGGACCACGCGTCCTGCTCGCCGCGCCGACCGCATCGGCGCTTCCAACGCCCGCGCTGCAGTCTGAAGGCGCGCGCGCGGACCTCGTGGACCGCGACCATGAGACCGCGGCACTCGTCCGCGTGGTGGACGATCTGCGCGCCGGTGCCGGTGGGATCGTCCTCGTCGAGGGACCGGCGGGCATCGGCAAGACACGACTGCTCGTCGAGACCGCGCGACTCGCGACCGCGGCCGGTGTCACCGTTCTGTCGGCGCGGGGCAGCCAGCTCGAGCGCACCTTCGGCTTCGGCGCCGTGCGACAGCTGTTCGAGCCGCTGGTTGTTGATGGCGCGCGCCGGGATGTCCTACTGGGAGGCGCGGCGGCGAGCGCCAGGGGCGTGTTCGAGGACATCTCGGACGATCAGCGAGCTGACGGTACGTTCGCGGTGCTGCACGGTCTGTACTGGCTGACGGTCAACCTCACCATCGACGGACCGCTCGTGCTCGCAGTCGACGACGTTCAATGGTGCGACAGCGCCTCCCTGCGCTTCCTGGCCTACCTCGTCAAGCGGCTCGAGGGGTTGCCGGTCGTCGTGGTCATGACCCTGCGGACCGGGGAACACCACCCCGACGATGCGTTGCTCGCCGAGTTGGCCCTCGAACCGTCCGCGAACGTGCTGCGCCCGCAGCCGCTGTCACACGAGGCGACGGGGACGCTCGTGGCCTCGCGACTCGGCGAGGCGGCCGACGCCTTCGTCGGCGTCTGTCACCGAACCACGTCGGGGAACCCGCTGCTGCTGCGTCAGTTGCTGCGCGCGCTCGAATCCGAGAACGTCCGGCCGGACGTGTCGCACACCGACACGGTCCGCGCCGTCGGTTCACGTGCGGTCTCCAGCCTGGTCATGCTGCGCCTGCGCCGGATGCCGGCCGACGTGACAGCGGCGGCTCACGCAGTCGCCGTGCTGGGTCAGAGCGCCGACCTGCCCACGACCGCGGCGCTCGCCCGCCTGCCCGAGGAGCGCGCCGCCATTGCCCTCGATCTGCTCAGCCGCAGCGAGGTGCTCAAGGTCGAGCGGCCACTGACGTTCGTCCACCCGCTCGTGCGTGACGCTGTGTACGACGACCTTCCGGCAGCCGAGCGCGCGCAGTACCACGAGCGAGCGGCACACATCCTCACGCAGCACGGCGCGCCCGCGGAGCAGGTTGCGGCGCACGTGCTGCTTGCCCCTCGTCGTGGCAGCGGCGCGAGCGTTGCGGTCCTGCGCGCCGCGGCCCGCACCGCCGCGGATCGCGGTGCGTCCGACAGCGCCGTGACGCTACTTCGACGTGCAATCGAAGAGCCGGCGCTGGGCCGCGAACGGGTTGACGTGCTCGTCGAGCTGGGACTCGTCGAGACCCACGTCGACGGTCCCGCAGCCGTCGCGCATCTGTCCGAGGCCTATGCGTTCCTCGACGATGCCCGCGAGCGCGCCGAGATCGCAATGGTCATTGCGCGCACCCAGGTCTTCGCCTCGCCGCCCGGCGTGGCGACGGCCTTCGCGCGCGACGCCGCGGACACACTGCCGGCGGAGTGCGACGACGCCCGGCAGGGGCTGCTCGCCCTGCAGCGCATCACAGGTTTCATGCACGGACTGCCGCCGTCGACCTATCGCGCGGACCCGCCGTCGATTGCCGAGGGTGACGGCCACGGCGCGCGGATGCTCGCCGCCACCCTGGCATTCGAGGGTGTGCTCGACGGGGTGGACCGAGACGGCGCCATCGAGTTGGCACGTTTCGCCCTGGACGGCGACCGCTTGCTCGCCGTCGACAGCGGCCTGCTGTGGGTCGTCGCCGCGAATGCGCTGCTGCTCGCCGACGCTGAGCTCGGCGATTTCTGGGAACGCGCCCTCTCGCGGGCACATGCAACCGGAAGCCTGTTCGCGGTGCTGTCGGTGAACGTGTGGCGCGGGTTCACCCAGTGGCGGCGCGGCCAGCTCGACGACGCACTTCAGTCGCTGAGTGATGCCCGGGAGCAGCAGCGGATGTGGGGCGGCTCCGGCACCGGCGACCTGTACACCATTGCCTTCACGGCCGGCGTGCACGTCGACAGCGGTGACCTCGATGCCGCCGACCGTGTGCTGGACGGCTCGCGCTCGTTGCCGGAGGTCGGTGAGGGTGCGCGGCTGCTGGGTCAGGTGGCCGCCCGCCTGCGCATCGAACAGGGACGACCCGCCGAGGCGCTCGCCGCGCTCGCCGCGACCGCCGACCCGCTTGGCATCGTCAACCCCGTCTGGGCACCGTGGCGGCGACTGAGGGCGCGCGCGCTCGCTGCGCTCGGACGGGTCGACGAGGCAGTGGCGCTCATCGACGACGAGGTCGCGCTGCTGCGTCGCTGGGCAGCGCCGTCAGCGCTGGGGCGCTCGCTGCGGCTCGCCGGTGAGCTGCGTGGCGCGGAGGGGTCGCGCCTGCTGCGTGAGGCGGTCGACGTGCTGGCGCCGACCGACGCCGCCCTGGAACTGGCTCGTGCCCGGCTCGCGCTGGGGTGCAGCCCCGACGTCGGTGACGCTGAGGCGGTGTCGCTGCTGCGGCTGGCCGTCGAAGGCGCCAGGACGTGTGGCGCGCGAGGCGTGCTGCGCGACGCCGCGAGCGCGCTGGCGGAACGGGGCCACCGGCTCGACTGCACCTCCGAGACCAGGGTCGGCCTCACCGGCAGGCAGCGCCAGGTGCTCGATCTCGCCGCTGCTGGACTGGACGTCCACCAGGTCGCGCAGCGGCTGTTCCTGACGCCCGGGACCGTTCGTACGATCCTGCAGGCGGCGAGTGCGCGGACGCCCACGTGACCGGCTCAAGCGATCCTCAAGTGCGCGCTGGCACGCTGGCGCACGCCCGGAGGTGAGAAGCCCGTGACCACCACGCCGCCCGCTCCCGCCCGACGCGCGCAGCTCGAGGTCCTGCGCGAGCTGTGCGGCGGCGCCGTGTCTCTGCCGGGCGACCCGCTCTACGACGAGGCGCGCGTGCCGTGGAACCTGCAGGTGGATGACCGGCCCGCTGCCGTCGCCTACCCGGCGTTCCCCGATGAGGTGGCCGCCGTTGTTCGGGCGGCGGCGGCCGCGGATCTGCAGGTCGCCCCGCAGGGCACGGGCCACGGTGCGCCTCCGCTCGCCGGCCGCCTCGCCGACGCCGTCCTTCTCCGCACGTCCGCGATGACTGAGCTGCGCATCGACGCCGGGAACCGCACCGCCCGCGTCGGCGCCGGCGTGCTGTGGGGTGACGTCGTCGAGCGCGCCGGCGCCGCGCGGCTGGCGAGCCGGCACATGAGCAGCCCGGGCGTCGGCGTCGTCGGCTCGTCATTGGGTGGTGGCCTGAGCTGGTACGGGCGGCGCCACGGCCTGCAGTGCAGCGCGATCACGGCGGTCGAGGTCGTGCTGGCCGACGGGAGCTTCGTGCGCGCCACGGACGACAGCGACAGCGAGCTGCTGTGGGCCGCCCGCGGCGGCGGGGGAGGGTTCGGGGTCGTCACCGCACTCGAGTTCGACCTGTTGCCGATCAGCCACCCGTACGCCGGGATGCTCGTCTGGGACTGGGCGCAGGCGCGGCGCGTGCTCGAGGTCTGGGCGGAGTGGGCGTCCGACGCGGCGGATGTCGCGACGACGGTGGCGCGGCTGTTCCAGGCGCCCGAACTCGCGTGGCTGCCGCCCGGCATCCGCGGTCGGCAGGTGGTCGTCATCGACGGCGCCGTCGTCGGCGACGCCCAGCGGGCCGCCGAGCTGCTCGCGCCGCTGCGCGCCATGCGACCCGAGATCGACACGTTCGCCGTCGTCCCGGCGGCCACGCTGGCGCGCCTGCACCTCGAACCCGAGGAACCCGCCGCCGCCTACGCCAGCAGTGTGCTGGTCGACGACCTGCCGGACGACGCCATCGAGGCGCTCGTCGCCACCGCCGGCCCCGGCTCGGGCTCACGCCTGTTGTTCACCGAAGTGCGTCAGCTCGGCGGCGCGCTGTCCAGACCCGCACCGCGGGGCGGCGCACTGGACCGCATGGACGGCACGTTCCTCGTGTTGGGTGTGGGAGTCGACGCCGACCCGTCGGGCTGGGCGAGTCTGCGTGACGATGCGGACCGGGTGATGCGTGCGCTCGAACCGTGGGCAACCGGCGGGCTGTACCTGTCGATGGTCGACGACGAGGTCGACGTGCGCCGTGGGTGGCCGCAGGAAGCGTGGCGTCGCCTGGCTTCGATCCGCGCCGCCGCCGACCCGCAGGGGCTGTTCGTCAACCCGCGGCCCCCGCCCAAGTAGGGCTCAAGTACACGCCCAAGACGTCCGCAAGGGCCGCTCAAGCTCTCCGGGCCACGGTGCAGACCATCAGTACCGCACCGATCCCGGAGGCACTCATGAGCATCGCCGAACCCCTCGTCGGCCTGTTGCCGGCGCCCGCACCCTTCTCGGAACTGCGCGCTCGCACCACCGGCACCGTCGCCGTCAAGGGCGACGCCGACTACGAGGCCCTCGTTTCGCCGTGGAACCTCGCCATCCCCGTACGCCCCGACGCCGTCCTCGACGCGCGCACCGCGCAGGACGTCGTGGAAGCCGTCCGCTTCGCACGCCGTCACCGCCTCGTGGTCACGCCGCAGGCAACCGGCCACGGCGCCATCTCGGCGCTGGTCGGGCAGTTGCTGGTGGCCACAGCCGGTCTCGACGAGTGCGTCGTGCACCCGGAGGGCTGGGCCCGCGTCGGTGCCGGCGTGAAGTGGCTCCGCGTCGTCGAAGCCGCCGCGCCGTACGGTCTTGCGCCGTTGTCGGGCTCCATCACCGACGTTGGCGTCGTCGGCTACACCACCGGGGGAGGGCTGGGCCCGATGGCCCGCACCTACGGGCTCGCAATCGACCGCGTCCGCGCCATCGAGGTGGTCACCGGCGATGGTGTGCTGCGCCGTGTGACGCCCACCGCGCATCCAGAGCTGTTCTTCGGCCTGCGGGGCGGCAAGGGAGCCCTGGGCATCGTCACCGCCATCGAGTTCGACCTGGTGCACCAGCCGACGTTCTACGGTGGCTCGCTGTGGTTCGACGGCGAACACGCAGCGGCGGTCATCGAGCGCTGGCGCGACTGGTCCGACGGCCTTCCCGAGCTGGCGACGACGTCCTTCGCGCTGTTCCAGCTGCCCGCGATGCCCGGCGTCCCGCCGGAGCTGGCCGAGCGGCTGACGCTGTCGGTGCGGTACGTGTGGACCGGCGACGCCGCGGAAGGAGCACGGTGGTTCGCCGACATGCGCGAGGCGGCGCCGGTCATCCTCGACGACGTCTCGAACAAGCCGTACACGGCCATCGACTCGGTGCACACCGACCCGCTCGACCCGCTTCCCGCGTTCGAATCGGCGGCGGTCCTCACGGGCTTCCCCGCCGAGGCCGCGGACGCGCTCCTGGCGATGACCGGCCCGGGCTCGGCGTCACCGCAGGTGCTCGTTGAGGTGCGGCAGATGGGAGGGGCGACCGCGCGCGCCGGCACGCACGACAGCGCCTTCTGCTCGCGGCAGGCCGCGTACTCGTTGCTGACCGTCGGCATACCAGAGATCCCCGGGGTCGAGGACCACGCTTCAGTGGTGCAGCGGGCGCTCGGCCCGTGGATCGGCGGTCACCGCCTGCCGAACTTCACCTTCGACGCAGGCGAGTACGTCGACGCGTACGACGAGCAGACGCTCGCGCGCCTACGCGGCGCGATCCGCACGTACGACCCGGATGGGGTCGTGGCCATCGGGCACGCGTTCGGGGCCTGACCACCGGCGGTGATATCGACGGCGCGTCACGAGAGGATGTCCTTGCGCCGGAACCGCCAGAACGCCGCGGTCAGCAGAACCGCGACGTAGGGGATCTGCAGGAGCAGGCCACGGGTGAGGTCGCCGGGTCGCGGGGGTGTCGCGAGCAGCGCGATCCAGGCGACCGACTCGTGGGTCGGCAGCCACTCGCGCACCGCCCCGAGGGCGGTGATGGCGTCGAGGATCTGCACGACGATGGTGATGACGATCGTGCCCGCCACGGCGCCGACCGGTGCGTCGGTCACCGTCGACAGCAGGAAGGCCAGAGCGGCCACCCAGGCGGCGGTCCACGCGACGTACGCCGTAATCCCGACCAGGCGCACGATTGCGACGTCGGGCGTCAGCGACCCGAACGGGGTCTGCACCCCGCCCCAGCCGAACGCGACGGTGCCGGCGACCGCGCCCGACACCGGAACCAGCGCCACCGCGAGCAGGCTGAGCACAACACCGACCGCGAGCTTGCGCCGCAGCAGCCGTGACCGTGGCACGGGCCGAGTGAGCAGATAGCGCAGGCTGCCCCAGCTGGCCTCCGACGACACCGTGTCGCCGGTGAACAGCGCGATCACGGTCAGCAGCAGGAACGGGCTCATGGCGGCAACCGACACGAGTGCGAAGTTCAGGCCGGAGGCGGTCGCGAACTGGAACAGCCCGGTGGGGTCACCGCCGCCGTCGTCACCCCCGTTGCCGCCGCCGGTGACGACGAACGCGACCGCGATGAGCACCGGCACGGCCGCGGTGCCCACCAGCCCCAGCAACGTGCGGCGGCGACGCAGCTGCCGGATCAGCTCGGTGGTCATTGCTGGTCCGACCGCACGAGGCGCAGGAACGCGTCCTCGAGCCGGCGGCGGGGCGTGACGCTGCGCACGCGCACGCCGGCCGCGACCAACGCGTCGACCAGGTCCGGCGGTTCGCGACCGTCGAGATCGATCAGCAGACCCGACCCCTGGGGCCGGACGTGGTCTGCGCCCACCAGGTCGACCAGCACCCGCTGCGCGGCCGGGCGATCGTCCGTGGTGATCTCGAGGCTGCGGGTGTCGCCTGCGAGCTCGGCGGTCGGCCCGGCCGCGACCACGTACCCGGCGTTCATCACCGCGACGTGGGTGCAGACCTGCTCGACCTCGGCGAGCAGGTGGCTGGAGATCAGCACGGTCCGTCCGCCGCCGGCCAGTCCGGCGAGCAGATCGCGCATGCCACGGATCTGGCCGGGGTCCAGTCCGTCGGTCGGCTCGTCGAGCACCAACAGGTGCGGTGCGCCGAGCAGCGCCTGGGCGATGCCGAGCCGTTGCCGCATGCCGTGCGAGTACGTACGCACAGGCCGCTCGATGGCGTCACCGAGCGCGGCGACCGCCAGCGCGTCGTCGAGGTGTGCCTCGGCGAGAGGACGCCCGCCGGCCCGCCAGTAGGAGACGAGGTTGTCCCGGCCCGAGAGGTACGGGGCGAAGCCGGGTCCCTCCACGAGCGCGCCGACGTGGTGCAGCACAGGATGACCGGGCGTGATGCGATGGCCGAGCAGCTCGGCGCTGCCGCCGGTCGGCGTGATGAGCCCCAGGAGCATCCGCAGGGTGGTCGTCTTGCCCGCACCGTTGGGGCCCAGCAGCCCGAACACCTGCCCCCGCTGGACGCGAAGGTCGATACCACCGACCGCAACGATGCCGTCGGGGTAGGCCTTGCGAAGGTCGCGCACCACAACCGCGTCAGCCGCGTCGTCCGGTGTGCCGTCGTCGCGGTGCGCCCGCCGGCGTGCCGCCGCGACAGCGGACCCGGCGACGACCAGCAGTGCGATCGCGGACAGGACGATGACGGCAGCGGCGACCGTCACGCCGCCCGGCGGCGGCACCGTCGGCAGCGCCAGCGTCGCCTCGGAGCCGGCGGTCAGCCGCGTGACGCTGGCAGCACGCGGGTTCGCGTACGCGCGGTCGGTCGCCGACAGCACGAGTCGCACGCGGTGCCCGGCGCGAAACCGGTGCGCCAGCGTCGGCAGCTCCAGCGTGACCGTCGCCGGCGTCGACCGCATACGCGCGGGCGCCACCGCCTGCTGCGGCAAGGTCACCAGGCCGCCGGGGGCGACGTCGTACAGCTTGGCGAACACCACCACGTCGGTCGTGGTCGCGTCGATGGGGACACGCAGCCGGGGTTCGCCGAGCACCTGCAGGTCGCGCTCGAGCGCGGACGTCTCGAACGTCACGTGCTGCCCCGGTACGTCGGTCGGCGGCAGCGCGTCGGCGACCGCGCCGAGACCAGGCAGGCTCGACAGCGCGGCCGGCTCGCCGCCGGGCGGGCCCGCCCACGCCACGACGCCGTCGCCGGGTCCGTCCTCCCGTGGCGCAGCGCCATCCACCAGGCGGCCGTCGGCCGACAGCGTGAGGGTGCGTGACCCTGCAGGCTCGGCGAGGGCGGTGCCGCTCCGCGTCGCGCCGGAGGCGCGATCAGTCCACTCGAAGACCGGCCCGGTGTCGACCGACTCGTCATCGCGTAGCCACCGGTCGAACCAGTTCAGCGTCAGCGCTCGCACCCGCTCGATGTTGCCGTCGGACGCGCCAACGGCGTGGCCGCCGGGGATCCAGACCAGCTTGACGGCGGTGCCCGCTCGGGCGATGCCGCGGGCGTTGGCGACCGACTGGTCGAGGGGGAACAGCGTGTCGGACTGCGCCTGGACGAGCAGCGTCGGCGCCGCGATGCGATCGAGCGCTCCGTCGAGGTCGGCCCGCCGCAGCAGGACGACGGCTTCGGACGTCAACGCGCCGGCCTCCGCGCTGGCGCTGTAGGCGTCGCAGATCTCCCGCGTGAAACGGCCGCACAGCACCGAGCGGTCCGACTGGGGCCGTGCCGGAGCGGGAGGCGACCGTCTCGCGGCCGCCAGCTCGCGTGGCGAGGCTCCGGCGGTGAACAGCAGGCTCGCCCACTGCTGCTTGAACACGCCGGGGGTGTCACCCGCCGCGTTGGGCGCCAGCGACTCGACCAGCGAGTGCCACGCGACGACAGGCACGATCGCGTCGATGCGGTCGTCTGCGGCAGCAGCCAGCAGCGACGCGCCGCCACCGTAGCTGGCGCCGGTCATGCCGACGCGCGGGTCGCCGGCGCGGTCGCGGCGCACGTCGGGGCGCTCGGCGAGCCAGTCGATCAGGCTGGACACGTCGGCGATCTCGGCGTCCGTGGAGTTCAGCGCGATCCGCCCCTCGGAGGTACCGAAGCCGCGTGCGGACCAGGCGAGCACCACATACCCGTTGCGTGCGACCGTGAGAGCATCGCTGGTGACGCTGCGCTTGGAGCCTCCGAAGCCGTGGGCCATCAGCACGGCGGGAGCGGGAACGTCGGCCGTGACGCCGGCCGGCACGAACAGCGTGGCGTCGAGCGTCAGGCGGCCATCGGCCACCGCGATGCGGTGCTCTGAGCGTGTGACCGGCTCGGGGCGTGCGCCCAGCATCGTCCACAAGATGACGACGACGCCCACGGCAACTGCCGTGAGCATCACCGACGCACGGGTTGCGCGGGATGCCATCACGGCAAGTCTGCCTTCGGCGGCGGCGGCCGGCGGCGTGTCGCGATCGACGTCGGTCGTAACGTTGCCGTAGCGCACCACCGGTACCGTCACGCCCGTCGACACCGGGCAGGCGCGAATGCCCGGCATGCAGTCCTGCCGGCAGTCCCGGAGGCATGCCGAGCATGAAGTGCTCCAGGAAGCCCGGAAGGAGCCGCCACCATGTCACAGCGCACCCTCTCCGCGGACCGTGAAGCGACCACCGCACCAGACGTCGTGACCGCACACCGACGGGCGAGCACCCGTTTCGGTGAGCTCGTCCGCGCCGTCGAGCCTGACCAGTGGGAGTTGCCGACACCCTGTGCGGACTGGTCGGTGCGCGACCTCGTCAATCACGTCGTCGCCGAGAACCTGTGGACGGCGCCGCTGCTGGCCGGCCGTACGATTGCCGACGTCGGCAGCACCTACGACGGCGACGTGCTCGGCGGCGATCCGGTCGCGGCGACCGATGCCGCCACGACGTCCGCCGGCGAAGCGGTCGACGAACCGGGCGTGACGCAACGCATCGTGCACCTGTCGTTCGGCGATACACCGGCGGCCGAGTACGTCTACCAGTTGTTCGCCGACCACCTGCTGCACGGCTGGGATCTCGCCCAGGCGATCGGCGCCGACGACAGCATGGATCCCGACCTCGTCGACGCGTGCGCCTCCTGGTTCACGACGGTCGAGGACGCCTACCGCCAGGCGGGTGCCATCGGGCCGCGCCCGTCGGTGCCGCCCGATGCGGACGCGCGGGCGCTGCTGCTCGCCCGCTTCGGACGCAGTGACACGATCTCCGTGGCCACCCGCTTCAACGCGGAGTTCGCCCGGCGCGACGTTGCGCGGATCATGGCGCACATGACCGAGGACTGCGTGTTCGAGAGCACGGACCCCGCACCCGACGGCCGTCGCGTCGAGGGCGCCGACGCCGTCGCCAACGTCTGGCGCGAGCTCTTCACGGCGTCACCAACTGCGCGCTTCGACGTCGAGGAGATCATCGGCGCCGGCGACCGCGCCGTGGTCCGTTGGACCTTCGACTGGGGCGACGGACATGTCCGCGGCGTCGATGTCATGCGCGTCCGCGACGGCAAGGTCGCCGAGAAGCTGTCGTACGTCAAGGGCTGACACCGCGTCGTGTCGCACCGCACCAGCGCGAGCCGCTGAAGGCGAGGCGAACCGATCGAACCGGCGTGACGTGCGGGACCGCTCACGATGACCGGTACCGTGGGCGGGCCACAGAACCCATGGATCGAGAGGGGACGCGACGTGCGTGCTCCGGCGTGCGTCGCGCATGTTGGCGGCAATGGACGATGACGAGCAGCGGCGCCGGTTCGCGGCCGGGAGGGTCGCCCGGCTCGCGTCGGTGCGTCCCGACGGAGGGCCGCACCTGGTGCCGGTCACCTTCGCTGTCGACGGCGCCACCGTGTACACCGCAGTGGACGCCAAACCCAAGCGCACGCAGCGGTTGCAGCGGCTCGACAACCTGCGCTGGCAGCCGCGGTGCAGCCTGCTCGTCGACCACTACGACGACGACTGGGCACAGCTGTGGTGGGTGCGCGCCGACGGCGTCGCCGACGTCGTCGATGCGCCTGACCCGGCACATCGCGGGCTCGCGCTCCTGGCCAACCGCTACCCTGCATACACAGCGGCGCCGCCGACCGGGCCGCTGGTCGTCGTGACGGTGACCCGGTGGAATGGATGGTCGGCGACCTGAACGACCATCGGGCGAGGGAGAGTTCGTCGACAACGACCGCGACAACCGACGCGGTCGTTCAGTGAGGAGTTCGTGGCATGGACATTGGCATTGGCGTTCCCAACAGCATCCCGGGCGCGACCGGAGCCCAGCTGATCGAATGGGCCCGCCGCGCAGACGACGCCGGGTTCTCCAGCCTCGCATCGATCGGCGCGGTGTCGTACCCCAGCTACGAGGAGCTGACGGTCTTCGCGGCGGCCGGCGCCGTCACCGAGCGCATCAGGTTCACGCCCAACGTGATGATCGCGCCGGCGAGGAGCAACGCGGAGCTCGCCAAGCAGGCGGCGACGGTGGACCAGCTGACGAACGGTCGGCTGACGCTGGGGCTCGGTGTGGGATGGCGGGCCGCCGACTACCAGCTGACCGGTCGTTCGTTCGACGACCGCGGCGCCCTGTTCGACGCGCAGCTCGCAGACCTGCACAAGGCCTGGGCAGGCGAGGCGCTGTCGGACGACACGCGCCGGGTCGCGCCGCCAACGGTGCAGGAGGGCGGCGTGCCGATGCTGATCGGCGGCACCACCGACGCGGCGATCCGCCGTGTCGTCGAGTTCGGGGTGGGCTGGACGGCCGGCGGCATGCCGCCGGACGCCGTCGAGCAGTTCGCGAACCGCGTCCGGGCAGCATGGGCCGACGCAGGGCGGGACGGCACACCAAGTATCACGGCGCTGGCCTACTTCGCGCTCGGAGACACGACCGAGGAGTCGCGCCAGGCGCTGCTCGACTACTACGCACCAAGGGGCGCCGACACGGCGGAGATGATCGCCGGCAGCGCGCTGCGGTCGCCCGAGGCGATCACCGGCGCGATCGGCGCGTTCGCTGACGCCGGCATCGACGAGCTCATCCTCGATCCGACCGTCTCGGACCCCGCCCAGGTCGACATGCTGGCCGACGTCGTGTTCTGATCTGGGGTGCGACCCTGGCGTCGCTGACGTACGGACGTCGGTCGCGGACCAGAGGCCGCAGGCGGAGGAGCCTATGACACGCTGGCGTGCGCTCGCGGTGCTTGCGGCCGCGCAGTTCCTCATGGTTCTGGACCAGGCCGTGATGAATGTCTCGATCAGCCAGCTGGTCTCGGACTTCGGCACCACGGTGACGGTCATCCAGGGAGTCATCACCCTGTACTCGTTGATGATGGCCGCCCTCATGATCACCGGGGGCAAGATCGGCGACCTGATCGGACGGCGCCGGGCATTCGCGGTCGGACTGGTCATCTACGCCGCCGGCTCCGCGCTGACGGCCGTGGCGTGGTCGGTCCCCGCGCTGGCGCTGGGGTGGTCGGTGCTGGAGGGTATCGGCGCGGCGCTGGTGCTGCCGGCACTCGTGGCGCTCATCGCCGGGAACTACCGCGGCCGCGAGCGCGTGGTCGCGTATGCGGTGATCGGCGGCGTGGCCGGAGTGGGCATCGCTGTTGGGCCGATCCTGGGGGGTTGGCTCACCACCGACTTCACCTGGCGGCTCGTGTTCGTGGGGGAGGTCGTCGTGGCCGTGGCGATCCTCGCGTCGCTGAAGGTCATCGACGAACCGCGGCGCTCGGGACCGGTCCCGCAGCTCGATTGGGTCGGCTCGGTGCTGTCGGCGACCGGTATTGCGATCGTCGTGTTCGCCGTCCTGCAGGCCAGCACGTGGGGGTGGCTCGTACCGAACGACTCGCCGCTCGAGCCGTTCGGGTTCGCGTTGACGCCGTTCGCCGTCGCCGGCGGCGTGGGTGTCCTGCTGCTGTTCGTCAGGTGGGAGCGGCGTCGCGAAGCGCAGGGACGCGATCCGCTGGTGCGGCTCGAGATGTTCAACAATCTGCCGCTGCGGGCCGGGCTGCAGACGTTTCTCGCCCAGAACCTGGTGCTGATGGGCACCTTCTTCAGTGTGCCGCTGTACCTCCAGTTGGTGCTGGGTCTCAACGCGCTCGAGACCGGCGTGCGGATGCTGCCGGTCTCTGTCGCCATGTTCGTGACGTCGATCTCGGGTTCGGCCCTCGCGGCCCGGTACGCGCCGCGTGCGATCGTGCGGACGGGGTTCGCCATCCTCGTCGTGGCTCTGCTCCTGCTGATGGGCGCGATCGGGCCGACGCTCGACGGCGGCAGCTTCGCGTCGGCGATGGCCGTGCTCGGGGTCGGCATGGGCCTGGTCGCGTCACAGCTGGGCAACGTGGTGCAGTCGGCGGTCGGCCCGTCCGAACGCAGCGAAGCGGGCGGGCTCCAGTGGACCGCGCAGCAGCTCGGGTCATCCCTTGGGGTCGCACTGGTCGGCGCCATCGTCCTGACCGGGCTCTCGGCGACCTTCGTGAACCAGGTCGCCGGTGACGAACGTATCTCGGACGCGGTCGCGCAGGAGGTCAGCGTCAGGGTGTCGGGAGGAGTCGACTTCGTCGCGACCGCTGCCGTTGCCGAAGCCGCCAGTGAAGCTGGTCTCGACGCCGGCACCAGCGAAGCGCTCGTCGAGTCATACGCCAACGCGCAACTGCTCGCGCTCAAGGCGGGGCTGCTCGCTGCGCTCGCCATGGCGGCGGGCGCGCTGATCTTCACACGTCACCTGCCGTCCCTGCGTCCACAGCCAGACCCCGACCCGGACGTCGTCGAGCCGACGTCGGCGTGAATCCGGGTGCAGCAGGCCGGCCGGGGATCGTTGGCATCGTCGCCAATCCGGCGTCGGCTCGCGACATCCGGCGGCTCGTGGCCGACGCCGCGCCGGTGACCACGAACGACAAGATCAACATGCTCAGGCGGACGCTCACCGGGCTCCGCAGCGTGGGAGTGGTCCGCGCGTTGTCGATGACGGACCTCGGTGGGATCTCCGCGGCACTGGCCGGTCTGGCGAACGGTCCCGCGTCGCAGGCATGGCCGGCCGTCGACTTCGTCGACCAGGTCCTCACGCAGTCCGCCGCCGACACGACGACCGCGGTCGAGGCCATGGTCGCAGCCGGTGTCGGCGCGATCGTCGTGCTCGGCGGCGACGGCACCAACGCGGTCGTGGCCGACGCCTGCGGCGACGTTCCGATCGCGTCCATCTCGACGGGCACCAACAACGCGTTCCCCCGTAGCGCCGAACCCACGGTCGTCGGGATCGCCGCGGGTCTGGTCGCCACCGGCGCGCTCGACGCAGACGAGGCGGCATGCCGTACCAAGACGCTCACGGTGCGTTCGGGCCAGCGCCGGCACCGGGCGCTCGTCGATGTCGCGATCACGGCACACGACAGCGTCGCCTCCGGCGCCGTGTGGGACTCCTCGAAGGTCCGCGAGCTCTTCCTGTGCTTCGCCGAGCCGCACGCGATCGGCTTGTCGGCGATCGGGGCCCACGTCCGGACCGTGCGACGCGAGGACCCGTTCGGCCTGCACCTCCGCCTCGGCCGGCCGGCGACGGCAGCGGTCCGCGTCCCGTTGGGTCCCGGACTCATCGCCGACGTCGAGCTGTCCGAGGTCGCCGAGTTCGCGACGGGAATGACCGCGAGGGTGGCGACCCCGTTCGGCGTGGTGGCGGTCGACGGCGAGCGTGCCTTTCGTTTCGGCCCGCACGACACGGTGACCGTCACGCTCTCGGCGGACGGGCCCCGAGCCATCGACGTCCAAGGTGCGATGGAACTGGCCTCAGCGCGTGGACTGCTCACCCGCTCGGACACGCTGCCGCCGACGTCGGACCGCTGAACAGCGGCAGCGCCGCGAGCGCGCTGCCGCCCGAAGATGCTGTTTCCCGACACGACACCCTCGAATATCATCACGACAACGACCGCCGGAGACCTCACGGGGTGGGCTGATGTCCCGGCGCTCTGCGCCGCCGAGTCAGACACACGTCAAGGAGGACGTCGATGGGCCAGCTCAACCGACTCGATCTCTATCGGCAGATGGTGCGGATCCGCCAGTACGAATCACGGATCCTGCAGGAATATCACGCCGACAAGAAGCCCGCGTGGGACATCGGTGCTGGGCTCATTCCCGGCGAGATGCACCTGTCGGCCGGTCAGGAACCGGTCGCCGTCGGCGTGTGCGCGAACCTGAAGAAGGGCGACGCCATCACCGCCCCCCACCGCCCCCACCACTTCGCGTTGGCCCACGGCGTCGACATGAACGCGATGACCGCCGAGATCTACGGACGCGACACCGGGCTGTGCCGCGGCAAGGGCGGCCACATGCATCTGTTCGACCCCGAGAACCACTTCTCCTGCTCGGGGATCATCGGTCAGGGCTACCCGGTCGCGTGCGGTCAGGCGATGGCGTTCAAACGGAAGGGCACCGACCATGTCGCCGTCGCGGTCGCCGGCGACGGCGCGGCCAACCAGGGTGCCTTCCACGAGTCGCTGAACCTGGCTGCGCTGTGGAAGCTGCCGGTGATCTTCGTCATCGAGGACAACGACTGGGCGATCTCGGTGCACCGGTCGTTCTCCACCGCCAACGCGTCGAACGCCGACCGCGCCGTCGGATACGGCATGCCCGGCGTACGGATCGAGAACAACGACGTCGAGGCCGTCTTCGAGGCCGCCGGTGCGGCGATCGATCGGGCCCGTGCGGGCGAGGGTCCGAGCCTGATCGAGGTCCACACACTGCGCTTGTGGGGGCACTTCGAAGGTGACGCGCAGGCGTATCGGGGAGCCGACCTCGAGACCGTGGACGAACGCGACCCGATCCCGCTCTACGCCGCCGCACTCACCGAACTCGGGGAGTTGTCGGAGGGGCAGATCGAATCGATCGCCTCAGAGGCGGCAGCCGAAGTCGACGCTGCGATCACGTTTGCAACGTCCAGTCCCTCACCGACCGCCGACGATGCCCTGCTGCACGTCTTCGCCTGAGCACGACAAGGGATGACAGTCATGACGACCACTGAGACCCAGACGCGCAGAATCACCACCGCCAAGGCAATGGCCGAGGGCATCGCGCTCGAGATGCGCCGCGACCCGGACGTCTTCGTCATGGGCGAAGACGTCGGCCCGTACGGCGGGATCTTCGGATCCACGACCGACCTGTTCGATGAGTTCGGTGCCGACCGGGTCATCGACACGCCGATCTCCGAGACAGGGTTCATTGGCGCCGGCATCGGCGCCGCCGTCGAAGGACTGCGACCGATCGTGGAGTTGATGTTCATCGACTTCTACGGCGTGTGCATGGACCAGATCACGAACCACATGGCCAAGATCCACTACGAGTCCGGCGGCAACGTCAACGTGCCGATGGTGCTCATGTCCGCGACCGGAGGCGGCTACTCCGACGCTGCGCAACACAGCCAGTGCCTGTGGGGTACGTTCGCGCACCTGCCCGGCATCAAGGTGGTCGTTCCGTCGAACCCATACGACGCCAAGGGGCTGATGATCTCAGCCATCCGTGACGACAACCCGGTCCTGTACCTGTTCCACAAGGGTGCGCAGGGCCTGGTGTGGATGGAGAAGAACCCGCGCTCGATCGGCCACGTGCCGGAGGAGTCCTACACCGTTCCGATCGGCGAGGCCGCGGTCGCCCGCGAAGGCACCGACGTCACCATCGTGACCCTGTCGCTCTCGGTGCAGCACAGCCTCGATGTCGCCGAACAGCTCTCGGACGAAGGGGTCAGCGTCGAGGTCGTCGACCTGCGAAGCCTCGTGCCGCTCGACACCGGAACCATCCTCGAATCGGTCGCCAAGACGGGCCGCGTGCTGGTGGTCGACGAGGACTACAAGAGCTTCGGAGTCACCGGCGAGATCGCGGCGGTCATCGCAGAACACGACCCGACCATGCTGACGAAGCCGTTTCGACGTCTCGCCGTCCCCGACGTGCCGATTCCGTACGCACGTGTGCTGGAACAGGGCATCCTGCCGACCCGGGACAAGATCGCTGCCGGCGTCAAGGACCTGATGTCGTGACGGCCGAGGTCCTGTTCCCCGTGATCTCCACCGACGAGCCAGATGCCGAAGGCGTCGTCGGCACCTGGTTCGTCAACAACGGCGAGACGGTGGCCGCGGGCCAGGTGATCGCCGAGGTGCAGGTCGACAAGATCTCCCAGGACGTCGAGGCGCCCGTGGCCGGGGTCGTGCACCAGGCCGTTGCTGAAGGTGTCGGGGTGCGTCAGGGCGAACCGTTCGCCAGAATCGACTGACTGCGACCCCCACGCAGCCGCCGAGGGGTTTCGTCGGGCGACGCGGCCCCCAGGCTTGCGGCGCCCGACGGGTGGTGGCGTTCACGTCGTCCCGAACAGCGGCTCGTCGGCGGAGCGGATGTCGTGGGTCGGCAGACCGTGCGGGTATTCGCGGCGCACCCGGTCGAGACAGGCGAGCGCGATGTCGAGATGCTTGCGCTTGCTGGCCTCGTAGAACGCCGACGCGGCCGTCGACAGCTTGGGCGACGCGTGCAGCGGCTTGTCCGAGACACACAACAGCGTCGCGTTCGGAATGCGGTAGCGAAACCCGTTCGCCGCGATCGTGGCCGACTCCATGTCGATCCCGACGCACCGCGCCGAACGGATCGCCGCCATCGTCGTGCCCTGGTTGAACTCCCAGTTGCGGTTGTCGGTGGTGTGCACGACGCCGAGCCGGTGGGGCGCATTCCGGGCCTCGAGGGCGTCGAGCAGGAACGTGTTGAGCCAGTGGTTGGGGATCACTGGAATATTGGTGGGCAGGACGTCGTCGAGGACGCGGTCAGCGCGCAGATACGACGTGGCCAGCACGTAGTCGCCGATCTCCTGATGGTTGCGCAGCCCACCGCAGTGACCGATCATCAGCATCGTGTCGGGCCGCAGCACCGCGACGTGGTCGCTGATGGTCTTCGCGTTCGACGGGCCGACACCGATGTTGATCAGGCTCACCCCGTCGCCGTCGCCGGTGCGAAGATGCCAGGCCGGCATCTGCACGCCATCGCGGGTTGGTCCCTCGGCGTCCGCAAAGCGCTCCCGAAACGCGTCGACGTGCATGGAGTAGTTGGTCAGCAGCACATGCCGCTGAAACTTCTCCGCCGGCGTGCCGCAGTAGTGCGACAACCGGTCGATCGACAACGCCATGCGCTCGGGACCGAACAGGAACAGTTTCTTCGCTCGCAGGTCGAAGCGATCCTCGTCGAGCGCACCGAACAGGTCCGGGTCGTCGAAGGCGAGTGCGGGGCGCGACGGCCGCGCGGTCACGACCGCACCCCGGTTCAGCAGTGCGGTGAGCTCGCGCTGCAGATAGCGGTGGATGGCGGCCGGCCGGGCGAACTCGCCCGTGATGCACGGGTTGTGCTCGGACCAGGGTCGTACGATCTCGAGCCTCGAATACCAGCCGTCGCTGTCGATCGCGTCGAGTGCGTCGAGCAGACGTACGACGGCGGCATCGATCTGGTCCGGTGCGAGCCCGTCCGGATCAACCACCTCGTCCACGGCGGTGATGATAGCGGACCGCTGGGATTGAGACTGTCGTCGGTGGGGACGGTTGGGTCTCCGCTTCCCTGACCCCGGAGCGTCGCAAGGGCCGCAAGCCGCTGTGAGCCACGCGCCGCAGCGGGCCGCAAACCGATACCCACACAGGGGGTACACATGGCAGTACACAACACCGTCGCCCGGAGCCTGCACGACGCCGGCCTGGCCGGTTGGTTCGGCGGATCGCTGATGGGCGCCATCGGACTCAACGGGGCCAGCGACGAGGTCGCCGATCCGCGCGAACGCGCCGCGGTCGCCAACGCCGGCTGGGCGCGATGGACTCCGGTCAACGCGGCAGCTATCGTCGCCCACCTGCTCGGTGGCGCGCAGATCGTCCGTGGCAACAAAGATCGGCTGCTCGTGCAGCCGCAGGCTCGTCGGGTCGGTGTCGCCAAGGCGGCGTTGACGTTGACGGCGCTCGGCGCGACCGCATACAGCCGCTGGCTGGGCCAGCAGCTGATGGACGCCGGCGACGCGCAGACCGGCGTTGTCGACCGCACCGACGAGGTCCCGGTGGACGACGCCGTCACACCGCTGCCGTCGACGCCCGATCGGGCGGCGGGGGCTCAGCGTCAACTCAATGCACTGCAGTGGGTCGTCCCCGCGTCGACGGGCGTGCTGCTGGTGCTCAACGCGAAGGCAGGTGAGCAGCAGCGGCCGATGTCGATTCTGCGTGACCGGATGCGTGCAGGCGTCCCACTGGCCGGGCGTGCGGCGCCGTCGGCGCTGACAAACCTGCCGTGGAAGGCGGTCGCGGGTGGTGTCGTCAGCGCGTTCGCGCTCCGGCGACTGGCGCGGCGTCGGGGCCGGCGCACCCTCACCGGCGGCCACGCGACCGCGCGCGACATCATGACTGGAGACGTCACGGTGGTCGCCCCACACGATTCGCTCCGCGTGGCGGCGCAGCGCATGATCGACCGCAACGTCGGGGCGCTGCCCGTCACCAGCAACGGTCGCCTGGAGGGCATCGTGACGGACCGCGACATCGTCGCGCGCGCCGTCGCCGAAGGTGCTGACCTGTCGAACACCACGGTCCGTGAAGTCGCGTCGACGTCGGTGCAGTCCGTCGCCGCTGACGACCCGGTCCGCGACGTCGTACGTACGATGGCATCCGAGCGAGTGCGACGCGTGCCGGTGACGGACAACGGCACGCTGGTCGGCATGATCAGCCAGGCCGACGTGGCCGCCACCGGCGACGACGCGGTCACCGGCGAACTCGTCGAGATCATCTCGACCACGACGTGACGGCGACCGGCCGCCGGGGCGGACCCCCGGCGGCCGGTCGGCTCCCGTGCAGACACGCCAGCGCATCACCAGGCCAACAGCAGGACTCCGCTGGAAACGACGGCGAGCGACAGCACCGTCAATGGGATGCCGAGTCGGGCGTAGTCCCAGAAGCGGTAGCCGCCGAGTCCGTAGACCATCGTGTTGGTCTGGTAGCCGATCGGCGTCAGGAACGACGCGGACGATGCGATCGCCACGCCCGCTGCGAACACGATCGGGTCGCCATCGAGTTGGGCCGCGATGTTCAGCGCGACCGGCAGCATCAGCGCCGCCGCGGCGGCGTTGCTGAGTGGCTCGGTGAGCAGCATGGTGGCGATCACGACTGCGATCACACCGCCGGAACGGCCGCCCAGCAGTGCAGCCGCGGACGTGAGGTCGGCCACCTGCTCGGCCAGCCCAGACCGGTCCATGGCGGCACCCAGTGCGAACGATCCGGCCACGACGAGCAGGACGTCGAGATCGACGGCGTCGCGGGCCTCCGTGACCGAGACGGTCCGGGTCAACACCAGCAACAGCACCGCGGTCAGTGACGCCTCGAGGATGGGTACGACACCGGCGGCAGCGGCGGCGACCATCACGCCGACGACGACGGCGGCGATGCGGCTGCGACGCGTATCGGTCGGCGCAGCTGCGGCGCCGAGCGGTGCGAGCACGGCGAAGTCGTCGCGCTCGGCCCAGCGCCCGGCGAACTCGGTGTCGCTGAGGACGAGCAGCGCGTCACCTGGGCGCAGCGGCACCGTGCCCAGCTTGCCCTCGACCGGACGGCCGTCGCGGTGGATCGCGAGGACCGCTGCAGCGTAGCGGCCGCGAAATCCGACGTCTGCCAGAGTACGCCCCACCAAGGGTGACTCGGCCCCGACGACCGCCTCCACGAGCTGGCCGGCTCCTGGCGCGAAGTCGGGTAGGTGTCGTCGCTCGATCGCGTCGAGCCCTGGGTGGTCGAGCAGGGCCGCCAGCTGCGTACCTTCGCCGACGAACGTCACGACGTCCTCGCCGCGCAGCACATCTCGGCCGGTCGCGACCTGCACGCTGTGGCCGCGCTCGACGGCGGCGAGGAAGCCAGCAGGCAGTCGGCGCAGGCCCGCGTCCGCCACTCGGGCCCCGTCGAGCTCGCCGCCGGCGCGGACGACGAAACTCGCCGAGTACTGGCGTGGGAGCTGGACGAGGCCCGACCCCGGTGGTGCACGGTCGGGCAACAACCGCGGCGCGGTGGCAATCAGCAACATGATGCCGGTGACGGCGAGTGGGAGTCCGATCGGGGTCATCGTGAACAGCCCGAACGGCGGAAGCCCGCGTTGCTCGAGCAGCCCGGAGACGACCAGGTTCGTCGACGTGCCGATCGTGGTGACGACTCCGCCGAGGATCGTGGCGTACGACAGCGGCATGAGGTACCGCGAGGGTGGCAGACCCCGGCGCGACGCCCGGGTGAACACGGCCGGGGCCGTCGCTGCGACGATCGGGGTGTTGTTCAAGAACGCTGACGCGGCCGCAACCGGTGCGAGCAGCCGCAGCAGCGTTCCGGGTTTGCGCTCATCGGTGGACAACATCCGAGCGACAGCCGTGTCCAGAAGGCCCGTGCGTTGGACGACGTACGCGACGATGTAGAGCGCAGCAATCGTGGCGACCGCAGCATTCGAGAACCCCGCGAACGCCTCCTCGGGCGTGATCACCTGGGTGAGCAGCAGGACGATCGCGGCGCCCATGATCCCACCAGAGGGCGAGACCTTACCCAGCACGAGCAAGATCAACAGGCCGAGCAGCACCGTCAGGGTGATGCCAGCGTCGAGGCTCGTAGAGACCTCCATGTCGACGTGTGGATCGGCACAACATAGCGTCGTCGAACGTACGGCTGACGACGGCGCACCATTCCTTGGCGGGCGATCGCACCCGACCGCAGCAAGGCGTGCGTTGCGTTCCGCATGACAGGTCGGCCCGGGGGTACATCGGCGGTCTTCGAACGAGGGCAGGACGAAACACCATGGAGCGACCGTTGCGCGTCGGGATCCTTGCGCCCATTGCCTGGCGTGTCCCGCCGCGCGGGTACGGTCCGTGGGAGCGGTTCGTCGGGTTGCTGAGCGACGGCCTGGTCAAGGCCGGCCTCGATGTCACGCTGTTCGCGACCGCCGACTCCCGGACGGCTGCGGAACTGGTCGGCACGGCACCGCATGGATGGTCCGAAGGTGGGTCGTTGGACCCCAAGGTCGAGGAGTGCCTGCACATCGCGAGCGCGATGGAACGCGCCGGCCAGTTCGACGTGCTCCACAACAGCTTCGACTTCCTCCCGCTGACCTACGCCGGGCTGGTCGAGACGCCGATGCTCACCACGATCCATGGGTTCTCGTCCGAGGCCATCGTTCCGGTCTACGAGCGCTACGACGACCGCACCTGGTACGTGGCCATAAGCACGGCCGATCGACATCCCCGTCTGCACTACGCCGGGACCATCCCGCACGGCATCGACGTCGCGCGCGGGCGTGCCCGGACCACGCCGGGCGATCACCTGCTGTTCTTCGGCCGCATCCATCCCGAAAAGGGCACGGCACAGGCGATCGAGGTCGCTCGCGCCGCCGGGCTGCCGCTGCACATCGCGGGCATCGTCCAGGATCCCGACTACTTCGCGCGACACGTCGAACCGCACGTCGACGGCACGTCCGTGGTGTGGCTCGGCGCGGTCGACGCAGAACACCGTGGCGAGACGCTCGCCGGCGCCCGGGCCCTGCTGCACCTCATCGACTTCGAGGAGCCGTTCGGCCTGTCGGTCGCCGAGGCGATGGCGTGCGGCACACCGGTGATCGCGTACCGTCGCGGGTCGATGCCCGAGCTCGTCGACGACTGCTCGACCGGATTCCTGGTCGACGGGATCGACGAGGCGGTCGCCGCGGTCGCGGCCGTGGCCGACCTCGACCGTGCCAAGATCCGCCGGGTCGCAGCCGAGCGCTTCGACGTTCAGGTCATGGTCGACCGCTACATCGACGTGTATCACCGCATCGTCACCGGCGAGATCGCGCCGCTCGACGATCGTTAGCCGGGCCGGGTGCTGCCGCCGTTGAGCCGTGCGCGCCCGCTCCTGACGAGGCGGTCGAGCAACTCGGCCAGCGGGAACGTCGCTATGGCCGAGCCGGTGTCGGAAAAGCCATAGGGCACCACCAGGTTGTCGGCGTGGACCAGACCGCCGCACGAGTAGACGACATTGGGCACATAGCCGTCCCGTTCGTCGCCCGCCGGCTCGAGCAGGGCGTGGGGGAGGTATCCCAGCGGGCGGACAGGATCGTGCAGATCGAGCAGCAGCGCGCCGATGGCGTAGCGGCGCATCGGCCCGACACCGTGGGTGAGCACCAGCCAACCGGCGTCGGTCTCGATCGGCGACCCGTTGTTGCCGAGTTGGATCAGGTCCCACGTGACGGTGCCCGGACGCCAGACGACCGCGGGCTCGGCTTCCCAGTCGCGCGGATGGTCCGACGTTGCGAAGGCGATGCTCTCGCGGTCGGGGCGCGTCAGGGCCGCGTAGCGACCGTCGATGCGACGCGGGAACAACGCCATCCCCTTCGTCTGATCTTCGACGCCGTGCAGGGTCAGGATGCGAAACGAGCGAAAGTCGGGAGTCTCGATCAGCTGCGGGCGCACGGTGAAGCCGTCATACGCCGTGTAGGTCGCGTAGTAGCGCACGCCGTCGTCGTCGACGAAGCGGACGAACCGCGCGTCCTCCATGCCCCGGCTCTCGCTCGGGCCCGCCGGGAACAGCACGCGGTCGCCGACCTGGGAGTCGTCCGGGAACGACGCGATGTAGTTGGTGGACGCCAGCCAGTGCGACAGCCGTAGCATGTCGTGCGTCGCCTTGTCGACCGACTGGTCGGCGGTGAACGCGTGCAGCCAGCTCTCGAGCTCCTCCATCGAGAAGCGAGGGGGGAGGTGGCGCAGCAGCGCGGCGACGATGTCGGCGTCTGCTCCGGCGGTGACCAGCTGCCGGCTGAACATCGCGGCGTCGTACGCCGGCGCGCTGCGCTGCGCTCCGACGACGTAGCCGCTGAGCGGATCGACCTGCGCGCCGCCGGCGGCGTCGAGCACGCCGCTGCGGAACACGATCGACGACAGGTGCCCCTCACCGATGGCGCGCGCAGACATGATGAACGGCAGGTCGCCGTCCGACGTCGTCGCCGGGTCGGGCGCGGCGACCATCGACGGGTTCGTGAGCGCGGCGGCTTCGATCGCGTACTCCTGCGTGAAGTAGGCGCCGAGCAGGCGCACGCGCTCGTCGGAGAGGTCCACCAGGCCGTCGTGTGAGCTTTGGACCATCGCTGCATGGCGTCTGAGCAGCGCATCGAGGTCGTGGTGCCGTCCGGCGAAGGTGTCTTTGACCTGACCGAGGACAGTACCGACTTCGGCGTCGGGTATGGCGAGCACGCGATCGATGACGGCCGTGACCCGTGAGGTCGTCGAGATGCCACCCCACTCCCCGGGAACGAAAGGGCGGGCGAGCACCCGACGGGGATCCGGACGCAAGACGGTGGACAGCCGGTGCGCGCGAACCCCGGTCATGGACCGGGCCCCCGAGATCGGCCGGCCCTGCTCATGGCGTCTGACCTGATGCGTTCGCCACCAGAGGTCATCGCACGTCGTTCGTCGGTCGCAGAATCAAGGATTGTACGCGACGCGCGGAGGGAAGCGTTGCGGCGCTCACTTCTCTCCCAGTCGAGGACACCCCACATGGCCACCTCGCTGCCGCATCTCCACAGACCCCCCACGTCCGCGTCGATCGCCGTGCTCAGCACGTATCCGCCGACACGCTGCGGCCTGGCGTCGTTCTCGTCCGCGCTCGTCGATGCACTCGTGACCCAAGACCCCGGACGCCACGTCGGAGTCGTCGCCATCGACGGCACCCGGCAGCCCAGCGGAGAGGTCGTCGCCACGCTCGCCGGAGGCGGGCCGCACCATCTGCAGGCCGCCGCGGCCGCGCTCAACCGGTTCGAGACGGTCATCCTCCAGCACGAGTACGGCATCTTCGCCGGGCCGGACGGCGATTCGGCGGTCGCCCTGCTCGAACGCGTCGTGCGGCCCGTGATCACCGTGCTCCACACCGTGCTCGACCAGCCGACGCCCTGCCAGCGGCGTGTGCTGGAACAGGTGGTCGATGGCAGCGTCGCCGCAGTCGTCATGACCGAAGTCGCGAAGGCGCGACTGCTCCGGCGCTACGTCGTGGACCCGGCGAAGGTGCGTGTCATCCCACACGGGTCGTCGGCCCCGGCCGGTGCGCGCGTGCGGCGGGACGAGCGGCCGCTGCTGCTGACCTGGGGGCTGCTCGGCCCCGGCAAGGGCGTCGAGCTCGCGATCGACGCGCTGCGCGGACTGCGCGACCTGCGGCCTCTGCCGCGGTACGTGGTCGCCGGTCAGACGCATCCGAAGGTGCGCGAGCAGTCCGGCGAGGCGTATCGCGAGCTGCTGATGGCGCGGGCGTGCGACCGGGACGTCGACGCGATGGTCGAGTTCGACGATCGCTACCTCGATCGCCGCGCGCTCGGCGCGCTGATCCAGCGGGCCAGCGTGGTGGTCCTGCCCTACGAGTCACGCGAACAGGTGACCTCCGGCGTGCTGGTCGATGCGCTGGCGTGCGGAACGCCCGTGGTGACGACCGCGTTCCCGCACGCGGCCGAGGTCTGTGCGCGGGGCGCCGGCATCGCCGTGCCCCATGGAGACGTCGATGCCCTGGCGGAGGCGTTGCGGCGGGTGATCGCCGATCGCAGGCTCGCCTCCCGCCTGCGGGCCGCCGCGAGGGGCATCGGCAGCGAGCTGTCATGGCAGTCCGTCGCCGTGCGGTACGCAGCCCTGGCCGACGAGGTCACCGGCCGCAACCACCCGCTGCCGTTCGCCGGTGCGACCCGTGCGCCTGCGATCGTGGCCGCGCGGTGAGCATCCGCATGCACGCCTTGGCTGGTGAGCGGCCCGGCGGCCGGCGGCCGGGAAGTCTCGCGCATCTCCTCCGGCTCACCGACGACGTCGGCCTGCTCGAACACGCCGACCACGCTGTTCCGCGGGTCGAACATGGATACTGCGTCGACGACAACGCCCGGGCGGTCGTCGTCGTCGAGCGTGCGCTGACTGAGGTGCCCGGTGTCGCCGGCATCTTCGATCGCTACGTCGAGTTCGTGCTCGCGGCGCAGGCGCCCGACGGTCGCTTCCACAATCGCCTCGACTACGCCGAACGTCGGTGGCTGGACCCCGCTGGGACAGGCGACTGGTGGGGTCGGGCCATGTGGGCGATGGGTCACGTCGCGGCTCGTCGACCGACACACCGGCTCGCCGAACGCGCGCGAGCGGCGTTCGTCGCGGGCGCGAACCACCGCAGCGCCCATCGCCGTGCGATGGCGTTCGCGGCGCTCGGGGCCGCAGAGCTGCACCGCGGCGCAGCATCGCCGCACGAGGCGTCGGTCGCCGCGGAAGTGCTGAACGACGCGGTCACCGTGATCGGCCGCCCAGGCGAGCCCGGCTGGCCGTGGCCGGAGCCGCGACTGACATACGCCAACGCGAGGCTGCCGGAGGCCCTGATCGCGGCTGGGACGACGCTACACCACGCCACCGCGTTGAACGACGGCCTGGCGCTGCTGGGCTGGCTCGCCGATGTCGAGACCCGTGGTGCCATGATGAGCTTCACGCCGGTCGGCGGGTGGGCGCCAGGTGAGCCCCGCCCGGCGTTCGATCAGCAGCCCATCGAGGCGTGGGCGATGGCGGCGGCGGCCGCCCGCGCGTCGCGCGCCACCGGCGACGAGCGCTGGGCGACGCTCGTCGCGCACTGCGACGCGTGGTTCACTGGCGCCAATGACCGCGGAGTCCCAGTCGTCGATCTCGAATCCGGCGGTGGCTGCGACGGCCTCACCGCCGACGGCCGCAACGAGAACCAGGGCGCCGAATCGACGTTGGCGTTCATTGCGACACGCCAGATCGCACAACGGGGACCGTAACCCGGTGAACGCGAGCGGTTGCCGGCTGAGACCCGGCAACCAAGGGAGTGGCGCGACGTGAGCGGAAGCGTCAGCGTGGTGGTTGCCCGGCGCGTGCGGGACGGCGCGGAGGGCGCATTCGTCCAGTGGGCGACGCGCATCATCGCGGAGGCGGCGCGTGCTCCGGGGTTCCTCGGCGCCGAGCTGCAAAGACCCGACCAGGCGCATCCGGACGCGTGGGTCACCGTGTACCGCTTCGCGACCGCCGAGGAGTTGGCCGCGTGGCGCTCGTCTGAGCGGCGGGCCGCTCTGATCGACGAGATCGCTCCTTCATTGCAGGGGACGGTCAAGGAGCAGTTGGTCGCCGAGCCGGCGCGCTCCGACACACCGGTGACCGTTGTGATGTCCCAACAGATCCGTCGTGGGCGCGCGCGGGACTTCGAGGCGGCTCACGACGGTGTGGTCACGAAGCTGTCGGCGTTCCCCGGGTTTCTGCGGTCCGAGCTCATCCCGCCGGTCGACGGCGTCTCCGGCGACCACGTCATCGTCTTCGCGTTCGACGCTCGCGCCAACCTGGATCGCTGGCTCGAATCCGACGAACGTCGATCGTGGCTGGAACAGGTCACCCCACTGATCGAGGGGGACCGCAAGATGAACGTCGTCGGCGGTTTCGCAGGCTGGTTCCGAGCGACCGACGATGCACACACGCCGAAATGGAAGCAGGCGACGGCGGTCCTGCTGGCGTTGTTCCCGACGGCCCTCACCCTGAGCCTTCTTCGCCAGGCGCTCCTGCCCGACCTGGCGCTGGTCCCGAGCGTGTTTCTGTCCAACGTGCTGGGCGTCGCAGTGTTGACGTGGCTGCTCATGCCGTGGGTCACCCGCGCGCTCGGACCGTGGCTCAAGCACTGAGGTCAACAGTCAGGTCAGCGCCCGGCGACACGCGCGGAAGAACTCGATCACCGTCCGGCGCTGATCGTCGGCCTGCACGACCTCCGACAACGCCAACTCGGCGCCGACGAACGCATCGGCGTTCCACAGCGTGGACTCAGGGACCGTTTCGGGGCGCCAAGGCGTCACGTAGGCGTACGGCTGCGGGTGGGCGGCATCGCCGGGCGACATGCCGAAGCCGGCGCGCCGATCACCGGCGAGGCACTCGAACGCCGCGTCGAAGTGCTCCGGCCACAGCTGCACCCTGCTCGCCTCCACGCTCTCGGCGTCGGCACGCACCTCCTCGAGCACCGACCAGGCGAAGCCGAACCAGTCGCCGAGGAACGCCGCCGCACCGGGTTCGACGTCGAGGTGAGCATCCATGTCGCCGGCCGGTGGTACGTCGAGGCCCGCCGCCCAGTCCACGGCCGGAGCTCCGTCCAGAGCGAACGCCGCTGCCTCGGTGAGCGTCGAGATGGGCAACGCCCACGCATTCGGGCCCCGTTGACGGATCACGTTCGTGCCGTCGACGCGAACCTGCTCGTCGGCTCCGAAGAACGGGGTGCCAAAGCCGCCCCGTGTGTAGCGCAGTGCCATCTTGCCCTCGCTGGCGCGCTGCCTGGCGGGCGACAGGACATACACCGCCAGGCGGTGCAGCGCGTTGCGTGTACGCGCGTAGCCGTCGGGTGGCCGCGACAGCCGCCGGTGCCGCCCGAGCCAGCGGTCGCGCAGCCATCCCGCCGGCAGGTCGATCGCGTCCGAGGAGGCCAACCTCGACCAGGTGAGATCGCCGCGTCCCCGGACCGGCGAGATGACCTGTGTGTCCGGATCGGACGAGGTCGCGTCGACAGGGTCGTCGGCCCACCACGGCGAAGCGGTGATCGCGGGCGGCGACGGCTCGAGGACGCGGGGGTCGTAGTGCGCCCCGGCGACGGCACGCGCTTCGGCGCGTGGGTCGCGGGCGGCGATGGCGGTGACGGGAAGTGAGGTGACCATGATCACACCAACTGCGGGTCGTTGACGATGTGGACCAGTGACGGGCCGGGGTGGGCCAGGGCCGCGCGCAGCGCCGGTTCGAGCTCGTCGAGCGTGCCGGCGCGCAGGCCCCGGACGCCGCACAACTCCGCGAACGCCGCGAAGTCGGGGTTGCGCAGCGACGTCTGCCACACGTCCCACTCGCCCGCGCGCTGCTCCTTGGAGATCTTGCCCAGCTCGCCGTTGTCGAGCAGCACGTGGGTGATCGGCATGTCGTACTTGGCGAGCGTCGTCAGCTCCATGGCGTACTGCCCGAACCCGCCGTCGCCGCTGATCCCGATGACCTTGCGGCTGTCGCCGACCGCCGCCCATGCGCCCATCGCCGCCGGGAGACCGAACCCGATGGAGCCGAGGTAGCCCGACATCAGCACGTCCTGCGCGCCCGACGACTCGAAGTAGCGCCCGAACGAGTACGCGTTGTTGCCGACGTCCACGCACAGCACCGCATCGTGGGGCACGGTCCGGGTCAGCGCGTCGAAGATGGCCGCCGAGCCGACCCCGTGGCCGCGGTCGTCGCCTCGTCGCCGCTCCTTCTCGCGCTGCCACAGCGCCCGGCGCTCTGCCACCTCGCCGCGCAGGTCGACGCCGCCGGACGTGTCGGGCAGGCCGTCGATCAGCGCACGTGCGGTCACGCCAACGTCGCCGAGCACGGGCACGGTGACCGCGTGGAATCGCCCGAGCGCCATCGGGTCGCGATCGACCTGGACGATCGGCTTGTAGTCCGCGACTCCGGTGTGGTTGGAGAACGACGCGCCGAAGGCGATGACGAGGTCGCTTTCGTTCATGAACCACGACGCCACCGGTGTGCCGCTGCGGCCGAGCACGCCGCACCCGAGGGGATGCCGATCCGACATCATGCCCTTGGCCTTGAAGGTCGTCATCACGGGAGCGCCGAGTCGCTCGGCCACCGCGAGCACGTCGCGGATGCCGTCGCGCGCTCCGGCACCGACGATGATCAGCGGTCTGCGCGCCGCTGCGATCGCCGACCGCGCGGCCGCGAGCGCGTCGGCCGGAGGTGCGACGCGCAGGTCGCCGATGCGGCCGTCGGGCGGCTTCGCTGCCTGGTCGTCGCCGGCCGGCAGGTTCTGGACCTCGTCCGGGAACACCAGGTGGGCGACGTCGCGCTCGACGATCGCCGTCTTGCATGCCAGCGCAACCAACTCGGCGTGGTCGCTGTCGGCCTGCACCGTCTTCGTGTAGCGGGCGACATCGGCGAACGCTCCGTTCAGGTCGACATCCTGGAAGGCGCCACGGCCGAGCACCTTCGACGGCACCTGGCCCGACAGCGCCAGGACGGGCGCGCGGTCCGCCTTCGCGTCGTACAGCCCGGTCAGCAGGTTGGTCGACCCGGGCCCGGCGATGCCGAAACACGCCGCGGGGCGTCCAGTCAGCTTTCCGTACGCACCGGCGGCGAACGCGGCGGCACCCTCGTGACGGATGCCGATGAAGCGCAGCTCGCCTTTGGCCTCGGCCGAGCGGAACGCGTCGGCGAGGCCGAGGTTGGAGTGGCCGACCATGCCGAACACATGGTCGATGCCCCACGCCACCATGGTCTCGACCGCCACGTCGGCGATGGTGCGGGCGCGCGGTCGCTCGTCGGGAAGGGCGACCCAGACACCGTCGGACCGTACCTCGGTGCGGTAGCTGGCGGGTTTGTCGGAGAATGGTGGCGGCGGGGCACCGTTGCATGGCGAGTAGTCGTAGCCGTGCCAGGGGCAGCGCAGCCAGCCCTTCTCGATGGAACCCTCGCCCAGCGGGCCGCCCTGGTGCGGACAGCGGTTGTCGAGCGCGCCGTAACGACCGTTGAAGCGGGTCATCGCGAGCGTGCGGTGCCCGAGCGTCACTGTTGTGACGCGGCCGTCGGCCAGGTCGTCGGGGCCCAGCGCCCGCCACCACGTGTAGGCGCCGTCCGGGTGTTGCGGTGGGTCCAGCGAGGGGTCTGGCTTGACGGGTGCGGCGACGTCGGTCATCAGCGTGCCTCCGGTGAGGTGTGTCCGCTGCTCAGCGGTGCTCGGGGTTGGGGTAGTCGAAACGGCAGCCGGCGTCCCACTCGGAGCGCTGGTTGCCGTGCGCGGGGATCCCACCGGCGTCCTTGAGCATCCGCGCCATGTGCAGCAGGTTCCACGTCATGAACGTCGTGTTGCGGTTCGTGAAGTCGTTCTCGGGTCCGCCGGAACCCGGGTCGGCGTACGACGGGCCGGGACCCGCCTCGCCGATCCAGCCCGCGTCTGCCTGCGGCGGGATCGTGTAGCCCAGGTGCTGCAGCGAGTACAGGATGTTCATGGCGCAGTGCTTGACGCCGTCCTCGTTGCCGGTGACCAGGCAGCCGGCGACCCGCCCGTAGTAGGCGTACTGGCCGGCGTCGTTGAGTAGATGGCTGTTGCCGTACAGCCGCTCGATGACCTGGGTGCACACCGACGACTTCTCGCCCAGCCAGATCGGCGTGATGAGCACCAGGATGTCGGCGGCCATCACCTTCTCGAAGACGGCGGGCCAGTCGTCGCGCTCCCAGCCGTGTTCGGTCATGTCGGGCCACACGCCGGTGGCGATCGCTTGATCAACCGCACGCACCGACTCGACCTCCACGCCCTGCTTCTGCAGCAGCGAGATCGACCGGTCCGCGAGGACCTGCGTGTGTGACTGCTCCGGTGACCGTTTCAGCGTGCAGTTGATGAAGATCGCCCGCAGGTCGCTGTAGTCCTGCGCGCCGTTGCCGCTGGCCATGTCGGTGGTGCTCATCAGGTGCTCCCTGTTCGCTGCGCTCCGCGCGTCGTCGGCCGAGGCGTGTCGTCCACTGCTGTCTCGGCGGCGCCCGACGCGTTACATCCGCGCCGCGGGATCCGCGGGTGGCCGACCCCGGGTTCGGAGCCGGCCACCTGACGCCCACGGCGCTGCTACAGCGCGGCGATTCCCGCCGGGCTGCCCAGGGGGCTGAAGTCGATCGGCGCCTGATCGCCGTCGATTGTCTTCGGTAGGCCCGGGAACTCGCCGAGCTTGGTGAGGCTGCCGTCGCTGCCGATCTGCCAGGCGCCGACCTTGCCCGCGCCGGGCAGGACCACGTACAGGAACCGCCCGTTGCCACTGACGGCCATGTCGAGCGGCGTGGTGCCCTGCAGGTTGCCGGGATCATCGGTCGTGCCGGCGACCTGCTCGAGCAATGTCAGCTGCCCGTCGCTGCCGACGCGGAAGCTGGACACCGTGCCCGAGGTGTAGTTCGCGCCGAAGGCGTACCTGCCGTTGTTGACGACCCAGCACGTGTCGAACTGGTGGTCGAACTCGCCGTCGGTGATGGCTGTCAGCGTCCCGTCGTCGTTGATCCGGTACGAGCCGGCGGCGCCGGTCGGGATCGGCGTGCCGCCGAGGTCCTCGGGCGTGCCGCCGACGAAGAGCGCGACGAGCATGTTGCCGTGACGGTCGAACGAAAACCCGAACGGCCCGCGGAAGCCGAAGTCGGTTCGCGTGTAGTCGGCCGACGGCCGGCCGTCCCGCACCGACCAGACCAGCACGCGGCCCGGGCCGGTCGGCTCGACGCCGTCCACGAGGTCGGGCGACGGACCATCCTTGATCGTCACGACCAGCTGCCGGCCGTCGGGCGTGAACGACACCTGCGTCGGGTTGTACAGCGCGTCCGGCGCGAAGCGCTGCTGGTTGGCGTCGAGCGTCCGGCGTGAGCCCGCGATCGGCGTGAGCTTGCCGTCGTTCGACAGTCGGAAGCCGGTGATCGACCCCTCGTCGGCGGAGTTGAGGACGTACACCAGCTTGCCGTGCTGCGTGACGCTGTTGGGGAACCGCTGACCGGGCGAGCCGTCACCAGTGACCACGATGTCGGTGCGCTCCAAGCGGTCGCGGTGCACCCGGAAGACCGTCACGTCGTTGCTGCCCGCGTTCGTGACGAACAGGAACCGACGGTCGTGGCTGAGGGTCACCGAGCCACCGGAGCCCAGCCCGTCGCCGGCGAAGCGCTGACCGGGACCCGACCCCTGGCCGCCGGTGTCGAAGTAGCCGCGCAGTTGCAGGCGACCGTCGGGCCCGCGGGTGTACATGGCCACCTGGTTCGCCGGCTCGGCCGGGTCAGTGGCGTTCGTGTTGTTGTGGTTCGTGCCTACGAAGACCGCGCCGGCGGGTGGTGTCTTCTCGGCGGCGAAGGCGGATGGGACGAGCATGCCGATCAGGAGCATGGAGGCCGTCACCCTGGCGATGACGCGCCGAAGCGTCGGGGTCATGGGCATTCCTTTCTCGTGGCGGGCCGACGTCGACCCACGCGGACGGGGGTGGCCCGCGATCAGAAGTGGGCGATCAGCGGGCAGTTGGAGATCAGGCCGCTGGGCCCGACGTCGCCGCCTTCGAGCGCGGTCAGCGACCCGGCGCGGGCGAGGCGGACGACCTCCAGCTCGCTGCCGATCCGGGACCGATACCCGTTGGCGATCGCGTCGTCGGTCCAGACGGCCACGTACAGGTCCCACATGGGGCTGTATGCGGCGCCGTTCAGCACGCCCGGCGCGCCGTCGAAGATGTCGAGCACCTGCGCGCCCGCGTCGCCGAGCGCGCTGTTGAGCCCCTGTCGCTGCGGGTTGTCGGCACCGGTGGGCCCGTTGACGATGATGTAGTTGGCCGACACCGCCGAGTCGCTCGCGTCGTTGCGGCCGACGGGCAGGCTCTTCTTGAGCCGCGGCACGAACGTCGTCGCCTCGAGCGCCGAGACGAGCTCGCTGTTCGAGTCGAGGCTGATGAACAGGATCGGCCGGTCCGAGGACGTGCCGACGTTCATGGTCAGCGTGATCGTCTTGTTGGCCGGTGAGATCGCCACCGCCCGGTCGATGACCAGCGAGTAGTCGATGCCGCCGTCGGGGAACTCGATCTGCGCAGCCGACACGTCGAAGGCCACGATCGTGGCGTTGAGCACGACGTCGTGCTGGTTGCCCACCCGTACCAGCGGCGAGTAGGCCGCGTCGCCCTCCGACCCCGGTTGCGCCTGCGCCGGCGGGAAGAAGTCAGGCGCCGCACCGGCGGTGACGACCCGCTCAGGTGAGAAGTCGACCGTGCCCGCGTCGAAGACCAGCGTGCCGTGATGTCCACGCCGGGCGCTGCGGACCGCGGCGTCAGGCGCGTTGGCCAGTTTGGGCGACCAGTTGACGCCCAGCCTGCGCGCGGTCGCACGGTCGGAGGCGTCGGTCACCACATACCACACGCTGCGGCCATCGCGCATCGCTCCTCGTCGCAACGGCAGCGTCACGGTGCCCTGGTCGGCGTTGATCCGCCCCGAGGGCAGGATCGGCTCCAGGTCGTACCCGACGGGGAAGTAGTCGGCGACGACGGGTGGGGTCTCGACGAACAGCGCGTCCGGGTCGCCGCCAGCTTGTTGATCGACGGGCGTCACCGCGGCGCTGCCGAGCAGCAGCACGACGGCGGGAGCGGCGATCAGCGAGCGCCAGCGGCCGGAGACAAGTGGCCGCCCGGGTATGCGGAACCTGTGCATGGCATCGTCCTGACTGTTGAGTTCGCACGTTGCGTGCGGCAACAGTCACGACGCGTGGACGACCGTTACATCAGACGACGCCAACGTTCGTGCGCAGGATGTGTTCGTGGAACCATGAGGCCTGCAGTGCGCGCTCCAGCGCGGCGGCGTCGGCGGTGCGTTGAGCGACGTGGGCGGCCGTGAACGCGACGAGGTTCGCCCGTCCGGCCGCACCGAACATGATCGCGTCGGCGAGATAGCCGACGACGTCCGCGGCATCCGTGACGCCGGTCTGGTCCGGAGTTGTCGCCGCGGCCCGCTTGGTGCCGCTCGGCGCTGTCAACGTCGCGCTCGTCACGCCGTGCAGCTCGTCGATGCGTGAACAGGCCCCGAGCTGCGCCGCGCGCGCCACATCGCCGACGCCCGTCAAGGCGACGACGGCGTGGTCACGGATCCGCCAGATGCACGCGTGCGCGAACGCCACGGCGGCGTTGGCGTCCCAGGCCGCGATCCGTTCGACCAGGCGGCCGGACGGTGCGACGACGTGGTACGGCTCGTCGACGTGCGCTCCGCCGAGCTCGAGCGCCCACAGCTCGTCGCAGATCCAGTACGGCAGGTCGGCGGGTTGGCACGCGTGGATCCCGTTGCGGCACGGCGACGGCGCGCCGCCGGCGTGCACCCACGGGCCCGGTGTCGGACCCGTCGGGCGCGGCCACGCGAACCCGGTGAACGGACCGACCGCACCTGTGCGCAGGAACTTGTACGCCAACACGAGCGGACTCCGACCGTCAGTGTTCGTGCCAGTCGCGGAAGGCACGCAGCAGCTCGTCCCGCGACGTGGGCGGGATGGACTCGGCGGGAAGCCTGCCAACGGCGGCGATGGTGGCTCGCATCTGGTCCAGGTACGTGGTGCAGTCCTCGCAGATGCTGATGTGCAGCTCGAACCGCACGCGCTCCGACGGTGGCAGGTCGCCTTCGAGGTAGTCAGTGACCAGCTCCACGAGCTCCTTGCAGGTCACGCCGCGGTCGATCATCGCGTCACCAACCGTCGGTCCATGTACTCCTCGAGCCGCGCGCGGACCGCCGCACGCGCGCGGTGCAGCAGCACCCGCTGGTTCGCCTCGGACAGTCCCAACGTCGCACACACTTCCTTTGAGGTGAAGCCCTGCTCGTCGCGCAGCGTGATCACCGCTCGCTGTCGCGGCCCGAGCTCGTCGATCGCCCGTCGGATGACGTCGCCCGTCTCCTTCGACAGCAGGCTGTCCTCGGGCGCCCACTCGCGTGGGGGTCTGGCCCAGTCGTGGCCCCAGCGGTGTGAGGCGTCGAGGAACCGGTCCGCGTCGACGGTCGCGGCGTGGTCGCGTTCGTCGTGCACCGCCGACAGCGGGATGCTGCGTGCTTCCCGCACTCCTCGGGTCTTGCTGAGGTTGGTGACGATGCGAAAGACCCATGTCCGCAGGGACGACCGGCCCTCGAAACGCGAGATGCCCCGCACCACCCCCATCCAGGCATCCTGCACGACCTCCTCGGCCACGGCGCGGCTGGAGACGTGGAGCAGGGCGACACGCAACATCGCGGAGGACCATCGGTCGATGAGCGCGGCGAAGGTCGGCTCGTGCCCGGCCCGCAGCGCCGCGATGACGGCGGCGTCGTCGGACAGGTCCACAGGGACGGCGGTCGACGCCGAACGTTCGACCGGCACGGCCATGGGCGCCCCCTGTTCGATCTCGGCGCAGCGTACTCGACCCGCGCTGCGGGTGGGTAGGTCGATGCGCGAGATCACGTGGATACCGTCTCGCGACGGCGGTGAGCGTTACACAGCAATTCGCCTTCGGCCGCGACAGCGGTGGCATGTCGACGCCGGCGGGTCATGCGTAACGAACCGAGCACGCGCGAGACAGCACGCTCACCACACTCCCACGCGCTGTGAGGACGTCATGCCCGAGGTATCGCTCAGCGGCTTCGCGATCGTGACGGCGGTCGCGTTCGCCGTCCCGTTGATTGCGGGGCTGTTCCCACGTGTCCGCCTTCCCGGTGCGGTACTCGAGATCGTCGCGGGCATCGTGATCGGCCCGTCCGTTCTCGGTTGGGTCCAGATCGACGAACCGTTGCAGGTGCTGGGGCTCATCGGGTTGGCGTTCCTGTTGTTCCTGGCGGGCCTCGAGATCGACTTCGTCCACCTGCGCGGCACGCTCCTGCGCGCCGCCGTCCTCGGATTCGCGCTGTCGTTCGCGATCGCGCTGCTGATCGGCGGGGGCCTGGCCGCGTTCGGGGTGGTGCAGTCCGCGTTGCTGGTGGCGATCATCCTCACGTCGACGTCGCTGGGCGTCATCGTGCCGCTGCTCAAGGACGCCGGACAGGCGGGAGCGCGGTTCGGTCAGCTCGTGATCGCCGCGGCGTCCATCGCGGACTTCGGCGCGGTGATCCTGCTGTCGCTGTTCTTCTCCCGCGAGGCCACGGGCATCGGCGCCCAGTTGCTCCTGCTCGGCGGCCTGGCCGTCCTGGCCCTCGTGCTCGGGTTCGGCGTCGCCGAGGCGTCGCGTTCCGCACGCCTGTCCGCGGAGCTCATCGCGCTGCAGGACAGCAGCGCCCAGATTCGCGTCCGCGGTGCGGTCGTATTGCTCGCCGTGTTCATCTGGTTCGCGCAGCTCGTCGGACTCGAGGTGATCCTGGGCGCCTTCATCGCCGGCGCGGTGCTGCGTCTGGTCGACCGGTCGACCATGACCCATCCGACGTTCCGCACGAAGCTCGACGCGCTCGGCTACGGCATGTTCATCCCGATCTTCTTCGTCACCAGCGGGGTGCGCTTCGACGTCGCGGCGCTGACCGCAGACCGCTCTGCGCTGGCAACGATCCCGCTGTTCGTCGTCGCGCTTCTGGCCGTGCGCGGACTGCCGGCACTGCTGTACACCCGCCAGATCGGTGCGCGACTGACCGGCGTTGCGGCGCTGTTGCAGGCGACGTCGCTGCCGTTCATCGTCGCCGCCGCCCAGATCGGCATGGAACTGGGTGTCCTGAGCACCGCGGTCGGTGCGGCGCTCGTCGCGGCCGGGCTGGTGTCGGTCCTGGTGTTCCCGCTGGCGGCGCTTTCGCTGCTGCGCCCGATGCCGACGCCCATGGTCGCCGGCGTCGACACGGCGGCGCCGTCAACGACCAGTTGAGGTTCGCATCGAGGCCGATCTCGGGCTGGGCAGGGCCACCATCGGCCCCTGGAACGGATCCTGCGCCCCCGCCCACCGGTTCCCCAACCTCCTGGCGGTCGCCGGGCAGTCCACCGGTGGCGATCCGACGAGCAGTTCGCGCTGCTCATCGATCTGTTCGTCGACGGCCTCGCAACGAGAGGGCGTGAGCAGTCGAAGCGATCCTGTCGCGGCCGCGCTACCGCACGCCGGGCGGCCGCCGAAGTCGGCGGTAGGGTGCGACCTGGACCGGTCCCCGTGGAGGCACCCCATGAGCCAGCTCAGCGAGCCGCTGCCGTCGTTCCTTGCCGAACCATCGAGGATTGGTGAGGAGATCAGCGTCACGGGCAAGTGGGTCCCGGCGAAACCGGGCGGGCGGTTCCGGAAGTCAGCGTCCTCACAGGAGATGCTCCGGGAGTGGGAGGACATCCATGCGGCTGCCAGGGCCGATGCGGGCGTCCTGTCGACCGAGATCAACCATGCGGTCGGTGAGGACGCCGTGCTCGTCCATCACGTCTTCGCCGACCCCCACGCGTTGATCGAGTACTTCTCCACGACCGCCACCCAGCACATGGGCCCGCTCCTGACCGTTGCCACACCCCAGCTGCACCTGGCCCGCGGCGTCAGCGTTCCTGCTGCTGCACGAAACGCGCTGCTGGCCAAGCAGGTGCCCGCGGTGTTCGGAGAGCTGCTGTTCGGCTACGTCCGGGATGACTACCGGCGCCCCGATCCGACGACCGCCATCCAGGTCACCGCGAAGTGGACGTGCAAGGACGGCGCGGCCAGCCACCTCGACGAGCTGACGCACTGGTGGCAGCGAGTGGGGACCGACGCGCATTCGATGGAACAGGGCCTCCTGCGATTCGAGGCCTACCAAGCTGTGGGCGAGGACGCCCTGATCATCCACGAGACCTTCGCCAGCAGCGACGAGCTGAAGTTCCACCTGTCCAAGGGCACCGCGGAGAAGTACAAGAAAGACATCGACCAGGTCGCCGTGCCGGAGGCCTACTTCTTCCGCGGACCCGTGTCCTGGACCATCCGGACCTACTCCAGGTTCATGCACCTGCCGGCGACCTACTCCAGCCGTGGCAGCCACTTCACCCAGCCCGGGGGCACCATGAGCGAGGGCACCACAGCCTGATCACCCCTTCATGCAGCCCCTGGACTGACAGGCGCGCCGGACTGACCGGACACCGTCGCCAGCCGGCCCTGGCGCCAGGCGACCGCCGCCGCCACGCCGTCGCGCTGCACGATCGACAGGAACGCACGCGACTCCTTGGTGTCGGTCGTTTCGATCTGGACGTCGATCTCGAGTGCCTCGTCGAGCGCGGCGTCCAGGCCCATCAGCTCGTAGCTGCGGTTCACGGCCCGCTTGGTGAGCCGCACTGCGGTGGCGTCCAGCAGCGCACAACGCCGGGCCATCCGCGCGACCTCATCGTCCAGCGCGGCGCGCTCGACCAGGGCGTTGACCAGGCCGAGGTCGAGTGCGCGGTCCGCGCCCATCCGGTCCGTGCCGAACAGCAGCAGCTCCTTGGCCGCCTTCGGGCCGGTGAGCCAGGGCAGCAGCAGGGCCACGATGCCCGACCCGAACGTTGGCTCGGGCTCGCCGAACACCGCGTCGGTCGCCGCGATGGTCACGTCGCAGGCCAGTGCCAGCTCGAAGCCGCCGCCCAGCGCGTACCCGTGGACGGCCGACAGGGTGGGCTTCGGCGACCGCCAGAACCGCATGATGACGTCGAGGTCGGCCGCCAGCACGGTGCGGACTTCGTCGACCGACGCCCCGTCGTCGACCTCGTCGAGATCGAAGCCCGCGCAGAACGCCCGCCCGTCGCCCCGAAGCACGATGACGCGCACATCTGGGTCGGCCTCGGCCAGGTCCATCGCGAGGTGCAGTTCGGCGACCATCTCGGCCGTGATCGCGTTCAACTTCGCCGGCCGGGCGAGTGTGATCTGTGCAACAGGCCCGTTGGTCGCGAACCGGATGTTCTCGAAGCGCATCAGGACCGACCGTCCGCGACCCCGCCTGCGGGGACGATCAGGCAGTCGGCGGCGACCGCGCCGTCGGGTCCGACGAACACCGGGTTGATGTCCATCTCGGCGATCAGTGGGCCGACGTCGGCGGCGAGCCGGCTCAACTTGACGTACGTGTCGACGACGGCCTCCCGGTCGCAGGCCGGCGCACCGCGGTACCCGTCGAGCAGCTGTCTCAGTGTGAGATCGTCGATGCGACGCGCCGCGGTGTCGTGGTCGATCGGGACCATCGCGAGCTGCGTGTCCTTGAGCAGCTCGATCAGCGTCCCGCCGAACGCGACCAACAGGAAGCAGCCGAACCCATCGTCGCGCACGAGGCCGAAGGCCATCTCGACCGGTGTCGCCACCTGCTCACAGATGAGCGCCCTCGGACCCAGCCGGTCGGCGAGGTCGGCGTAGGCCGCGGCGAGCGCGTCCTCGTCGGCCAGCCCGAGCGCCACGCCGGCGACGTCGGACTTGTGGAGCACCCCCGGCATGGCGGTCTTGGCGACGACGGGGAAGCCGATGGCCCGGCCGATCTCGACGGCCTCGTCCGCCGACTCCGCGACGCCGTGCAGAGGTGTGGCGATGCCGTAGTCGCGCAGCAGGGCATACCCCTCGTCTTCGGTCAGCGGGGCACGGCGTCCGGCGAGGGTGTGTCGCCATGCGTCGCGGGGTCCGGAGTGGGGTCCGGAGTGGCGCGGGTCGACGGGTCGCAGCACCGGACCGCGCGCAAGGAAGTCCCGGTAGTCGAACGCGTGCCTGATCGCCCGCAGCGACGCGATCGTGCCGTCCAGGACGGGAATGCCCGAGTGCGCGAGGCGCAGCGCGTGACGACGGTGCCCCCAGGCGCTGTAGTTGCTCATCACGACAACGGGTTTGTCCGTGGCCCGGGCCACGCTGCGGCACACCTCGAGGTAGCCGTCATGCAGGTCGAGTTCCTCGCTCAGGTCGGCGACCAGCATGGCCATGCCGGTGTCCTCATCGGCCAGCAGGGCGTTCAGGCAGTTCTCGAAGACCACCTCGTAGTCGTTGCCCGTACCCCATGCATCGACCGGGTTGACCGGTGTCAGACCCGGGTCGAGGTTGTCGCGCAGCTCCGCGGACGTCGCGGCGCTGATGTCGGCGAACCGCACGTTCTCGTCCGCCGCAACGTCGACGATCAGTTCCCGTTCACCGCCGGAGTCCAGCACGGCGGCCAGGCCACCCGCCGCCGGACGCCTGGGACTGCTGAGCAGCAGCGCAGTCGCGGCGAGCTCGTTGAGATCGCGGACGCTGGCCACGCCGTATCGCCGGAACAGTGCCTCGTAGACCTGCGCGTCGCCGGCGATGGCCCCGGTGTGGCTCAGCGCGAAGCGTGCGCCCGCCTCGGTGCGACCGAGCTTGAGCGCGATGACGGGGATCTCGCGTTCGCACGCGGTCTCGAGTGCGGCGACGAACCGGTCCGGGTCGCGGATGGTCTCGACGACCAGGGCGATCGCGGTCGTGGACTCCTGCGCCAGCGCGTACTGCATGTAGTCGGCGGTGCTGGTGACCAGCTCCTGCCCGGTCGAGATCGCCAGGTTGAACCGCAGCCGCTCGTCGTTGAACAACAGCGCCTGCAGCAGCGAGCCCGACTGCGCAATGTACGTCACGCCGCCTACGCCGAGCGGCTCCGGATGGTACGACGCGAACGCGCGCAGACCGTGGGGCAGGTTGAAGAACCCCATGCAGTTCGCGCCGCACACGGGCACCTGCGCCTCACGCGCCATGGCGGCGATCCGGCCGCGCAGCACGTCACCGCCATGCCCTTCATCCTCGGCGCTCCCGAGGATCACGAGCGCCCGCGCGCCGGCCTCGAGCGCGTCGCGCACCGCCGTCTCGAGCACACGGTTCGGCACCGCGAGCAGCGCGAGGTCGACGGCGCCGGGAATCTGCGACACGCTGTCGACGCACCGGTAACCGGCCAACGAGTCGTACCTCGGGTTGACCGGATGGACCGCACCGGTGTACCCGCTGGGCGCCAGGTTGCGCAGCAGGTCGTTGCCGACGGTGTGCCGCCTGCGTGAGGCGCCGACCAGCGCGACGGAACGGGGCGCGAGCAGCGGCGTCAACCGCTGCGCGTCCGCGCCGGTCACGCGCATGTCAACGCGTTCGAGTGTCTGCATGGCTGGCACTGTGCGCCGGCGTGCCGCATTGCGATACTCGTCATCTCGTATGGGTTGCTCTAACCTCAAGGCATGGCAGGACCGATGGTTCACGAGCGATGAGACGCATTGTCGACCGCGTTGGCCGCCTGCAGCGACTCGCGGTCTTCGAGGCGGCCGCCAGGCTCGGCAGCTTCTCCGCGGCGGCGCGTGACCTGGAGATGACCCAGCCGGCGGTGACGCGCCACATTCGCTCGCTGGAGCGCGCGCTCGGTGCGATGCTGTTCACGCGCAGCTCGAACCGCAGCGAGCTCACGGCGGCGGGTACACGGTTACAGCTTGCTGTGGGCGCGGGTTTCGACGCCATCGAGCAGGGACTGCGCGCGATTGACGCGACCAATGGGGTGTTCGTTCTGGGGGCGTCGCCCGGGCTCGCGGAACAGGTGCTGGTCCCCAACCTCGAGCACCTACAGAACGCCATCGGCGATCGGGATCTGCGGCTGTGGCTGTCCGATCGGGACAGCGATCTGTCAACCGACGGGTTCGACGCGGCCGCTCGGTTCGGCACGGGTGCCTGGCCGGGGCTGCAGTCGCGCCTGCTCATCCCTGAGGTTGTTGTCCCCGTCGCCGCACCTGCGCTGGCTGTGGAGCTCGAACTCGACCAGGAGAGCGCCGCAGCTGCGGTCGCCGGTGCGCCGCTGCTGCACGGCGACCAGGGTGATCGCCAGTGGATGTCGTGGACCACCTGGCTTGGGACGTTCGGGCTGACGGATCCGACCGGGCCTCGACGGGTCGTCTTCAACAACTACCCGATGGTGCTGCGGCAGGCACTCGCCGGCAACGGCGTCGCGCTGGGATGGCGGGTGCTTGTCGACGAACTGGTGGAGACAGGCATGCTCACCGTTGTGGGTCCCGAGGTCCGGACCAGGCACGGGTACTACCTGACGTGGGCTGCGGGGCCGACAGCGTTGCGGGCCACCCGTCTCGCTGACGCGCTGATCGCGCTGCTCGCTGACCGACAACCGTGACACCGGAGAACCGGGCCGGCCGCAGGCGTCCGGTCGCTCGGCGGCGCCGCCGTGCGGTGCTGCGGCAAGGGTGCGAGGCCGCACCTTGACGAGCTGCGCGACACTTGCTATCCTAACGTCGTTCGGACTTATGAACACTGTTAGGCAATGGTGATGCAGCGACGGGTCGCACAGCGACGCAGCCGGACCCGCGACGACATCGTCGCCGCAGCGTGGCGGCTGGCCGAACGGGACGGCCTGGTGTCATTGACGCTGCGCGACCTGGCCGCGGAGGTCGGCATGCGAGCCCCCTCGCTGTACGGCTACTTCGACAGCAAGGCGGCGATCTATGACGCGATGTTCGCGCAGGCCTACCGCGAACTCAGCGCCGTCATGTCGACCGTTCTGGCAGACCCCTCCAGCGACCCGGCCGACGATCCCCACGCGTGGCTCGCGTCCGGTGTCCGGCAGTGGCTGGCATTCTGCCAGGACTCCATCCCGCGGTATCAGCTGATGTTCACCCGTGTCGTCCCCGACTGGGAACCATCACCCGACGCGTACGCCGCCAGCATCGACAGCTTCGCGCGCATGCGTGACTGGCTGGCGCGGGTTGGGGTGTCCGACGACCGCGACATCGACCTGTGGACGGCGCTGGTCTCCGGCCTGGCCGCACAGCAGATCGCCAACGAGCCAGACGGCCGGCGTTGGGTCGACCTCACTGACCGCGCCGCCCAGATGTTCCTTCAGGAGATCAAGGCAAGGACCGCGTCATGACCACGACCCACGTCGACATCGCGAACGTGCCACGGATCCGCCGCGGTCCAGAAGCCGACCGCCTCGCGGCGGCGGCCTACGAGCAGTTGATCGCGCTGCTCGAGACCCTGCCCGCCGACGCGTGGCGACGACCGACCGACTGCGAAGCGTGGACGGTGCACGACATGGTTGCCCACCTGGTCGGCGCCGCCCGCGGTCACGCCTCGCCGCTCGAGTTCATCCGACAGGCCGCCCATGGCCAGCAGCACAAGGACAGGTTCGACGGTAACGACATGGACGCGATGAATGCCTACCAGGTGCGACGCAACGCGCATCTGACGCCGACCGAGCTCATCGCGGCGCTGCAGACACTGGCTCCGCGCGCGGTCCGTGGCCGCCGACGCATGCCTGGCGTGCTGCGCCGCAAGCGCATCCCGATGGCACCCAGCGGGTCGGTCCCCGAGGGCACGCCCGCTGACATCGGCCTCGGCGAACTGCTCGACGTCATCCTCACCCGCGACGTGTGGCTGCACCGCATCGACATCTGCCGGGCGGTCGATCGCCGGCCCGACATCGATGTCGACATCGACGGCAGGATCGTCGCGGACGTCGTCGCCGACTGGGCCGCACGGCACGGTCAGCCGGTGCAACTGGAGCTGACCGGACCCGCCGGCGGCCACTACGTGCAGGGCGACGACGGCGAGCACATCCACGTGGACGCGGTCGAGTTCTGCCGGATCCTGTCCGGCCGCGCCGACGGCGACGGGCTACTGGGCACCAAAGTCGTGTTCTGAGCTGCCGATGCGCTCGGTGTGAGGGGCATACTCGTCCTGAGCCAACGACCGAGCAGGTGGTGCGCGATGGCCAACCAGCCGGTCGCTCCGGTCATGCCGCTCGATCCGGAGCCGGTCGCCGATGCGGCCGACGTGCGGGCGTGGTTCAACGACCGTGACCCGTGACCCGTGACCCGTGGCGCGAGGGGTGCGAGCCGCGGACCGCCGTCGGCGGTCAACCGACGGTCGTGCTCAGACCCGGATGAGCTCGCGGTCGTCGTCGGGCACCGCCGGCGTGGGGCGCTCGCGGTCCCCGAGCTGCCGAGGAATCCCGCAGACGCCGCGCTGACCGCAGCGGCCGAACACCGCCATCAGCGGAAACACGATCCACCAGACGCCGTTCATCAGCATGACGGCGGCGAAGACGACGGCCACCGTCGTGAGCAGGGTACGTCCGCTGGGCATGGGCAGCCGTAGCCGGGCATGCGGCGTGTCGGCGATCTGTGGCTGCAGCGCGGGCAGGTCGCGGAGCACCGGCGCGAGATCGGCGCGGGAGGTCGCGGCGAGTGCTTCGCCCACGCGCTCCTCGAACTCCTCCATGGTCAGCCGGCCGTCGGCGGTGTGCTGGCCGAGGGCCTCGATGACCTGATCCCGCTCGGTGTCCGACGCTCGGAGGTGTGCGTCTTCGGCAGCCACGGCGCGCTCCTGTCGATCGTTGCTCACCATCCTAACTTGCCGCGGGGGATGGACTCGTCATCCGTTCGGTGGACATCGCGCGGTCCGGCGGACCATGACACCATGACAGGCCGCTCGGCCGTGCACGCGCGAAACGATCAACTGGCCTCCTTCACCTGACCGTCGTGCTCGTGCATCGTGATCGGCGTCGCGACCACGGCCGACAGCCTGCGATGATGCCACCACGCTCGATGCTCCGGAGGAGGTCGACGATGCGATCGGCCAGGCTCACCGAGACGTCACCGATGCGCACATTCAACCCGAGCACCGTCGGCACGCTCGAGTGCACCGCGTGGACGTCCTACTACCGGCGCCAATGGCTGCGGTTCCTGTATGCGGTGCTGGCGGTCACGCGGCACGCATTCGGCCTGTCCCGAACACAGACGCTGCCCGCCGCGTGGTGGGTGCTGCGAGCCAACCAGGTGTGGGCGCCGTACCCCGACAACGATCCGGACGCCGCCCGGCGGCACATGGCGCGCTTCTACGCGCTTGTCGGCCGCGCCAACGGTGAGCAGGTCGACCCGGTCACGGCAGCTCGACTCGAGGTCCGTTGGTGGCACCTGCACCGGACCCTGCAGCGCGAGCAGCCGGGCGACGATGGCGGCCCGCTCATCGACGCGCTCGCAGACCTGTACCGCTACGTCTACCAGGTCGACTCCCCGGCGGTCCGGATCGCTGCGGCCGAACGCGCGGGGGCCATGGGCCTGTCCGATCGTTGGGTCGGGTCGGGTTGTGATCTGTCGAGCCCGTTGATCCCGTTGGTGCGCGCCGCGTTGGTGCGCTCGTACGCTGCGCTACTCGCTGCCGTGCACGGTCCACGGGAGTGATGGGCGAGCCGGGGACACGCCACGGGGCCGACGCCTGCACATCGACCCCGGGCGAAGTCGTGCAGAAGGGTGTCAGGCGCCCACCTCGACCGGAACCGCCACGAGGCTGCCGTACTCGGTCCACGATCCGTCGTAGTTACGTACATCCGGGTAGCCCAGCAGCTCCGCGAGGACGAACCAGCTGTGAGCGGACCGCTCACCGATGCGACAGTACGTGATGACCTGCCCGTCGGGCGTGATGCCGTGGCCCTCGTACAGCGCGCGCAGTTCGTCGACCGCCTTGAACGTGCCGTCGTCGTTGGCGGCCTGCGACCAGGGGATGTTGGCGGCCCCCGGTACGTGTCCGGCGACATAGGGCTGCTCCTGCGGCAGGTGCGGTGGTGCCATCACGTCGCCGCTGAACTCGCCGGGGGAACGCACGTCGACGAGCATCCCGTCGGTCGCTGTGTGGGCGATGACGTCGTCGCGAAACGCCCGCAGCTCGGGCCGGTCGGCGCCGCGGACGAAGACACCCTGCGACACGGCCTTCGTTTCGGTGGTGACCGGTCTGTCCTCGAGCTCCCACTTGGTGCGGCCGCCGTCGAGCACGGCGACGTTGTCGATGCCGCGGTAGCGGCACAGCCAGTAGGCGTAGGCGGCGAACCAGTTGTTGTTGCCGCCGTACAACACGATGGTCTGGTCCGACGAGATGCCCTTGGATGCCAGGAGCGCCGCAAGTTCGTCGCCCGAGACGAAGTCGCGTCGCGGCAGGGCGTGCAGTTCGTGTTCCCAGTCGAGGGCGACGGCACCTCGGATGTGGTTCTCGGTGAATGCCGCGGTGTCCTCGTCGACCTCGACGACCGCGATGGCGGGGTCGTCAAGTCGGTCCACGAGGTCGGCAGTGCTGATCAACGCCGTCGAGTGCGTGATGCTCGTCATTGCTTTCTCCCAGGTCGTTCGTTCCGCGCGGCCGGTTGACCGCTGCGACTGCGAGGAGCATGGCGAGCGCCGGTAGAAGACGGGTAGATGTGCGGTACCGCCATGAGCGCGGCAGGTGGTCGGCGAAGGGCTCGGCCTGCCACGAGGAGGGCTGTGCACACGTGCGGCGGACGCGCTCGCTACCATTCACGCGACGTGGGCGCCGAGCGCGAGCGCGACGGCCGCGTCGAGGTCCATGGCCTGACCCTGCCGCCACGCCCGGTCGAAGCCGGCGTCACCCATCGCTGCCCGCAGCTCGTGAATGGACCTGCGGCGCTTCCTGCGGGCAGCCGCCCTGACCGGGACCGCGTACTCGCGTCCAAGCTTGTCGACGAAGCCATACAGCGTGGCGGCCTCCTGCAGCCGGCCCGATGACGCGAGCAGTCGGGCCATGCCGGCAACAGCCACGCGGCTGGTCTGCGCCTCGTCGAGCGTGCGGCCGAGCTCGATGCTTCGCCGCAGCGCCTCCGTGGCGCCGGCATGGTCGTCACGCTCGACCCTGGTGATGCCCAGCGCCGTCAGCGCCCGTACCGAGCACCGCAGGTCGCCCAGTCTGCGCAGGCGTGAGAACGCGTCCTGCAGCACGTCCTCGGCCTGGGCGTTGTGTCCCTGTCGCCGCAGGATCTTGCCGTACTCGAGGTGGGCGTGCGCCTCGTCCTGCGGGCTGCCGACCTCGTCGAAGATGGCAAGACTGCGCTCGACCCAGGCTCGGGCGTCGTCGAGGTTTCCCACCGCCTGGGCGCTTCGGGCCGCCAGCTTGTAGAGCACCACCGCCTGGCGGCGTCTGTCCCCCGCCTGGCGATAGCGGTCGAGGCTCTGCTCGAGGTAGCCGATCGACCGTTCCGGCCGCTCGTAGAGCGGCTGGCCGAGGCGTTCCAGGCACAGCGCGATCTCCCACGGATCTCCGATCCGTTCGAAGATGGCCAGCGCCCGCGTGCCCAGCGCCTCGGCGCGGTCATGGTCCTCCCGCACGCCTTCGGCCAGGGTCAGCGCCCGCAATGCCTTGGCCTGTCCGGCTTCGTCCCCGATGCGCCGTGCCTGCGCCAGCGCCTCGCTCGCATACCGAATGGAGTGCGACAGGTTGGTCGACACGAAGACATCGCTGGCTGCCACCCGCGCGGCGATCGCGAGCTGCGGCGTCGTCTCGTCGGACAGCTCGACCGCTCGCCGGAGCTGTTCCTGCCCTTCGTCCCGGGCTCCCAGCGAGTCCCAGTAGTCGGCGAGGGCGACCGCCAGCCGGACCGCTGTCGTGGGGTGGTGGGGGAATGACCAGCGCAGCGCCTCGCGCAGGTTGTCCGCGTCGGATTCCAGACGCCGCAGCCAGGGCTCCTGCCTGGGGCCTCGCAGTTGTGGTGCCGCCCGTTCAGCGACGGTGCGGAAGTACTCGGCATGCGCACGCCGCATGCGGTCGGCTTCTGCGCGGTCGAGTCGTCGCTGGCCGTACTCTCGAAGCGTCTCCAACAGGCGGTAGCGGGTCCCCACCGCCGGTCGATGGACGATGCCCACGAGGGACTTGTCGACCAGGTCGGACAGCACGGTCAGGATGTGGTTCGGAGCCAGCGGGGCGGCCCCGCACACCTGTTGGGCGGCCTCGAAATCGAATCCCCCGCGGAACACGGAGAGGCGGCGGAACAGGGCTCTGCCCGCCGGTGCGAGCGAGTCGTAGCTCCAGTCGATCGCGGCCCGCAGTGTCTGGTGCCGTGGCGCGGCCGTACGTGTCGGGGACGACAAGAGGTCGAACCGTTCCCCGAGATGTCGGCTGAGCTGCTCGGGCGGGATGCTCCGCGCCTTGGCCGCCGCGAGCTCAAGCGCCAGCGGCAGGCCATCAAGACGGCGGCAGATCTGGGCCACCGCCGAGTCCGTGCTGCCGTTGAGCTCGAACTGCGGGTCGACCGCCTGCACCCGTTCGACGAACAGCTGCACCGCATCGAACGCTGTGATCTGCGCGTCGTCATCGGTCGGGAATGCGAGCGGTGCGACGTCGTGGATGGTCTCCCCGACGACGCCCAACGACTCGCGGCTGGTGGCGAGCACGGTGAGTCCCGGGTGGGCCGACAGCAGCCCGACAGCGAGCGGCGCGACCCCGTCGATGACATGCTCACAGTTGTCGAGCACGAGGAGCAGGACGCGTCCGGCCAGGTAGCTGTCCAGCACCGCCCGCGTGCGTTGCCCCGGCTGGCTCGTGACCCCGAGCGACGAGGTGATCGCTTCGACGACCTCCTCCGGCGACGCGGTCGGCGCCAGCTCGACGAGCCACACACCGTCCGGGTACGCGGCGGCAAGATCCTCGGCCACCTCGATCGCAAGCCGGGTCTTGCCCGAACCGGCCGGACCGACGAGGTTGACGAGCCGTGATACCGACAGCAGGCGACCGAGATCGGACAACTCCTTTGCCCTGCCGACGAAGCTCGTGAGTCGCGCTGGCAGATTGCCGGCAAGCGTCGGCGCCCTGAGCCGAAGCGCCGGGTCGTGCTGAAGGATCTGTTGCTCCAGATCGACGAGCTCGGGCGACGGATCGACGCCAAGCTCCTCGCCGAGGGTGCTGCGGAGCCGGCTGAACGTCGCAAGCGCTTCCGCATGGCGCCCGCAGCGGTACAGGGCGAGCATCAGATCCGCCCAGATTCCCTCACGGAACGGATGCTGGGACGCGAGCTCCTGGATCCGGGGTAGCAGCAGGTCGTGCCTGCCGAGTTGCAGGCCGACGTGCACCTGTTCCTCGACCGCGACGGCGTGCATCGCCTCGAGGCGGCGGATCTCACCGGACAGGCCGGCGCCCGCATCGAGGTCGGCCAGCGGGGCACCCCTCCACAGCGCCAGCGCGGCCGCAAGCTGGTCCCAAGCGTGCTGGGGATCCCCACGTTCCCGCGCCGCAGCTGCGGCCTCGACAAGGTGCTCGAAACGGAACGCGTCGACGTGAACGCGATCCGCGGCAAGGGCGTAGCCGTCACCGTCGGTCACCACGACCTCGTCGCCGACGCGGCTTCGCAGCTCCCACACGTACTTGTGCAGCATCTTGCGGGCCGTCGCGGGAGGCCGCTCCCTCCACATGACGTCGATCAGCTCGTCCACCGACACCGGTCGCGGCGTGCTGAGTGCGATACGTGCGACCAGGAGCTGGGGCTTCGGGCCGCCGATTGCGACGGGTCGGTCGTCCTTGAGGACCCGAACAGACCCCAGGATTTCGATCTGCACAGTGTTGGCGGTCATGGTCCGTCGAGCGCGACGCCGTGCGACACGTCGGTAGCGAAGCGTTGCCGGCGCCGGCGGTCTCCATCCGAACGCCGCCGACGGGCGTTCCACGGACAGCACACTGCAACGTCGAGCACGAACTGGAGTATCGCCGGTCCAGCCAGCGGGCGACAGGCCGGGCTGGCGACGAGCCGGCGGATCAGCTCGTCCACGGAGGAGCGGCGCGGCCGTGACACGCGCGACCCCGTGGTGCATGCTCGCTTTCCGAATGGAAAGGGCGGCGACGGTGGCGACGAAAGACTACGAACGGCCCGAGATCACGGTGCACTGGGATTCGTCCCGCTGCATCCACACCGCGATCTGCCTGCGTGCGCTGCCGGAGGTGTTCGACGTCGACCGACGACCGTGGATCGACGTGGAGGCCGCGTCGCCCGAGGCCGTCGCGGACGCCGTGATGCGCTGCCCGACCGGCGCGCTGCGTTTCACGGCGGCGGCACTGACCGAGCCGGCACCGCCGTCCACTGCGATGCGCCCGGTGCGCGGCGGGCCGATGGTCGTGCGGGGCGATGTCCAGATCGTCGACGCCGAGGGCAACCTCATCGCGCGCGAGACGCGTGTCACGCTGTGCCGCTGCGGCAACTCGGGCAATCAGCCGTTCTGCGACAACTCGCATCGCAGGGCCGGCTTCGACGAGCCTGAGATCCGCGCACCGCGCACCGCGGAGGCGCCGGACGACATCTGTGCACCGCAGCCAGGCTTCCGGGGGGATACGTGACCGCCGGCTGTGCTCGCAGGCGCTCGTGATGACGACTACGGTCGCCTGCTGCGACATGGCTGCAGGAGTCTCGACAGCCGCTCCAGCTTGATCTGTACGCCAGCTCCGATCGTGGCAGTGGTGGGCGCTCCAGCCGCACGTTGAATCGCGCGATGAGCTCATCGCCGGGACAGCCGGCCGGTGATGACTTCGTCGGCCCCGACGGCCAGCACGGTCTTGCGAAGTGTGTTGACGGTGAACCGCTCGGGGTTGACTGCGGTCGGCGACGTGACAGTCATCTATAACTACATCGACCGTGCCGGACGCAGATCGACCGATCGTTGCCGGACCGCACTAGCATCAGTACCGAACCGGGTCCATCGGCCCCGCGATGACGTGCGAAACGGCCCTGGCCGGCCACCACGCACCGACGACGCTTCCGATCGGACGCGCCCACACGTACGACGGAGGAGCCTGGCGTGACCAAGACGTGGATCTACCGGTTCGATCAGCTCGCCGACGCCGAGAAGCACGCCGGCGGGACGTGGGACGACGTCCGCAGACTGTTGGGCGGCAAGGGGGCGAACCTGGCGGACATGACCCGGTTGGGAATCCCCGTGCCGCCCGGGTTCACCGTGACCACCGAGGCGTGCCTGGCGTACCTGGCGGAAGGCGACGGACTCCCGGACACGATGGTTGCGCAGGTTCGGGATGCGCTGGCGTCGGTCGAGCAGATGACCGACAGGGTCTTTGGCGGCAGCGAAAGGCCGCTGCTCGTGTCGTGCCGGTCGGGCGCCAAGTTCTCGATGCCCGGGATGATGGACACCGTCCTCAACATCGGGTTGAACGACGAGACCGCCGAGGGCCTGATCCGGGAGACCGGTGATGAGCGGTTCGTGTACGACTCCTACCGCCGTTTGGTGCAGATGTTCGGCACCGTGGTGCTGGGCCTGCGGGACGAGTTGTTCGAGCACGTACTCGCCGACGCCCGCACCAGGCAGGGGCTCGACACCGACGCGCAGCTTCCGGCGGTCGTCCTCCACGAGATCGTCGAGCGGTTCAAGGGCATCGCGGGGCGGTTCCCCGAAGATCCGTTTGAGCAGCTGCGCATGGCGATCGAGGCGGTGTTCACGTCGTGGCGGGGCAAGCGCGCCGTCGATTACCGCAAGGCCGCGGGCATCTCTCACGACCTGGGGACCGCCGTCAACGTGCAGACCATGGTCTTTGGAAACCTGGGTGCCAGGTCGGTGACGGGGGTCGCCATGAGCAGGAGCGGCGCGACTGGAGCCCCTGGACTCGAAGGTGACTTCCTGGTCAACGCCCAGGGCGAGGACGTCGTGAGCGGGACCCGTGCGACGACGTCACTGGACAGCCTCGAGCAGGCCTTTCCCGAGATCCACGCCGAACTGACCAGCGTCGCACGCCGGCTGGAAGGCCACTACCGCGACATGCAGGACATCGAGTTCACGGTTGAGGAGGGCAAGCTGTGGCTGCTGCAGACACGTGACGGCAAGCGCACGGCGCAGGCGGCAGTGCGTATCGCCGTGGACATGGTGCACGAAGGTCTGATCGCCCGTGAGGATGCGGTTCTCCGGGTCGAACCGGCGCAGGTCGACTTCTTCCTGCATCCGCAGCTGTCGATGCCGTCGCGGCGGGCCGCCGTCAGCGAGCAGCGGCTGCTCGGCAGAGGTCTCAACGTGTCGCCGGGTGCGGCTGTCGGCGTCGTCGCGTTCGACCCCGACCTCGCCGAGCGCTGGACCGGTGAAGGCCGGACGGTCATCCTGGTCCGGCCCGAGACCAAGCCCGATGACGTGCACGGCATGCTCGCGGCCGAGGGCATCGTCACCAGCCGCGGCGGTCGTACCAGCCACGCGGCGCTGGTCGCCCGGCAGTTCGGCAAGCCAGCCGTCGTCGGGGTTGGCGAGCTGGACATCGACCTGGTTCGCAGGCGCGCGTCCGTCGGCGCGACGCTCATCGAGGAGGGCGACTGGCTGAGTATCGACGGCACGACTGGTGAGATCTTCGAGGGTCAACTGGACACAGTGGTGCCCGACATCACCGACCGCTGGCTCAGCACGCTGCTGGGGTGGGCCGACGACTTCCGCCGGTTGCGCATCCGCGCCAATGCCGACTACCCCGCCGACGCCGAGCGTGCGCGCAGCTACGGCGCCGAGGGCATCGGCCTGTGTCGGACCGAGCACATGTTCTTCGAAACCGAACGGCTGCCGATCGTGCGGCGCATGATCATGAGTGACGCGACAGCGGAGCGCCGCGCGGCGCTCGATGAACTCCTGCCGCTGCAGCGTGACGACTTCCTGGGGTTGTTCCGGGCGATGAAGGGCAGACCGGTGGTCATCCGGCTGCTGGACCCGCCGCTGCACGAGTTCCTGCCGCAACACGAAGAGCTCAGCGACCGGGTCACCGACGCCAAGATCCGGCTACGCGTGGCGGCATCGCTGGAGGACATCGACGAGCTGCTCGCCAGGCTGAGCGAAGACCAGACGCTGCGTGACCGCGTCGACGCGTTGCGCGAGGCCAACCCGATGCTAGGGCTCCGTGGTGTGCGTCTTGCGATGCGCTATCCCGAGATCGCGCAGATGCAGGCACGAGCGGTGTTCGAAGCCGCCTGCGATGCGGTGGACGAAGGCGTCGACCCGCGGCCCGAGATCATGGTCCCGCTGACGTCGCACGCGGAGGAGTTGCGACGCGTCCGTGCGCTGGTCGAGAAGGAGGCGCGTCGGGTCCTGGAGGAACGCACTGCCGAGGTCGACTATCAGATCGGCACGATGATCGAAACCCCCCGCGCCGCGCTGATCGCCGGTCAGCTCGCGAAGGACGCCGAGTTCTTCTCGTTCGGCACGAACGACCTCACGCAGACGACCTTCGCGATCAGCCGGGACGACGCGGAAGCCGGGTTCCTCGTCGAGTACCTGGCGAGTGGGATCCTGGCGCACAACCCGTTCGCCACGATCGACACCGATGGCGTCGGCGTCCTGATCGACATGGCCACCCGCCGCGGACGGGACGCGCGAGCCGGTCTGGAGATCGGCGTCTGTGGCGAGCACGGCGGCGACCCCACCAGCATCGCCTGGTGTCACGAGCATGGGCTCGACTACGTCAGCTGCTCACCGTACCGCGTGCCCATCGCCCGGCTGGCCGCCGGTCAGGCCGCATTGGACGCCGCCGGATGATGACGCTCGCAGAGCCGGGTGTGCGCAGGACCACGACATGACGTACCGCGCGGACCCCAACCGCTATGACCGCCTGGTCTACCGCCGGTGCGGGCGTAGTGGCGTGCGCCTCCCCGCGATCACGCTGGGACTGTGGCAGAACTTCGGCGACGCCGCACCGTTCGCCACGGTCCGCTCGATGCTCACGCGCGCGTTCGATCTCGGGGTCAACCACTTCGACCTCGCGAACAACTACGGCCCGCCGTACGGCTTCGCCGAGGAAGCGTTCGGGCGCGTCCTCGCGACCGATCTCGCCGCCTACCGCGACGAGCTGTTCATCTCGACCAAGGCCGGCTACGACATGTGGCCGGGCCCCTACGGCATCGGGGGCTCCCGCAAGTACCTGCTCGCCAGTCTGGACCAGAGTCTGGCGCGCATGGGGGTGGACTACGTCGACGTCTTCTACTCCCACCGTTTCGACCCGGACACGCCGCTGGAGGAGACAATGGGCGCGCTTGCCAGCGCGGTCCAGCAAGGCAAGGCGCTGTACGTGGGCATCTCGTCGTACTCGCCGGCTACGACCCGCCAGGCCGCGGCGCTGCTACGCGACATGGGGGTCCCGCTGCTCATCCACCAGCCGTCCTACTCGATCCTCAACCGCTGGATCGAGACCGAGCTGCTCGACGTGCTCGCCGACGAGGGTGTCGGCTGCATCGCGTTCTCGGCGCTCGCGCAGGGCATGCTCACGGCGAAGTATCTCGACGGGGTGCCGGAGGATTCCCGGGCCGTCCAGTCGGGTTCGCTGAAGCGTGAGTGGTTGACCCCTGCGAACCTGCGGCAGATCCGGCATCTCAACGAGATCGCTGCGGCGCGCGGTCAGTCGCTGGCGCAGATGGCCGTCGCATGGACCTTGCGCGACGAGCGCGTGACGTCGGCGTTGATCGGTGCGCGCAACGTGTCGCAGCTCGAGGAGAACATCTCGGCGCTCGACCGGCTCGCGTTCTCCGACGACGAGCTGGCCCAGATCGACACGACCGTGACCGACGCCGGCGTCGACCTGTGGGCGACCTCGCGAGAAGCGGGCTAGGCCTGCCGTCTCGTCCGGCCGTTCACCGCACGCCGGCGCCCGACTGACGACAACGAGGATCCATCAGCTCACGCTGCTGGCTGGGTACCCCATTCGGCCTGTAGCGCCGCCGTCTGTACGTCAGGGACGCCGACTGACACATGCATGTGAACCAGACGCCACCGAGCGTCGGTCTTGTGCATGACGGCGGTCAGCCGCGTCGCCCAGGCTGTCCCATCGTCGAAGACGAAGCTCGGCTCGTCCACCGCCCACCCAAGCGTGCCCTCTGCGTAGCCCACCGGATCACGTCCCCGGCGCAGCACGAACCCCTCGGTCTCGAATCCGAGACGGATCGGATGGCTTGTTGCAATCTGATCTCCGTAGGCCGAAGCTTCCTTCACCGCGGGGCCCCTGCGCGGGGCCCGCCACGGAGTGGAGGCTGGCGGCGAATGCGGCTGCGATGCCCGGTCATCATCGGACGAGATGGCGAGCTCGCCCGATTGCGCGAGCTCGTCGAGGGCGTCCGTTCTGGACATGGCGGGGCGGTCGGGTTGGTGGGCGAGGCTGGTGTGGGCAAGACCCGGCTGGCCGACGAGGCGCTGCGCCTCGCCGAGGGCGCCGACCTCTCGGGGCTCGTCGGCCGCACCACGCACATCGGCCAGCAGACGTGGCTGGCGCCCTACGCCGGAGCGCTGGCAGGCATCGCCGCACGCGACACCCGCAACCCACTGCCCGCCCTGGCCGACCTTCGTCCCCTGCTTGCGCACCTGCTGCCAGCGTTCGGCGACGCCGCGTTCCCCGCCATCGAGCCGTCCCCGGTGCTGATCGGCGACGCGTTCGTGCGCGCGGTTGCCGCCGCCACCGATGGCGCGCTGGTCGTCCTCGAAGACATCCACGACATGGCGGACGACGCGTTGAGCGTGCTCGCGCACATCCTCGCCACCGTCGCCGCCGAGCCGATCGGGGTCGTGTGCACGCTGCGTCCGCGCGCCGGCAGCGCCGCCGACGCGCTCGAGGTGCTGCGCCGTGCTGCCGTGGAAACGGTGCGGCTTCGCGCGCTGGGGCCGGACCACGCGGCACAGCTCGCGCTCTCCTGCATGCCGGGGCTGGACATGGCGTCGGAGCTCGAGGCGCTCCTGGCGGCGGCCGAGGGTCTCCCGCTGCTGATCGAGGACCTGTTGGCCGAAGCCGTCGACGACGGGCAGCTGACGCAAGCCGACACCGGTTGGGTGTGGTCCGCGCCGTGGCAGGTCGCGGTCCCGGAGGCCTACGCGCAGGTCGTCGAGCGTCGCCTGACCAGCCTCCCTCCGGAGTCGGCGGCAGTCGTGCGAGCCGCCGCGGTGCTCGGTCGACGCTTCACGCCGGCGATGCTGGCCGCGGCCGCCGACCGTCCGCTCGACGAGATCGACAGTGCGGTCCGACACGCGGTGGCCGCCCAGCTGTTCGACGCCGACGGTGGCGCTTTCCGTCACGCGCTGACCCGCGATGCGGTGCTGGCCGGCACGCCGAGCAGCACCAGAGCGGTCGTTGCGCGCCATGCGGTTGAGGGTGTCGCGACGTTCCCGCCCGACATGGAGCCGGTGCAGGCCGAGCTGCTGGCGACCGCCGGCTCGCCCGACGACGCTGCGACGCTGCTTGCGCGGGTCGCGGCGCGGGAGGCTGCGTCGGGAGCGTTGGCGTCGGCGGGCGACCGGTTGTCACGTGCGCGCGAGCTGGCGGTCGACCGGACGTTGGCCGCCGATCTGGCCGTCCGGCACGTCCGCATGCTGACGACCGCCGGTAATCTGCTTGGCGCGCGCGCCCAGGTTGCGCTGATGCGCTCGTTCCTCCCCGTCGAGCAACGGATCGACGTCGAGCTCGCGCTCGCCAGGTCGGCCGTGGCCGCGGGAGACCCGTCGACCGCGGCCTCGGATGTGCTGACGGCGAAGTCCTTGATGTCCGCCGACGACAGGCACTGGGCAGAGCTGTGGGCGATCGAGGCGCTGGTTGCGCTCGTCAGTCCTGACAACGACCGCATACGTACTGCGGAGCACCTCGCCCACCGCGCCGTCGCAGCAGCTCGGGAGCTGGGCGATCGGCGGGCGGAGTGCGAGGCGTGGCTGGTCGTCGGCCGGTGCGCCCGCATGCGCGATCTCGCGGAGGCTGAACAAGCCTTCTCAGTGGCGCTAGACCTGGCCAACGCCGACGGCCTCACCGTGTCACGACTGCGGGCTCTACACGAGCTGGGCACGGTTGAGATGTTCCGGGACGTCACAGCGGATCGACTGCGCCTGGCACGACAGGAGGGGCTGGCGGCCGGAGCGCTGGTGTCAGTTGCCTCCATCGACATCAACCTCGCGGCAACCCTGCTGATGCGCGGGGAGTACGACGAAGCGGTCGCGGTCGCACGTGGCGCGGCCGAGCTCGCGGAACGCATCGGCGTCCGTGACGTGCTGCCGATCGCGTGGTGCTGGCAGGGCATCGCCGCCGGATATCAGGGCGACCGCGGAGCGGCGGAGCAGCTGTTCGCCCGCGCCGAGGCCACGGCCCCCGACGATCCCGACGTCGCCTCGGCCGCAAACATGCTCGGCCGCGGGGTGATCGCGTTGCTGCGGGAGGATCGCACCGCGGCCGACGCCGCGCTCGCCCGGGCCGCCGCCCACGGACAGCCGTTGATGTCCGATCCGACGCAGTCGATCGCGACGCTGTTGCTGGCGGTCGACGGCAGGCAGAGGCTCGCGGACATCGACCGGCTGCCTACAGTCAGCCACTCGCAGTGGACGGCGCTGTGGATCGACACCGCGCGCGCGGTGGTCGTCGGGCGCAGCGACGCGGAACTGGCGACGACGTTGCTCGAGAACAACCTGCGCACGCTGCGCCGCTATCCCGTGTTCGGGCTCATCGCGCTGCGCCAGGCGGGCGAGGCCGCGCTCGTCGACGGCTGGGGCAGACCGCTCACGTGGCTGCGCGAGGTCGAGCGTGAGGCGGCTGCCGGTGGACACCAGCTCATGGCTTCAGCGGCCCGGACGTTGCTGCGACGCGCCGGGGCGCGAGTGACGCGCCAGCGTGCGGTGGACGCGAGCGTACCCGACGAGCTGCGTCACCGGGGCATCACGGCCCGAGAGTTCGAGGTGCTGCAGCTGTTCGTCGATCGCCCGACCAACACCGACCTGGCCACGCGCCTGCACCTCTCGGTGCGCACGGTCGAGAAGCACGTCGCGAGCCTGCTGATGAAGCTCGACCTGCGCTCCCGAGCGGACCTCCACCCACTGGCGTCATCGGTTGCTGCCGAACGTGGGTGGTCACCACCCATGACGTGAGTCGCGCGATGTCGCACCCTGACCGTGCCAGCACCAGCTCCGAGCCACAGGAGGTCTGGCATGTCCATCGCAGCGGTCTTCGAATATCCGGACCACCCCGTCGACGACTACCTGAAGGTCTTCGAGATCGGCGGCGCGCCAATCGTCGAGCAGCCGGCCCGCCTACACCACTTCTGCTACCGCAACGGCGACGGCTTCACCGTCGTCGACATCTGGGAGTCCGAGCAGGCGTTCGCCGAGTTCGGCCAGATCATCGGCCCGGTCATGCAACGGCTCGGCCTCGACGCGCTACCCAAGGTGTTCCCGGTCCAGCGCATCGTCGCGCAGGACGGCACCGTCACCGACATCTGACCCCGGAGGAACCGATGCTCGACCAACTCCACAGCGCCAGCGACTGGACTGCCAAGACCATCGCAGGCGTCGCCGCCGACCAGCTCGCCGCGCCGACGCCGTGCACCGAGTGGGACGTCCGCACGCTTCTCGACCACCTGATCGGTGGGACCTGGATGTTCGCGGCCGCGATCGGCGGGCCGTCAGATGACGATTCGACGGCGCCCGACGCCGACCGGTTCCGCGGCGCAGCCGACGCGCTGCTGGCGGCGCTGCACGAGCCCGGCGCGCTCGACCGCACGGCGCAGCTGCCGATCGGCCCGGTGCCAGGCTCTGCCCTGGTCGGGATCGCGCTGCTCGACGTGCTGGTGCACGGCTGGGACGTCGCCAAAGCCACCGGCCAGAACACCGCGGTTGCCGACCCGCTGGCAGAGACCGTGTTGGCCGTCGCGACCCAGGCCGTCGGGCCCGAGATGCGTGGCGTGTACTTCGCCGACCCAGTCCCGATCGACGAGCACGCGCGACCGGTCGACCGGCTCGTCGGCTACCTGGGCCGCCGTCCGTAGCGCCAACCGCGCGTGCTGAGCTCACAGAGAACGGAGTCAAGCCATGATCATCATGAGGATGCGCTGGGAAGGCCTCACGGCCGAGCAGTACGACCAGGCACGGGACAAGGTCGCGTGGGAGGTCGACCCACCCGAGGGCGGGCTGTACCACGTCGCCTGGTTCGACGACGGCGCGCTCAACGTCGTTGACGTCTGGGACAACCCCGATGATCTGCAGTCGTTTGTGGACACGCGGCTGATGCCGGCCGCGAAGGGTGACCTGGGCCTACCTGGCGAGCCGGACGTGTCGGTACATCCGCTGCACCGCTACTGGGACGCGGTGCACCGCGAGGCCCGCAACTGACGAGCGACCTGCACACGGGGCCGCCTGGCGATCGCCGGCGGCCCCGTTCGCGATCTCGGCGACACGGCCGGCGAGCGTGATCGCAGTCGTAAGACAGCTCGCCAACGGCCAGGACTGAGGGCGGTCGCGGTGCTTCTGAGCCCACTGCCGTCGTAGCTGTCGAGGTGGGTGGACGGTCCCGGCGCACGCCGACGCGGTCGATCACTTCGCA
>JAHELV010000125.1 GCA_024644015.1 Nitriliruptorales bacterium
ATCGACGGCAAGGAGATCGGGTCGGTCGACGATGCCCGGTTCGACAGCGTCGATCCCTGGACGCGGGCGCCGTGGTGCCAAGTCGCGCTCGGCTCGGGCGACGACGCGCGCGCCGCGGTCGAGGCGGCGCGTCGTGCCTTCGACGACGGGCCGTGGCCGAGGATGGGCTTCTCACAGCGTGGTGCGGTGCTGCATCGTCTTGCCGACCTCATCATCGAGCACGCCGCCGAGCTCGCCGAGGCCGACACGCGCGACATGGGCAAGCCGATCTCGGCGCTGCTCGACAAGGACGTCCCGCGCGCCGCGGGCAACTTCCGGTTCTTCGCCGACCACGCACGGCTGCGGCCCGGCGACACGCTGCCGATGGACTCCGGCCATCACGCCTATGTGCGGTTCGAGCCCGCGGGCGTCGTCGTCGCGATCGCCCCGTGGAACTTCCCCCTGATGCTCGAGACCTGGAAGATCGCTCCGGCGCTGGCGTGGGGCAACACCGTCGTGCTCAAGCCGGCGGAGGACACGCCGGTATCCGCAACGCTGCTGGCTAGGCTCGCGCTCGAGGCGGGAATGCCGGCGGGAGTGCTCAACGTCGTGCACGGCTACGGGCCGCAGGCGGTCGGTGAGGCGCTGACACGGTCCGAGCGCGTCGACCGCATCACGTTCACCGGCGAGTCGGCGACCGGCAAGGCGATCGGGCAGGTCGCCGCCGCCAACCTCACGCCGTACAGCTTCGAGCTCGGCGGCAAGGGCGCGAACGTCGTGTTCGCCGACGCCGACCTCGACGCGGCGGTGTCGTGGTCCAACCGGGCGATCTTCACCAACTCCGGCCAGGTCTGCCTCGCGGGCAGCCGGCTGTTCGTCCAGCGGCCGGTCTACGAGGAGTTCCTCGCGAGGTTCGTCGACTCCGCGGAGGCGATGACGCTGGGTGACCCGAAGGACGCCGGGACCCAGCTCGGCCCGCTGGCATCCGAGACACACTTCCACAAGGTGCGCGGCTACCTCGAGACGGTGGGCGCCGACGGCGGCAAGATGCTGACCGGCGGCGTCGCCGACGGCTGGGCGGTCCGGCCCACGGTCGTCGTCGACGCGCCGGCCACCGCGCGGGTTCGCTGTGAGGAGGTCTTCGGCCCCGTCGTCACCGTCACACCGTTCGACACGGAGCAGGAGGCCGTCGCGCTGGCCAACGACACCCGCTACGGGCTGAACGCGATGCTGTTCACCGAGAACGTCCACCGGGCGCATCGCGTGTCGGCGCAGTTGCGCGCGGGCACCGTCTGGGTCAACTGCTTCTTCGTCCGGGACCTGCGCGCGCCGTTCGGCGGCGTCGGCGACTCGGGCGTCGGCCGCGAGGGTGGCGACCACAGCCGCGAGTTCATGACCGAGCCGAAGGCGGTCGTGATGGAGATCCGCGACGAGTGACCCGGGGCGGTAACGCCCTTGCGCGAACGGCATCCGCGCGGACTGTGAGACACGCCTACGCGACGAGCCAGGACAGTCCGCCAACCAGCACTGCGGGACACCGCTCGCGACCTCATCTACGCTCGATCACCCTCGACGGTCACACGTCGGGATGCGAGGATCGGCGTATGTCGAGGGCTTCCGGTTCGACTGCGTCCGGGCGCGTCGCTGCCGGCTGGGCCGAGCTCGCAGGCGGACGATGGCACGACGCCCGGGCCTCGTTCGAAAAGGCCTTGGCCGACGCCGAGACGCCGGCGGCGTTAGAGGGGCTGAGCTGGGCGGCATGGTGGCTTGACGACGCGGCGACCGTGTTCGACGCCCGGGCCCGTGCCTACCGGCTGTACCGACGGGAAGGCGATGCGCCTGCGGCCGCTCGCATGGCCACGTGGCTGGCCGCTGATCAGCTCGACTTCCGCGGCGCCGCCGCGGTGGCGAGAGGGTGGCTGCAGCGTGCGCACCGGCTACTCGATGGCCTCGATCCGGGGCCGGACCACGGCTGGCTGGCCTTCCACGACGGCTACATCGCCCACGCCTACGCCGACGGCGCCGAGACGATAGAGCGCGCCGTCTACGCGGCCGACATCGGGCGGCGCTTCGGCGTGGCCGATCTGGAGATGCTCGGACTCGCGCTCGAAGGGTCTGCGCTGGTCTCGCGCGGCGAGGTGGGACAGGGCATGCGCCGCCTCGACGAGGCCACCGCGATCGCCCTGGAGGGGGAGGCCACCATCCCGATCTCCGGTGCCTGGGCCTGCTGCTTCCTGGTCAGCGCGTGCACGGCCGCGTCTGACTACGAGCGGGCGTTCGAGTGGTGCGACCGCATCGCGGAGTTCGCCGAGCGGTACGGCAGCCGGTACATGCTGGCCTTCTGCCGGGCGGAGTACGGCACGGTGCACCTGTGGCGCGGCCGGTGGGCGGAGGCCGAGTCGGTGCTCGAGTCGTCGCTCGATGACTTCTCGCGCTCGCGTCCCGCGTGGGTCGAGTCCCCGTTGCTCGGCCTCGCGGAGCTTCGCAGACGCCAGGGACGGCACGCCGAGATGAACGGGCTGCTCGATCGCGCATCCGCTTCGCCTGCCGCGCAGATGTGCCGTGCCCGCGCGGCGCTCGACCGAGGCGAGACTCGGCGGGCTGCCGATCTGGTGGAGCGCCTGCTGCGCCAGCTGCCACAGGAGCGCAGGCTGGACCGCGTGCCGGCCCTGCAGCTGCTGATCGACGCCCGCCTCGCGCGCGGCGAGCTCGACGAGGCGGCCGCGGCGCTCGGCGCCGTGCGCGAGGCCGAGCGGGTGACCGGCACCGCACCGCTGCGCGCCGGCGCCGATCTGGCGGAGGGCATGCTGGCCGCTGCCGGCGGCGACCACGACCGGGCTCGGCCGCTGCTCGAGGATGCCGTCGACCGCTTCGAGCGCGCCGGCGGGCCGTTCGACGCCGCCCGGGCACGCATCGAGCTCGCATCGAGTCTGGTCGCACTCGGCCGCGGCGACGCGGCCCGGCACGAGGCGGCGACGGCGTTGCGCGCCCTACGCGAGCTCGGTGCCGTTGTCGACGCCGAACGCGCCCAACGGCTGTTCGACGCCACCTCGAGCGACCCCGCCACGGGGCACCCGGGTCTGACGGCGCGCGAACGACAGGTGCTCCGCCTCGTCTGTGGGGGGCTGACCAACCGTCAGATCGCTGAGCGACTGGTGGTCAGCGAACACACGGTCCATCGCCACATCACCAACACCCTGCGCAAGCTCGGCCTGCACTCGCGTACCGCCGCGGCCGCGTACGCCGTGCGCTCCGGACTGCTCGACGACAACGGGTCGTAGCCAGCCTCGGCCACAGCACAGGCAGCGCGAAGATGGCTGGTTCTGGCGACGCGGCGGGCGTGCGTGGGCGTCATGTTGACGTCATGTCCAGATCCGATGCGTCGAACAGTCTGCTCGCCGCGGCGGCGCTGGCACGAATGGCGGAGATCGGAGCGCTCATGACAACCCAGCAGATCCACCCGACGCCGCGCGAAGACACGGTCGAGACCGGCAGCATCTCCAGCTCACAGACACGACCAGACGGGCAGCACAAAGCCGCCACACGAGCGATGTGGTCGCTCGGCGACTATCACCGGTTCGCGACCGAGCTCGTGTGGGAGCTCGGCCCGATACTGGTGACGGCGTGTGACGTCACTGCGGGCCAGCGCGTCCTCGACGTCGCGGCCGGCACCGGCAACGTCGCCATCGCCGCTGCGGCGGCCGGCGCGCGCGTGGTCGCGTCCGACCTGACGCCTGAGCACTTCGAGAGCGGACGGCGCGAGGCGCGTACACGTGGCGTCGCGGTCGAGTGGGTCGAGGGCGACGCCGAGGACCTGCCGTTCGACGACGACGCGTTCGACGTCGTGACGTCGGCGTTCGGCGTGATGTTCGCTCCGGATCACCAGGCGGCGGCGGACGAACTGCTGCGCGTGTGCCGGCCGGGCGGCACGATCGGCCTGGTCAACTTCACGCCCGAGGGTCTCGGCGGGGAGTTCTTCGGCCTGTTCGGACGTTACGCACCGCCACCCCCACCAGGAGCGTCGCCACCGTTGCTGTGGGGCAGCGAGGACCACGTGCGCGGATTGTTCGGCGACCGGGTCG
>JAHELV010000126.1 GCA_024644015.1 Nitriliruptorales bacterium
CACGTCGCGGTACCACCCGGCAACATCGTCGAGCACGGTCTGCGCGACCACCGTCTTGACCTCACGCTCACGCCGGGACGACCGCTGCTCGAGCTGACGCAGCACGTCACGCGGCGGCGCATCGCCGTAGAACTCGGCGAGCTGCGCACGTTCGCGCGCGACGTCCTCGCGCACACCCGCCACGGCACGTTTCATCTCGTCGTCGATCTGCCTGGCTGCGATCAGCGCGAACGCGGGCCCGCGGGCTCTGAGGTCGCGCGGGATCTCACGGTGACGCCGCAGATCGTCGAGGCCGTGCCCGGTGAGCAACGACCGCAACCGGCCGGGCGAACCCGCCGACACGCGCACCGCCAGCTCGCGGTCCCCCGGCGACAGTGACGCTTCGGCCGCGGCGACCTCGCTCATGGTCCGCCGGTCCCACGGGGACACCCGCACCTCCCGACAGCGCGAGATGATCGTGTCGGGCAGCTCCTCGGGGTCGGCGAGCTCGATGATCCACACGGTGCGCGGCGGCGGCTCCTCGAGCATCTTGAGAAACGCGTTCGCCGCGGCTTCGTTCATTCGGTCGGCGTCGACGACCCGCAGCACCTTGTACCGACCTTCGACCGCGGTGCGGGAAGCCACACGCGTCCACGAGTCGCGCACGTCGCCCACGCGATGCACAGCTCCGACCGGAGCGAACTCCCAGTAGGCGGGATGCGCGCCGCGCAGGCTGCGTTCGCATGACGAGCACACGCCGCACCCGGTGACGGAGACCTCGCAGTTGAGCGCCGCCGCAAGCGACCGGGCGACCCCGTCCTGCCCAACGCCCGCCGGCCCGACCAGCGCCCACGCGTGGCCAACCTGGTAGCGCTCGACCGCGTCGCGGACCACGCCGGCCGCGTGCGCCTGCCCCGGGACCTCCCAGATGACCGTCATGCCGGGTCGCTGTCCGGCTCGCCGTCCGGCGTCCTGCCGCGGTCCTCCAGCCGCGCATCGACGACCTCGCGGACCCGCGCGGCCACGTCGTCGATGTCGCCGTCCGCCGCGATCACGACGAATCTGTCTGGGCTGCGCCGCGCCAACTCGTCGAACCCGCCCGCGACCCGGCGATGGAACTCCACGGCCTCGCGTTCGAGCCGGTCGATTGTGCCGTCGTCCCCGACGCGGTGACGCACCCGCGCCAGCCCCTGTTCGACGTCGAGCGCGAGCAGCAGCACGAGGTCGGGCTGCGTCTGACGTGTGCCCCACTGGTTGACCTCCGCGACCTCGGCGATTCCCAGGCCGCGAGCGTGTCCCTGGTAGGCCAGCGAGCTGTCGAGGTAGCGATCGGTGATCACAACCGCGCCACGCTGCAGTGCCGGCGCGATCACCTTGGCGACGTGCTCGGCGCGCGCCGCCGCGTACAGCAGCGCCTCGGTGCGGTCGTCCATCGCGTCGAGCTCGCCGTCGAGCAGAATGCCCCGCACCGCCTCGGCCACCGGGGTGCCACCGGGCTCGCGGGTGCACACCACGTCGTAGCCGCGCGCCCGCAGATGCTCGGCCAGCAGTCGCGCGTGCGTCGACTTGCCCGCCCCCTCGATGCCCTCGAACGCGATCAGGACGCCGGCGGCCTTCGACTCCTCGGACCCCAGCTCCGTCGGACCGGCAGCACGCCAGATAGCACGCGCCGACCGCTGCGAGAACCACAGCGCGACGAGGCCGCCGAGCAGCATGGTGATCCGGGTTCCCGACAGGGCGAACTGCGCGTCGGCGTCGCCGGTCCCCGAGATCCCGATGTTGATGACCTCGATCGAGCCCGCCAGGAACGGGGCCAGCCCGAGCGCGGCGAACGTCGCCACGCGCGAACCGGTGTAGAACGCCGCGAAGGTACGGCCCCGGCTCTCGTCGGCGGTGTAGGCCTGCAGCAGGGTGTAGCCGGTGACCACAGTCAGCCCGGCAGCCGCGCCGAGGGCGGCACCCAGACCCAACGTCACCAGCCAGTCGGAGTTGACCGCGAGCACCGTCGCGACCAGCGACGTCAGCACCAGCCCGATCGGGTAGACCCGCTCGATGCGGAAGCGGTTCGTCATGACCGGCACCGACACGATGCCGAAGATCAGCCCGGCGCCCACGACGGTCAACATGGTGAACCAGTCACCCTCGGGGCGACCCAGCGTCCGGTCGACGAACACCGGACCGATCGCCACGATGATGCCGGCCCCGAAGAACACGCCGGTCACACCGGTGACCAGCGCGTGCACCAGCGGCCGATCGGCGATCGCACGAAGCCCGTCCCGCACCTGTGTGATCAGACCTGGCGCGTCTTCATCGCCTCTTACCGGCCGATCTGCCTGCTCCGGCGGCTGGATGCCCCGGACCAGCATGGCCGACACGAAGAAGGTCAGGCCGTCGACCACCAGGACGGTGCGCAGCGGATCCAACGTGATTCCGCCGTCGGGCAGCAGTGCCACCAGCCCGACCATTGCCGCCGCCAGTGCCGCACCCAGAGGGAGCGTGCCGTAGGTGACCAGGAAGTTGAGCTGGTTGGCCTGCGTCAGCTCGTCGGCCTCGACCAGCGACGGCATCATCGCGTCCTTGGCCGACAGGAACAGCAACGCCAGCGTCTCGATGATCATCGTCAACGCGAAGATCGCCACGAGGTCGCCGGAGAACGCCATCACACAGAAGAGCGTGCCGCGGGCGATGTCGACGATCACCATCAGACGCCGCCGCTGGTAGCGGTCGGCCAGCACCCCCGCCACCGGGCCGATGAGCAGGCTCGGCACCAGGCGCGCCATCATGATCCCGCCGAGGCTGAACAACTCGACGCGCGTGGTCTCGGCGACGCTGACCACGAAGGTCTGCAGCGCGAACAGCCCGGCCCAGTCGCCGAGGCTCGTGATCAGCGCGGCGAGGAACCAGAACCGGTAGTTCCGGTTCGCGAGCAGCGACCGGTAGGACGCGACCGTTGCCGGGTTGCGCAGATACCTCGGGTCGGTCTGCCCGGCCCCGTTGATCGCTGGACCGGCAGCCATCTGTTCGGATGCTCCTCTCGCGACATCAGCGGCTGCGCTGTTCCAGCAGAGTACCGGCACCGTGTCCGATTGCCCGGTCCAGCATGCCGCCGCCGGCCTCAACGGCGTGGCAAGCTGCAGTTGTGGACTCCTCCGTGCTATCGAACACCGCCGACGCCCCCGGATCCCAGCGCCCCAGGGCACCCTCAGCGCACCGACCGCTTCGTGTGCGGGGACTCGATGCCGCCCTCGGCGGCGTCCGCGGCACGATGGCCGCGGTCGACCACTACCGCACCAGCGCCGGCACCAACGCCCAGGGCGGCGACCTCGGGCACCACGCGAGCCAGGGGCTGCTCGTCCGTCACACCGTGAACTACCTGCTCGCGGCCGAGGTCGCCGGTCGCGTCAACGTCGACGGGCCGCTGCTCGACGTCGGCAGCGGCGTCGGCGTGTTCGCCGCGTGGCTGGCACGCCGTCTGGGCCGCCCGTTGCACATCGCCGACCACGATCCCCGCGTGCTGCGGATCGCGCAGCACGCGTTCAGCAACCTCACCGCGCACGGCGACGTCGAGGACGCGCCGCCAGCCGCGGTCGTCACGGCGATGGAGGTGCTGGAGCACATCCCGTACGGCGAGCAGGCCGACTTCGTCACCGCGGTGGTCGACCGTGTGCAGCCGGGCGGGGTGCTGGTGTGCTCGACCCCCGACGAGCGTAGGTACATCGGTGGCTGGTCCGGCTACGCCCCGCACGTGGGCACGCTCGATCCCGACAGCCTGCGCACGCTGCTGCACAGCGCCAGCGGCGGCCTACCCGTGCACGTGTGGCGCATCAACGGTCCGGGGTTCGAGCTCAGGACGCTGCGGCGGATCGGCGAGCCGATCGCGAACCGGTTGTGGGCGGCCATCCAGTCCCACACGCCGTCGCTGGGCCACCGGGTCGCCGGCGGGCTCGGTCGACGCCGGCGCGAACGGTCCACCATCTTCGACCCCGGCCCACCCGACGACAGCTTCGTCCTCACCGACGGCGATGGCGACGGCACGGGAACCGGTCTGCTGGCGGCCGTC
>JAHELV010000066.1 GCA_024644015.1 Nitriliruptorales bacterium
CGGGCGCATCGCCACGATCGCCGACACACCGCTTGACGGCGCGCGGCGCATCGACGCGGACGGCGGGTTGGTGTTGCCGTCATTCGTCGACGCACACCTGCATCTCGACAAGGTGCACACGTGGCACCTGACCGGCGGACAGGCCCGCGCCGCCTACGCGGGCGGCGGGATGGGTGCCGCGGCCAGCGCCATCGAGTTCGCGTCGGCGCTCAAAGACGACTACAACGAATCGGAGGTCGCCGAGCGGGCACGGGGGGTGCTGCTCGACGGTCTGCGGCACGGCGTCACCCATGTGCGCGCCTTCGCTGACACCGACACCCGAGCGGGACTGCGCGGGGTCCGGCCCCTGCTCCGGCTGCGAGACGAACTGGCCGGAGTCGTCCACGTCGAGGTCGTGGCGTTCCCGCAGGACGGCATCATCCGCGATCCGGGTGCGATCGACGCCGTCGGCGAGGCACTGCGGCTCGGTGCCGACCTCGTCGGTGGCATCCCATGGATCGAGGACACCGCGAGCGAGGCGTGCGCACACGTCGAGCAGGTCTTCGACCTCGCGCTGCGCTTCGACCGTGACATCGCGATGCTGACCGACGATGCCGGTGACCCTGGTCTGCAGACCACGGCGACGCTGGCGTCGACAGCGATCGAGCGTGGCTGGACCGACAGGGTCACCGCGTGCCACGCCCGTGCGATCGGACTGTATCCGCAACCGCGGGTACTCCAGCTGATCCGTCTCGCCCGCCGTGCCGCCATGGCGTTCGTGACCAACCCGCACACGGCACCGCTCGCGCTGCCGGTCGTCACGCTGCTCGACGCCGGCTTGCCGGTGGCACTCGGTCAGGACGACGTCGCGGACGCCTACTACCCGTTCGGCCAGCACAATCTGCTGGAGGTTGCGCTGCTCGCAGCCCATGCCCTGGACATGACCAGCCCGCTGGCGATGGAGCAGCTGCTCGACATGGTGACCGTTCACGGCGCGGCGGCATTGCGCGTGCCCGACCACGAGATCGTCGTCGGCGGTGCCGCCGACCTCGTCGTGCTCGACGGCCGGGACGCACGGGAGGTGCTCGCGACCCACCGGGCGCCGCGCCATGTGATCAGCGGCGGCCATGTGGTGGCGACCTCGCAGATCGCATCGCAGCTGCACACGGTTCCGCGTGCGGACCAGGCACACATCGGGGGGCACCCAGCGACCTGAGTCGCTACTGGAACAAGGAGGAAGGCTATGGCAACGACGCCCACCGGACAGATCGAACTGAACTACGGGCTGGACGACGTTCCGAGGCCGTTCGCGAAGGCCCTGGGCCTGGGACTGCAGCATGTCCTCACCATGTTCGGCGCCACGATCGCGGTCCCGCTGCTGCTCGGCCCCGCCATGGGCATGAACACCACGCAGATCGCGATCCTGATCAGCTCCGTGTTCATCGCCTCGGGGCTCGCCACGCTCCTGCAGCTGACGATCGGGTCCCGGCTGCCGATCGTCCAGGGGGTGTCGTTCGCGTTCCTCGGGCCGTTCTTCGCCATCATCGGCACGACCGACGGCATCGAGGCGATGTCGTTCATCGGCGGCGCGATCCTGCTCGGCGCGATCGTCGAGGCTGCCGTCGGCTACAGCGGGTTGTTCGGCCTGATCCGGCGTTACATCACGCCGATCGTGATCGGGCCGGTGATCGCACTGATCGGACTGTCGCTGTTCAACGCCGCGACGCTGCAGGTCAACACGATCACCGGCGAGGACGGCAGCGTCGTGCTGGCGGGCAACTGGTGGATCGCGCTGCTGACCGTGTCGTTCGTGTTCCTGTTCTCGCTGGTGCTGTCGCGCCGGTCCCGCCTGGTGTCGGTGTTCCCGATCCTGCTGGCGGTCGTGTGCGCGTACGTCGTGGCGCTGGTCATGTCCGAGGCCGGACTGATCTCGGAGGCCAACCGCGGATTCGTCAACTTCGACCGCATCAGCCAGAGCTTCGCCGACGCGCCGTGGATTCGCAGCATCGTTGGCGAGCGATCTCTGTTCTTCCCGTGGGGTGCGCCGTCGTTCGACGTCGGCTTCTTCATCGCGGTCCTGGCGGCCTACCTCGCGTCGATGATCGAGTCCTTCGGTGACTACCATGCTGTGGCGCGCGTGGGCGGGGTCGGCGAGCCGACGACCCAGCAGATCAACCGGGGGATCGGCAGCGAGGGTGTCGGGTGCTTCTTCACCGGCCTGCTCGGCGGGTTCGCCTCGACGTCGTACACCGAGAACATCGGGCTCATCGGGCTGACCCGCGTCGCCAGCCGCTACGTGGTGTTCATCGGCGCGACCGCACTGATCGTGCTGGGGTTCATCACCAAGTTCGGCGCGATCATCGCGACGATCCCCACGCCGATCGTCGGTGGGGTGTACCTCGCGTTGTTCGGACTGATCGCCGCGGTCGGCCTGACCAACCTGCAGCGCGCGGACATGACGTCGCAGCGCAACCTGTTGATCGCCGGGTTCATCCTGTTCATGGGTCTGGTCGTTCCCGACTTCATGAACCAGCTGCCGCCGGACTGGACGTTCCTGGGGCAGGAATGGACCACCAATCTGGCGCGGAGCATCTTCGGTAGTGGCATCGCAGTCGCCGCGATCCTCGGCCTGTTCCTGGACAACGTCATCCCTGGTACCGACGCTGAGCGCGGCATGTCGTCGGGTCCGGAGCCGTTGCTGGATCCCGAGGGACCACCGCCGGATGCGGTGGCGTGAGCACCCGGAGCCGGACGTGAGCGCTGAGCCGGCGTACAGCGGTACGTCACGGCCACGACGCACCGTTGTCGCCCTGGGTGGAAACGCGATCGCACCGGCGGGCACGGGCGGCACGGCCGAGGAGCAGACCCGGAACATCCGCCGGGCGATGACACTGATCGCCGAGCTGATCGTCGACGGGCGCGAGATCGTCATCACCCACGGCAACGGGCCGCAGGTCGGCAACCTGCTGCTCAAGAACGAAATGGCCAAAGACGTCGTACCCGCCATGCCGCTCGACTGGTGTGTCGCCCAGACCCAGGCCACCATCGGCTACCAGATGATCACCGCGTTGGAGCATGCGCTGGAAGCCCACGGCGATCTGTCGACGGTCGTACCGGTCATCTCACGGATCGAGGTGTCGGCAGACGATCCCGCGTGGTCGGATCCCAGCAAACCCATCGGTCCCTACATCACGGACGAGGCAGAGGTCGCCCGCCGCAGGCGGGACGGCCAGCAGTTCGTCGACCTCGGCGGGCGCGGGTGGCGTCGGGTCGTGCCATCGCCCCGGCCACGGACGCTGCTGGAGTCGATGACGATCAACCTGCTGCTCGACGCCGGTGCTGTCGTTGTCGCCAACGGCGGCGGCGGCATACCGATGGTACGCGGCGACGACGGCCTGCTCGTCGGCGTCGAGGCCGTGATCGACAAGGATCTGGCCGGCGCGCTGCTCGCGCGAGAGCTGCGCGCCACCGGGCTCGTGATCCTGACCGACGTCGAGGCGGTCGCCGTCGACTTCGGGACACCGCGGCAACGCTGGCTGTCGAAGATCGGGACGCGCGACCTGCGGACGCTGGCCGCCAAGGGCGAGTTCGCACGCGGCTCCATGGGGCCGAAGGTCGAGGCCGCGCTCACGTTCGTCGACGACACCGGGATGCCCGCGGCGATCGGATCGCTCGACGACGTCATCGCCGTGGTACGCGGACACGCCGGCACGCTGGTCGTGCCCGACGCCGCCACGGCCGAACGGTCACGGTCGTGACGATGACGACGAGCGCCGCGCGCACACGGGACGGCTCGGGCGGGCCCACCGAGGGCGCCGCCGCCAGCGCGTGGCTGCAGGGGCTGGTGTCCGGTCCACCGCGTGCCCTGCGCGCGATCGGGGTCTCCGGCCCCGCCTGCTACCTGCGGATCGCCGACGGCGACATCGTTGCGCTCGAGGCGCCGGGCGGTGCGCGGCTGCCCAACGCCGTGGCGCTGGACCCAACAGGTCAAGGGGTCTCTGGCCTCGCGGTCGGCACGGCGGGCCGCATCGGCCAGCACTCTGTGCGCATCGGCGCGCGCCACATCCGGGTGCGACGCTGGTGGGACGCCCGCCCGCACGTCGGGCAGGCAAGCACGAGGGACCTGGCCCGCCGGCGTGACAGCCTGATCGCGCCGCCGGCGCCCCCGCATCACACCCACGGTCTCGCTGGGCCGATCGCACATCTGGCGATCGCGGCCGAACAACGCGACGAGCGTGCGCTGCCAACGATCGTCGCCGACCTCATCGGACGGGGACCCGGTTCGACACCCGCCGGAGACGACGTGCTCGCCGGTCTGCTCGCGACCCTGCGTGCGTTCCGGGTCGCCAGCGACCGCGATGTCGTGGCCTTCGCCGACGCCCTGAGCAGCGAGATCGCACGCGCCACCCCGCGCACGACCGCGCTGTCGGCGACCCTGCTGCGCTGTGCGGACCGCGGCGCCGTCGTGGCCTGCGCCGGACGAGTACTGCGGGCGCTGGCGGGGCACGGGGCGATCGAGCCGGCGATCTCCGGTCTGCTCCGTCTCGGCCACACGTCGGGCCGGGACCTGCTGGCGGGCATGACAATCGGTGTCGACGTGCTGACGACGGAAAGGGGACGGGCGTGACCACCCACATCGAGGTCCGTCGAGGCAGCTATCACGACTCGGTGACCCTGCTCCAGGTGTCCCAGGACGTTGCCGCTGTCGACGGTGTCGACGACGCCATCGTGGCGATGGCCACCGAGCTGAACCTGGCCGTGCTCGCAGATCTGGGGTTCGATCGCGTAGACCTCGGCGACGCGACGCCCAACGACATGATCATCGCGTTGCGAACGGCCGACGACGAGGCACTGCGCAGCGCCCTGGGTGCCATGGAGCGGTCGCTCTCGGCATCGTCGCGGTCAACCAGCGGAGGGGACTTCCAGGCGCCGCCGCCGCGCACGGTCGGCGTCGCGGCCCGATCGACCGACACGAACCTGGCGATGATCTCCGTCCCCGGCGAGTACGCGTTCGTCGAGGCGATGGACGCGCTGCGAGCGGGCTTGCACGTGATGCTGTTCAGCGACAACGTACCGGTCGAACAGGAGGTGGCCCTCAAGCGCGAGGGCGCGCGCCGCGGTCTGCTGGTCATGGGTCCCGACTGCGGTACGGCGATCGTCGGCAATGTCGGTCTGGGGTTCGCCAATGTGGTACGTCCCGGTCCCGTCGGGATGGTCGCGGCATCGGGCACCGGCGCACAGCAGGTCTGTTGCCTGCTCGACGAGGCCGACGTCGGTCTCCGCCATGTGCTCGGCGTTGGTGGCCGCGACCTTTCGGCCGAGGTCGGTGCCGCGTCCACGCTGCAGGCGCTCGCCGCGCTCGACGCCGACCCGGCGACCGAGCTGATCGTCATCGTGTCAAAGCCGCCGGACCCCGAGGTGGCCGACCGCGTGCGGAACGCCGCGCGGCAGTGCGACACACCAGTCCTGCTGGGCTTCGTCGGCCGGGATCAACTGGACCTGACTGCCGTTGCCGATGCCGCCGCCGAACGGGTCGACCACCCGATCACGAATCATCGCCGGTGGGATCCCAGCGTCATCCCGTCGCCGGCGGTGGGCGAGCTGCGCGGGCTGTTCAGCGGCGGCACGCTGTGCGATGAGGCGATGGTCATCGCCTCCGCGGCACTCGGACCGGTCCGGTCGAACATCCCGCTCGAGCCCGACTGGGCCCTCGACGGTGACGACGCCGACGGTCACGTGATGATCGACTACGGCGAGGACACGATGACCCGGGGGAGGCCGCATCCGATGATCGACCACAGTCTGCGGCTCAACAGCCTGCGGCGCGAGGCACAACGACCAGGCAGCCACGTGGTCCTGCTCGACGTCGTCCTCGGCCACGGGGCCGATGCCGATCCGGCCGGCGCACTGGCGCCCGCTGTCGCCGGGGCCCGCCGGGTCGCGGCCGACCGCGGGGACCGCCTGGCGGTGGTGGTGTCGCTGTGCGGCACCCGCGACGACCCACAGGACCGCGACCGCCAGGCCGCCGCGCTCGCAGACGCCGGCGCGACGGTCCATCTGTCGAACGCCGGGGCGGCCCGCGACGCTGTTCGCCTTGTCTCGGGAGACAACCGATGAGCGACGAACGCGGTCCGCTGAGCGCGCTGCTCTCCGACGAGCCGCGCGTTGTCACCGCCGGTGTCGGTCTGTTCGCCGACGCGCTCGCCGCGCAGGGGATCACCCCGGTGCGCACGGACTGGCGCCCGCCGGCCGGAGCCGGAGACGCCCTCGACCGGATCGCTCGGGACGAACGCGTGACCGACGCCAACGCGACGGCGGTCGGCCGACTGCAGTCGGCCCGACCGCACCTGGTGGACGTTCGTCTCGCCCGTGACGCCATCGACGGGTTCGAAGACGGCATGCTGCTGCACGCCGGCCCACCGATCGAGTGGGCCGACGCCTCCGGTCCACTGCGCGGTGCGATCATGGGCGCGCTGTTGTACGAGGGGTGGGCCGACGAACCGGAAGCGGCGGGTGCCATGGTCGAGCGCGGCGACGTCCACCTGGCGCCCTGCCACGAGCACGGCGCGGTCGGTCCGATGGCCGGCGTCGTCAGCCCCTCGATGCCGGTGTACGTGCTGCACGACGCCGAGCACGACGTCACCGCCTTCTGCACACAGAACGAGGGTCTCGGCAAGGTGCTGCGCTACGGCGCGTTCGGCAGGCAGGTCATCGACCGGCTCCACTGGATGGACCGCACGCTTGCACCGCTGACCCGTACGGCGTTGCGGTCGCACGGGCCGATCGACGTCCGCTCGCTGATCGTCCAGGCGCTGCAGATGGGCGACGAGGGCCACAACCGCAACCGGGCCGGATCGTCGCTGTTCGTGCGGGAGATCGCCGGTGAGCTGGTCGAGGTCGAAGCTGCCGCCCGCGACATCGCCGATGTGCTGCGCTTCATCAACGGCAACGACCACTTCTTTCTCAACCTGGTCATGCCCGCCGCGAAGGTCGCGGCGGACGCGGCCCGCGACATTCCCGGCTCGACGATGGTCGTCGCGATGGCGCGCAACGGCACCGAGTTCGGCATCCAGTGTTCGGGCACCGGCGACCGGTGGTTCACCGGTCCGGCGGGCGTTCCCGACGGGCTGTTCCTGTCCGGTTACGGTCCCGACGACGCGAACCCCGACATCGGCGACTCGACCATCACCGAGACCGCGGGTTTCGGCGGATTCGCGATGGCCGCCGCCCCCGCGATCGTGCGGTTCGTCGGTGGCGAGGTCGGCGATGCCCTGCGATACACCATGTCCATGTACGAGATCACGCTGGCGGAGCACGCCGCCTACCAGATTCCGATCCTCGGCTTTCGTGGCACACCCGTCGGCATCGACGCGACGCGCGTCGTCCGCGCCGGCATCGTCCCGGCCGTCAACACCGGCATCGCCGGTCGCGAGCCGGGGACCGGGCAGGTCGGTGCCGGACTGGTCGAACCACCGATGGGGTGTTTCGTAGCGGCCGCACGGGCCCTCGCCGACCAGGTGGTCATGCCATGAAGCCTCCGCCGTTCGCCTATCACGCACCGACGTCGGTCGCCGCCGCGCTCGAGCTGCTGGCCGAGCTCGGCGACGACGGCAAGGTGCTCGCCGGAGGGCAGAGTCTGATCCCGCTGCTGAACATGCGCCTGGCGGCGCCAGCACACCTGGTCGACATCAACCGCATCGACGAGCTCGTCGGCATCGAGGTCGGCGACGACGCCGTGACGGTGGGCGCAGGCGTCCGCCACGCAGCGCTCGAGCGCGACGAGGCCGCCGCGCAAGCCGCTCCGCTGCTGCGGCAGGCCCTGCGCCTCGTCGCGCACCCCGCCATCCGCAACCGGGGCACGGTCTGCGGCAGCATCGCCCACGCAGATCCCGCCGGCGAACTGACCGCGGTGTTGGCACTGCTCGGCGGTACGGTGCGCGTCGCGCGCCACGGTGGCGACAGCCACGACATCGCCGCGGCGGACTTCTTCGTCGCGCCGCTGGAGAGCAGCCTGCGCCCAGCGGATCTGGTCACGTCGGTCCGCTTCCCGCGCCCGCCGATCGGGGCGGGCAGCGCGTTCGTCGAGTTCGCGCGGCGCCACGGGGACTATGCGCTGTGCGGCATCGGCGCCACGGTCGCGCTCGCCGACGACGGCTCCGTCGCCACTGCGAGGGTCGGGGCGATCAGCATCCATCCGACTCCGCTGGTGGTCGACTGCGGCGCGGCACTGGTGGGCCGCCCACCCGATGACGAACGTGCGCTGACGGCCGCGGCGGAGCTGGTCGACGAGGCCAGCAGTCCTGAACCGGACCTGCACGCCACGGTCCTGTACCGCCGTCAGCTCACCCGGGTGCTGACCGCGCGGGCGATCGCAGCCGCGGGCGCACACGCGCGGCGGCGGCGGCGTGGAACGACACACCCGACGCAGGAGGGGATCGATGGCTGAGACACTCGAGCAGGTCACGTTGCGTGTCAACGGCACGACCCGGCAGCTGCGCGTCCCCGCACGCCGCCTGCTCAGCGACGCACTGCGCCACGATCTGCGGCTGACCGGTACGCACGTGGGATGCGAGCATGGCGTCTGCGGGTGCTGCACGGTGCTACTGGACGGCGACCCTGTGCGCAGCTGCCTGATGTTCGCGGTCAGCGCCGAGGGGCATGAGCTCACGACCGTCGAGGGTCTGACCCCGCGCGACGGCGACGAGCTGCACCCCATTCAGCGTTCGTTCCAGGAATGCCACGGTCTGCAGTGCGGGTTCTGCACCCCGGGCTTCATCATGAGCATCGCCGGGCTGCTCGCGGACAACCCCGACCCTGACGAGGACGAGATCGTCGAAGGGATCTCGGGCAACCTGTGTCGCTGCACCGGCTATCGCAACATCATCCGTGCGGTCCAGCGCGCCGCGGAGCTGCTGCGCGCCGCCGAAAGCGAAGCCCCAGGCGCCGACGACCCGTCCCCACACGGCGCAGCTACGACCACCAGCGTCTCGGTGCCCTACGCCCCGTCGGGCGCCGATGACCACGACGCCACCGGCGACGAGGGGAGCGCACGGTGACGACCCAGATGTTCGGCGAGGCGATCGTGCGGCGGGAGGATCCCCGGCTGCTGCGCGGCGACGGCCACTACCTCGACGACCTCGGACACGATGCGTATGCCGTGGCGTTCGCCCGCAGCCCGCACGCCCATGCGCGCGTCACGCAGATCGACGTCGCGGACGCGCTCGACGTCGACGGGCTGATCGCGATCTACACGTACGACGATCTACCGGCACGGCTGGCCGAACCACTGCCGCTGCTGATCCCGCACCCGGCGCTCACCGCGCCGCGAACCGGCCATGCGCTGGCCCCCGCCGTCGTGCACCACGTCGGGGAGCCGGTCGTCATGGTCGTGGCGTCCGACCGCTACATCGCCGAGGACGTCGTCGACCGCATCGTGGTCACGTACGAGCCGCTGCCGGCGGTCGTCGGGGTCGAGCGTGCCGCCAGCGGTCAGCGAGTTGTGCACGACGGGATGGACGACAACGTCGCCGCGCACCTGCTGCAGGAGGTCGGTGACGTCGATGCCGCACTCGCCACGGCACCGCACCGGCTCGATCTGCGGTTCGAGATCGAACGCAGCGCCTCCATGCCGATGGAGGGCCGAGGCGTGCTGGCTCGGTGGGACCCGGACGACCCCAGGCTGCGCGTCTACACGTCGACGCAGACGACGACGAGTGTGCGAGCCGCGATCGCCGCGGCGTTCGACCTCGCCGACGTGCACGTCGAAGTGATCGCCCCCGACGTCGGTGGCGGTTTCGGCGTCAAGATCATGCACCCGTGGCCGGAGGAACTGCTGGTGCCGTGGGCGGCGATGACGTTGGGCCACGAGGTCAAGTGGGTCGAGGACCGCCGGGAGCACTTCATCTCCAGTTCCCACGAGCGTGGACAGATCCACGACGTGACCGTCGGCTACGACGACGACGGCCGCATCCTCGCGCTCGACGTGCGGTTCCTCCACGACAACGGCGCGTACACGCCGTACGGCATCATCGTGCCGATCATCACATCGACGCAGCTGCCCGGCCCCTACAAGCTGCCCAACTACCGGGTCGAGTTCACCAGCCTGTACACCAACACCGTCATCGTGACGCCGTACCGCGGCGCCGGTCGTCCGCAGGCCGTGTTCGCGATGGAACGCACGATCGACGCCATCGCGCGGGACCTCGGTGCGGACCGCACGCAGGTGCGGGCGGCCAATTTCGTCCAGCCCGACGAGTTCCCGTACGACGTCGGCCTCGTCTTCCAGGACGGCCGCCCGACGATCTACGACTCGGGTGACTTCCAGGCGTCGCTGCGCAAGCTCACCGCCCTGATCGGCTGGGGTGCGTTCGCGCAGCAGAAGGAGCAAGCGCAGGCCGATGGCCGGATGCTGGGCATCGGCCTGGCCTGCTACGTCGAGGGGACCGGCGTCGGGCCGTACGAAGGTGCGCACGTCCACGTCGAGACCAGTGGGCGCGTCATGGTGTCGACGGGTCTGACGACGCAGGGACAGGGTCACGAGACGGCGTTCGCCCAGATCGTGGCCACCGAGCTGGGTGTGCCGATCGAGGACGTCGCGGTGACCACCGGTGACACGCGCCGGTTCGGCTACGCGGTCGGCACGTTCGCATCGCGCGCAGCGGTTATGAGTGGCAACGCGATCGCGCTGGCCGCCCGCGCGGTCAACGCAAAGGCCCGAACGGTCGCGGCGCGCGCGCTCGAGGCGAACCCCGACGACATGGAGATCATCGACGGCGTGGTCCGCGTCAAGGGCAGCCCGGCCGAGGGCATCCCGTTGAATCAGGTCGCAGTGCTGTCGAACCCGCTGCGGTACTCGTTCAGCGAGGCCGCACAGGCCGCCACGCAGTTCGCCGTGCCCGCCGACGACGACCAGCCACCGGTGCGCGACGGCGAGGAGCCAGGTCTCGAGGGCCGCGCCTACTACTCGCCGCCGCGGTCGACCTTCGCCAACGGCATGCACGCCGCGGTCGTCGAGGTCGATCCCCAGTCCGGCAACGTGGCGGTGCTCGACTACGCGGTCGTGCACGACTGCGGCAACCTCGTCAACCCGCGGATCGTGGAGGGCCAGATCCACGGCGGCGTGGCGCAGGGCATCGGTGGCGCGTTGTACGAGCGAATGGCCTACGACGAGCACGGACAGCTGCTCAACGCGTCGTTCATGGACTTCCTGATGCCGTACGCCAGCGAGGTGCCGACCGTGCGCATCGATCATCTGGAGACGCCGTCTCCCTTGAATCCGCTGGGCGTCAAGGGTGCCGGTGAGGCAGGGGTCATCCCTGGCGCCGCGACCATCGCCGCGGCCATCGAGGACGCGACCGGCGTGCCGATCAGTCGCATGCCGCTGTCACCGGACGAACTGTTCCGCCTGCTGCGCTCGAACGGCACCGCGCCACTCGCGCCGTTGGGCGCGCTGGGCACCAGCATCCCCGAACCCGACGACCAGCACGGAGGCAACGCATGAGGGTCAACGGAAGCCACGTGGTGCGCGCGCCACGCCAGACGGTCTGGGAGGCGCTGCAGGACCCGGCGGTGCTCGTACGGACGATTCCGGGGTGCCACGAGCTCGAGGAGACCGGCGACGGCGCCTACACCGCCCGTGTGCACGCCGGCATCGCGTCGATCAAGGGCACATACGACGGCCAGGTCGAGATGGCCGACCAGGATCCTCCGAACTCGTATACGTTGCGTGCCACCGGCAGCGGAGGGCCAGGGACCATTGACGCCTCAGCGACCGTGTCGCTGGCCGACGACAACGGCGGCACCCGCGTGTCGTACGACGCCGAGGCGATCATCGGTGGGGCGATCGCAGGCGTCGGCCAGCGCGTCGTCGTCGGTGTCGCCAAACGCAATGCTGCCGCCTTCTTTGAAGCCGTCGACCGCTACCTGGCAGGCGAGCTGGAAGCGGCGGCGGCGAAGCCCGCGGTCGCCGGCGACGGCGTCGCACCCGCCGGGCGTCTGCCGGAGGAAGCGCCTGGCGGCAGGGTGTTCCGCGCACCCGAGCCGGCGGTCGCGGCCGGCGGGCCGCCACCGGCACCGCTTCATCTCGTCCTGGCCGCGCTCGCGGGCGCGGCGATCGCCCTGGCCGGCGTACTGGTCGGCCAGCGCCGCCGGGGGTGACGCCGTGATGCCGGCCGGGTCCAACGGCGAAGACAGCCCGATGGGTGAGGGCCTGCACCGGATGTCGGCAACGGCCGCCGCCGCGGCGATCGCGGCCGGGGCGCTGACCTCCGAAGCGATCGTCAGCGCGTGCCTGGAGCGCATAGCCGTCCGCGACGACCAGGTGCGGGCGTGGGCGCATCTCGACGCCGACGCGGCGTTGGCAACCGCCCGGCGCCGCGACGGTGAACCGCCGCGTGGCCCGCTGCACGGCGTGCCGGTCGGCATCAAGGACCTGATCGACACCGCCGACGCACCGACGGCGTACGGCTCGCCGATCCACGACGGGCACCGCCCCGGTCAGGACGCGCTGTGCGTAGCCAGACTTCGCGACGCCGGGGCCGTCGTGCTCGGCAAGACCGTGACGACGGAGTTCGCGCTGTTCCACCCGGGGCCAACGGCCAACCCCCATGACACGACGCACACGCCGGGCGGGTCGTCGAGCGGCTCAGCGGCGGCGGTCGCCGATCACATGGTGCCCGTGGCGCTGGGCACCCAGACGGCCGGGTCGATCGTGCGCCCGGCGTCGTTCTGCGGGATCTACGGGGTCAAGCCGACGTTCGACCTGGTACCGACCAGCGGTGTGAAACCGATCGGCCCGAGTCTGGACACCGTCGGCGCGCTCGCGAGGACGGTCGCCGACCTCGTCGTCACCGCCGCGGTCATGACCGGTGACGTGGACCGGTTCGCCGCAGCGGAACGCGCCCGACCGTCCATCGGCTTCGCCCCGACATACGAGTGGGAGCAGGCCGAACCCGCAACACGTGACGCGCTGAGCGCACTGGCGGACCGCCTCGGCCTGCCACACGTCGTCCTGCCACCCGACTTCTCGCGGTTGGCCGCTGCGCAGACCATCATCATGGACGCCGAAGCCGCCGCGGCCCTCGATGCCGAGTGGCGGTCGCATCCCGACCTGCTCAGCGACCAGCTCCGCGAGATGCTCGATCGAGGTCGGTCGGTGCCCGGGTCCGCATTGCGGGCGGCCCGGCAGCTCGCCGCATCGTGCCGCGCGCAGCTGCCGGCCGTGTTCGCCTTCCACGACGTGCTGCTGGTCCCCAGCGTGCTCGGGGAGGCGCCGCCCGGGCTGGACGCCACCGGCGATCCGCTGTTCTGCCGGACGTGGACGCTGCTGGGCGCACCGACCGTTGCGATCCCCGGCCTACGGGGCCCGACCGGCCTGCCTCTGGGGGTCCAGGTGGTCGCTGGCGTGAACCGTGATAGCGACGCGCTGGCGGCCGCGGCGCGGATCGGCGGAGTGCTGGCGGTGCAGGCCCCATGACGGACCTGCGCATCGGGGTCGACACCGGTGGCACCTTCACCGACGTGGTCGTGTTCGACGCGTCGTCGGGCGGCGTGACGATCACCAAGACCCCATCGACGCCGGACGATCCCGCGCGCGGCTTCATGGCCGGCGTCCAGAAGATCCTCGAGCAGGTCGAACGCGACGGTGACGACGTGGCAGCGGTCAGTCACGGCACGACCGTCGCCACCAACGCGCTGCTCACCGACGACTACGAGGGCCTCGGCTTCGTCACGACCGCCGGCTTTCGCCACCTGCTGGAGATCGCCAGACAGAGCGTGCCCGAGGGCTACGGCAACTCGTACTTCTGGGTCAAGCCTCCACGAATCGTGCCGCTGCACCACGTGCGCGAGGTTCCGGAGCGGCTCGGTCCCGGGGGAGACGTGGTGCAGACGTTGGACATAACGGTCGCCGCCGAGGTCGCGCGGTGGTTCAAGCGCCGCGGCATCGACACGGTGGGCATCAGCTTTCTGCACAGCTACGCCAACCCCGAGCACGAGCAGCGCGTCCGTGCGGTCTTCGCGGCGGAGCACCCCGACTGCACCGTGTCGATTTCGTCGGACGTCCTACGCGAATACCGCGAGTACGAGCGCGCGGTGACGACCCTGGTCGACGCGTTCGTAAAACCGCGGGTCGGGCGTTACGTGGCGCAGATCCGCGCAGGACTCGACGGGATCAGGACGGGCCTGGCGTTCTACGTCATGAAATCCAACGGCGGGGTCATCTCGGCGGAGGAGGTCGCGCAGCAGCCGATCACGACCATCCTGTCGGGTCCCGCGGCGGGCGCGCTGGGCGCCGCGGTGATCGCCGATGCCGTCGGCTATGACAAGGTGCTCACGCTGGACGGCGGTGGCACGTCCACCGACGTGTGCGTCGTCACCGACGGCCAGCCGGCGCTGACCACCGAAGGGGCGGTGGGACGCTTCCCGACGAAGGTGCCGATGATCGACGTGGTGACCGTGGGCACGGGCGGCGGCTCGATCGCGTGGCTCACGGCCGACGGCGCGCTCAAGGTCGGACCGCGCTCTGCAGGCGCCGAACCCGGTCCGATGTCCTACGGGCGCGGTGGCACCGAGCCGACCGTGACGGACGCCCACCTGCTGCTCGGTCGGCTGCCCGACGCGCTGCTCGACGGCGAGATGTCGCTCGACGGCGCCGCCGCGCGGGCGGGCATCGAGCGCCTGGCCGCCGCGCTCGACCTCGACGACGTCGAGCGGTGCGCAGAGGGCGTCCTCGAGATCGCCGTGTGGAACCAGGCCAACGCGATCCGGCAGGTCACCGTCAAGCGTGGACTCGATGTCCGCGACTACGTACTTGCGGCGTTCGGCGGGTCCGGGCCGCTGCAGGTCTGCCGACTGATCGACCTGCTGGATCTCCCCGCAGCGATCGTTCCGGCCAACCCGGGCAACCTGTCCGCGTTCGGGTTGCTCACCGTCGACGTCCGCAACGACTACGTGCAGACCTTCGTACGGTCCCACGCAGATCTCGGCGTCGGCGATCTGGCCGACGTGTACGAGCAGCTGCGGGGGCGGGCGGACGCAGCACTGCATGTCGAAGGTTTCGCCGCGGGCGACCGGCGGTTCGTCCGCCAGGCCGATCTTCGCTACTCCGGCCAGGCCTCAGAGGTGCGGGTCGATGCTCCAGGCGCCGAGATCGACGCTGGATTCGCCGCGGAGGTGATTGCGCGCTTCCACGACCGGCACGAGGCAACGTACGGCTACTGCTACCGCGACGACCCCGATCAGGAGGTCGAATGGGTCAACGTGCGGGTCAGCGGCATCGGCCCGATCACGCGGCCCGCGCTACGCCGTCTCGACGCCGGTGACGGCGATCCCCGGCGGGCCCGTGTCGGCGAGCGCCGGGTCCGCTTCGACGGGAAGTGGCATGCCGCCCCGCTGTACGCCCGCGTCGATCTCCTGGCCGGCGACGAGATCTCTGGTCCGGCCGTGGTCCAGGAGTTCTCGTCGACCGTGCCGTTGGCCCCCGGCTTCGTCGCCAGGGTCGACGATCTGGCCAATCTGACCATCAGCACGCAGGGAGCCCCCCGATGATCGGCAACGCCGAGGCAGTCGATCCGATCACCATCGAGATCGTCGAGGGCACGCTGGCGTCGGTCGAAGCCGAGGTCGAGGAGGCCATCGCACGGACCGCACGGTCACCGATGATCCGTGATGCGCACGACTTCCGCGCCGGCATCCACGACCGTCGGCTGCGCAAGCTGACTGGACGCAGCTACAGCGCGCTGGTCCACCCGGTCGTTCGCGACTTCCCACTCGAGACGATGCGGCCCGGGGATGTGTACTTCCACAACGACGTCTACACGTCGGAGGGCGGGATCGGGCACCTGCCGGACCTGTGCGTCACCGTCCCGGTATTTGTGCCCGATCCACCGGACGGGTCGCCGGCGGAGGTCGTGGCGTTCGTCCAGGCGTTCGGACATCACGATGACATCGGCGGCGCCGTTCCGGGGTCGATGCCCTCCGATGCGACCGAGGTCTACCAGGAAGGCCTGATGGTCCCGCCGATCAAGCTGTGGGACGCCGGCGAGCCGAACCGCGCGGCGCTGCGGATCATGACCCGCAACTC
>JAHELV010000067.1 GCA_024644015.1 Nitriliruptorales bacterium
CGACACCAACCTGCAGCGGGAGGTGCCACGCGCGCTGCTGGGCAGGGTGACCAGCCTCGAGTGGTTCGTCGCGATCGGCGTCGCGCCGATCAGCTTCGCGCTGGCGGGGCCGCTTGGCCGGTTGTACGGACCGCGGCCCGTCCTGGCGACGATCGGTGTGGCCGCCGGCACGACGGTCCTGGCCCTGTCGATGGTGCCCGGCGCCCGTGGACCGGAGCGGTGGCGCCGCCGCCGTGGTGGTGGCGAGGCCGGCGACATGGCTCAGGTCGCCGGCGGTGTCGCCGGCGGCGCGGGTTGACGACCGCACACCGGGCACGGTGCGAGGTCGGCGCCGCCCGCGCCGGCAGGGCTCGGAACCGATGCACCACACAGGCAACGCGCTGAGCCGTCGTCGTGCGCGCTCGCGGTGACAGTCGCGTGGGGCAGGGTGACGCCGATGTCGAGGCCCGCGGCCACCAGTGCGTCGGCGGCACGTTCGCGCAGCACCGGGTCGATCAGCATCGCCAGCCAGCGCCGCAGGTCCGTCTCGTCGAGACCGTGGGCCAGTGGCAGGTCGATCGTCGCCGTCACGCGTACCGCGGCCGCGGGCACGCGTGTGATGGCGGCCGTCGCTGCTGTTCGCTGAAGACGCCGGCCGGGATCGAACAGTGTGGTCTCGTGCTCGTCGGCCCGCGCGACGACGCCGATGAACCCGTCGGCGCGTGCCCACGTGCCGGGCCGCGGCGTGGATTGTGCCGTCATCTGTCCTGTCCCAACGGTCGGCGGGAGGTTCGCAGTGCCGTGCTGTCCGGATGCCCGTACCGGTCTCGGAGCAACTAGCATCGCAGTCGCTGTCACCGCTGCACCGATCAGGACGGGTCATGCCCTGGGCCAACGAAGAGCTCGGCCGCCAGTTCGCCGAGATCGCCGACCTGCTCAAACTGTCGGGCGCCGACCGCTTCCGCGTGCGCGCCTACGAACGCGCGCGCGACGCCGTCAATGCCGCACGGGTTGATCTCGGCGAACTCGACAGCGACGAACTCAGCGCGCTCGAGGGCATCGGCGGCTCGACGGCGCGCAAGATCGTCGAATTCCGGCTTATGGGCGAGATCCCGATGTTGACCGAGCTGCGGCGCGAAGTGCCGTCGGGGCTGATCGCGCTCGTACAGGTTCCCGGGCTGGGACCCAAGACGGCGCGCCAGCTGCACGACCAGCTCGCAATCGACTCCCTCGACGCGCTGCGGACGGCACTCGACGCCGGACGCGTGCGGGACCTTCCCGGGCTCGGCGTCAAGACCGAGGAGAACCTGCGCGCCGGCCTGGCGCGGCTGGACGCCACCGCGACCCGGCGCACGCCACTGGCCGACGTCATCGGTGTGGCCGAGGAGCTGCTGATCAGGACCCGGGCGTTGCCTGACGTCTCAGAGGCGGCGCTCGCCGGCAGCGTACGCCGGGTCCGGGACACCATCGGCGATCTGGACCTGCTCGTGGCGACGCAGGCGCCGGCCGACGTGCTGCGCCGGATCGCGTCCGACCAGCTCGTGCGCGACGTCGTGGCGCTGGGCGACACGAAGCTGACGGTGCTGACGCTGCGCGACCTGCAGGTCGACGTACGCGCCGTCGATCCTGCGGCGTGGGGTGCGGCGCTGATCTACTTCACCGGCTCGAAGGCGCACAACGTCCGGGTCCGTGAGCTCGCGTTGCGGCGTGGTGCGACCCTCAGTGAGTACGGGCTGTTCGCGCGCGACGGCGACGCGCTGCTGGCGGGGGGCGACGAGGCTGGGGTCTACGCGCATCTGGGGCTGACAATGATCCCACCAACGCTGCGGGAGGACCGCGGCGAGGTCGCGGCGGCCGCCGCCGGCACCCTGCCCGACGTGGTGACGACGTTGCGTGGCGACCTGCACGGGCACAGCGACTGGTCCGGCGACGGCCGGGCGTCGATCGAGGAGATGGCGGCGGCGGCCGCCGCCGCCGGCCTGGAGTACTGGGCGGTCACCGATCACGCGGAGGCACTGGCGATCAACGGCCTGACGGCGGAACAGTTCGCCCAGCGGCGAGCGGTGCTCGCAGGACTGGCGGAGCACGTCGACGTCACCCTGCTGGACGGCGCGGAGCTGAACATCGGCGTGGACGGGGAACTCGACTACGACGACGAGGTCCTCGCACGATTCGACTTCTGCGTCGCCAGCGTGCACAGCGCGCTCGGGCGCGACGCTGCTTCGCAGACGGCGCGGATCATCACCGCGATGCAGCACCCGTCGGTGCACGCGATCGGCCATCTGACCGGCCGCAAGCTGGGTCTGCGCCCGGGTTTCGAGGTGCACTTCGACGAGATCCTCGAGGCGGCGCTGCGGACCGGAACGGCGCTCGAGGTCAATGCCTCTCCGCGCCGGCTCGACCTGTCCGACGATCACGTTCGCCGGGCCGTCGACGCCGGCGTGACGCTGACGATATCGAGCGACGCACATCAGCCCTCAGAGCTGGACAACCTGCGCTTCGGCATCGCCACGGCGCAGCGCGGCTGGGCGCGTGCGGCGGATGTGCTGAACTGTCGCGACCTCGACGGCCTTCGTGACTTCGTCGAACGCAAACGTGCCGGGACCCGGTCGTCGTGACCGGTGCACGGGAGGTGACATCCGCCGCGCCTGGATCGCTGTTGGCCCGCGCGTTCTTCGCCCGCGACGCCACGATCGTGGGGCCCGAGCTGGTGGGCATGCTGCTGTGCCGGCCACGCGACGGGTTGTGGGCGCGTGTCGTCGAGGTCGAGGCATACACGCGGGACGATCCCGCATGCCATGCGTATCGACGCCGCACCGAGCGCAACGCGCCGCTGTGGGGACCTCCCGGGCACGCCTACGTGTATCGCAGCTACGGGGTCCACTGGTGCTTCAACGTGGCAACGGGTAGCGACGGCGATGCCCAGGGCTGCCTGATCCGCGCCGCGCAGCCGCTCGTCGGCATCGGTCTGATGCGCACCCGTCGGCGGGGCGCGACCGAATCCGAGCTGTTGCGCGGTCCCGCGAAGCTGTGCGAGGCGTACGCGATCACTGGTGAGATGAGCGGTCGTGATGTGTGCGTCGACGGTCCGGTGGGGTTCCGCGACGACGGGACCCGACCGGCCGTCGTCGAGGGACCGAGGGTCGGCGTGAGCCATGCCGCGGACCGGCCGTGGCGCTTCTCGATCGACGGCTCCCGCTGGGTCTCGCCGTACCGGCGCAGCCCGCGCGCGCCGCGGTAGCACGGCCGCCGCCATGCGCATCGCGCTCGTGACCGTGGGGTCGCGCGGGGACGTGCAGCCGTTCGTCGCACTGGCCGCCGCGCTGCAGCAGCAGGCCGGACCGGTCGCGCTCGCGGCGCCGGCCTCGTTCGCGACGCTCGCAGCGGCGCACAGCGTGAGGTTCCACGGCCTGCCGGTCGATCCGGCCGACATGCTCGGGGCAGATGTCGGTCAGCGATGGCTAGAGAGCGGACGGGACCTGCGGGCGTTCCTCCAGGGCCTGCGTGAGCTCGCCGACCCGCTCGGCGAGAAGCTCGCCGACGCCATGATCGCGGTGTGCGCGGGCGCCGATCTGGTGGTGTACGCCACACTGGCGTTTCCCGCCTGGCATGTCGCCGAGTGCCGCGGCGTGCCGGCGGTGCAGGTGGCGTTCGCTCCGTCGTCCCCCACGGCCGCCTTTCCACCCATGCTGTTCCCGGATCCGTTCGCCGGCCACGACCCGTGGCGCCCGACCATCGGTGGCAGGCTGACGCGCGCGTATCACCGCACGGCGCACTGGCTGTTCGCGGAGTTGTTGTGGCTGCCGCTGCGCCGCCGCATCAACCGCTGGCGCCGGACGCGGCTGCAGGCTGGGCCGCTGGGTCTGCGCTCTCCGGCTCTGGACGTCCACCGTCGTCGCCAGACCCTGCTGCAGGCCTTCAGCCCGACGATCTTCCCCCCGCCTCCGGACTGGGGGTCCCACGTCGTCACGACGGGCGCCTGGTTCCTCGACGATCTGACGGGCTGGGAGCCGCCCGTCGACCTCGTCGACTTCATCGCGGCGGGTCCGCCGCCGGTCGTGGTCGGCATGGGCAGCATGACTACGCGCGACACGGTCGGGTTGACGCGGCTGGTCGTCGAGGCGCTGGAACGCGCCGGTCAGCGCGGCGTGCTGCTCGCCGGCTGGGCCGGTCTCGGCCGCGGCGTTGACCGGCTGCGCGACGACGTACAGGTGTGTGCGGACGTGCCGCTCGGCTGGCTGCTGCCACGAACGGCGGCAGCGGTGCACCACGGCGGTTCGGGCACCACTGCCGCAAGCCTGCGCGCAGGGGTCCCGACGGTCGTCGTTCCCCATTTCGGCGATCAACCGTTGTGGGGCGATCGCGTCCGTGCGCTCGGTGCCGGTCCACCGCCGATCCCACGTCGCGAGCTGACCGCCGTGCGGCTTGCGGACGCGATCCGCAGCGCCGTGCACGATCCCGCGATCCGCCACCGTGCGGCCCTGGTGGGTGAACGTGTGCGGGCGGAACGGGGAGTCGAGCGTGCCGTGGCCGAGATCCTACGCTCAGCGCGCACCAGGTGACCCGGCCCGGTCTTGCGGGTGCGGACCGGGTCAGATCCGGTCGGAGTTGCGCCCGGGGGTCAGCGCGCCGACGGGAACGTGTGGAGCAGCACGCGGTCCCCGGTGTGCACGGTGGCGCCCGCGGGCGGCGCGTGCTCCCACACCTGGCCGGCGCGTTCGACCGCGCCCGTGCAGGTGGGCGAGCCGCCGGGACAGGCGGACGCGACCAGGGGCACGAGGCCGGCGGCACGGACCTGCTCGGCTGCCAGCTCGACGTCAAGCCCGAGCACGTCGGGCACAGCGACGGTGACCGGCGTCGTCGACGTCACGGTCACCTCCACGCGGAAGCCCGTGGGCAGCGACACGTGGTCGCCGGCCGGCGGATCCTGATCCAACACGATGCCGGGTGGCAGGGAAGGGGAGTACCGCTCGGTGACGGCGACGTCGAAGCCGGCTCGGGACAGCCGCCGCCGAGCCTGCTCGATGGATCCATTGGTGACGTCGGGGATGCGTACGGTGAAGTCGTTGGCGGGCACGTCGCGCAGCGCGGCGAGGGTGAAGCGTGCGAACGCTTCGGCCGGCCACGTGCCGCCCTCGACGGTGGTCCTCGTGCGCGGTGGCACCATCGGCACCCGTCCGTCGTGGAACCCGATCCACGTCGCCGCCGCCATGTCAGGGGTGTAGCCGGCGAACCATGCGTCCGCACCGTCCTGTGTGGTACCCGTCTTGCCGGCCAGCGGGCGCTTCGCGTCGGCGCGCACGCCGGTCCCCGAGGCGACGACGTCGCGTAGCGCCGCGGTGACCTGCGTCGCCACCGCCTGGTTGAGCACCCGACGACCCTGGGATCGGCCTCGCTCGTAGAGCACGGTGTCGCCGTCGGTGATCCGCGCGATGGCGAACGGAGTCCGGTACAGACCGCCAGCCGCCAGCGTCGCCTGGACGCTGGCCATGTCGAGCACCGTCACCTCCTGTGCGCCCAGCGCCAGCGAGCGGTACGGACGCAGGTCGGACCGCACGCCGAGGTCGGACGCCAGCGCGGCGACGCGCTCGGCGCCGAGCGCGTCGATCAACTGCGCGTACACGACGTTGACGCTCCACGTCGTGGCGGTGTGCAGGTCTATCTCCCCGAAGTCCGTCCCACCGTAATTGCTGACCTTCCACGGCTCGGGCTCGCCGGCGACCGGATCCAGGCGGATCCGACGTGGCGCCGGGAACGGCTCGTCGAGGGTGTGGCCGGCGTCCAACGCCGCCGCCAGGACGATCGGCTTGAAGGTCGAGCCCGGTTGGCGCCGGGCGTCGGTGGCCAGGTTGAATCGGGCGGCGTCGCCGTCGCCGAAGTAGTCCCGTCCCCCGACGAGCGCTCCGATACCGCCGGTCGCCGGGTCGATCGCAACCAGCGCGCCATCGGGATCGCCCCGTTCCGACAGCGTGGCGGCGAGTGCCTGCTCGGCCGCCAGCTGCCAGTCGGCGTCCAGCGTGGTCTCGATGTTCAGATCACCGGTGAACAGGCGCATCGCACGCGCCTGGGGCGTGTCGCCCAGAACGTCGAACATCGGATCGTGCTGCACCAGGTCGAGCACGTGGTCCACGAAGTAGGCAGCCCGCCAGGAGCGTCGACGGGGCGCCCCGACGACGACCGGCTCGGTTCGCGCGGCCACCTCGTCGGCGGCCGAGATCTTGCCCTGCACACGCATCAGCCGCAGCACCACGTCGCGTCGGCGCCGCGCCACCCGCGGATGGCGGCGCGGATCATGGCGCGCCGGAGACCGCAGCATGCCGGCCAGCAGCGCGGCCTGCGGCAGCTCGAGGTCACGGGCGTGCCGTCCGAAGTACTCGCGGGCTGCGGACTCCACGCCGTACGCGCCGTTGCCCAGGTAGACCGAGTTCAGATAGCGCTCGAGGATCTCGTCCTTGGACAGCTGCTGCTCGAGCTGCCAGGCGATGCTGGCCTCGGCGAGCTTGCGTTCGATTGTGCGGGCGGAGCCGGTGGCGGTGTTCTTGGCCAGCTGCTGGGTGATCGTCGAGCCGCCCTCGACGACTCTGGCGCTGCGCACGTTTCGGACCAGGGCGCGTCCGAGCGCGCGTAGGTCGATGCCGTCGTGACTGCGGAACCGCACGTCCTCGACGGCGATGACGGCATCCACGAGTGCGGGGGCCACCTGCGTGAGCGGGACCGGGTGACCGAGGCCGTCGCCGGTCAGCTCGGCAAGCGTTCGGCCGTCCGCGTCGACGATGACGGTCGGTCGGTTCGGCGGAGACACGGTGACCGGGCGCAGCGGCCTGATCTCGATCATGTCGCCGCAGCCGCTCGAAAGGAGGGCGAGCAGGGCGACGATCGCGAACTGCCGCCGTCGACGGTTGCGCAGGTGGGTGTTCACACAGGTGTCAGACTTCGAGGCGCCCGGGAGTCGGGTCCGTCTAACTCTTCGGCGGACCGCTGCGACAGATCAGCGAAGCGTCGCGCGATCGCCCGATGCCGTGTCGCGGGGCGCGGTCTGTGTCCGCCAGCCGCGCGCGGGTGCCTCAGGCCTCGAGCATCGCCAGCAGTCTGGTCACGGTCGCCCAGTTGCGCGCTGTGCCCGCGTCCGCGCGGCGGCGGGTGAGCCGTTCGGCGAGCTGACTGCGGCCGAAACCGTCCGGCGTGTGCAGGTACAGGCAGCGGCCGACGACCACCGCCTCGTCGCCGCCGCCCGACTCGCGCGCGCCTCGCCGCGCGGCGGCGACGTCGGCGATGAGCTGTTCATCGGGCTCGTCACGATGGAACACGACATGGACCCGCCTGGGGTCGGCCTCGTCGCCGAACGGGTTGTTCGCGACCGTCGCCGCCACCTCGGCGCGTGTCAGGACCACGACGCTCGACGGGATGCCGAGGTGGTCCACGATGGCGCGCTGCAGGCGCTGCGTCAGCGCGACCCGGTCCTGTTCGCCGCCGCTGAACACGACGTTGCCGCTCTGGATGTAGGTCGCCACGTCGGTGCATCCGAGCGCCTCGAAGACGGCCCGCAGCTCCGCCATGGCGACACGGTTGCGACCGCCGACATTGATGCCGCGCAGCAGCGCGAGGTGGGTGGGCACGGGCGGATCGTAGCGCCCCTTCGCCGTATACCCTTCGGCCGATGAGCGACGTAGACGAGCAACTGCAGGTCCTGACGCATGGCGCGGCCCAGGTCGAACCGTACGAGGAGTTCGAACACAAGGTGCGGCAGGCAGCTGCGGGGCAGCGGCCGCCCCTGCGGGTCAAGTTCGGCATCGACCCGACCAGCACCGACATCCACCTTGGACACTCGGTGGTGCTCCGCAAGCTCGCGGACTTCCAGCGGTTCGGTCACACCGCGGTGCTGATCATCGGCGGCTTCACGGCGCAGGTCGGAGATCCGTCGGGTCGGTCGAAGACCCGTCCCCGGCTCTCGCCCGAGCAGGTGACGGCCAACGCCCGGACCTACCTCGAGCAGGTGCGGATGGTGCTGCTCGACGAGCCACTGGAGATCGTCGACAATCGGGACTGGCTGGAAGGGCTGACCCTGGCCGAGGTGCTGGGCCTGACCAGTCAGATGACGGTCGCGCGCATGCTCGAGCGCGCGGACTTCGCAGAGCGCTATGCGTCGGGGATCCCGATTGCGATAAGCGAGTTCCTGTACCCGCTCCTGCAGGCCCGCGACTCGGTCGCCGTCCGTGCTGACGTCGAGCTCGGCGGGACGGACCAGACGTTCAATCTGCTGGCTGGCCGTGGTGTGCAGCAGGCGGCGGGGCAGGTGCCGCAGTGCGTGCTGACGATGCCGCTGATCGAGGGGCTGGACGGGTCGGCGAAGATGTCGAAGTCGCTCGGCAACGCGATCGGCATCACCGACGAGCCGGCGGACATGTACGGCAAGGCGATGCGCCTGCGTGACGAGCTGATCATCAAGTACCTGCGCCTGACCACCGCCGTGGCGCCCGACGAGGTCGACGACGTCCACGCGCGCCTGGCGGACGGCCGTCTGCATCCGCGCGACGCCAAGCGTCGCCTCGCCCGTGAGCTGGTCACGCTGTACCACTCGGCCGAGGCGGCGCAGGCGGCCCAGGAGCGGTTCGACGTCCAGTTCCGTGACCGGGGTGTACCTGAGGACATCCCGACAGTGGTGCTCGACCGGGACCGGTGGTTCCTGCCGTCGCTGCTGCAGGCGGCCGAGCTCGTCACGAGTGGCTCGGAGGCACGGCGGATGGTCGCGCAGGGCGCGGTTCGGCTCGACGGCACGGTGATCGGTGACGCCACCGCAGAATACGAGCTGGCCGACCTCGACGGCCGCGTCATCCAGGTCGGAAAGCGCAGGTTCGCCCGTCTGCAGGCCGCTGCCATGGATGACCAGAGGACGCCCCACAACCGTTGACAGCGGTTTCGCCACCGCACTACAATGGTCAGTCCGGACGACGCCTGTCGTCCGGGGCTCGGGGAGCCGGGCCCGCAGAACTTGCTCTGTGGGTTGCGGGTCGGAAGATCGGCCGGTAAGGTTTGCCGAGTGTCAGAGCACGGTTCGACCGCTGCTCGCTGAATGTCCGAACCTCCGACCACCCCGCATGGGGCACCGGTGGATTCGTACGCTCAGAACCACGACTCACGCGAACGAGTCCGACAGCCGAGGCCCGCCACACGGGCCAGGAACTCGGACGGAGCGCGACCCGCTCCTTGAAAACTGCACAGTGTGTCAATAGCCAGTGCACATGTACCCCGTCCTTGGGATTGACCTGTGGCGGCGCTCGCGTCGTCACCATGAAATAGGACGGTTGTTTGAACTGGATCCGGATAGCTGTCACCAGCTGTCTTTGGACCACGACGAACTCTTCATCCACGGATCATCGGCAGCCGGCCTCGCCGGCGCGTTGAGATCTCTAATGGAGAGTTTGATCCTGGCTCAGGACGAACGCTGGCGGCGCGCCTAACACATGCAAGTCGAGGGAGAACCAGGCAGCTTGCTGCCTGGGGAGACCGGCGAACGGGTGAGTAACACGTGAGGAACCTACCTTGGAGACCGGAATAACCACGGGAAACTGTGGCTAATGCCGGATGACCTGATCTTCCCGCATGGGTTGACCAGGAAATGGTCTGCCGCTCCAAGATGGCCTCGCGGCCTATCAGCTAGTTGGTGAGGTAACGGCTCACCAAGGCGACGACGGGTAGCTGGCGTGAGAGCGCGAACAGCCACACTGGGACTGAGACACGGCCCAGACTCCTACGGGAGGCAGCAGTGGGGAATCTTGCTCAATGGGCGAAAGCCTGAAGCAGCGACGCCGCGTGTGGGAAGAAGGTCTTCGGATTGTAAACCACTTTCAGGAGGGAAGAAGCGAAAGTGACGGTACCTCCAGAAGAAGGCCCGGCCAACTACGTGCCAGCAGCCGCGGTAATACGTAGGGGCCTAGCGTTGTCCGGAATTATTGGGCGTAAAGAGCTCGTAGGCGGCCCAGCAAGTCGAATGTGAAATCTCAAGGCTCAACCTTGAAATTGCATCCGATACTGATGGGCTTGAGGCAGGTAGGGGAAGGTGGAATTCCTGGTGTAGCGGTGAAATGCGCAGATATCAGGAGGAACACCGGTGGCGAAGGCGGCCTTCTGGGCCTGTACTGACGCTGAGGAGCGAAAGCGTGGGGAGCAAACAGGATTAGATACCCTGGTAGTCCACGCCGTAAACGATGGGTGCTAGGTGTGGGGGGTTATCCACTCCCTCCGTGCCGTAGCTAACGCATTAAGCACCCCGCCTGGGGATTACGACCGCAAGGTTAAAACTCAAAGGAATTGACGGGGGCCCGCACAAGCGGCGGAGCATGTGGCTTAATTCGAAGCAACGCGAAGAACCTTACCAAGGCTTGAAATGTACGGAAAAGCCATAGAGATATGGTGTCCTTAGGGGCCGTACACAGGTGGTGCATGGTTGTCGTCAGCTCGTGCCGTGAGGTGTTGGGTTAAGTCCCGCAACGAGCGCAACCCCTATCTTATGTTGCCAGCGAGTAATGTCGGGGACTCATGAGAGACTGCCGGTGTCAAACCGGAGGAAGGTGGGGATGACGTCAAATCATCATGCCCCTTACGTCTTGGGCTGCACACATGCTACAATGGCCGGTACAGAGGGCTGCAATCCCGCGAGGGTGAGCGAATCTCACAAAGCCGGTCTCAGTTCGGATTGGAGTCTGCAACTCGACTCCATGAAGGCGGAGTCGCTAGTAATCGCGGATCAGCAACGCCGCGGTGAATACGTTCCCGGGCCTTGTACACACCGCCCGTCACGTCATGAAAGTCGGAAACACCCGAAGCCGGTGGCCCAACCCTTACGGGAGGGAGCCGTCGAAGGTGGAGCCGGCGATTGGGACGAAGTCGTAACAAGGTAGCCGTACCGGAAGGTGCGGCTGGATCACCTCCTTTCTAAGGAGCCGAATGGCGGCCGTCGTAGGCCGTCCAGCTCCGTGGATCACTGGCTACATCGATCGCCACAGCTGCTGTGCTGCGCTGGGGGGACCGTCGTTTCGACGGTTATGACCAGCAACGCGCGGCGAACTGGGCAATCGGACACACTGTGCAGCTTTGAAGGTCGCGGTACGCGCCTTCCACACGAGCGCTGCCCGTCCTGCTTTGCGGGCGGGCAGTGGCACGTACGGACGTCGAGACCCGAACTGGTGGCGGTCACACACCGTCGGCAAGCGGGACTCGAGTACCGGCCACGGACCTTGAGAACTTCATAGCGAGCGCGAGCATCGTCTCGGCAAGTTGCAAAGGGCACCCGGTGGATGTCTAGGCGCTGGAAGCCGATGAAGGACGTTGCAGGCTGCGATAAGCCTCGGGGAGCTGCCAAGCAAGCCCAGATCCGAGGATCTCCGAATGGGAAAACCTGGCACGGGTCATGCCGTGTCACTGCCACCCGAACACATACGGTGGTAGAGGGAACCAGGGGAATTGAAACATCTAAGTACCCTGAGGAAGAGAAAACAATAGTGATGCCCCTAGTAGTGGCGAGCGAACGGGGTAGAGCCTAAACCTCAATGGTGGAATAGCCGGCAGGCGTTGCCATTGGGGTGTTGTGGGACCTGACAGGAAGAGCTGCTGATCTTCCAGGGAGTTACAAAGCTCGCGGATAGCCGAATCATCTGGAAAGATGATCCACAGAAGGTAATAGTCCTGTAGGCGAAATCCGTCAAGCCTCCCGTCAGTGCTCCCGAGTAGTGCGGAACCCGTGAAAGTCCGTACGAATCTGTGGGGACCACCCCATAAGGCTAAACACTCTCCAGCGACCGATAGCGGACCAGTACCGTGAGGGAAAGATGAAAAGTACCCCGGGAGGGGAGTGAAATAGTACCTGAAACCGCGTGCCTACAAACTGTTGGAGCTCGGTCTTCGGACCGGGTGACAGCGTGCCTTTTGAAGAATGAGCCGGCGAGTTAGCGATCAGTAGCGAGGTTAACCGGTAGACGGGTAGCCGCAGCGAAAGCGAGTCTTAACTGGGCGTCCAGTTGCTGGTCCTAGACCCGAAGCGAAGTGATCTATCCATGGGCAGGCTGAAGCACGGGTAAGACCGTGTGGAGGGCCGAACCCACCTAGGTTGAAAACTGGGGGGATGACCTGTGGATAGGGGTGAAAGGCCAATCAAACTTCGTGATAGCTGGTTCTCCCCGAAATGCATTTAGGTGCAGCGTTGTGTGTTCCGTATCGGAGGTAGAGCACTGTTTGGACGCAGGGGCCTACAAGCTTACTAACTTCAGACAAACTCCGAATGCCGATATGTCATAGCACAGCAGTGAGACTGTGGGGGATAAGCTCCATGGTCGAGAGGGAAACAGCCCAGATCGTCAGCTAAGGTCCCTAAATCATGGCTAAGTGGCAAAGGATGTGGGACGTCCCAGACAACCAGGAGGTTGGCTTAGAAGCAGCCATCCTTGAAAGAGTGCGTAATAGCTCACTGGTCAAGAAGTCCCGCGCCGATAATGTAACGGGGCTAAGCCATGTACCGAAGCTACGGCTTCGTGCCACATATGCGAAAGCAGGCACGAGGGGTAGGGGAGCGTTGATACGCGGGCGAAGCGGCGGGGTAACCCAGCCGTGGACGCGTGTCAAGTGAGAATGCCGGCATGAGTAGCGAAAGAGGGGGGAGGACCCCCTCCGCCGAATGTCCAAGGGTTCCTGGGGAAGGTTCATCCGCCCAGGGTAAGTCGGGACCTAAGGCGAGGCCGAAAGGCGTAGTCGATGGATAACAGGTTGATATTCCTGTACCGGTTCCAAGCCGCCAAAGACCGAGCCCAGTCTGCTAAGGAAACCCCTTCGGGGGCTACCGACCCGGCTGGTAGTAGGTCAGCGATGGGGTGACGCAGAAGGGTATGGCATCCCCGGCGATGGTAGTCCGGGGGCAAGTATGTAGGTCGTGGACCAGGTAAATCCGGGCCACACAAGACTGAGATACGACACCGACACGAATAGTGGAAGTGCCAAATCCCATGCTGCCTAGAAAAGCCTCTAGCGAGGATTGGAGCCGCCCGTACCCCAAACCGACTCAGGTGGACAGGTAGAGAATACCGAGGCGATCGAGAAAACCCTGGTTAAGGAACTCGGCAAATTGGCCCCGTAACTTCGGGAGAAGGGGTGCCCTTCGCGGTGTAGGACTTCGCGTCCGAAGCCGCAGGGGGCCGCAGTGACCAGGCCCAAGCGACTGTTTACTAAAAACACAGGTGCATGCGAAGTCGTAAGACGATGTATATGCACTGACGCCTGCCCGGTGCTGGAACGTTACGTGGAGGGGTTAGCCTCTGGCGAAGCCCCGAAACTAAGCGCCAGTAAACGGCGGCGGTAACTATAACCGTCCTAAGGTAGACAACTCTGTGTGCAGCAGAGTCTGCCCCTCGTCACCGTGAGGTGGCGAGTGCAGTTGGCTATATGCTGGAAACCCCGTGTATCCACAGGTACTCGGTCATGTAGTTGGTCCGTTGTTCCGTCGCAAGACAGACTGCGGACATGATGACCAGTGACAACCCGCGTGGTGCGGACAATCAGCAGGAAAGGCCAGGATTCGAGCAGTGGGTCGTCGGCTTCGTCGACGGCGAAGGCTGTTTTGCTATCAGCGTGGTGCGCAACGCGGTGTGCCGACTCGGCTGGCAGGTTCAGCATGAGTTCTCCGTCACACAGGCTGAGCCGTCACGGCCGGCACTTGAGCTCCTGGTGGAGTTCTTCGGTGTCGGTCGGCTGATTCCGAACCGCCGCAGTGACAATCATCGGACCCGTCTGTGGCGCTTCTCCGTGAAGCGCCGCGACGATCTGTTGTGGGTCATTGTTCCGTTCTTCGAAGAACACCCATTGATCACCGCGAAACGAGCGGATTTCGGGAGGTTCTGTGCGGTCCTGCAGTTGATGCAGGAACGCGCGCACCTGACCGACACCGGTCTTGCTGCGATCGCTGCTGTTACGGAGCAGATGAATCGCAGGCAGCGGTCTCGTTTCTGGAATCCTCAGAGGCCATACGCCAACCAACTCGTTCCGACCCGAGTTGAAGATATGGTCCTAGCCTCATGGCGACATGGGGATCACTAGAGCGAAATTCCTTGTCGGGTAAGTTCCGACCTGCACGAATGGCGTAACGACTTGGGCGCTGTCTCGACCAGGGACTCGGCGAAATTGCAATATGAGTAAAGATGCTCATTACGCGCAGCAGGACGGAAAGACCCCGGGACCTTTACTGCAGTTTGATGTTGGGATCTGGTAGTGCTTGTGTAGGATAGGTGGGAGACTTCGAAGCTTGGACGCTAGTCTGGGTGGAGTCGCCCTTGGAATACCACCCTGGTACTACTGGGTTTCTAACCTCGGTCCGTTATCCGGATCAGGGACAGCGTCTGACGGGCAGTTTAACTGGGGCGGTTGCCTCCTAAAGAGTAACGGAGGCGCTCAAAGGTTCCCTCAGGCTGGTCGGCCATCAGCCATAGAGTGTAAGGGTATAAGGGAGCTTGACTGCGAGACTGACAGGTCGAGCAGGTGCGAAAGCAGGACCTAGTGAACCGGCGGTGGCACGTGGGTGCGCCGTCGTTCAACGGCTAAAAGGTACCCCGGGGATAACAGGCTTATCTTCCCCAAGAGTCCATATCGACGGGAAGGATTGGCACCTCGATGTCGGCTCATCGCATCCTGGGGCTGGAGTAGGTCCCAAGGGTTGGGCTGTTCGCCCATTAAAGCGGTACGCGAGCTGGGTTTAGAACGTCGTGAGACAGTTCGGTCCCTATCCGCTGCGCGCGCAGGAGACTTGAGAAGGGCTGCCCCTAGTACGAGAGGACCGGGGTGGACGTACCTCTAGTGTGCCGGTTGTTCTGCCAAGGGCATGGCCGGTTGGCTACGTACGGAAATGATAAGCGCTGAAAGCATCTAAGCGCGAAGCATGCTTCGAGATGAGGTCTCCCACTGGTTCGCCAGGTAAGGCCCCCTGTAGAACACAGGGTTGATAGGCCGGATGTGTAAGGCCAGCAATGGCTTCAGCTGACCGGTACTAATAGGCCGAGGACTTGCCACTTTAGATGCTCGCGCTCGCTATGAAGTTCCGAGGCCGGTCGGAATCAAAGAGGTACGCGGTTCGGTTCCACGACACACGATGTGGACCGGCTCCGCCAAAACTACAGAATTGGTTCGCGGTCATAGCGGAGGGGGTACACCCGGTTCCATTCCGAACCCGGAAGTTAAGCCCTCCAGCGCCGATGGTACTGCACGGGCAACTGTGTGGGAGAGTAGGTCGCTGCGGACCATGTTCTGCGTAACAGCCGCCCGTCTTGGGCGGCTTTTGCGCATCTGCGGTGAGGAACGTACATGGCTTCTGGCACACAACCCGAGCGGAGCCGTCCCCGTCTGCCGTCAGGTGTCTATCGAGATCTGAAGGCCGCGAGCGGCACCCAAACGGACGAGGTCGCGTCCGCGTACGCCGATGCCGGGCTCGCGCTCGAACACGGTGATACAGGTCGTGCAGTCGAGCTGCTGTTGGATGCGAAGCGACGTGCGCCGCGCAGCACCGCGGTTCGGGAGGCGCTGGGTATCGCGCTCTACCTCGACGGACGCCTGAAGGACGCGGGTAGGGAACTGGCCGCGTACCGGCGCATGTCCGGCCGTCAGGATCAGAACCACCTGCTCGCCGACTGCGCCCGGGCGAACGGGCAGCTCGACCGGGCAGAAGAGCTCGTCGACGAGATGATCCGCGCACAGGTCCCGCCCGCGAACGTCGTCGAGGGCTTGCTGGTGATCGCCGGCGGACGCGCAGACCGAGGAGATCACGAGGCGGCACTGGCGGTCCTGCACCGTATCGATCTCGAACCCCGGCGTGTTGAGCCGTATCATCTCCGACTGTGGTATCTCGCTGCCGACATCCACGAGAAGCGTGGTGACGACGAGGCCGCAGCGGGGTTCCTGCGCGCGATCGCGACCGTCGATCCGGAGTTCTTCGACGTCGCCGATCG
>JAHELV010000025.1 GCA_024644015.1 Nitriliruptorales bacterium
GTTCGCGGTGTCGTCGGCGCTGTTGGTGATGGTGTTGTTGAGGATGGTGTTGTTGTTGCCACTGTTGATGTTGATGCCGTCCTGGCCGGCCTGGTCGATGACATTGTTCGCCAGGAGATTGTTGTTCGACGGCTTGTTGGGCTGATCGGCCGACGACGACCCCTTCGTGATCTGGATGCCGTGGCCACCGACGTTCATGATGTCGCAGCCGGTGATCTCGTTGTCGTTGGAGGCGAGCAACTCGATCCCGTCACTGGGTACGCCAGAGACTTCGCAGTCGCGGACCGTGTTGCCATCGGCCGTCGCGCCGTTCGCGTTCTTGCCGTCGAAGACGATGCCCTTGCCGCGGGCTCCCGTGACGCGCACGTTGTCGACTGTGATGCCGTTGCCGTTGTCGAAGTCCAGCGCATCGCTGGTCGACCGCAGCGGACCGCCCGCGTCGACGGTCATGTCCCTGATCACCATGTTGTTGCTACTCGTGAAGTCGAACGGCTCGGTGTCGGTTGTGGCGCTCGAATTGTTGCGCAGCACCGTCGCCCCGGAACCCGCACCGATGAAGTTGACCCCGTCGACGAAGTAGAACTCGAAGTGGTCGCTGCCCAGGTCGAAGTCCCCGGCGGTGAACACGACGTCGCCACCACCGGTCTGGTTCAGGTCATTGACGGCCGCTTCGACCACGGTCTTCAGCGAGCCCGTGTACACGGTGCCGGTGACCGGCGACGCCGCTTCGAACGTCGTCGCGTCGATGCGGGTGACGTCGTATTGCGTCGGCGGAGGTGGGGGCGGCGCCAGAAGTTCCGGCGGGTTGGAGCCCTCACGGCTGCTGATGCGCGTCGCGGTGTTGTCCGCGGTCGTCAGCGCCAGGCTGACGAGGCCATCACCACTGATCGCTGAGGACACGTCCACCAACTGCCAGTTCCCGCCGTCAACGGGTTGCGTCGACGCGACCAAGGCGCCCAGTGGCGGCCGGTTGTTGTAGTTGATGGTGTTCTCGTCCCACGTGGTGTCCGCGACCGACCACACGTCGATGCCGAAGTCATTGCTGGTTTCGACGAAGATGCGCAACGCCGCCGCCGGCGGCGATCCCGCACCCGAGACGTCGAACTTGAGGTACGCGATCCGCGTCGGGCTGTCGTCGACTCGCACCGTGGTTCTGCTGCCGTAGTTCCTCGTCGGACTCGACGACTGAACGTAGCTGTCGGCCACCGGGGTGAAGGTGGCGGCCGACGCCGGGGTCGCTGGAAGAACCGCGATCAGCAGCAGCACGGCGAGCAGCGCGCCCGGCAGAGGCATCCGCCGGCCCCGATGGCCGGGTGCCGTCCTGAAAACACGGTGCAAGGTCACAGACAGAGGCCACATGAGTTCATCCCAACTGTAAGCGTGCGCCACGCCCAGCGGTCTCGGAGGCCCCGCAGCCTCCACACAATGTCAGGTTCCCGCCACGACAGTGTCCCAGGCAACCTACCCGATGAGCGCCCAATCAACAAACTGCGTTTCGGCTGCGTCACCACCGACCGGGGTTCGTCGGTCATCTCAGCCCGTCGACCACGCGGTCGAACTGCTTCGCCGTCAGGTTCCACGCCACCAGGGCGTGGGCGTCGCACGGCGGTTCGTCGGGTTCACGCCAGATCGCAGCCCGTGTGTCATCCGGTCGAACGAACGTTCCTGCGAGCATGTCGGCATCGACGCCGCGCACGGCCGCCTCGCCGACCTTCTGCAAATCGTCGTACGCTTCGAGCACGTCGTCGAGGTAGCCGCCCGAGACGAGCATGAAGCCCCGCTCGTCGGTGCCGAACGTGCTCTCGACTCCGTACGTCGACTCCGACAGCGGCACCAGCTCGCGGTCAGCCAACTCCAGCGTCGGCCGCGTGTGTGTGGTTTCTGGCTCCGGGCAGGTCACCCTGGCCGCCTGCGTTGGCGTGACGTCCGTCGTGCTCGTCGTGTCCGCCGATTGCGTTGGCTGCGAGCATGCGGCGAGCGTGAACACCGACAGCGCAACCGACAGTGCCCGCCAGCTCATGTCTGCGGTACCCGCGACGAGCGGTTGCGGCGCGCGACGACGATCAGGCTGACCACGAGCAGCACCGCCATCAGGCCCAGCGCGGTGAGCTGCGCCAACCCCTGCACCGGTGCGGTGCCCGGTGCGCTCGAGTCCATGTTCGCCGCCTCGAGCGCGGGGGGCAGCGGCGATTGCGTCAGCCCGGCGACGATCCGCAGATATTCGTTGCCGTGTGCTCTGGAGGGCTCGATGTGGGTGTTCTCGCTGAACTCGTTCCAGCTGATGACGCCCAACGCCGACGGCGACGAGGCCATCGCGCCCTCCCAGGTCTCGCGCAGGACCGCACCGTCGGCTCGATCGACGAACGCCGTACCACCCAACAGACGCGCGTCATAGCCCGGCGACACAGGCGCGATCCACAGGTCCCCCCGCGCATGCACCGCGCGACCCATCGCGATCAACTTCTCCGGGTACGCCGGGTGGCGCATCGGATTGACCGACGACCAGTAGTACAACTCGCCATCGACGTGCTGCGCGACCCGCTCGTAGCCGTCGACGGACTTCTCGGTGGCCAGGAACAACAGCCGATCCCGGCGTGGTCCGGAGACCGCGCGCAGGTCAGCCGTCGAGTACTGCTCGGTACCGGTCCACACGATCACCGGTGCGCCGAACAGATCGAAGGCGCGGCTGTCGCCGAACTGCGCGACGAACATGTCGAGATCGTCGCCGATCCTCGCCACGGGCAGCGGATCACGGTTGAAGTCCAGGGCCTGGTAGGTGATCGCCAGCTTGAAGTCAAGCTCTTCGGCGAGGGCGACGAGCGTCGCCAGACGCGCGTTCAGTTGCTCGGTGCTCTTCCAGCTGACGATGAAGCCGTCGATGCCGGCGCTCTTGGCCATCATGATGTGTTCACGCGCGACGCTCTCGAGGTCGCTGGTGTAGCGCCCGATGGCCGGGTAGTCCGACTTGGCGCGGTTCCACGACGATGCCTGGTACCAGATGTAGTAGTGCGCGAGCACAGGCGGATCCGTCGGATCGGGCAGCCTCTTCGGGCCCGCGCCGATCGACAGGAGCGCAGCAGCGATCAGGGTGGCGGTGAGCGCCCGCCGCGATCGCGCAGCAGCGTGTCTCATCGTGCCACCTCCTCGTTGACGAGTTGCTGACCGGGTGCGGCGGCCGAGGCGGGCCGGGCACGCTGACGCCGCCGCAGGACCACCCCGATCAGCAGCAGCCCGACCGCGAACGCGGCCAGGGACGCGAAGAAGAGCCCGACGTCGAGCCAACTGTAGAACGCCAGATCCATGTCCTGCCTGCGTGACACGGCAACCGGGCGCTCCAGCTCCAGGCCGGACCCCAGCACGGTCACGACGTAGTCCCCCCGCGGCAGGTTCTCCAACGTGACCTTGCCTCCGCCGTCGATCGGAACCTCCTCGACCTCTCCGTTGGGGTGCTCGACCCGCAGGGCGTCTCCCCTCGGGACGCCGAAGAATGCGTCCTTCACGGCGAAGGCCGCCGTGTAGAACAGCAACTCGATCGAGAAATGCTTGTCGTTTGCTGGGAAGAAGCGCTGCTGGGAGCGGTTGACGACGCTTGCACCCGCTACCTTGGCGTCCTCGACTGTCCAGAGGATGTCCTTGACGGTGAGCTCCTGGAAGTTGCGGACGACGCGCTGAGACAGCAACCACTTCGCTTCCGTGGGTTCGACCTCGAAGCTGTCGCCCAGGCTGCTCTTCAGACGCACGCTGTCCACATCGGTGTTCGCGACGTCGCCGCCCTCGAGGTCGCGGAAGCCCAGGGTGACGCGCCGCTCGGTGTTCCACGTCACGGTCACCTGACCGCCGACGACGTAGATCCGGCCAACCTCGGCGCGACGGCGCTTGCCGAGCTTCACGTCGGTGTCGAGCACCCGCAACCGGTCGGCGTCGATTCTGGGGTCGCTCGTGGTGATTCGGGCGCTGCCCTGCTCGTCGGTCGTGTAGACCACGCCGTCGTACTGCAACCGGACCCCCGACACCGGCGGAAGGGTCTCGACCACGTGGCCGTCCACCGCCGCCACGGCCGGCACAGCAGTGGTTGGCCACACCGTCAGCGCGGCCAGCAGCAACACCAGTACCCGGCGTTTCATCGCCGCCGCCCCCGTCTGCGGCGGACGCGGCCGGTGGTCGCCCTGGCGAAGCCGACGAGCACTGCCGCGAGCCCCAAGCTGCCGCCGTACAGGGCGTAGATCATCTCGCTGCGCGACGGTTCGATCACGGTCTCTTCGCGGTGTGCGGGAAGCATGACAGGCGCGCGTGGCCGCTGGTCGAAGTCGAACGCCGTCGTGATGTTGTTGGCTTCGGCGTCGCGTTTCGCGAGGGGCTCCAGCCCCCAGTTCTCTTCGATGAACTTCAGCATGGACGTGAAATCCAGTTGCGTGCTATCGACGTGGCCACGCCGCGCGTACGGACTCACCAGGAGAGCCGGCGCGCGGAAGCCGTAGCCGAAGCGGTCCACCTGCGGGGGCGCGACGTGGTCGTACCATCCACCCCAGTCGTCGTACGTCCACATTAACGCCGACGACTCCCAGTACTCACTGCGCATCAGGGCGGTCAGCAGGCTCCGCACGAAGGACTGGCCGGCCTGGATGCTGCCCGGTGGATGCTCACTCGCTCCCGACGGCACCATGTAGGAGACGGCGGGCAGGCTCCCGCTGATCAGGTCCTCGTAGAACTCCTCGAGCGGCACGATCCGCGAGTTGAGTTCCTCGTTGTCGAGGAAGCGGTTGTAGTTGAGGATCGGCGCCCACACGATCTGCGCGCCGCGATCACCGCGCCCCAGGTTGCGGAACGTGATGTTGGGATCGTAGTTCTCGATGTAGAACTTCCACGACACGTCCGCCTCGTGCAGCCGGTCGAAGATCGTCGGCACGTGGTCGAAACCCTCCGGCAGCAACGAGTCCGCCTTGGTGTTGCCTGGGTGGCCGGCCACCCAGTAGAAGTGGTTGCGCACGCTGCCGCCGTGCGCGGACGTGAAGAAGTTGTCGAACAGCACGAAGTTGTCGGCGAGGTTCCAGTAGTACGGCAGGTCCTCGTCGTCGTAGTAACCCACCGGCAGATCCCCGACCGCCGGTGTGTCGTCGAACACCTTCAGAAACCCGTCCATCGCGCCGTCGTTGAACTGCCGCTGGAACACCTCGTCGTTGTGGCCGAGGTCGAGTACGGCCTTCCCACCGATCTTGAAGGGCTCGGCACAGCCCGCCGCCGGATCCTTCGGATCCCGAGGCACACAGGCGTCCTCCGGGAACCCGTCCGCGCCGGGATAGGTCCCGAAGTAGTTGTCGAACGTGTGGTTCTCCTGCATCAGCGAGATGAAGTGCTTCACCGGCGTCGTGGTGTCACCGTCCCGCTCTCCCGGTTCGTTGCCCACACGTGCCTCGTCGGACGCCGTCGGTTCCGTGGTCGCCTCGGCGGCCGCCGCAGGTGTCCACACCGCGGTGACGGCGAGGAGGACGGCCGCGAACAGCAGCGACCGGTGACGCGTCATGAGCGCACCTCGTAGATGACGATCACCGGCTGCTTCCGCGGGCCGTCCGGACCGTTGGTCGTCACCGACTGGGTGTGCACGGGGCGGCCGTTGAAGCGCTCGGCGTACTGCAGGAGCCGCTGGGAGAAGAAGGGGCTGCGGCCGGCGGAGAAGGCGTCCCAGACGATGTACTGCAGATCGTTGTTGCGCAGCCGCAGATCAGGGTTGTGGATCGGCTCGTACACCGGGTTGCGGTGCAGCGGGTTCGGGCTGACCGACAGCCCGTAGACCTTGCGGTGCCCGTAGAACTGAATGATGTTGGCCATCGACGGGCCGAGCGCGAGCATCTCCGCTCCCTCGGGGACGTTCTCCGCAACCCAGTGCCCTGCCTCTCTGCCTCCGGGGACACCGCCGGAACCGGCGAGGAACGTGGCGCCAGCGGAGGCCGGCTGGATCCGGATCCAACTCGGAATCAGCACGCTGACCGCGACAACCGCGACGGCGACGATCCGCACGATGCCAACTGGGATACGCCGGCCGACCGTGGCCGGGCGCACCTTGACCACGGTCGACTGCGGCGAATAGCCGTTCGTCTGGCTGCGGTCATGCTGGCCGTGGTCCGCCGAGGACGCCGCACCGCGGCGCAACGCGTTCGGCCGCAGCCGCGACACGAGCGGCTCGAGGCGCGCCCACAAGGGCTGCAGACGCTGCCACAGCGGCCGCAGTCCGATGGCGAGCGGCCGCTGTGGCAGCGTCGCGAGTGTGCGTCCCGCGAGCACGGCGATCGGCGGGCCGGCGTAGAGCAGGTACTGGAACCCCTTGGTGGGCCACAGCTGGAAGAACATCGCCGGGACGACGATCCATGACAGCAGCAGGAGCTCCCGCCACGATCGCTGCGTCCGCAGTCGCCACAGGCCGTAGGCTGCCGCCGCGAGCACCAGCAGGCCGATCGCGGTCGGGACGACGGCGGGATAGAACAGCCACGTGTGGTTGGCGCGGCGGAACAGCTGCCACGTCAGGAAGCTGTGTCCCGTCGACGAGCGCCCCGACATCGAGATGGTGATCGGGTAGATCACGATGATCGACACGAAGAACAAGCTCGAGATCACCAGGTCGCGTATCCGCACCCTGATGGTCGGGGTGATCGCGAAGTACGCGTACACGCCCCCGAGCAGGAGGATGCTCGGCTCCTTCGCGAGCACCGTCAGCCCGAGCATCGCCCCCGCCGCGTACAGCCAGACGGGCCGTTGGCTCAGCGAGTACCGGACGAGCAGATACAGCGTCGTTGTCGCGAAGAACGTCATGGGACCGTCGAGCAGCACCTGCCGTGTCACAACCACGTGATACGGCATCACCGCGATGATCAGTGCGGCGATCAGTCCGGCATTTCGGCCGTACAGCCGCGCGCCGACCGCGCCGGTCATGGCTACCGTCGCGACACCGAACGCCGCGGACAGCAGCCGGCCGATCAGCGGGGAGACACCCCACTGATACGGAATCGACACAATTGACTGGAACAGCAGCGGGTGCGCTCGAAAGACCGGGAAGTATGGAAGGAACTCCCGGTTACCTGCGATCGAGGCGCCCTGGCCGGCGTAGACCGCCTCGTCGCTGTTGAACCCGAGCGCGTCGAGGTTCCAGACCCGCAGCAGCACTGCGAGCACGGCGATGAGGACCAGCGCGCCGATCCACGCGAAGTCGCGGCGACCAGCGTCGAGGACGGACAAGCGCCCGCCACGCATGTGGACCAGCTCCCGATCGGATTGTGCTTCCGGGGCTGGACGCCGCAGCAGGTCCGCGACCTTCGCCGAGTACGTCGGTGGTCGCGGACCATGGTGCGTGCGGTGATGGTGGAACTCGGTCAGACTCGATCTCCCGCGCCAGCCCGCGCCAGGGTAGTGGCGTCGGGCTCGGTCGTCATCCCGCGTCGCCGCGCGCGCTTCGGAAGCGCGGACGGGAACCCGTCCTGATCGTTGACCACGACGACCTCGTCCGGGTCGGGTTGCAGCGTTGCGACGATGGTGGGCAGTGTCTCGAACCAGTTGCGGTCCTTCGTCCGTAGCCGTGTGCACGCGATGTTCAGCAGCGCCTCACTGCGGATCGCCGCCTCGATCGGCTTGTCGCCGTTCGTCAGGCCGGGGGCGATCGACGGATACGGCGGGAAGCCGTAGGCGTCCTCGGTGTTCGCCGCCAAGATCTCAGATGCCTGTTCGTGCGTGAGGGACTCCTGCAAGTCGTGGTCGCCACGCTCGATCAGAACGAGGTGTCGGGCACGCTGTGCGCTGACGAGCACCGCGTCGGGAACGAGATCACGGATGAAGTACTTGGGCGGTGGAATCAGCCACTGGACGAAGGCACTCATCGACGCGACCGGCAGGAACCCCGTGGCCAGCGCCATGCCGACGCGCCGACCGGTTTTGGAGTGCAGGCGACTCTGCACCTGTAGGTACGCGCGCCTCGTCCTCGGCAGCGGTGCAGCGGACGCCGCCGCAAGCGTGTGCGCCGAGACGGTCAGTGGCTTTGGGTAGCCCAGGACCGCGCCGTCCGACGCCAGAATCGTCATGTCGTCCGAGATGAACTTCGCGCCGTACTCGCGCATCGCGCGCAGGCACGTCGTCGTCTTGCCCGTGTCCGTCTCGGCGGTGATGAGCACGCCCTGATCGCCGATGCGCAGGCAGGCGGCGTGGGCGAGCACGTGGCCCTTGCGCACGATGACCCACCGGAGCACAGGCTCGACGATGTTGGTGTAGAGCACGTGCGGGGACCACCGCAGCACCGGACTCGCCTGGATCTTGACCGGCAGATCACCCATCTGGATGTCGACCGCAAACCCCAGCGCGCCCAGTTGCTCCACGTAGCGTGCATGCCCGTAGCCGGTCTCGACCTGTGGTCGCAGCCGCAGTCCCCCGAAGCCACGCGCCCGCAGCTCCAGCACGATGTCCGGACTCTCACCGTCGAGGCTCGGCACCGCGAACGGCGCGAGTTCCGGCAGCTTGCCGTCCGATGCGATCCGTACGAGGCCGTGCACGTCGTAGTAATGGTGACGGGCAGCCTGGCGCGTCGCCTCACGCCAGATCCAGACGTCGGACACCGCGAACCGCCCAAGGGTGGCGATTGCGATGCTGACCAGGTTCGCGATCAGATAGTGCATGCCGAGCCCGTCGGTGAACACCACCAACAGAGGCACGCGCAACAGCAACCAGGCGTTGCTGAGCGCCATGAACAGCAGATACCGGCGCACTCGTCCCGGCCGCTCAGCCCAGAAGACCCAGCGGTCGGCCAGCGCGAAGTTCCATGAAGATGACACTTGCGTCGCGAGAACAGCCGACGTGGCGTAGTGAAGTGCGGAGAAGTCGGTGAACAACCAGAGCGCAAGCTCATTGATTGCGATTCCGGTGAGACCAACTGCGCCAAACCGCAAGAACCTCTGCGCTCGCGGAGAGCTGGCGAGAACGCGTGTCGTAGCAAGATTCATCGCAGGACTCCTGAATTCGTGACTCGACGGACGACCGGAAGATCACGCACTCTTGGCCGCCACTCCCGCAGGGGCTCGCTCAATAGCGATATCAGGTGCATGAGGCTGCGCCCACAGGGCCAGCGCGAGGCACCGCCGCGCGGCCTCGACAGCCGTATCTCTTGACATCTTCGAACCGCCAACGGTCCGTTCGCGAAATGTGATCGGAACTTCGCGGATCGTCATGTCGTTGCGCGTGACGAGGTATGTCCCTTCGACCTGGAAGCCGTAGCCCTCGCACTGTGCGCCGTCGACAATCAACTGCGCCGCCGGCCGCCGATAGACACGAAATCCCGCGGTGACGTCACGCTGCCTCAGTCGCAGCACACGGCGTGCGAACGTGTTCGCGCTCCATGACAAGGCCTTGCGACGCAGCGGCCAGCCAACGGTGCGCCCCCCGGGCACGTACCTCGAGCCGACGGCGAGGTCCACGCCCTGCGAAACCTCGTCGTAGAGCTGTGGAACCGCCATTGGGTCGTGACTCAGATCGGCGTCCATCTCGCCGATGTACTCGTAGCTGTGGGTCAGCCCCCAGCGGAATCCGGCACGATACGCCGACCCCAACCCGGTCGGGCGGTCACGCTGCAACAGGTGCAGCCACGGGCGGTCGGCGCCGAGTGCCGTGACGGCCGTCGCGGTGCCGTCGGGTGAGTTGTCGTCGACCACGAGCACGTCGAAGCACAGGTTCTTACGCACATCTTCCAATTGCTCGACGAGCACTGGGATGTTACCAATCTCGTTGTAGGTTGGAACAACCATCAGCAGTCGACAATCGTCCATCTGAACTGGGATGGAACTCGCTGTTCGTAGACCCATGAATTCGTACCTCAATCTTCGTCGAACTCGAATGAGGGCATAGCGCCTAGACGACAGGCCGACCTGCCTTCATGAATATGCATGGCGCTATAGGAGTCAGACCCCGCTGTCCAACTCTTGGAATGTGACTGGTGCCATCACAGTAGAAGCCGCAACGCGACTTACCCACGTCGACACGCGTCACAGTTGTTGGCGCGCCCTACCTCCCGCCGTGCGCGCCGACGATGATCGCCCTCCTTGTGCCATGCACATGTTGAGCAGGCGTGACATCAACAACGTTGGAGGTAGTCCCGCACTGCCGCCCGCTACCGAACTCCCGCGTTCGGTAGGCGCATACTAGGCCAGACGGACTGTGAAGGCAAACCGAAACTGCCACAACTAGCTAACCCATGGGGATCATTACATTTCGGAGTCGCCAAATCACTTTTGGTGTCACGCTGGCGTCAGATCGCCGTCGGCCTCGAGCGAGGTGCGCGAGCACGAGGTGATGTCACCCTCAGCGCGGCAGGCGGGTGCGCAGCCCGAGCGCTCGCAGTTGCTCGGCGTCGACCGCCGACGGCGCACCGGTCAGTGCATCCGCGCCCGTCTGCGTCTTCGGGAACGGGATGACGTCACGGATCGAGTCCTCACCGGCCAGTAGCATGACCATGCGGTCCAGCCCGAACGCGATGCCGCCGTGCGGCGGCGCGCCGTACGCGAAGGCGTCGAGCAGGAACCCGAAGCGTTCCCGAGCGGTCTGCTCGTCGATGCCCAGCAGCGCGAACACGCGCCGTTGCACGTCGGCGCGGTTGATTCTGATCGACCCGCCGCCGATCTCCAGTCCGTTGACCACGATGTCATAGGCACGCGCGGCACAGTTCTGGGGCGACGCCTCCATGGTGGCGAGCGTCTCGTCGGTCGGCGCCGTGAACGGGTGGTGCACCGAGTCCCAGCGCTGCTCCTCGTCGTTCCAGTCGAACACCGGTGGTTCGGTGATCCAGCAGAACTCCCAGCGGTCGTCGGGAATCATGTCGCTGTCGCGCGCGAGGGCCAGACGCAGTGCGCCCATCAGCTGACGGGTCGCGGACACCGGTCCGGCACCGAAGAAGATCGCGTCACCCGACGTGGCGTCGGTCGCGGCCAGGAGGTCGCCGGTCTCGCGGTCATTCATGTACTTGGCCAGCGGGCTGCGCAACGTCCCGTCGTCATTGACGACCGCCCACGCCAGGCCTTTCGCACCACGACTCCGGGCGAAGTCGACCCAGCCGTCGAACTGCTTGCGTGTCAGCTGTCCGCCGCCGGGCAGGCAGACACCGACGACGGTGCCGCCGGCATCAAGCGCCCCGGCGAACACCCCGACCTCGGTCCCCGCGAACACGTCGCCCAGGTCACACAGCTCCATCGCAAACCGCAGGTCCGGCTTGTCCGAGCCGTACCGGGCCAGTGCATCGCTGTACGGCAGCCGCGGAAACGGCGTATCGAGCTTCACATCGAGCACGCGCGACCAGATGACCGACAGCAACTCTTCGACCAGCGCGTGGATGTCCTCCTCGGTGATGAAGCTGGCCTCCACATCGAGCTGGGTGAACTCTGGCTGCCGGTCGGCGCGGAAATCTTCGTCTCGGAAGCAGCGCGCGATCTGGTAGTAGCGCTCGATCCCCGCCACCATGAGCAGCTGCTTGAACAGCTGTGGCGATTGCGGCAGCGCGTAGAACTCTCCAGGGCGCATGCGGGACGGAACCAGGAAGTCCCGCGCACCCTCGGGCGTCGACCGCGTGAGCACCGGCGTCTCGACATCGATGAACCCGTGTGCTTCCATCACCTCGCGGATGATCGCCGTGGTCTGCGCACGCATACGAAGCACGTTGGCCACCGGAGCACGCCGCAGGTCGAGGTAGCGGTACCGCAACCGCATCAGTTCGTCGACCTCGACGCGGTCATCAATCGGAAACGGCGGTGTGTCGGCGGGAGCCAGGATCTCGACACTCGTCGCAGCGACCTCGACCTCGCCAGTGTCCAGCCGCTCGTTGACCATGCCGGACGGTCGCAGTCGGACGTGGCCGTGCACGGCGACGACGTACTCGCTGCGGACATCGTGGGCGGCTTGGAGCGCCGCGTCGCTCTCCGGGTCGGCGACGATCTGGACGACACCCGTCCGATCGCGGAGGTCGAGGAAGGCGACGCCGCCGTGGTCGCGGCGTCGGTCCACCCAACCCGCGAGCACCACTGCGGTACCGTCGTCGCCCGCCCGCAACGTTCCGGCGCCGTGTGTCCGCATTGCTCCGTAGGGGGTCACCGGATGTTCCTTGTGTCGAGGGTCCCGAATGGGTGATCGTGCAGATCTGCCCGGGCAGAGGGCATGGCGATCCATGCTACGCGGCTTCGGGCCGCTGATGCGCTCGGCACACGCCGAGCCGTCGGTCGCCGTCACAGCGGCGGCTTCGGCCCTCGCCGTCGGCGCCGGCCTGGGTCCGCGCAGCGCGCTGGTGGCGCTGGCCGTCGGCGCCGGCCAGCTGTCGATCGGTTGGAGCAACGACTGGCTGGATCGAGATCGCGACGCTGCCAGCCGGCGCACCGACAAGCCATTGGCGCAGCGCGAGATCGCCCCTCGCGCGGTCATGACGGCCGCATTCGTCGCGCTGCTCGTGTGTGTAGTCGCGTCGGTCGCGCTCGGGCCGGCGTCTGCGGTCGTCCACCTGATCGCCGTGTCTGCGGGCTGGTGGTACAACGTCCAGGCCAAACACACCGCATACAGCGTCGTGCCGTGGGCGCTGGCGTTCGGGTTGCTGCCGGCGGTGGTGACGCTGGCGCGGCCGCTCGTACGGTGGCCGGCTTGGTGGCTCCTCGTGGCCGGCGGGCTGCTCGGCGCGGGCGCGCACTTCGCGAACGCGTTGCCGGACATCGAAGAGGATCGCCACACAGGCGTGGACGGTCTCCCCCAGCGGCTCGGCCGGCGCCGCTCAGTGACGGCGGCGACCGTGCTCGTCGCCGGTGGCGTGGCCCTGGTCGCACTCGGGACACGGCCGAGACCGGCGGGCGTCGCGATCGGCGTTGTCGGCGCCGTGGGCCTGCTGTGGGTCGGCTTCACGTCGTGGCGCGGCCGGGACCGCCTGGCGTTCCGCGGCATCGTCGCCCTGCTGCTGCTGCTCGCCGTCGGCGTGGTCACGAGCGGCGCCGCCCTGTTCTGACAGCCACGGCCCAGGCGGGCGCGGACGCCGCGAGCTCCTCGGAGTCTGGCAGCCGCGCGGCGCGGTCCGCGCGGTCGAAGCGCGCCGCGGTCCGCGCGGTCGGAGCGCGCCGTGATCACGCGGCGATAGCCGACCGCGCTCAGACAGCGTGCAGCGCGCCCCACGGCCACCACCCCGCACCCCTCCACCCACCCCGCGCCTCTCCACCCACCCCGCGCCTCTCCACCCACCCCGCTGATGCGACGACCACCTTCTCCACAACGTCTGGATGCAAGGTGGGGTGTCGGAAACGCGGGGTGGTCGGCCTTCTGCGTCTCAGAGACGCCAAACGCCGACCACCCCGCACTCGGCGCCGAAGGTGGTCGACGCGCTGCGGGGTGGTTGCGAACGGGCGCGCCGACCCCGCACTCGGCGCCGAAGGTGGTTGCTGAGACGCGGGGTGGTGGTCAGAGGCCGCGGAGGAAGGGATTGGTGGTGCGCTCCGTTCCCACCGTCGTGTCCGGACCATGACCGGGATGCACCACCGTGGCGTCGGCGAGCGGTAGGACCACGCGGCGCAGCGAGTCGTTCTGCTGTGGCATGGACCCCCGGGGAAAGTCGGTGCGGCCGACCGAACCGGCGAACAGCAGGTCACCCGAGACGAGCAACGGGGCGTCGTCGTCGATCAAGAACACACACGAGCCAGGCGTGTGTCCGGGCGTGTGGCGTACCTGCAGCCCCAGGTCGGCGAACGGGAGCGTCTGCCCGTCCTTGATCGACTCGAGCCGCTCCGTGGGCGGATCCCAGCGCAGGCCGAACTGCGCCTCGAGTGCCTGCACCGGCGCGCCGAAGGCCGCCGCGGGGTCGTCCCACAACCACCGGTCTTCAGGATGCAGCAGGACGGGCAGGTCCAGACGCTCCGCGATGTCCGGGGCCGACCACAGATGATCCAGGTGACCGTGCGTCAACAGCACCGCCTCGCACGACAATCCGAGCGCGTCGAGCCGATCCACGACGGCGGTGGCACCGTCCTGACCCGGGTCGACCACGACCGCTCGTCCGGTCTCGCGGTCACCCAGGACGAAGCAGTTCGCCTGCCACAGCCCCAGAACCAACCGATCGACCACACGCGTCATCGTCGTACCCTTTCCAGAGGAACCCAGCCGACGATAGTGCCTTCCACCGACCTCGGAGAGGAGGGCGGGTGTTTCAGGTCATCTCTCTCGTGCTCATCGCAGGCGTCACCCTACTGATCGGGCGGCTGGGCACGATCGCGCTCACCGCGACCGGACTACCGCGACCGATCGCCAGGTTCCAGGCCCGCTCTGCGCTGTCTGGTGCGGGGTACACGACGAACGAGTCCGAGTCGGTCGTCAACCATCCGGCGCGTCGCAAGATCGTGATGATCCTGATGGCCGTCGGCAGCCTGGGCAGCGCCGGCATCATCGCCACACTCATCGCGTCGTTCTGGGACGTCACCGGATTCGGCACAGGATTCCGACGCGGTCTCACGCTTGCGGTCGGTGTCCTGATCCTGTGGCTGATCCTGCGGCTGCCGATGCTCGACCGCCTGCTGTCCCGGATCTTCGCCGGCATGATCAACCGGATGGCCGACGTGGACATCCGCGACTACGCGAACATGTTGCGCCTGTCGGGCGACTACGGCATCTCGGAGCTGCTCGTGAGGTCCGGGGACTGGATGGCCGGGCGCACCCTGGCCGAGCTGGACCTCTCCCACGAGGGGCTGTTGGTGCTCGGCATCGTCCGCGGCGACCACTACTTCGGCGCGCCGAAGGGCACCTATCGCGCCCGCGTCGCCGACACGCTGCTGGTCTACGGACCGGTGGATCGCCTGGCCGAGCTCGACCATCGCGCGAGTGGAGCCGGTGGCGATCGGGCGCATCGCGAGGCCATACAGGCGCAGCGCGAGATCGAACGCCGCGAGCGGGCCGCGCAGGCTACCGAAACCCGCCACTCCCCAGACATGGAGGGTGCCGACGAGCAGATGCCGGGCCGGCCTGCCGACCCAAATGACAGTGAACCGGGCGGTGACGACCCAGGCCGGCGGTGAGGTCAGCCGCCGTTCTTGCGCGGGATGACGCGGAATGCGTCGTACACCGACTCGACCCGCGTCACCTGCGCCAGGATGTGGTCGAGGTGCGCGATGTCGGCGAGCTCGAACGTGAAGCGCAGCTTGGCGACGCGGTCACGGCGCGTGGTCACCTGAGCGGACAGGATGTTGACGTGCAGGTCGCCGAGCACGGTGGTGATGTCGCGTAGCAGGTGCTTGCGGTCCAACGCATCGACCTGGACGGTCACGCGGAACATCGCCGTCGCGTTGGGGTCCCACGCGACCTCGACGAGCCGGTCTTCCTTCCGGCGCAGATCATGGGCGTTGCTGCAGTCCGCACGATGGACGCTGACGCCGCGGCTCTGCGTCACGAACCCGAGGATCTCATCGCCGGGAACCGGGTTGCAGCACTGCGCCAGGTTGGCCATCACGTCGTCGAGCCCGTCGACGAGCACGGCGTCGACACCACGTGACGGCGGCTCTGCCACCGTCGGGGGGAGGATCTCCTCGCCCTGGTCCTCGTCGGCGAGCCGGCCGACAAGATGTCCCACGACGGTGTGCGGCGACAGATGACCTTCACCAATCGCGCGGTACAGCGCGTCGACGTCGACGTAGTTCATGTCGGTCGCGACCGAGGCGATCTCGGTACCGGTCATCAGCCGGCGCCACCCGGTGCGCTGGCGGGCGAGCTCGGTGCGCAGGCTCAGCCGGCCCTTCTCGATCGCATCGACCCGTCGTTCACGCGAGAACCACTGCCGGATCTTCGACCTGGCTCGCGACGATCCGACGAAGCTGAGCCAGTCCCGGCTCGGACCCGCGTCCTGGGCCTTCGAGGTGAGGATCTCGACGGTCTCTCCGTTGTGCAACTCGTACTCGAGCGACACGAGCCGGCCGTTGACCCGCGCACCAACCGTTCGGTGACCGACCTCGGTGTGGATGGCGTACGCGAAGTCAACCGGCGTCGAACCTGCCGGCAACGCCTTGATGTCGCCGTCCGGGGTGAAGACGAAGACCTCATCGGCGTCGAGATCCAGCCGCATGTTCGACAGGAACTCGTCGGAATCCGACGTCGTCTGGTGCATGTCGATCATCTGCGCGAGCCACTGCGCCTCGGACTGGTCAGACCGTTCCGCGTTCTTGTACTTCCAGTGCGCGGCCACGCCGAACTCTGCAGTACGGTGCATCGCCTGAGTGCGGATCTGCACCTCCAACGTCATGCCCTCGGGCCCGACGACGGTCGTGTGCAGCGACTGATACAGATTGAACTTCGGCATCGCGATGTAGTCCTTGAACCGGCCGGGGACCGGATGCCATCGCGAGTGGACCATGCCCAACGCGCCGTAGCAGTCCTTGACGCTGTCGACGATCACACGGATGCCGACGAGGTCGTAGATCTCGGAGAACTCCTTGCCCCTGCGCACCATCTTCTCGTAGATCGAGTAGTAGTGCTTCGGCCGGCCGCTGACATCCGCCTTGATCTTGACGCTGCGCAGCAACTGCTCCACGCCGCCGACCACGCGTTCGAGGTAGCGGTCACGCTCGGGCTGACGCTCACGGACCATCGCTTTCAGCTCGTCGTAGCGCTTCGCGTGCAACGTGGCGAACGCCAGATCCTCCAGCTGCCATTTGAAGTTCTGCATCCCGAGGCGGTGCGCGAGCGGCGCGTAGATCTGCAGGGTCTCCTCGGCGATGCGCTCCTGCTTGTGCCGTGGCATGTGATGCAACGTGCGCATGTTGTGCAGCCGGTCGGCCAACTTGATCAACAGCACGCGGTAGTCCTTCGCCATCGCCAGAAGCATCTTGCGCAGCGACTCGGCCTGACGTTCCAGCGACGAGCTGGCTTGGACTCGATCGAGCTTGGTCACGCCGTCGACCAGCATCGCGACCTCGTCACCGAACTCGGCGGCGAGCTCCGTCGAGCTCATCACCGTGTCCTCGACGGTGTCGTGAAGCAGTGCCGCAACGATTGTGGCGGTGTCCATCCCGAGCTCGGCGAGCGTCTCGGCGACACCGACGGGGTGAACGATGTACGGCTCGCCGGACTTGCGCATCTGGCCTTCGTGCGCCCGCTCGGCACAGATGTAGGCGCGGACGACCTCCCGGATGTCGACCTTCGGAGAGTGCTGCTTCAACCTGCCAGCCAACGGCTGAAGCAGCTCCGGCACCTGCAGACCAAGGTCGAACGGCAGCCGCGACAACACTGCTTTGACACCCGTCGGACGCGCCCGCGGGAGTCCCTCGATCAGGGTGGCGGCCTCGCGCCGTTCTTCGTCGACGTCCACCGGAGCGTGACCGTTGTCGATCCGGGGCAGTGGTTGGGTCGTCGCCAGCGAGTCGTCGTCCTGCGGCGCGTCAACGACGTCGGCCGCATTGCGGCCCCTCGTCTGCGCAGCGCCGTCATCCACGCCCAACGATCCCTTCGGTGCCGGGCATACCTTCTGGTACGACCATGATAGCCAGCAGGTGGAACTGCGGACAATGACGTGTGGCGCGCAATCCGCCCGGTTACGGGGATATGGAGCCCACCGCTGCGCTACCTGAGGTCACCACGCGACCTACCGCTGCGCTACCTGAGGTCACCACGCGACCTACCGCTGCGCTACCTGAGGTCACCACGCGACCTACCGCTGCGCTACTTGAGGTCAGTACGTGAGGAGGCTGAAGTAGTCGTAGTCGGCGATGCGGCTCGCGCCCTCGAGGAACGACAGCTCGATCACGAACGCCAGTCCGGCGACGTGGGCACCGGTGCGCTCGACGAGATTGCAGGCCGCTGCCGCCGTACCCCCTGTCGCCAGCACGTCGTCGACGATCAGCACCTTGTCGCCCTCGCCGAAGGCGTCGGCATGCACCTCGAGGGTCTCGCTGCCGTACTCCAGGTCGTAGGTCTCGCTCAGCGTGTCGTGCGGCAGCTTGCCCTGCTTGCGCAGTGGCACGAAGCCGGCGCCGAAGTGGTACGCCACGGGGGCGGCGAAGATGAAGCCGCGCGCCTCGATGCCAACGACCTTGTCGATCGAACCCCGGCCGAAGCTGACGACCACCGCGTCGACGGCGCTCGAGAACGCGGCCGGATTGCCCAGCAGCGGCGTGATGTCCTTGAACGTCACACCGTCGTTTGGGAAGTCCGCGACCTCGCGGACGTGGTTGGCCAGAATCGCGGCGTCGAACTGGATCCTCATGCTGCTCCCAATCTGGTGCGCGGTCGTCGCATGGTAGACCCCCGACCGGTCATGACACGCGACCGCAGTCCGCGCGCCACGCTCACACAGCGCCTCCACGCCGCGTCTCGAGGCGGTGGCGCAGCTCGGCCCAGCGCGGCTCGCGTTCCTTGAGCCAACACAGCAACGGAGTCGCGACGATCAGCGACGAGTAGGTCCCGACCGCCATACCGATGAACAGCGCGAGCGCGAGGTCCTCGAGCGTCGCGGCACCCAGCAACTGCGCACCGACGAACAGCAGCGTGCCGACCGGGAGCAGCGACGTGATCGACGTGGACAGCGACCGCACCAACACGCTGTTGAGCGACTGATTGGCCACGTCCGAGTACGTCCGCGACGCGCTGGAGCCCAGCCGTTCGGTGTCCTCGGTTATGCGGTCGAACACGACGACCGTGTCGTACAAGGAGTACCCGAGGATCGTCAGTAGCGCGATGACCGACGCGGGGGTCACCTGGAAGCCGATCAACGCATAGATGCCGATGGTAACGGCGACGTCGTGCAGCAGTGTGACGAGCGCGGCGACCGCCATCCGCCATTCGAAACGCAATGAGATGTAGACCGTGACCAGCAGCAGGAACACCAGGAGGGCACGAATCGCCTGACGGCTGATCTGCTCGCCCCAGCGCGGACCGATGGCACTGACCTCGATCTGCTCGACCTGGGCACCGGTCAGATCCGCGAGGGCGGCGACCACCTCCCGCTGCTGCACCCCGGCGACCTCGTCCAGCGCAGTGGTCGAGACCAGCGCGCCGCTGCCATCGGTGGTCAGCTGGACGGTGGCCTCGTCGACCCCGAGCCCCGACAGCGTGTCGCGGATCTCGGACGCCGAGAACGACCGCGTCGCGCTCTCGACCACCAGCGAGGTCCCCCCGGTGAAGTCGATACCGAAGTTCAACCCGCGGAGCACCACCGCTGCGACGCACACGGCCAGCACCACGAGGGTGATGATCAGCCACTGGCGGGATCGGCCCACGAAGTCGAAGTGCGTCTCGCCCTCGAAGAACCGTCGCAGCCGTCCCTGCTCCGCGGTCGCCGTCGTCATCTGCTCTTCACCTTCTGGCGTGGACGCTGCGGCGACCCATCGGAGTCCGCGGAGACCGTGCGCAGCCCCATCCACGGTGCGTTCGCCAGTCTGGGGTTGCGAGCGACGAGACCGAACGTCGATCGGGTGAATGCGGCGAACAGCAGCGTGTCGACCAGCGTGGACAGGCCCAAGGTGAACGCGAACCCGCGCACCGGACCGATCGCCAACAGCCACAGGACCACCGCGGCCATGAACGACACCGTGTTGCCGGTCAGGTTGGTCCGGAACGCCTTGCGAAACGAATGCTCCGCCGCGCTGCGGACGGTTCGGCCTGCCCGCCGTTCGTCCCGGTACCGCTCCCGGTAGATGATCGACGAGTCGGCGGCGATACCGATCGACACGATGATTCCGGCGATACCGGCAAGCGTCAGCGTGAACCCGACCGTGTTGCCCAGGACGATGACCAGGCCATACACGATCACCCCGAACATGGCCAGCTCGAGCACCGCGAGCGCGCCCAGGCCGCGGTACAACACGATCATGTAGATCGCGACCAGCAGCAACCCGAAGAAGCCCGCCTGCAGCCCCGCGACCAGCGACTCACGACCGAGCGTCGGCGAGACCGACTGCGACTGCGCGAACTCGAGCTGCAGCGGCAACGCGCCGGTGCGCAGCACGACCGCGAGATCGCGTGCCTCCTGCTCACCGCCGACCGTGATGATGCCGCCGCCGCTGATGCCCTGCCCGCAGCCGACGTCGGCGTTGACCTCGGGCGCCGACTCAACCCGGCCGTCGAGCACGATGGCCAGCTGTCGGGTAGGTGCACCGACCTGCTCACACGCGAGTTCCCCGGTCAGCTGCTGGAAGGCCTGATCGCCCTCGCGCGAGAAGTCCAACGACACGAACCAGCTCAGACCCGTCTGCTCCAGCTCGGCCGTGGCGTCATCGACATCGTCACCTGCGACCTCGACAGGCCCGAGCTCGTACTTGGTCAGCGGCGTGTCGGTCGCATCCTCGGTGCCGGCGGCGAGATCGGGTTCCTGGCCGCACAGGACGACCTCCTGATCGGCCGGCGGAGGCCCGTCGAGGATGCTGTCGCAGTCACCGCCGACCTCGTTGTAGCGCGGATCTCCGGGCGGGATGATGCTCAGCACACGGCGGAACTGCAACACCGCCGTCCGGCCGATCACCTCCTCGGCGCGTTGCTGGTCGACGACGCCGGGAAGCTGCACCTGGACGGTGTCACCCTGCCGTGCGATGTCCGGCTCGGCCACGCCCAGCGCGTCGACGCGCTGGCGGATGACCGTGACCGTCTGGTCCAGCTTCTCCTGATCGATCTCACCCTGGTTCGGCGCCGGGATCAACGTGATCGTGACGCCACCGCGCAGATCGAGCCCGAGTTGCGGCTGCCAGCCGAGCGCGAAGATGGCGGCCCACATTGCGCCGACCACCGCGACGAACGCGACCAGCGTGGCGACAAGACCCTTCTTGCTCATGGATGGTTCCTACAGGACAGGGACGTTGTTGACGGTGATCTTGAAGTCGCACCGTAGGGTGCGCGCCGCCCGCCGGCACATGACCATGCGCTCGAGGAAGATCTCGAAGTACTCCAGCACCTGACTGATCTGGGTGTCGATCGCCAACTCGAGCGTGATCGTGTGCGCCGTCGGATCGACGCGCAGGAAGCTCGTCTCGACGGCGTAGTTCACGCGGTCGTGGATGTCCATCTCGATCGACGCGTTCTTACGCACGCGGCTGCGGTGGACGTCCGACTTGTCCGCCAGGATGACCGCCGCGCCGATCGCCGACACCGACTCCCCGTAGTGCTCCTCGTGGTTGCCGACGGCGCTCATGACGTACGCGATGTCCGCCGGCGGCACATCGAGCTCACGCAGCAGATGGAACGCGACGAACGCTGACGAGATGCCATGGTTGGTCCGCGTCACCACGTTGCCGACGTCGTGCAGGTAGCCGGCCACCGCGGCCAGTTCGGCGGACCGCTTGTCGTGACCGAGATGGGTCAGGACGTTGAAGGCGATGTGGCCCACCAAACCTGCATGGCGCCGACCGTGCTCGGTGTACCCCTGTGCCTCGAGGAACTCGTCGGCCGCGTCGATGAATGCTGCCACCGTCTTGTCTTCCCTGACGCGGGCCAGCAGAGGGATCCGCCGTTCGCCGTGCTCGGGATCGACCTGTTCGTGACCGCTTGCGGTCCGACCCCCGACGGGAACCCCGTCGCGAGTGGTCAGAAGATCGGTGTCCACAGGTTACGGATCACTCGTCGACGACGGTATCGGAGTCCGAATCGGCCTCGACCACGCGCCGGGCGACCGCCTGCTTGGACACCGTGACCACGTTCGTCGGATTGAGCTCGAGCCGGATCGTTCCCTCGTCCACCGACTTGACCTCGCCATGGAAGCCACCAATGGTGACAACCACGTCACCGACCTGCAGAGCGTTGTGCAGTTCGCGCTGACCGCGGGCCCGCCTCTGCTGTGGCCTGATGAGCAGGAAGTAGAACAGCACGCCGATGACGATCAGCGGAAACAGCCCTCCGAGGACGCTCCCACCGGACTGCTGCGCGAGGACGAACGTAGTATCCATGACGCCTTCGATCTCGGACATATGGGTTCAAAGAAGCGCGAGAGCCCGCGGCAACCTGCCGCCTGCGGGCCACCACCATAGCGCTACTCGAACAGGGGGGACGACGACCCGCCGGCGACGTGCGGGGGCGGTGCGCCGATGTGGTCGAAGGCGGAGCTGGTCGCGACCCGGCCCCGCGGGGTCCGGGCCAACATCCCCTGCTGGACCAGGAACGGCTCGACCACGTCCTCGATCGTCTCGGCCTCCTCGCCCACTGCCACCGCGAGCGTCGACAAGCCGACGGGCCCACCGCCGAAGTGGCGGCACAGCTGGTCCAACACGCGACGGTCCAAGCGGTCAAGGCCGCGATCGTCGATGTCGAACAACTCGAGCGCACGCTCGGCGACCTCGGAGGTGATCACGCCGCTGGCACGCACCTCGGCGTAGTCGCGGACGCGTTTGAGCAGGCGGTTGGCGATCCGAGGCGTCCCTCTACTGCGCGCCGCGATCTGCTGCGCGCCACTCGTTTCGACCGGGACGCCGAGGATGTCAGCACTGCGGAGCAGGATCGCAGCGAGGCTCTCGGGGTCGTAGAGCTCCAAGCGCGCCGAGAACCCGAACCGGTCACGCAGTGGCGACGTGATCAGACCGGTCCTCGTGGTCGCGCCGACCAGCGTGAACTGCGGCAGCGGGAGGCGGATCGCGCGGGCACCCGGGCCCTTCCCGATCACGATGTCGAGCGAGAAGTCCTCCATCGCGGGGTACAGAATCTCCTCGACGGCGCGCGGCAACCTGTGGATCTCGTCGATGAACAGCACGTCGCCCGCCTGCACGTTCGACAGGATCGCCGCCAGATCACCGGCGCGCTCGAGGGCGGGTCCGCTGGTCGCGCGCATGTCGGCCTGCATCTCGGCCGCGACGATCCCGGCGAGGCTCGTCTTGCCCAGTCCCGGCGGGCCGCTGAACAACACGTGATCAACGGCGCCACCCCGTGCCCGCGCACCGTCGATGACCAGTGCCAGCTGCTCCTTGGTGCGCGCCTGCCCGACGAACTCGTCGAGACGACGCGGGCGCAACGAGGCATCCAGCTCGGTGTCCTCTGCGACGGCGTCGCCGGTGAGGATCTCGTCGCTGTCCACCTGCGGCCCGGTCATGCTGTCCCCGCCAGTGCCTGCAGTGCCCTGCGCAGCAACGCGTCGCGGTCATCGTTGCCGGCATCGTTGGTCCCCTGCAGCGCACGCGTGATCTCGGCCGGCTGGTACCCCAGCGACGCCAGCGCGAGCCGGACCTCCGCGCGCGGATCGTCGGTCGCCGGCGGCGGCACGTGATCGCTGCTGGGTTGATCGGCGCCCAGGCTTCCCCCGAGTTCGAGGATGAGCCGTTGGGCGGTCTTGCGCCCGAGGCCGGGCACCGTGACCAACGATGCGGCGTCCTCGGTCAGGATGGCGTCCCGCAACGCGGCGGCGCCCAGCGTCGCCAGTGCGGACAGCGCAAGCTTCGGGCCGATGCCGTTGACCCCGAGTAGACGTTCGAACAGGCGCAGCGCCGCGACGTTGGGAAAGCCGAACAGCGTCAGGGAATCCTCACGGACCGACAGATGGGTGTGCACGACGACCTCTTCGCCGATGCGCTGTGGAAACGCCCCGGCCGGTACGAGCACGTGGTACCCGACACCGCCGACGTCGACGATCACGCCGTCGGTGCCGACCACAGCCAGCTGACCCCGCAGTCTCGCAATCATCTGGTTCCCCGCCCACCGGCTCGCTGGCGCTCGCCCTCACCCTGTGTTCCCCGCCCACCGGCTCGCTGGCGCTCGCCCTCACCCTGTGTTCCCCACCCACCGGCTCGCTGGCGCTCGCCCTCACCCTGTGTTCCCCGCCCACCGGCTCGCTGACGCTCGCCCTCACCCTGCGCTCCCCGCCCACCGGCACGGCGCGCCGGGGACACGACCTGCGCACCCGGACCTGACTGCGCGAGAGCCGCGACGAGGCGCGGGCTCAGTCCGGCGCCGTCCGATCCCGGTCGACCTGCGCGCCACAGGTGGCACAACGCCACCGCCGCCGCATCCGCGACGTCAGCGGACGGCGGCGTACGACGCAGCCGCAGCTGCGCGCGGACCAGGTACTTGACCTGCGCCTTGTCCGCATCGCCCTGACCGGTGACGGTCGCCTTGACCTGGGTCGGCGTGTAGTGGACGACGGTGAGATCGGCGTGGGCGGCAGCGAGCAGGATCACGCCCACCGCCTGCGCCACCGCCATGGCCGAGCGAGCGTTGGCGTTGAAGAGCAGCCGCTCGATGGCGAGCACGTCGGGACGCGCCGTAACGATGATGTCAGCGACCTCGTCGTGCACCACCGCCAGCCGCTGCTCGGCCGAGTCGTCGGCCGCGGTCCGGATCAGCCGGTGGGTCGCCAACGCGCTCTTGCGCCCGTCGCCGTCGACGACGGCAACGCCGCACCGGGCGAGACCGGGATCGACCCCTATCACTCGCACAGCTGCTCCTTGCCGCGACGCCTGCCACACGAACTGATGTTCGCTCGACGACGCGACCTTAGCAGGTCGGGTCTTGCGTCAGCAGCACCCGCGACCGCTATGCGACCGCCTCGAGCACCTCGTCGGGGATGTCGAAGTTGGCGTAGACGTTCTGTACGTCGTCGCAGTCCTCGAGGGCCTCGACCAGTCGCAGCACCTGCCGGGCGGCGCTCTCGTCGCCGATCGGCACGTTGACACTGGGCAGCATGGTCGACTCGGACGAGTCGACGGCGATGCCGGCGGACACCAGCGCCTCGCGCACATGGTTGACGTCCGCCGGATCTGTTGTGATCTGGTAGCTGTCACCCTCGACCACGACGTCGGCGATGCCCGCGTCGAGTCCCGCCACGAGGATGTCATCCTCGTCCGCGGCAGTGACCGGCACGAGGATCACACCTGTCCGGTGAAACAGATAGTTGACGGCACCCGGCTCGGCAAGCGAGCCGCCGTTCTTGTTGAACGCCGCGCGTACGTCGTTCGCGGCGCGGTTGCGGTTGTCCGTGAGGCACTCGACATAGATGGCGACTCCACCCGGGCCGTAGCCCTCGTAGTGGACGGTCGCGTAGTCGACCCCGCCGCCCTCCCGGCCGGCGGCCCGCTTGAGCGCGCGCTCGATGTTGTCCTTGGGGACCGAGCTGTCCTTGGCCTTCTGAATCGCTGTGGCCAGGGTGGGATTGGCGTCGGGATCAGCGCCGCCGTCCCTCGCCGCAGCTTCGATGCCGCGGATCAACCGGGCGAACAACTTGCCGCGTCTGGCGTCGGCCGCACCCTTCTTGTGCTTGATCGTGGACCACTTGGAGTGCCCGGACACCTCTGCTCCTCTCGCTACGCGTCGCCTCGCAAACCGCCGGGGAGCCGCACCGCCCGGCCACACCGTCTCCCCTCAGGTCTGGCGCGCGCGGATGATCTCGACGAACAGGGCGTGCAGACGTGGGTCTCCCGTGAGCTCGGGATGGAAGGCGGCAGCCAGCAGACCGCCCTGGCGAGCGACGACGACTTTAGCACCGGCCGGTGTATCGACAGTGGCCAGCACCTGCACACCGTCACCGATCCGCTCGAACCACGGCGCACGGATGAATGCCGCGCGCAACGGCGGCGCAGGGATCCCGACGATGTCGAGCAGACCTTCGAAGCTTGCGACCTGCCGACCGAACGCGTTGCGGCGCACCACGGTGTCCATGACCCCGAGCAGGGGCTGTTCGCTGGGCGTGCCGTCGGCGAGCAGCGCGTGCGAACCCATCAGGATCGCCCCCGCGCACGTCCCCATCGCCGGCAACCCGCTCGACAGCCGAACACGCAGCGGGTCGAGCAGCCCGAAACGCTCGAGCAACTTGCCGATGGTGGTGGACTCACCGCCTGGCAGCAGGACGCCGTCGAGGTCGTCGAGTTGCTCCGCATGGCGGACCGCAACGGCGCGCGCGCCGGCCGCCGACAGCATCCGGACGTGCTCGATCACGTCGCCCTGGAGCGCCAGTACCCCGACGACGGGACCAAGCATCGTGGGCGGACGCCCACCGCCCGCCGACGAGATCAGTGCCTGGCCGGGCAGACGGGCGCGAGGTCGACGTTTACTGGCGATGAACTCACCAGCCACGGCCCGCGAGCCGTTGCTCCGCCGCCAGCGAGTCGTTTGCGATCCCCACCATCGGCTCGCCCAGATCGCGGGAGACCTTCGCAACGATCTCGGGGTCGCCGGCGTAGGTCGTGGCCTCGACGATCGCACGCGCGCGCTTCACCGGATCCCCGGACTTGAAGATGCCCGAACCCACGAACACGCCATCCGCGCCCAGCTGCATCATGAGCGCCGCATCAGCCGGCGTGGCGATGCCGCCGGCGGTGAACAGCACGACCGGCAGGCGACCCGCCCGGGCGACCTCGTCGACCAACTCGTAGGAGGCCTGGAGGTCCTTGGCTGCGCGGTACCGCTCATCATGTGACATTGCGGCCAACCGCCGGATCCCGGTGGTGATGGCGCGCATGTGCCGCACCGCCTCCTTGACATCGCCAGTGCCGGCTTCACCCTTCGAGCGGATCATCGCGGCGCCCTCCGCCAGCCGCCGCAACGCTTCACCCAGGTTGGTGGCACCGCACACGAACGGCACGGTGAACGCGTGCTTGTCGATGTGGTGGGTCTCGTCGGCCGGCGTCAGCACTTCGGACTCGTCGACGTAGTCGACACCGAGTGACTCGAGCACCTGCGCCTCCACGAAGTGCCCGATGCGGGCCTTCGCCATGACCGGTATCGACACGGCCTGCATGATCGCCTCGACGACGGCCGGGTCGCTCATGCGTGCCACGCCGCCGTCCGCGCGGATGTCGGCCGGCACACGCTCCAGCGCCATCACGGCGACGGCTCCCGCCTGCTCGGCGAGCCGCGCCTGCTCTGCGGTGACCACGTCCATGATCACGCCGCCCTTGAGCATGTCGGCCAGGCCGCGCTTCACACGTGCGGTTCCGATCGCGCCGTGCGTGTCGCCCTCGGACGGCCGACGGGTGCCGGACAGCTCGGATGCGTCGCTCATGTCAGGCCCTTCCAGTGCGGTTCTCCAGTGCGTGGTGGTGCGGCGATCAGAACTTGACCTGAACCGGCGACCTGCTGTCGGTGTCGGCCTCGAAGTACTCGTACGCCTCGAAGCCGCCGACGTTTGCGATCACGTTCGTCGGGACACGCTGGCGCTTCGTGTCGTACCGGTTGACCGAGTCGTTGTAGGCCTGGCGGGCGAACGCGATCCGGTCCTCGGTGTTGGTCAGCTCCTCCTGGAGCTGACCGAACTGCTCGCTGGCGCGCAGGTCCGGATAGTCCTCGGCGACCGCGCGCAGGTTGAACAGCGCGCTGGACAACGCGTTCTCAGCTTGTGCCTGCTCGCGGACGCCCGTGGCGTCCATCGCCGCCGTGCGCGCCGCCGTCACGGCCGTCAACACGTCGCGCTCGTGGGACGCATACCCCCGCACCGTCTCCAGCAGGTTGGGGATCAGGTCGTAGCGGCGCTTGAGCTGCACGTCGATCGTCGACCAGGCGTTCTGGACACGATTGCGCTGGGTGACCAGGCCGTTGTACCCCGCAACCGCCCATATGAGCAGCAGGAGAACCACCACGACGATGATGATCAACGCGGTCATCGAACGACCTTTCGCCAGTGTGCCGACAGGATGATTGTACGGATCCAGAGCGACGCAGTGCCATCATGACCTGCTCGTCGTCGGCTGGAACCCGCTCACCGTCGCACGCGCCTCGTCAGCGAGCGCCGGACGGGATGCGGCGGTACCGGCGCTCAGGTCACCGCCACATAGAGCGCCTCGAGTCGGGCGGCGACCCTCGTCCAGTCGTAGTCGTCGGCGTGGCGCCTGCCCTCGCGTGACATCGCTGTCCGCAGCTTGTCGTTCGACAGCAGCGTGAGCACCGTGTCGGCCAATGTCGACGTGTCGTTCGGCGGCACGAAGCGACCCTGGCGTCCATCGCGCAGCACGGTGCGGAAGCCCTCGATGTCACTGGCGACGATCGGCAATCCCGCCGCCATCGCCTCGAGCAGCACGATCCCGAATGACTCGCCGCCGACATTGGGAGCGATGAACAGGTCAGCACTGGCGAAATAGCGTGGCTTCTCGGCCTCGTCGACGTGACCGACGAACAGCGCGTCGTGGCGGATCGAGCTGGGGATCATCTGCTGACACCGCCTGCGTTCCGCACCCTCCCCGACGACGCAGAGGCGGACCGTGGGCACCGCGGCGCGAATTCGCAGGAACGCCCGGACGAGCACGTCCAGACCCTTGCGGGGCTCGAGGCGGCCGACGAACAGCAGCAGCGGTCTGGCCGGGTCGCGGAGCGCGGGCAGCGGAGCGGCGTGCGCGTACGTCGCGACGTCGATGCCGTTGGGGATCACGCGGAACCGGCCGATCGGTACGCCGAGAGCCTCCGCTGCATACACCTGCGCTGCCCCAGAGACCGCGACACGGGCATCGAGCCGCCCTGCGACGAAACGGCCGAACGGGGCGACGAGCCGGTACACGCGGTCGCTGTCGGACCACGAGTGGAAGGTGGCCACCAGCGGCCGGCGCCCGAACGCCGCCGCCGTCGACGACACCAACGGTGAGAGCGGCTCGTGGACATGGGTCACGTCGGGTGTGAACCGCGCGAGGCGCCGCAGCACCCGCAGGGCGGCCGTCGGCGTCACAGCGACCGGCGCGACCGACCGGTTGTACGGGATCTGCAGCGGGCGGCCGACATCGACGACGTTCGGCGCATTCACAGCTGGCACCGCGCGGCGACGGTGGGGCGCGAAGACCGCCACCTCGTGCCGCGAGCTCAAGTGCGTGGCCAGCTGGGCCACGTGCGACTGCACGCCACCCGGGCGCGTCCAGTCATACGGGCACACGAGCGCGATCCTCACCGTGCTGACGACGCCTCCGGCCAGATCGGTTGGAACGCGTGCCACTGCGACGGGTCGAGGCGGATGATCTCCTCCAGCCCGGCCGCGACCTGCCGCTGCGCGTCATCGATCTGCAGCTCGTGGATCCAACGGGGCTCGAGGATCTGCAGGTGCCACCGCCGACCCGGCCGCTGCAGCATCGCGATCGGCACGATCGGCGCGCGATACCGCTTGGCGAGCACCGTTGCGCCGATCGGCACGCGGCATGGCGCCCCGAAGAACTCGACCAGGGGCGCCCTGCCCGACAGATCGCGGTCGGTCAGCAGACCGACCAGGTGGTTGGCGTCCAGCACCTCGCCCAGCCTGGAGCCGATGCCCCGGCCGCCGATGCCGTTGCGCGGCTCCAGCGGAACGACCTCCAGGCCCATCGCCTCCCGCAGCTGCACGAAACGTTCGAACAGCGAACGCGGACGCACGACCTCGGCGACGACCGCCAGGTGGTAGCGATGGACCTCGGCCCATCGCGCAGCGATGTCCCACGAGCCGTGGTGCGCCAGGAGGACGATCACCCCGCGGCCGTGCTCCAGAACCTCGTCGAGGTCGCCGAGCCCTTCGGTCGTGACGCGCGCGTGGATGTCATCGGGAGAGATGTCCGCCGCACGGAACGCTTCGACCCAGTAGCGGGCGTACGAGCGGAACGCCGCCGTGACCGTGACGTCGAGGTCCTCGCCGCCGACGACACGAGAGAGGTTGGCACGGACACGTGCCCGCGTCGCCGTGCTCCGACGGGCGGCGACGCGGCCGGCTCCGTCAGCCAATGCGAAGATCATCCGCTCCGGCAGCAATCGCGCGGCCTGCCAGGCAGCCAGCCAGAGAACCCCCGACATCCGTTGCCGCGCGGTGTCGGGGCTGCGCGGTGGCACGCGGTGTACCGCGCCCGGCCGACGGTCCACGGCGCGACCAGCGATCCCCGATCCACGGTACGGCGGTGTCCCCACCCGCTGCGACCTGCTGTTCACCGCCAGGTTTCCAGCCGCCGCGCCGCTACCGGCGTCATTCGCCCACAGCCTGCTGCCGGACCGTCCACAACCGCTGCCCGACGGTGAGGGTCCCACCCAGCGCCAGCGCCCACAGCGCCAGCGCTACCAGGCCCGCGCCGATGCCGACGATGAGAATGATCACGCGCTCGGGCCGTTCCAGAAGTCCAACCGTCGCCTGCCAGCCCAACGACTCGGCCTTGGCTCGGATGTATGACGTCAACAACGCCGTGCCCAACGCGACCAGCGCCACGACGAACAGCACGACCGAGTCACGAACCAGCCACAGCGCGGCGCCGAACAGCACGACGTCGCTGGCGCGGTCACTGACGCTGTCGTAGAACGACCCCCACCTCGTGACGCGTCCGCGCAGGCGGGCGACCGTGCCGTCCAGCGCATCTGTCGCGGTTGCGACCGCGAGCACGATCGCGCCGACGACGTGGTGCCCGCTGACGACGATGCCCGCCCCGACGAAGGTCGCGAGCAGGCCGAAGGTCGTCAGGGCGTCCGGCGTGGCGCCAAGACGCACCAGACTCCGCCCGATCGGGACGACCAGACGGTCGGTTGCGGTGCGGGCATGCGCGTTGAGGACCACGACGAGCTCTCGGATCGACGGTGCTGGGTCGGAGCCTAGCGCCTCACCCCGTGCCGAAGTCTGGAGCGATGCGGGCGTACGTCTCGGCCAGGAGTTCGGGCAGCACCCGGGTCTGACCGATCACGGGCATGAAGTTGGTGTCGCCGCCCCAGCGTGGGACGACGTGCTGGTGGACGTGATCAGCGATCCCGGCACCGGCGATGCCGCCCAGGTTCAGGCCGATGTTGAAGGCATGCGCCCCGGACCTCCGGCGCAACACGCGAACGGCCAGCTGCGTCAGGTCGGCCACCTCGTGGAGCTCGGTCGCCGACAGCGATGCGAAGTCGTCGGTGTGGCGGAACGGGACCACCATCAGGTGGCCGGGGTTGTACGGGTAGGCGTTGAGAATCACGTAGGCGGTCGAGGCCCGGTGGACGATCAGCGACTCGGCGTCGAGCTCGACCCCGCGGCCGGGCAAGCGGCAGAACGGACAGCCGTGCGACGAGGCGTCCGGATCGGTCACGTAGGCCTGTCGCCACGGCGTCCACAGTCGCTGCAGCTGATCGAGCGAGTGCTCACGGCCGGGCGCCGTCACGTGGGCCACCGCGGGTTCGTTGGCACCCGACCCGCTCCGGACCTCGTCAAGATCGCCGGGTTCGATGCTCACAACCGGATCTCCGCCGGCTGGGTCACTGCGGTACCTTCCGTTCGGCGACCTCGGCGCTGAGCTCCTCGACGAACTGGGCGACCGGCACGCCCTTGCGCTGCGCGCCCGTACGCGGCCGGACGGCGACGCAGCCCGCCCCGACCTCGGCGTCGCCGACGATCAACTGGTACGGCACCTTGTCGAGCTGGTGGCGTCGGATCTTCGCACCGAGGGTGTCATCGGTCCGGTCGACGTCCGCGCGCAGGCTCGCGGCGCGCAGCGTCTCTCCGACCTCCCCGGCGTAGGCGTGGTGCGCCTCGCCGATGGGCACGACGACCACCTGGACCGGCGCGAGCCATGTTGGGAACGCGCCGCCGAAGTGCTCGACGAGGATCGCGAAGAACCGCTCGAGCGAGCCGAACAGGGCGCGATGGATCATGAACGGTTGTCGGCTGCCGCCATCGGGCGCGACGTACCGCAGCCCGAAGCGCTCGGGCAGGTTGAAGTCGACCTGGTTGGTGGTCAGCTGCCACGCCCGGCCGATCGCGTCGGTGACCTGGAAGTCGATCTTCGGCCCGTAGAAGGCGCCCTCGCCCTCGTCGACCACGTAGTCCAGCCCGGAGCGGTCCAGTGCCGCGGCCAACGCGGCCTCGGCGTGGGCCCAGCCTTCGTCGGTGCCGACCGTATCGGCCTTCGGCGGTCGCGTCGACAGCGCCACACGCGAAGGTCCGTCGACGAAGCCGAAGTCGCGGTAGACCGCGAGCGTGAAGTCGATGACGCCGACCACTTCGTCGACGACCTGTTCCTCGGTGCAGAAGATGTGCGCGTCGTCCTGGGTGAAGCCACGCGCCCGGAGCAGCCCATGGACGACGCCGGAGCGCTCGTACCGGTAGACCGTGCCGAGCTCGGCCAGTCGCAGCGGCAGATCGCGATAGCTCCGCGTCCTGCTGCGGTAGATGAGCACGTGGAACGGGCAGTTCATCGGCTTGGCGTAGTAGTCGCCGACTTCGCCATGCCCTTTGTCGGCCAACCGCATCGGCGGGAACATCGCGTCGGCGAAGTAGTCGAGGTGACCGGAGGTCTCCCACAGCGTGCTGCGTCCCACGTGTGGCGTGTACACCGGCTCGTAGCCCCGCTCGAGGTGCGTCCGCCGGCTGTAGTCCTCCATCGCGAGCCGCACACGGCCACCGCGCGGGTGGAACAAGGTCAACCCGGTGCCGAGCTCGGCGGGCGAGGAGATCAGGTCGAGCTCGCGACCCAGCTTGCGGTGATCGCGTGCACGCGCCTGCTCCAGGCGCTTGAGGTGCGCCCGCAGCGCCTTGCCGGACTCCCACGCCGTGCCGTAGATGCGTTGCAGCTGCTGATTGGACTCGTCGCCGCGCCAGTACGCGCCGGCGACGCGCTGCAGCGCGAAGGCCGGCACCCAGCGCGTCGACGGCAGGTGTGGGCCGCGGCACAGGTCGACCCACTCGGTACCGTCGCCGCGGAGGTTGGCGTACACGGTCACCTCGGCGTCGCCCGCGCCCTCCACCTTGTCGACCCCGGCGATGATCTCCCGCTTGTAGGGCTGGTCGGCGAACAGGTCCAACGCCGCGTCGCGCGACAGCGTGCGCCGCTCGAACGACTGGTCGTCGCGGATGATCTCCCGCATCCGCTCCTCGATGCGCTCGAGGTCCTCGGGTGTGAACGGCTCGGCGACGTCGAAGTCGTAGTAGAAGCCGTCGGCGATGGGCGGCCCGATCGCGAACTTGGCGTCAGGGAACAGATCGGTCACCGCCTGCGCCAGTACATGGGCGACTGAGTGCCGCAGGATGCTGCGTCCGCTGTCACTGTCGGCGGTGATCGGCTCGACCGTGGCCGACGACTCGAGCGGCGCGTCAAGGTCACGTTGCTCGCCGTCTACGAGTGCGGCGACGACCCGACCGCGGCGTGCGCCGAGCGTGTCGAGCGCCTCTGCGACCGTGACCGGCTGTTCGACGGTGCGCTGCTGACCGTCCGGCTGGGCCACGACGATACTCGACACGTTGATCACCACTTCTGCGGGGCCGACACACCCGGATGGAACGTCGCCTCAGGGTCCGCAGGATAGCCGTGGCCACGCCCTACGCGGGGGTCTCCAACGCGATCAGCACGTCGTGCGCACGTCGGGCATCGTCGGGATGCACCAGCACCCGGGTGGCATGGCCGCCGGAGCTCAGCGCGTACACCACGCCGAGCGCGTCGCGATCCAGCTCGGCGCGCACGCCCTCGGCCCGCAGTGCGCCACGCAGCAGGACCGCGCTCGTGTGTGGCAGTGCGGTCAGCACCTGCCAGTCGGCAGTGGTCATCGCCGACCTCGGAACAGCGGGGGCAGGCGCAGGCTCGATCGCTGCAGACCTTCGCTGACCAGCGCGAGCCGCTCGTGCGCCTCCTGGTCGAGGGGTTCGATCTCCAGTACCTGCAGGTAGTGCATCCGCGCCTGTTCGTAGTCCTGCTCGGCAAGCGCGACGGCAGCCAACGCCCGGTGGGCCTCGATCGATCCCGGCGCGACCGCCTCCAGCCGCGACGCGGCGGCATGTGCCAGCTCGAGATCGGCGGCAGCCAGCCGCGCCCGACTGAGCTCGGCGAGCTCGGCTGGATCATCGGGGATGTCGAACCCGATGTCTGCATGCGTCCGCGGTTCGACCCCCAGGGTCGGTTCAGCATCCGGCGGCTGCTCGACGTCCGCGGTCGACCCGACGCCCTCCGCTTCCACGGTCTCGTCGTCCCCCGCCTTCGGCTCGACGTCAGCGGTCGACGCCATGCCGTCCACGTTCGCCGTCACCTCGTCCACCGCCTCCGGCTCGACCTCGGCGCCGGCTGCCTGGTCGTCGTCGGTCCGGTCGGTCCCAGCCGGCGGGCCGGCATCAGCCTGGCGCTGCGTCCGCGCCCTGACCCGCACGGGGCGGACAGCGACGCCCATCAGGATCACTGCGGCCGCCCCGACGAGACCCCGCACGATGCCGAGGCCGGGCACGGCAGCCCCGAGTAACAGGCCCACCGTCAGCGAGCCGATCACCAGCGCGGGCAGCCCGGGACGCGGCGGGTCGACCGTGCCTCCGGCAGCGCTTCCGAGCCACGACTTCGTCGCGCTGGCGACCCGCCGGGTCGCCGGGCCGGCCGGCTCGACCGCAGGACCGTAGCGGTCCAGTTCCTCGGCGGGATCCCTGTCCTGCGCTTCGAGCGCCTCGACCAGGCCATCGCGCGCGTCACGATCGGCCCCGTTCAGGTCCAGTGCCTGGCGGAAGGCGGTTTCGGCGTGCGCCCACTCCCCCGCGTCGAGGGCGATCTCTCCCAGCATCAGATGGCCCCCGCGGTACGTGGGATCCACCCGCACCGCCCGCTCCGCCGCCACCGCCGCCTCGTACGGCGCACCGCCCGCCAACTGCAGCTGCGCCAGCACGGTCCAGTTCTTCGCCTTGCCGGGCGCCAGCGCGGTGGCCTGCAGTGCCGCGTCGAGTCCCTCCGCGCGCCACCGCGACCGGGTCACCGCTGTGCTCGCCAGTGCGAACCATGCCGCCGACGACGCTGGATCGAGGCGGGTGGCCATGCGGGCGGCGTACATGGCGGCGGCGTAGCGCTCCCGCAGGTAGTCGATGCGTGCGAGCATGAGCCACACGGTCGGGTCGCCTGGCGCGTGGCGTTGAACCTCCCAGGCCAGCACGCTCGCGGCGTCGTAGACGCCGTCGTCGATGAGGTCGTTGATCTCGGCCAGCGCCCGTCGATCAGCCCGCTGCCCAGGTGCGTTCTCCTGCGTGACGACCCTCTTCATCCTCGTGTCTTGCATTCGCGTGTCGCTCGTGCGCAGCGCGCGCGTTGACATCGCGAAGTGTATTCGGCCAGACGGCGGATCGACAGCGGACGCCCGTGCCGGATCGCCACCGTCAGTGGGCGCCGACCTCGGCCCGCGCCTGCGCCTGCAGCAGCAGGCTCATGCCGCGCAGATCGCCGGGTGCCAGCTGAATGGCGATACCCGCCTCGGCGATCGCGCGATCGATGTCGCCGGCTGCCAGCTCGAGCTCCGCCAACAGCAGTCGCAGCTCGACATCGGCCGGCCGACGCTCGGTGGCCTGACGCAAGCGGGCCCGGGCACGCTGCGGCCGGCGACGCGCGTACGACAACCTGACGCCCAGTCGGGTCAGGACCCACCACAGTCGATGCACGCTGCTCATTCCTGGCTCGTGCGTCCATGCCGGACACCGCGGACCCCCGACCGGGTGGCGCGCCGGCCACCGTGGCCAAACGTATGGACCTGGCCGATTGGACACATGGCCAATATTGGGGAAGAACCGGGCGGTACGGGTCGTGCTACAACCATGCGGCGCCGGTCCGGTCCGGTCTGCGTCCGGCCGGCCGTGCGCGACCACCGTGCCGATCTCGTAGACTGCCCGAGTGCTCGAACCTCCTTCTTCGCAGCGCCGCTCCCTCGATGCCCCGTACCGAGGGCAAGATCGACGAGCCCTCATCGCGGCCAGCCCGGCTGCCACCGGCCGGCCGTTCTTCATCGCCGGCTTCGGCCTCGTGCTCCTCACCGCCGCGATGTACCTGCTTGGACCGGCCGACCCGAACAACCCCGACACCGCGTCGGTCGCCGCGAGCTTCGAGCTGAGCGCCGGCGCACTTGGCGTGGTTGCCGCCACCCTGTGCGTCGTCCGTTGGCGACTCGCGGGCGACGCCCGCGCGCTGTGGCTGGGTACCGCCGTCGGCATCTATGCGGCGTTTTCGATCGCGCTGGCGCAGTTGCTGCCCCCGATCCTCCCCGACGGCACGTCGGTTGGCTGGATCAGGCCCGCGAGTCTGCTGGTATCGCTCGCGTTGTTCGCCTACGTGTTGCGATCACCGGAGGTCGACGCGCGCCTGCGCCCCGCGCGGGCGTTCGGCATCGCGATCGCCGCGTTCGCCGCGTTGAGCGTGGTGCTCATCACCGTCGGGAACCTCGGCGCGGGCATCGTGCGTGCGATTCCCGGCGATCAGAACGCCATATCGAGCATCATCGGCCTGGCGTGGGCCGCCTACGCCACGATCTACGTGATCCGTGGCATCCGCGATCGGCGGCTGCTGTTCGCGTGGTACGGCCTGGCCATGTTCGGCCTGACGCTCGCGGAGCTTGCCCGCGCACTGCTGCAACCTGTGGCCGGGCCCGCGTCAGCAGAGGATCTGGTTCTCGGCTCGGCGATCATCCGGTGCATCGCGCTGCTGTACGCCGTCGTCGGTGTGACCCAGGAGCTCCAGACGCTGTTCGCCAGCCAGAGCAGCCGGTTGCTGAAGACCACCGTGGACACACTGTCGACCAGCGCGTCGCTGCGCGCGGCACAGCAGCGTCAGGAAGAGCTCGCCCACGAGGCGCGCAACGCGTTGACGGCCATCGAGGGCGCCACACAGACGCTCGAGCGCTTCCGTGAGAACCTCGACGACGACACACGGCGTGCGCTTGCGCTCGCGGTGTCCGACGAGATCGGTCGCCTCCAACAACTGGTGGGCGCCTCGACGGGTACCGATCATCCCGTGTCGTTCCGGTTGTCCGACATCATCGGACCCCAGCTCGACCTTGCCCGTGCGCAGGGCGCACAGGTGATCGGGGCCGTGTCCACCGACCTCCTCGCATACGGGCGCCCCGCGGACTTCGCCGAGGTGCTGCAGAACCTGTTGGTCAACGCCAGGGTCCACGGTCGTGGCACCATCACGGTCCGGGCCAGCAACGGCGGCGAGTACATCCTGGTCCGTGTGGAGGATCGCGGAGCGGGCGTGCCTGCACCACTGCGCAAGGCCGTCTTCGAGCGCGGGCGCCGTGCGTCGGACTCACCTGGCTCGGGCCTGGGCCTCTACCTGTCCCGGCAGCTCATCAAGCAGCAGAACGGCAACCTGTGGGTCGAGGACGCGCCAGGCGGCGGCGCGGCCTTCGTGATGGCGATTCCGACCGGTCCGATCGACAGGTCGTCGGCGTTCACCGACAGCGGCCGGCTACAGCCCATCAAGCGCGTCGACGATGGCGTCAAGCCCGCCAACGGGCACCGTCCGCTCTCCGGCAACGGTGCGCAGCACCCCGAACTCCGGGCTGGGGCTCGGCGTCGGAAGCACCAGGATCCTGTCGACTGAGATCCACTCAGGAAGCGTTTTGGTGGTCACGATCGCAGCGTCGAAATGTTGCATGGTGGCATGATCGGCCTCGAGTGTGGCACTGTCTGCCGTGAGAACCTCGTAGTCGACACCAAGCGCGCGTGCGAGCGAGTCGGCCAGCAGTCGCGGTTCCACCGCGATCAACAGCCGCTTCGTCGCGCCATGACGAGCCATGACTCATGGTATATCGCAGCGCAGGATGGAGATTGCGCAGGTGAGGGACCAATGCGGAGGCATACCTGAATGCGCGTGATCATGATCGAGGACCACGAGTTGCTGGCGCAGAGCCTGCAGGTGGCACTCACGGGCGAAAACGTCACGGTCGCCCGTGTGTGGAGCGACGACCGTGACGATCTGCTGGCACAGGCGAAAACGCTCGCCCCTGGCCTGCTCCTGCTCGACTTCGACCTCGGACCCCGAATCGGCAGCGCGTTCGGCATGATCGAGCCGCTGAGCGCCTCGGGTTTCGATGTCGTGATGCTGACCGGGGAAACCAACACGCTGGTGCTCGCCCAGTGCCTCGAGGAAGGTGCGGTGGGCATCATCAACAAGTCGGTCAGCTTCGACGAGCTGCTCGATCAGATCCAGACCGCGCTCGGAGACGGGGCGTTGATGACCCGGCACGAGCGCGAGGAGATGCTGTCGAGCCTCAGGCTGCACCGCTCGGCACGCGACAGGGAGCTCAGAGCGTTCCACGATCTCACCGCCCGCGAGAGCGAGGTGCTGGCCGAGCTCATGAAGGGCAAGGCCGCCGACACGATCGCTGACGAGTCGGTCGTGTCCGTCGCGACCATCCGCACGCAGATCCGCTCGATCCTGTCCAAGCTCGGCGTGAACTCGCAGCTGGCCGCTGTCGCGCGTGCCCAACAGGCCAGGTGGGAACCACCCGAACAGCCGTGAGACGACGCCCTTCATCACTATTGATGATGCGGGGCTCAGCGGGGCTCGCGAGACTGCCTCCACGGTCGGTCCTCTACGCAGCCTTTGCGGAGGGCTGTCGACTCACGACACAGGGAGACAGCAATGAGTTCACTGTATTGGGCGCTGTACGCCCTCACCGAGCCGGTTCGCGCGCGACTGCGATCCGAGCACGGTCTCGAGGCGATCGAGTACGCGCTCATCGCCGCTCTCGTCGCCGTAGTGGTGATCGCGGCCGTCAACCTGCTCAACCCCAGCATCGGCAACGCGTTCAACACCATCGGCAAGCGCGTCAACGACGCGGCCAACGCCATCCCCAACTAGCGGCGGATGACGCGCGCCGACGTCACACTGCCGTCGGCTGACGCGCCGTCGTGTCCAACAGGCCAGGTGGGAACCGCCCCGACAGCCGCGAGGCCAGGCCCTTCATCATAATTGATGATGCGGGGCTCACCGGGGGTCGCGAGACTGCCGCGACGGTCGGTCCTCTACGCAGCCTTTGCGGAGGGCTGTCGACTCACGACACAGGGAGACTGCAATGAGTTCACTGTTTGCCGCGTTGTACGCCCTCGCCGAGCCGGTTCGTGCGCGACTGCGATCCGAGCACGGTCTCGAGGCGATCGAGTACGCGCTGATCGCCGCACTGGTTGCCGTCGTGGTGATCGCGGCCGTCGGCCTGCTCAGCCCCAGCGTCGGGAACGCGTTCAACACCATCGGCCAGCGCGTCAACGACGCGGCCAACCTCATCCCCAACTAGCAACGGATGGCGAGTACTCGGGCCGGCCGCTGCCCGGGCGGGCAGGGCCCGCTCGGGAGGGCGCGCGGTAGAGTAACGCGTTCTGCGCCCGTCATCGGGCGCCACCATCGGCCGGTGCGCATGACACCACCTGCGCTGTAGTAGCGAGGAGTACGGCCAATCAGAAGACGAGTTGTGTGTCGTTTCGCGGACGGGAAGGACTCACAACGAGGGGCGGCTGCGATCGAGCTGGTCCTCGTGTTCTTTCCGCTCATCGTCCTGCTGTTCGGCATCATCGAGTTCAGCCGCGTCTACTCGCTGCAACTCCGTCTTCAGCAAGCCGCTCGCGAAGGCGCACGTGAGATCGCGCTGCACTACGACGACCCCGGATGGCTGCCCACCGACGCGGACGCGGTCATCGACGGTCTGCTCGGCGCAGTGGTCTCGGGACCGAACTTCACGAGGACGATCGTCCTGTGCGGCACACCGACCGATGACGTGACGGTGACATTGCGGGACCAGATGGACCTGGCGGTCCCGCTACCCGGGAGCGGGCTCGATGCGATCAACGTGGCCGCGAGAGCGCAGATGCCATGCGAAGGGTGAACGACGACCGCGGAGCGGTGGCGATCGTCGTCGCGCTCACCATGACCGCGCTGCTCGGCATGGCCGCGCTGGCCATCGACGTCGGCCTTCTGCTGGTCGAGCATCGTGCGCTGCAGAACGGCGCCGACGCCGCCGCACTCGCGGTGGCCCACGACTGCACCCGACGCGTTGCGTACCCCTCCGGCCCGACGCCGTGCACGTCAGCCCAGGCCCTGGCGACCGCGATCAACTACCTCGATGCAAACTCACCGAACAGCCCGGTCCCGGACCGCGAGCTCGTGAAATCAAACGGCGACCGTGTCGGCCGCATCACTGTGACCGGTGAGATCCAGCAGCCGCCGATCTTCGCACGCTTCGTCGGCGTCACCAACCCACTGCCCGTCGGTGCCGCGGCGGTCGCCCGCTGGGGACCGGTCATCACCATGGACACCGTGTTCCCGTTGATGGTGTGCAAGGGTGCGCTGCCGGCTCCCGACACCCTCGTGACGCTGCAGGCCACACCCTGGCCGATGCTGCCTGCACCGTTCGACTGCGACGGCAGGCCCTTCTTTCCGCCGTTCGGTTGGGCAACGCCTGACGATCCGGTCGCGTGCACAACCGAGATCGACCTGCTGCCGCCGACGAGCATCGACGTCGACCCGCCCGATGTCGAACCGGGCGGCGCCGGATGCATCAGCCAGATCGACCAGTTGCACGACGACATCGACTTCGGCACGGCAGCGGACCGTACGCGCATCCTGGCCGTGTTCGATCAGCAGGCCAGCTTCGGCGGCCCGTGGCCGGGGTACGCGCTCATCGCCTTCGAGTTCACCGGAGCGAAACTCGGCGGTCGCATCTCCCACGCGGCTCCCGGCGTATGGTCGGGCGCGTGTGACCCGGCCGACTTGATCCTGCGGTGCGTCGAGGGCTACGTCCGCGTCTACATCCCGCCCGAGGACTCTCAGATCGTCGATCCGACGGTGGTGGCGCTGCCCGGCATCAACGACTCGACCGTGCTCGATGTCCGGCTGGTCGATTGAGCCCATGAACCGGCGACGCGTGGTCATCCTCGTCACAGCGGTCCTGCTGGCGCTCTTCGGCATGTTCATCATTGTCGCGTACGTGAGCTCGGCCGAACGCCGTGCGCTCGAGGGGACCGAGTTGGTTCCCGTGCTGGTCGCCGGCGCCGAGATCGACGCGAACACGCCGGCAGCCGACCTCGGCGAACTGGTCACCACCGAGGAGGTCCCTGTCCGGCTGCGCCAGGACGATGCCGTGCGCAACATCGACAACCTGGGCGGCCAGGTCACCACGTCGCCGATCCGCGCCGGCGAGCAGATCGTGCAGCGGCAGTTCGGCGAAGCCGACGCTGTCCGCGACGGCGGCTCGCAGATCGAGCCGGGCAAGGAGATCGTGTCCATCGCACTGGAGCCACAGCGCGCGGTCGGCGGCCGGGTGGCGGCCGGCGACTTCGTCAGCGTCATCATCTCGCTCGGTGAGGCGGCGGTGCAGGATGAGGCCGACCCCCAACAGCTCAACCAGGTCGGCAACCTCACGGGCGTGGTGCTGTCGAACGTGCCGGTCACCACGGTCACCGGTGGGGTCACCGCCGAGTCGGGCGAAGCCGGCGGCCTGGTCATGGTGTCGCTGGAGGTCGATGCGCTCGATGCCGAACGCATCGTGTTCGGTATGGAGCACGGCCAGATCTGGCTGACGCTCAACGGCGAAGACGTGGGCCGACCTGACAACCAACCGCAGTCTCCGGACAACATCTACCTCGGCGGCGGAGGCTGACATGAGCGTCCTGTTGCTGACACCCGACCGCGCCTTTGCGGACCGCGTCAGGTCCGCGCTCGGCCCGGACACCGACGTGGAGCTCGCCGACCCGGCCGCGCTCCGTGAGGACCCGCGGTACGCCATACCGATGATCGCCGCGCAGCACGCGGCGGAGGTCGTCATCGTCGGTCCCGAGGTCGACGCACAGCGAGCGTTGGACTACGCGCACGAGTTCGACCTGCAGCGACCCGACATCAGCGTGATCCTGTGCGTGCCGACGAGCGCCGACGTGCTCGGCGAGGCCCTGCACGCGGGCGTTCGCGACGTGGTGGATCCGCTCGCCGGCGACGAGCGCATCCTCGAGGCGTACAAGCGCGCGACCGAGGCGGCGGCACGCGCCCGCAGCCAGACGACCGTCGAGGACCGCGCCAGTGATCGCGGCTCGATGGTCATCGCGGTCGCATCGCCGAAGGGTGGCAGCGGCAAGACCACGATCGCGACGAACCTGGCGGTGGGACTGGCGCAGGCCGCGCCCGGCCAGGTCGCCATCGTCGATCTCGATCTGCAGTTCGGCGACGTGGCGACCGCGCTGCAGCTGATGCCCGAGCACAGCATCGCGGATGCGGCCCGCACGGTGGCGTCGCTCGACGCGATGAGCCTGAAGGTGCTGCTCACCCATCACCCGGTCGATCTGTTCGCGCTGTGCGCGCCTGACTCGCCTGGGGAAGGCGAGCGGATCACGGCCGGCCAGACGGCCGAGGTGCTCAAGCTCATCCAGCGGGAGTTCCGGTACGTCGTCGTCGACACGGCCGCGGGGCTCGGCGAGCAGACGCTGGCCGCGCTCGAGATCGCGACCGATGTCGTCCTGATCTGCGCGATGGACGTTCCCGGTGTGCGCAGTTTCCGCACCACGCTGATCACGCTCGACGAGATCGGGCTGACCTCCGCCGCAAGGCACGTCGTGCTCACGCGGGCCGACGCCCGGGTCGGCCTCAACATCGAGGACATCGAACGCACCATCGGACGGCCGATCGACGTGACGGTACCCAGCACCCGTGCAGTGCCGCTGTCGATGAATCAGGGCACGCCGATCCTGCAGTCCGAGCAACGCCGCACGGCGGTCTATCAGGCACTGACCCGTTTGACGGGCAGGTTCGTCGACGCGCCGTACGACACGGCGTCCACGCAGTCCAGACGGTGGCGCAGGAGGCGCTGATGCGACTGAGCGATCGACTCGAGCACCGGCAGTCGCACACCATCGGTGGCGCCATCGCCGTCGACGGCAAGCGAATGCCCGGCGACCGCGGCTCTGACCCGCTGGCCAAGCTCAAGCAGCGGGTGCAGGCGGCGCTGTTCGCCCGGCTCGGCGCACGCCTGCACGACAGCTCGCTGACCGAGGACAAGCTGCTCGCCTTCGTCCAGCAGGAGCTGGCCACCGTGGTGGCGCAGGAGGAGGCGCCGCTGACCAAGGCCGAGCGGCAGACGTTGGTCCGCGAGGTGTCCAACGACGTGATGGGCTACGGCCCGATCGCCGAGTTCCTCGACGACGACAGCGTGACCGAGATCATGGTCAACTCCCTGCACACCATCTACGTCGAGCGCGAAGGTCAGCTGCACCGCACCCACGCCCGGTTCCTGTCCGAGGACCACCTGCGGCGGATCATCGAGCGCATCGTCGCCCAGGTCGGCCGAAGGATCGACGAGTCCGCACCCATGGTCGACGCACGGTTGCCCGATGGTTCCCGTGTCAACGCGGTGATCCCTCCGCTCGCTGTGGACGGCCCAGCGCTGACCATCCGCAAGTTCGCGCGCGAGGCCTTCCAGGTCGACGACCTCGTCAGCTTTGGGACGCTGACCGCTGAGGTCGCGGACCTGCTGCGAGCGTGCGTGATCGGGCGGCTGAACATCCTGGTGTCCGGCGGCACCGGCACCGGCAAGACCACCCTGCTCAACGTCCTATCGTCCTACGTGCCCAACGGCCAGCGGATCGTGACGATCGAGGACGCCGTCGAGCTGCAGCTCCACCAGGACCACGTGGTACGGCTGGAGAGCCGCCCGAGCAACATCGAAGGCAAGGGCGAGGTCAGCATCCGGGATCTGGTCCGCAACTCGCTGCGCATGCGCCCCGACCGCATCATCGTCGGCGAGGTGCGCAGCGGCGAGACGCTCGACATGCTCCAGGCGATGAACACCGGGCACGAGGGCTCCCTGTCGACGGTGCACGCCAATGCGCCACGCGACGCCATCACGCGGATGGAGACCATGGTGCTGATGGCGGGCATGGACCTGCCCATCCGCGCGGTCCGTGAGCAGATCGCTGCCGCCATCGACCTGATCGTCCACCTCAGCCGCATGCGTGACGGCACCCGACGGGTGACGAAGATCACCGAGGTCCAGGGCATGCAGGGCGACGTCGTGACGCTCCAGGACATCTTCGCCTTCGACGACGCCGGGGTCGACGAGCACGGCCGGTTCCTGGGGCGTCTGCGCCCGACCGGCCTGCGCCCCGGCTTCGCCGAGCGTCTCGGCCGGGCCGGCGTGGAGCTCGGCCCGCTGCTGTTCGGCGGCCTGTCGTCGATGGACCGGGGCGGCAGGCGATGACGAGGCGCCACGCTGCCGCGGCGCTGCTGTGCACCGCGCTGCTGGTGGCACCGGCCGCGGCGCACGCGCAGACCGACCAGCTGCAGATCAACGCGGTCGACGAAGCGGACTACCCGAGCGTGAGGATGACGGTGACCGTGCCACCGCAGCTGGCCGAGGTGGCCCTGCCACCCACTGCATTCGAGGTCAGCGAGAACGGCGAGCCGCGCGGGCGGCCGTCGCTGGGGCAGGTACAAGGCGTCGACGAGCCTGCCGCGCCGCGCACGGTGCTGGCGATCGACACCTCCGGCAGCATGAGCGCCGATATCGAGCGAGCGCGCACGGCCGCCGCTGACTTCGTCCGGTCGCTGCGACCCGGCAGCCAGGTGGCGGTGGTGACCTTTGGCGACGATGTCTCGGTCGTCACCGAGTTCACCGCGGACGGCGGCGCGGTTCTTGAGAACATCGCGGCGATCAGCGTCGATCCAAGCGCCGAGACCGCGCTGTACGACGGCGTCCGTCGCGCCAACAAGCTGGCGTCGCGCGGTCCCGACGACGTGCCCACGAGCATCGTGCTGCTGGCCGACGGTGAGAACTCCGCAGGCACGAGCTCACTGGACGACGCGGTATCGGAGCTGACCGCCAGCGGCGTGCCGGTGTGGGCCGTCGCGTTGCAGACCGGCACCAGCAATCGCGACACCCTCGTGTCCCTCGCCGGCAGCGAGGAGCGCGTGCTGTCGGCGGACAACGCCGATGATCTGCAGGGCATCTACCTGGCGCTGGCATCCAACCTGTCCCGGCAGTACGTGCTGCGCTACGACTCGCAGGCCGAGGGCGAGACCGACATCGGACTGGACCTCGCGTCCGGCCCGATCAGGGCCTCGACGTCGGTGACGCACACCATCGACGCCACCGCGCAACCGCAGCCCGACGACGTCGTCCGGGTCGTGTCGCCGGACCCCTACACCGTCCGTGTTCCCCCGCTGGGCACCGCCGCCGCCTACAGCCTCGGGCTGGGTGCGCTGGCGCTCGCCACCGTTCTGCTCGTGTGGGTGGTGTCGCTCGCTCCGCGACAAACCACCAGTCGCACGCGACTGCTGGGGCCACTGTCCGCCCCCCAGCGGCCGGGCCTGACGACAGCCGCCGAATGGGTTGCGGATCGCGCCGACCGCCAGCTGCGCGGCCGGCGGCTGGGCACGACGATCGATGAGGCGCTCGAGAGCGCCGGCGTGGACATGCGCACCGGCGAGTTCGCCGTCGGCGTGCTGTCGATCACGGTCGTCGTATACGCCCTGGGGTTCATCGTCGCAAACGCGGTGGTCGGCATCATCCTGGCGGTCATGGTGCCGCTCGCCGCGCGCCTGGTCCTGTCGATCATGCGGGACAAGCGCCAGGCTGCGTTCTCGGACCAGTTCATCGACGTGCTGCAGTTGCTGGCCGGCAGCCTCCGTGCCGGCTACGGGCTGCTCCAGGGAATCGATGCGGTGTCACGGGACGCGCAGGAGCCGGCGGCGAGCGAGTTCCGCCGCATCCTGGTCGAGCATCGCCTGGGTCGGGACCTCACCGAGGCCATGGACAACTGCGCGACGCGCATGGGCAACGACGACTTCGCCTGGGTCGTCCAGGCCATCAGCATCCACCGCGATGTCGGCGGCGACCTGGCTCGCGTGCTGGACAACATCGTCGGGACCGTACGTGAACGCGCGTCAGTGCACCGTCAAGTTCGCGCACTCTCCGCCGAGGGACGGCTGTCGGCGAGGGTCCTGACCGCCCTGCCCCTGCTCGTCGTGCTCGTGATATCCATCATGGACCCGAGCTACTTCCGGACGCTGCTGTCACAGCCGATCGGCTGGGCGCTCATCGCTGTGGCCGGCGTGATGCTCCTGACCGGGTCGCTGTTGGTCCGCCGGCTGGTCAAGATCAGATACTGACGGAGGAAGATGCCGATGGCCGTCCCACCGATCGTCTATCTGGGCGCTCTCGCCCTCGCGTGTGCGTTCGCGGCGACGGCGTATGCGCTGGTCGGCCTGCGCGGGGATTCTCGGAGCCTCGTGACAACCAACCTGCAGCGGGGGCGCGTGACGAACCTCCGCGAGATCCGTCTCGCGCAGCCGACCTCCCAGCGCACGCTGAAGCCGATGGTCTCGCGGCTCGCGGCCTTCGTCCGCCGTGTGACGCCGATTGGATCGCTGGACGCCCTCGAACGCAAACTCATCCTTGCAGGGCGACCCACGAACTGGCCGATCGAGCGCGTGCTCGCGTCGAAGATCGTCCTCAGCGTGGTTGGTGGGTTCGTGGCGTTCCTCCAGATTGCCGCTGGCAGCAGCCTCGCGATCAACCTGATGATGATCGCGTTCGCGTTCGTGCTGTTCATGACCCCCGACATCGTGCTGTCCGCCCGAGCGTCCGAGCGCCAGCGCAAGATCCTCTATGCGCTGCCGGACACCCTCGACCAGATGACGATCTGCATGGAGGCCGGGCTGGCGTTCGAGGCGGCGATGGCGCGTGCCAGCCAGTCGAACGACGACCCACTCGCACAGGAGATCGTACGCACGCTCCAGGAGATCCAGGTGGGCGTCGGCCGCCGCCAGGCACTCACGGCGTTCGCCGATCGCAGCACCGTCATGGACCTGCGGTACTTCGTCACCGCGATCCTCCAGGCGGAACGCTACGGCGTCCCCATCGCGCGGGTGCTGAACGATCAGGCGAGCGAGCTGCGTCTGAAGCGTCGTCAGCGGGCCGAGGAGGCGGCCGGCAAGCTGCCACTCAAGCTGATGTTCCCCCTGATCGTGTTCATCCTGCCGCCGATGTTCATCCTCGTGATCGGCCCGGCAGCACTGCAACTGATCGACGCGTTGTCGAACGCCAACCTCTAGGCGCAGCGGTGGCCCGACCGAGCGAGCCGCGCACACGGACGGGTGCCGTCACGCGGCTTGACGCGGGCGCCACCGGCCAGCAGCGGAACCCCTGATGGCGACGCGGTGGGCGGTACCGCCCGCGCACGTCGATCGCCCTGGTGACCGGGCCGGCGATGACGCGGCCCACGGACAGCGGCCCACGAGCAGCCGCTCGGCACGGCCGTCGCTGGTGTTCGCCGCGGTCATCCTGGTCTGCACGTCACTCGGGTTGGGCCTGATGAACGGCGTCGCCGACGGGCACCTCGTCGACACGGACGCCTACACGTGGGCCAACCGGGCCGTGGACCTGCGCTACGAAGGCCAGTGGTTCGACGACACGCTGCGGCGCGTGAACCCACCGGCTGGACTGCAACAGCACTGGAGCCGGCCGTTCGACGTGCTCCTGCTGGTGGGCGGACTGGTCGGCGAACCGTTTGTCGGGTTCACCACTGCGTTGTTCGGTTGGGCCGTCATCCTGCCCTGTGTCCTGGGACTCGCCACGCTGTGGCTGCTGTGGTGGGGGTTCTCGGATCTGTTGGACGATGCCGGACGCGACGCGATGGCACTGCTGTTCGCCTTGCAGCTCACGATCGTCATGGGCTTCATGGCTGGACGATCGGACCATCAGGCGCTGATGGGCCCGCTCGTGGTGGCGATCGCCGCGTTGTGTCGTCGGGGATTCGGTCGAACGGGCGACAGGAGGACCGTGGCGGTCGCCGGCGCGTTGTCCGGCTTCGCCCTGTGGGTCGGGATGGAGGCGGCACTGCTGCTTGGCGGCATCGCCGTCGCCGTCACCGTGCAGTGGGTGGCTCGCGACGACGAGGCGATCAGCAGGCTGCGTGTCTGGGCCCTCGCGCTGACGGTGAGCACGTGCATCGCCCTGGTCGCCGAGCACGGTATCGACGGTGTGCTCCAGTCCCAGCTCGATGAGCTGTCGATCACGCTGGTCGCCGCCGCGCTCGTGCTGGCGGCAGGATGCGCCGCGCTGGAACGCCTGCACGGCCGGTTGGGCTCACCGGCGCGCCGGGCGGCGGCGCTCGTGGTCGTCGCCTCGGTGGGTCTGGCCGCACTGGTCGGCGCCTTCCCCGCCATCCTCGGCGGTCCACTCGGAACGGTTGATCCCCTGTACGCGCGGACGCGACTGCAGTACATCGGAGAGATCCAGCCGCTCGTCGGGCCGACGCTTCGCGACACGGTGAACCTGGCGGTGCCCGGGTTGAGCCTGCTGCCCCTGGTCGCCGCCTACCTGATCCCCCAGATCAGACAGCCGTCGCGGATCGTGTCGTCAGGATTGCACCTGCTGCTGGTCCCGGCGTGCGTCTACCTGGTCATGGCGATCGCTCAGCAGCGCTGGCTGTTCCCGTTGAACCTGCTGCTGGTCGTGCCGGCCGCCCTCGGCACGCAACGGATCATGCGCGCCGCGGCCCCGGCCGCGCGGCGTGTGGATATGGGGATGATTGCCATCGCCGCATTCGCCGCGTTGTGGTGGCTGCCATTCTTCGCGTTGTCCGTCCCGGCCCTGCCGTCGCAGTGCGACATCGACGACGCGGTCACCGCGCTCGACGAGCGCGACAGCGGGGCGAAGGTGATGGCGTTCACGGACCACGGTCCCGAGCTGCTGTTCCGCACGTCGCACAGTGTGATGTCCATCCCGAACCACCGCTACCAACCGGGCTACACGGCGACGTATGCGGCCATGGCGGCCACCGAGAGCGCCGCTGCCCGCGACGTGCTCGAGCGCAACGCTGTCGATCTCGTACTCGTGTGCACCAACAGCGCCGAGGCGGCCTTCTACGGCAACAACCCCGCTGCCTTCCACGCGCGGCTGGCCGCCGGCAGGCCGCCGGACTGGATGGCCGAGGTGCCGACACCGTCGACCGAGCCGCGATTCCGGCTGTACGAGGTCGCCGGTTGACCTGCGTCTGCGTCGCTGCGCGATGATCCGAGCGCCCGGCGCGAGCGTATGCGCGTCGGGACCGGGGTCCGCCACGGGCCGTACGTCCGGGTCACGACGCCGTGCCGGTAGGATGTCGGCCCATGCAGCCGCTCATCGTCCCGTCGGTCCTGTCCGCCGACTTCTCGCGGCTCGGCGAGGCCTGCGTCGAGCTGGAACGAGCGGGAGCGGACCGCCTGCAGTGGGACGTCATGGACGGGCACTACGTCCCCAATCTGACCTTCGGGCCCGAGGTGATCGCATCGTGTCGCGACCTCGTCTCGTGCGAGTTCGAGGCCCAGCTGATGTGCGACCGTCCCGAAGAGCTGTTGCCCCGCTACGCGGAGGCGGGCTGCGACTGGATCATCGTGCACCCGGAGACGCTGCGGCAGCCGCACCGGACGTACCAGCACATCCGGGAGCTGGGGTGCCGGGTCGGCGTCGGCCTGTCCCCCGCGACGCCCGTGATGGTCCTCGAGCATGTGCTCGACCTCGTCGACATGGTCCTGGTCATGACCGTCAGCCCAGGCTTCGGAGGTCAGGAGTACCTGGTGTCGATGGAACCGAAGATCGCGCGCGTCCGGGCGATGATCGACCGCTCCGGGCACGAGATCGACATCGAGGTCGACGGCGGCATCAATCCGTCGACCATCACAGGCGCGGCGCACGCCGGAGCCAACGTCTTCGTGTCGGGCAGCTCGATCGCCGCAGCCGACGATCAGGCGGCCGCGATCAAGGAGCTCCGGCGGCTCGCCGCCACAGCCGGATGACCGGCTACTGGCCGTACGAGACCGACGACAGCTCCGTAACGGTTGCTCCCCCGTGGTCGCCTGCATCTTCGTCGCCACGGACGATCTCACCTGTGACGTCTGACGCGGTGTCGTCACGCCGCATCCAGGCCTCGATGACGGCGCCGATGTCGATGCCCGTCGTGTCGATGAGCTCGTCGGCGAGCAGCCGTACCGAGATGATGGACCACTCGTCGATCGCATCGCCGAGGTCGTCGGTGATCGCCCGCGAGCCTTCGAGCACGGACACCATCGGACCCTGCTGCAGGCCGACACGCTCGCTGAGGTACTGGTAGGCCTCGTCGGCGACCGGCTCGGTCGCCAGGACCAACCCGAACACGATGCTCTGCCGCCGCAGCCGGCGGATCAACGCGTAGGCGTGCTGCATGCCGAACTCGGCGTCGGGCAGCTCGACCAGCAGGCGTCCGTGCAGCGTGTCGACCCGCAGCGCGGTCCCGTTGCCGCCCGACCCGGCAAGCTGTCTGATGGTGTGCTCCTCCAGTCCGTGGTCGGCCAGCAACGCCTGCGCCCAGCTGGCGCGCCAGCGGCCATCGGTCACCATCTCCGCCGCGGCGCGGCTCGGTGCGTGGACCTGGCGCACGAGCTCGTCGTTGAAGCGTCGGCCGCAGGTCGGGCACGACAGCTGCAGGATCGACTGGCGCGTCTCGTCGTCCAGTTCGCTCACGCGGCCCAGGGTCCGATGGTCCTGCCGGCAGATGATCAGATACTCGCGCTCGATCAGACCCTGCCGGTAGAGCTCGCCGACCGAGCGGTACTGCGACATCGGCGTGTCGTCGAGGTCGGTGATCGACGACCCGGTCCGCACGAGATCGGTGATGAAGCTGCGGGCGTCGTCGTCGGCGAGCGCCTGCGCGGCGGCGCGGTCGGCGGACGGCGACAGGACGGCGGTGGGCTCGGCCCCGTGGCCGAGGTCGACGCCGGCGGCGGGAAGCCGCAGCGTGTGCGGACGCCATTCGATCTGCGGGTCGTCGGTCTCGTCGACCTTGGTGGCCTCGACGGCCGTGGCGACGGCAGCACAGAAGTCGTCGAGCGTCGACGAACCGTGTTGCGACCGCACCTCCCACGCGTCGAGACGTTTGCCCGCCGGTGCCAGGACGAACAACGACTGGGAGCCGAAGAAGACCTCCGGCAGCATCCGGCGCAAGGGTGACGGGGGCTGCGGTGCGAGCCAGTCCGTGTCGAGGGATCCGTCGTCGAGCCCCGCGGCGCGCTCCGCCGCCTGGACCACATGCTCAACGAGCGCGGCGTAACGCACCTCCTCGAGCCGTCGTGCGATGGCCCGCATGCGTCGGCGATCCGTCAGTTCGATCCGCGCGCTGCGCGCTTCGAGTGTGAACATGCCCGCTGCCTCGTTGTCCGCCGACACGGCTGCCGGACGCGCCGACACGCCGCAATGCCACAACCACCGATGGCCGGTGTCCGCAGTGGAGGCTACAGGTGGCCACCACGCCTGAGCGAATCGGCCGCTCTGCGGCGACGTCACAGCCCAGCTCGCCAGCCTTGGCTACACCGTCGAACTCACCCCCGCCGCCGGCTGACAACCCACCACCCCCGGCACGCCGACCGGCACGGGCGGCCACCTCACCGCGCCCAGCCCACCAGCCGCCCGCCAGGTCATGCACGTGTCAGACCTAGACGCGTGCCGCTCGACGGCTGACATGCCCGCACACATTGGGCCGTCCATCCTGGTTGGGCTCGACGCGGGGACCGTAGGGTGGCAACTCGGGAACGGTCGGGAGGTCCTGGTGTGAAGCAGCATCGCGTCGTCGTCTGGCGGCACGGCCGACCGGAGGCGCTGCAGGTGGTCCTCGAGGATGTCCCCGAACCCGGGACCCGCGAGGTCAGGGTCAAGGTCCTGGCAGCCGGGGTCTCCGCGTTCGACCCTCATGGTTCGCGCCCGCTGGTTCCCCGGGTTTCCGATGCCGGGTAGCCCTGCCGAGCCGAACGCCTGGTTCCGGCCCACGCTTGGCGCACTGCTGGAGCTGCTGGCGGCGGGCGAGCTCACACCGGTCGTGGCGGAGCGCATACCCCTCGTAGATGCCGTCCGCGCCCACCAGCCGCTCGCCCGCGGCGGACACGCCGGCAAGACCGTCCTCGTGGCCGGCACGTGACCGGCTCCGCGCAGTCCATCGCGGCTGGTGGCCGACCGCCGGCCCGCGCCACCGGCAGATGAGCTGGCAGCACATCGCGCTTGCGGTCGTGTCGGTCGTCGCCGTCGGGCTGACCGCGTTGCTGTCGCGGTCGCATGCC
>JAHELV010000003.1 GCA_024644015.1 Nitriliruptorales bacterium
GTCATCCCTGAGCGCGATCGCCATACGCGGCCTTCTCGACGATCGTCTCGACCCGTCGCGCCCGGGTGTCGTCCTTCACAGCGCTGATCACCCACCACAGCATCGCCTTGCGCGCGCTTGGGGGGAACCCGTCCCACTGGGTCCTCGCCGTGGCGTTCCCGTCGAGTGCCGCCGACAGATCGTCGGGCTCGACGAGGTCCTCGACCGGGTCGAGGATCGTCCACCAGCCGTTCTCCGTGGCGACCTCGACGGCACGGCGTCCGGCGTCGGTCATGAGCCCGGCTGCCTCCATGTCCGCTACGCGCTGCCGGTTCAACCGGGTCCATGTGCTCTTCGGCTTGCGCGGGGTGATGAGCTGCAGGCCACGATCCTCGTCGAGGATGTTCATGGTCGAGTCGATCCAGCCGAAGCAGATCGCCTCCTCGACCACCTCGGGATATGGGCACGCGGGCTTGCCCGAGGCGGCCCTCCACGAACACAGCCAGACTCCCCGCGCGAACTCGTGGTTCGCGTCCAGCCAGGCGCGCCATTGGGCTCGGGTCTCGGCGTGGTAGATCGGGTAGTCGAACTTCCACGTGGGCGCGTGGTCCGAAGACGAAGGGGGTGGCGAGGCCATCGATGTCGAGTGTAGGCGGCGTCGATATGGGGACACCGACCGCGGGCGCGTCGCTGCTGGTCAGCCTCCGGCGATCGCGCCGACCAGTCGCAGCGGCTCCCGTCCCTCGAGAACCGAGCCGGGCAGTTCGGTGTCGGTCCAGGCGTCCGAGTAGTCCTCGCCGCCGGCGTAGATGCGGATCATCGCGCGGCGACGGCCGGTGTCCCGGTCACGGATGGTGCCGGCCAGGGTGGGGTGGGCGACCTCGAGCGCGTCGATGACCGCCCCGGCGGTGACCGGCGCCGCGACCTCGACGACGACCTCGCCCGTCACGTGCGCGAGAGTACGGAGTTGCTGGGGGACGTCAATCCGGATCGCCACCGTGCCCGCGGGCGCCGTGGCATCGTCGGGCATGCTCATGGGAGAGTCTGCACCTCGACCGACAGAACCCTCGGCAGGTCGCGCACGATCGGCGTCCAGTGATCGCCGCCATCAGGCGAGGCGTACACCTGCCCGCCGGTCGTGCCGAAGTACACGCCACAGGGATCCATCGAGTCCACCGCCATCGCGTCTCGGAGCACGTTCACGTAGCAGTCGGACTGCGGCAACCCGTCGGTCAGCGGCTCCCATTCGTCTCCGCCGGTGCGGGAGCGGTACACCCGCAGCCGTCCCTCCGGGGGATAGTGCTGTTCGTCGCTGGTGATCGGCACCACGTAGACGGTGTCCGCCTCGTGCGCGTGGACCTCGATCGCGAAGCCGAAGTCGGTCGGGAGGTTTCCGCTGACCTCACGCCACGACATCCCGTCGTCATCCGAGCGCATCACATCCCAGTGCTTCTGCATGAAGACCACATCGGGTCTCGACGGATGCCGTGCGAGCTTGTGCACGCAGTGGCCGACCTCGGCCTCGGGCTCGGGCATGAACTCCGAGCGCAGCCCCTTGTTCGCGAGCTGCCAGGTCTGCCCGCCGTCGTCGGTCGCGAGCACCCCCGCCGCCGAGATCGCCGCCAGCATCCTCGTCGAATCGTCTGGCCGCGGCAGGATCGTGTGCAGACACAGGCCGCCCGCCCCGGGCCCCCACGACGACGCCGAAGCGTGTGTCCGCAACCCCTTCAGCTCAGACCACGACCGGCCGCCGTCCTCGGTGCGGAACAACGCGGCGTCCTCGACGCCAGCCAGCACCGTGTCAGGATCGTCCGCCGACGGGAGCAGATGCCATACGCGGCTGAACTTCCAGGGCTTCGAGGACCCGTCGTAGAACAGATGCGTCTCAGGGTCACCCTCGTACGCGAAGTCGTTGCCAACAGGGTCCCATGTCGTCCCGCCATCGTCTGACCGCTGCACGACCTGCCCGAACCATCCGTTGGACTGCGACGCGTACAGCCGGTCCGGATCCGCCGGAGACCCCGCGACGTGGTACACCTCCCAGCCGCCGAACAGCGGTCCGGAGACCTGCCAGTCCCTCCGGTGGCCGTCCGACGTCAGCACGAACGCGCCCTTGCTCGTTCCCACGAGCACCCGCACACCGCTCATCGGCCCACGCTCCTTGTGATCTGCGCGTCCCCGGCATATGGACGTCGATGCCACCAGATGGTGCCGAGACTGTCCACAATCGTAGAAGCTGATGCCCGCAATACCGCATCGGCTGTGTCAGCCCGGGTCAGCCGCGCAGGTCGCGGCGGTTGAACAGCGGGATCGACGCCGCGACGAGCACGGCGAAGATCGCGGCCAGGACAGCAGCGTGGCCCCAGTCCATGCCGTTGACCAGCGGGTCGCTGGACAGGTAGTAGTGGAACGGCGAGAGCACCGCCCAGTCCTTGAAGCTGTCCGCCAGAGGGAAGAACGCGTCGATGAAGTAGGACAACAGGCCCAGACCGGCGGCCCCGTAGACCGCGATCGAGACCGTGCCGGTGGCGGCCGACAGGGCCAACGCGAACGCACCGAACACCAGGCCGAGCAGGGTCCCGAGCGCGGTGATGGCGGCGAGGTTGACGATGCCGACGTCGAGTCCGCCCAGGATGATGCCCGCGGCATTGCTCAGGAACGCGACGGCCCCCAGGACCACCGCGTAGGCGATCATGGCGACGACCTTGTCGAGCAGGATCCTGGTGCGTGACACGGGGCTGGCCAGCAGCAGGCCCATCGTATGGTCGGCTTCCTCCCCGGCGAGTGCCCGCGATCCGACGACAGCCAGCACCGCGATGAAAGCGATCGGGATCACCAGCGAGAATGTCTCGCCCTGTATCCATCCGGTGGGCGTGGACATGTCGACGCCGCCGATCATGTTCACTATGGCGTCCGGCAGACCCGCCATGGCCTGGGTGAACGTTGCGGGCAGCAGGTTGTACAGCGGTGGCACCAGCAGCCCGAGGTAGAACAGGATCGCGGCGACCGCGACCATGAGCCCCTGGTGGTCCGAGAAGGTCTTGGCGGTGATGCCCGACACGCGGGCCGAGCCCGCGATGCGTTCGCCGATCCTCCGGGTTCGCGGGTTGTCGCGGAGCCGGTCGACCAGCGTGACCGCCGTGCTGCGATCGCGCAGGTCACGGCGGTTCACCCCGATGAACGCCACGACGACCAGGCCCGCCGACAGACTCGACAGGACCGCCAGGTGGCCCCAGTCGATGCCGTTCAGTTCGGGTTGGCTGCTGTTGAAGTAGTACCAGGGAAACGCTCTGGCGACGTCGTGCAGGCGCTCGATGAGGGGAAGGATGGACACCGCCAACCACGACACGACCATCAGGCCGGCCGCGCCGCCGGACGCGGCGGTGCGGTTGCCGGTCCAGGCGCCGATGGCGACCGCCAGCAGCCCCCAGAACAGCGCGTTGACCGCGAGGTGCACCACGAGTGCGCTCACGTCGACGCCGGTGATGTCGACGTCGAGTATCGCAGGTACCGCCAGCGCAGCGCCCCACAGCAGCAGCCCGCTGAACACGATCAGAGCGATCAGCGCGGCGATCTTTGAACCCAGCACGTAGCTGCGACTGCGGGGGTTGCCCAGCAACAGCCCGATGGTGCCGTTGCGTTCCTCACCGGCGATGGTCGACGCCCCGAACGAGATCGCCAGGCCGGCGACCGTCATGGCCCCCAACAGGTTGTACATCGCGCCGTAGGCGATGCCGCCGATGCCGCCGACGTCGCGGCTGATGCCGACGGCATCGAGGTACGCGGCGGGCAGTTGGTAGTAGAAGGACGTGTCGATGCTCCTGTAGACGGCCATGCCCATCCACAGCAGAAGGCCGATGGACACGCCACCGACCAGCATGGCGACCCACTTGTCGCGAACCGACTTGGTGAAGACGTTGGCGTACATCAGGTCCTGGCCCCCTCCCTGGCGACGGCTGCGTCGGCATCGTCGCGGTAGTACGCGAGGAAGATCTCTTCGAGGTCGGCTTCCTGGCTGTTGATGTCCACGAGGTGGTAACGGCCGGTGGCGGCCAGCAGGAGATCCTCCATCTGGCCGTCGAAGGACAACTCCACGCGGTGGTCACCCTCGAACATGACCTCGCGCACCCCGTCGACGGCCTCGAAGACGCTGCGTTCGACCGGCGAGTCGAACGTCAGCTCCACCCGGCGTATCGCCTTGGAACGCAGGTCCTGGATCGTCTCGACGTCCACCAGGTGGCCGTGTCGGATGATCCCGACCCGGTCGGCCACCCGTTGGACCTCCGACAGGGTGTGGCTCGACAAGAAGATCGCGCGACCGTCCGCGGCGACCTCGCGCATCATCGCCTGGAACTCCCGCTGCACCAGCGGATCAAGGCCTGCGCTGGGTTCGTCCATGAGGATCACGTCCGGACGGTTCATGAACGCCTGGATGATGCCGATCTTCTGGCGGTTGCCGCCGGACAGGTCGCCCACCTTCTTCGCCAGGTCCGCGTTGAGCCGCTCAGCAATCGCATCCACCACCGACCAGTCCACCCCGCCCCGCAGGTTGGCGAAGTACGTCAACGTGTCACGGCCGGTCAGCTTCGGATACATCGTCAGGTCACTGGGCAGGTACCCGATGCGGCTGCGGATCTGCACGGGCTGCTTGTGGGTGTCGAGACCCACGATCCACGCCCGCCCCCTGGTGGGACGAATCAGGTCCAGCATCGTGCGGATCGTGGTGGTCTTGCCTGCCCCGTTGGGCCCCAGGAAGCCAAAGACCTCGCCCAGGCGCACATCGAGGTCGAGATCGACCAGCGCGGCGAGGTCGCCGTAGTACTTCGTCAGCCCCTCGGTGTGGATCGCGGACTCGTTGCTCATGGCCCGGCCTTTCGGATTTGCGCGTTGCCCTTGGTGGTCGCGTCGCTGGAACGCAGTTGGCAGATCGTCACGCCACCCCGAGCTTCGTCTCCAGCCTGCGGGTGAGCAGCGCGATCGGCACGAGCATCAACGCGATGACGCCGAGCGCGATCGCGAGCTCTGCCGACACGGCGCTGAGGCCGGCACCGTTGACGGTCACCTCGTAGATCGGGTTGATCACCCAGTAGGTCGGGAAGAGCTTCGCGATCCACTGCGGCCAGTCCGGGAAGATGTAGAAGACGGTCGGCCCCAGGAGGATGAACCCGGTCCCCTTGATGAGCGTGAAGACCCCGGTGACGTCCTTGGACGCCGTACCGTAGACGAGACCGATCTCGACCAGCAGCAGCCCGGCGATCACCAGGACCACGGTGAGCGCCAACGCCTGCACCGCCAGCGCGCCATTGAGCCACAGTGTCACGAACGCCATCGCGATCGCCAAGCCGAACCCCAGGACGCCCTTGGCGACCACGACCTCGGACAGCTTCGTCGGCGTGACGAGCAGCGCGTCCAGCGTGTGCTTCTCACGCTCGTCGGCCAGGCTGAACGACGGCAGGAACACCGCGGCGATCAGCAACGCGTACATGACGACGAACGGCACCAGCCGCACCGTCAGCGGTAGAACCTCAGTGCCGAGCGACACAACCTCGACTTCGACCGGAGGTGCTCTCCCCTCGACCTCACGCACCAGGTCGATCGTCGTGACCGCCAGGATGATCCGGTTCGAGGCGCGGCTCTCCCCACCGACGTAGAACTCCAGCGGCGGGCGCGCGCCCGAGCGGACGTCCGTGTCGAAGCCGGCCGGCAGCACCAGGCCGGCATCGAGGTCGTTGCTCTCCACCCGCCGCTTCAGCGCGTCGGTGTCGTCGAGGACGGTGAGCTCGATCCCATCCAGAGACCGGACGGCGCTCGTGATCGCGGAGCTGTCGCGATCGACGATCCCCAGGCGGGGTTGCGGATCGAACAGGTCTCCGAACGCGACCTGGACGAGGAAGGTGATGAGGAACGGCAGGATCAGCACCCATAGGAAGACGGGGGATCGAGGTCCCAGCTGCAGGTCCTTGGCCAGGACCCTCGACGCGCGCTTCAGGCTCATAGCGTCTGCACCTTCCGCCGCAGGACGATCCATCCGAGCCCGAACAGCCCGACGCACCACGCGAAGAGCGCGGCGAGCTCGGGCAGGGTCTCGCTCCATCCAGCACCGTACGTCGTGACGTCGACCAGCCCCCTGACGAGCGGATACGACGGGAGCACCTGCACCCACGCGGAGGCGGTGCCCGGGAACAACGCCGCGAACGCGGGGATCAGCAGCGGGATCATGTACGCCATGCCGTAGAACAGCGTGCTCATGAAGTCCTTGCCCGTCGAGCCGACGATCATCGCCGTCCCGCTGATCAGCACCGACCCGAGCAGCATGAGGGTCAGGATCAGGACCGGGTGGGGCGACAGCGAGTCGATGGCGACCAGGACGATCACCGCTTGCACGAGGCCGCTCAGCGCACCGGTGATTCCCTTGGCTGCGAGCACGTCGCCGACCGTGGCGGGCGTGACAAGCACCGCGGTCACGGTCCGCTCCTGGATCTCCTTGGCGATCAGCGACGCCATCACGAACAGCTCCATCATGAGAATGAGGAAGACGAAGATCGGCCGGAATGCGTCACGGGCCGACGCCTGGTTGCCCACCCTGTCCTCGCCGAGCACCACGAACACCTCGGTCGGACTCGTGGTGTCCACCGGGAAGTCCTCGCCGACGACGGCGAATGCGATCTCTCTGACCAGGCTCGACATCGCGCCCTTGATCTCGTCGGGGACGGCGGCGTCCACGTAGACCGTGGCCTGCGTCGTCTGACCTGCCGCCGCGCTCTGGATGAAGTCAGGCGGGAAGGCGAGGCCGATCGACACGTCCGCCTGCTCGGCCCCGGCCGGCGCCGACGCATCCGAGCCCCGGTCCACGACGACCGTCTCGCCGTCGACCGTCCAGGCGTCGGCGTCGCCGGCGACGACCGCCCTCAGATCGTCCGCCGAAGCGAAGGGCACAGCCACGAGCCCCTCCTCCGACGCCTCGAGGTCGGCCAGCGCTCCCGGCTGGTCGAGGCCCGACACCCCGACCGTGATGGTCTCGTTGACGTTGTCGGGGAGGATCCAGAACATCCCGATCACGACGACCAGCACCATCACCGTGAGGAACGCCCAGAGCCGGTCGCTGGCGTACTCGGCGAGGTCCTTGCGGACGATCGCCGTGACGACGGTCGCCCGCGACACCGGCCGGCTCATCCTCCCAGCCCCCTCCCGGTCATCTCGATGAAGATGTGCTCGAGCGTCGCTTCCTCGGTGTGGATCGTCATGAGGCCCGCCGACGCGACCGCGGCCTTCAGCGTGTCGCCGGCCGCCGCATCGTCGAGCGCCACCGTGCGTTCCTCGACGCCGTCGCCGGCCCGAACGCGCACCTTGACCGACCGCTGGCCGTACTCGAGCTTGAGGTTCTCGGGGGTGTCGACCGTGTACAGCCGGCCCTCGTTGATGAAGGCGACCCGGTCGGAGAGCTCGTCGGCCTCGTGCATGTCGTGCGTGGTCAGCAGCACGGCCGCGCCCCGTTCGGCCTCCTGCCTGATCAGGTTGCGGATCGACTGCGCGGACACAGGGTCCAGACCGTCGGTCGGCTCGTCGAGGAACAGGACGTCGGGCGAGTTCACCAGGGTCCGGGCCATCATGAGGCGCTGCCGCATGCCCTTCGAGTACTTCGCCACGCGGTCCTTGCCCCGGTCCGCCAGCCCGACCCTGCGCAGCAGCGTGTCGGTGTCGGGGTTCCTGATCCCGAACAGCGAGGCGTAGAAGCGGAGGTTCTCCTTGCCCGACATGCTCTCGTAGAGGTTCTTCTCCTCGAAGCACACGCCGATGCGGGCCTGGATCTGCTCCCGTTGCCGCCGCTGGTCCATGCCGAGGATCCTGACGGTGCCCGCCTGCGGCGTGAGCTGGCCGGTCAGCATCTTGATCGTGGTGGACTTCCCGGCACCGTTGGGACCGAGGAATCCGAGGATCTCGCCGGGCGCGACCGAGAACGACACGCCGTCCACGGCTCGGACGTCACCGTACGAGTAGGCCAGGTCAACGGCGTCGATGGCGTTGTCGGTCATCGCTCGCTCCCGCGTTGTTCCAGCTCGCGCTGCATGCGTTTCATCAGTGGCGGCCACTCCTCCATCATGAACTCGGTGACCCAGGCCAGCTCGGTGACCCGCTCGGGCTCCGTGTCGGGCAGCACCGGCTGGGCGGCCTCGGTCATGTCGTGCAGCGCCCGCAGGCCATCCATCCGGGCGCGCACCACTTCGATCCACACGTGCGCGTGGAGCCGGAAGTACGACGCCCTGTCGCCCGGGTAGGTGACCCTGTCCGCGATCCCCAGCTGCATGAGCTGGCGTGTCGTGGTCGACACCGAGCCTGCGCTGATCCGCAAGGCGTCGGCGAGGTCGGACGACGACTGCTCCGGGGGGTCACAGATCATCAGCCAGCCGAGGATTCGGCCGGCCGTGCGCGGCTGTCCGAACGACTCCCACAACCGCCCGACGTACTCGACGTACGACAGCTGGCCCTCGGTGGAATTCACAGTCCTCAATCATACGTGAAACTTCTGAACATAGCCAGACCCGTATCCTGCCGACCGGATCATGAACGGAAGGACAGAACGCCAATGGAGACGAACCAGGTCACGGTCGTGCGGCACGGGCAGACGGAGTGGAGCGCAGCAGGACGCCACACCGGTCGCACCGACATCGCACTGACCGACGAGGGTGAGCGCGAGGCCACCAGTGCCGGACGCTGGTTGGGCGATCAGCACTTCGATCACGTGTGGACGAGTCCGCTTCGCCGGGCACGCGACACGTGTCGGCTGGCGGGCTACGGCGCGGTCGCCACCATTCACGACGACCTCGTCGAGTGGGACTACGGCCGGCACGAGGGCCGGACCCGCGACGAGATCACCACCGACGAGCCCGGCTGGGACGTCTGGACCTTCGGCGCCCGCGGCGGTGAGTCGGTCGACGACATGCAGCAGCGCGTCGACGGCGTCGTGGCCCGCCTGCTCGACGCACAGGGCCGCACGCTGATCTTCGCGCACGGCCACATGCTGCGCGCGCTCGCAGCGGCGTGGGTCGAACTGCCGGTCACCGAAGGGCGACGACTGCCGCTGGACACCGCCGCGATCGGCGTACTCGGGTGGTACCACGATCGGCGCGCACTGGTCCGGTGGAACCTGCGGCCACGCTGAGTCGACGGTTCGCAGAGAACGGCCGGTCCGGCGGCCGGTTTTCCGGTTGTCCGCATCACCATCGCAGCGCGGGGTATGGCTGTCTGATACTGGGGGCTACCGGTGTTGCATGACGCCCCCCGTACACGAGCGAGGGCAAAGGAGCCGTCATGGCAGACAACCGGATCGTCAGATACGAAGGACCCGGTGAGGTAAGCGTCAACGACGACAACTATCCGAAGCTGGAGATCCCCCAGGAGGTGGCGGACCACTTCGGCATCAGCAGACAGGCTCCGCACGCCGCGGTCCTGCGGATCGTCACGACCAACATCTGTGGCAGCGACCAGCACATGGTCCGCGGTAGGACGACCGCGCCGATAGGCCAGAGCCTCGGACATGAGATCACGGGCGAGGTTGTCGAGAAGGGCGACGACGTCCTGTTCCTCAACGAGGGTGACATCTGCTCGGTGCCGTTCAACATCGCCTGCGGGCGGTGCCGCATGTGCAACGAGGGCAAGACCGGCATCTGCCTCAACGTCAACCCCGCCCGCCCGGGTGCGGCCTACGGCTACGTCGACATGGGCGGCTGGGCCGGCGGGCAGGCCGAGTACGTGATGATCCCGTTCGCCGACTTCAACCTGTTGAAGTTCCCCGACCGCGACCAGGCGCTGGACAAGATCATGGACCTGACCATGCTGTCGGACATCTTCCCCACCGGCTACCACGGCGCCTACACGGCCGGGACAACGACCGGGTCGACCGTGTACGTCGCCGGTGCCGGACCGGTCGGGCTGGCGGCGGCCCACTCGGCGCAGCTGCTCGGCGCATCCGCCGTCATCGTCGGTGACATGATCGGCGAACGCCTCGAGCAGGCGCGCAGCTTCGGCTGCGAGACCGTCGACCTCACGCAGGACGCGTCGCTCGGCGACATGATCGAGCAGATCGTCGGCGAGCCCCTGGTCGACGCCGCGGTCGATGCGGTGGGCTTCGAGGCGCGTGGCCACGGCGCGGGCGCCCACGAGGAGCCGGCGACGGTGCTCAACTCGGTCATGACGATCGCTCGCGCCGGCGCGAGCCTTGGCATCCCCGGGTTGTACGTGACCGGCGACCCGGGCGGCGTCGACGAGGCCGCCAAGGAGGGCACGCTGGGCGTGCGCATCGGGCTGGGCTGGGCCAAATCGCACCAGTTCACGACCGGTCAGTGCCCGGTCAAGCGCTACAACCGCCAGCTGATGAACGCGATCCTGTCCGACCGGGCCCACATCGCCGACGCGGTCAACGCGACGAAGATCAGCCTGGACGAGGCGCCGCAGGGCTACCGCAACTTCGACTCGGGCGCCGCCAAGAAGTACGTCATCGACCCGCACCAGATGGTCGCTGCCTGACAATCGATCGTCTGCCACACATCGACACCCCGCCGGACGCGTCCAGCGGGGTGTCGGCTGTCACGGCTGCAGCGGCGGTCGGGCCCGTCCCGCAGTGGGTACAAGTGGTGGGCGCGACACGAACGGAGCGGGCCATGAGCCAGCACATCATCACGCCGCCGAAGACGATCGACAACGACGTGTCCGGGACCGACAGCGCGCGCGAGGTCGGCACCTCGTTCGGCGACTGACCGGCCGCCGCGATGCGGGCGTGGACGGTGGAGGTCCCCGGTCCGATCGCGCAGCGGCCACTGCGGCTGGTCGAGCGGCCGACGCCGGTGCCCCGGACAGGCGAGATCCTCGTGCGCGTGCGGACCTGCGGCGTCTGTCGCACGGACCTGCACGTGGCCGAAGGCGATCTGGCGCCCAGGCGGGCCGGCGTCGTCCCCGGGCACGAGGCCGTGGGCACGGTCGAGGCTCGCGGGCCGGGCGCCGAGCGGTTCGAGCGCGACGAGCGGGTGGGTGTGCCGTGGCTGCGGTCCACGTGCGGCAGGTGCCGTTTCTGTGCCGGCGGCCACGAGAACCTGTGCGTCGAGCCGGCGTTCACCGGGTGGGACGCCGACGGCGGATTCGCCGAGTGGTGCACGGTCCCCGAGGCGTACGCGTACCGCATACCGCAGGTCTTCGACGACGAGCGCGCCGCCCCGCTGCTGTGCGCGGGCATCATCGGCTACCGGGCGCTGCGCCAGGCCGACCTGGAGCGCAGCGGCACCCGGCGCCGCCGGTTGGGGGTCTACGGCTTCGGCGGCAGCGCCCACCTGGCAGCGCAGGTCGCGCTCCACGAAGGGGCGACGGTGCACGTCATGACGCGTAGTCCCACGGCACAGAAGCAGGCGCTCCGCCTCGGCTGCGCGTCGGCGCAGGGACCGGACGACGGTCCGCCCGAGGCCCTCGACGCGGCGCTGCTGTTCGCACCCGTCGGGTCGCTGGTGCCGACGGCGCTGGCGGCGCTCGACCGTGGGGGGACGTTGGCGATCGCCGGAATCCATCTCAGCGACGTGCCACCGCTGAGCTACGAACGGCATCTGTTCTACGAGAAGCGGATCGTGAGCACGACCGCGAACACCCGTCGGGACGGCGAGCGGTTCCTCCGCGCCGCGGCCACCATCCCGATCGAGGTGATCACCACGGGCTACCCGTTCGACGCCGCCGACCGGGCGCTGCTGGACCTGTCCCGAGGCCGTGTGGACGGCGCAGCCGTGCTGCACATGCCGGCCTGACGCATGCTCGGCGTGCACGCACCGCGGTCGGCGCGAGAACCGGACCGAGCGGCCTCTGGGAACGCGGCGATGGCGGTAGTAGGGTGTGCCGGTCGGTTGTCGTTGTCTGGAGTCGATGCTGAACGCGCTCACCCCCCAGGCGCTCCTCAGGCCGGGCGCCGCCGCCCTGATCGCCGTCGCTGTGCTGCTGGTGGGCTGCCAGGCGGCAGGCGACACGCCCGCGGCGACGACCGCGAGCGACACACCGTCCAGCCCGCCCGTGGCGCTCGACGACGCGGCACGCGTCAATCCGCGGTTCTTCCCTCCGATCATCGACCCGGACCAACCGCCCGCCGAACTGCCGCCGCTCGACGTGACCAGCGGCCCGGGGGTACAGCCCGGCACCGTGCTGTTCACCATGTTCACGACGCCCCGGATGACACCGGACATGCCGTTCTATCCACCGTTCGTCGTCGAGCTCGACAAGCAGACTGGTGAGCTGACGAAGGCGCAGCGCATGCTGTCGAATGCCACGATGTTCCAGCCCGAGTCCGACGGCCGGTACTCGTACAACATCGTCGACAAGGCGGGCCGCGACGGCGCTGGGTTCGAGGTCACGCACTACGTGACCGACGACCAGCTGGAAGTGATCGAGCAGTTCAACCTCTCCGACCTCGACGGCGGCGATGCCGACCTGCACGACTTCGAGCTGGTCGAGAACGGCAACGCGCTGCTCATGGCGTATCGCGAGCGCCAGGTTGACCTCACCGAGTTCGGCGGCTCCGCCGACGGCCTCGTCTATGACACGGTCCTCGCCGAACGTACCCCCGACGGCGAGACCGTGTGGCTGTGGGATGGCGCCGAGCACATGGACCTCGCCGATGTCCCCGCGCCGGTCGTCGAGGCGGAGTTCACCAAGCAGCCGCCCGCGGTCGCCGACTACGCCCATCCGAACTCGTTCGACGTCTTCGACGACGGCGACGTGCTGGTGTCGATCCGTCACTACGACTGCCTGTACCGGATCGACCGCGACACCAAGGACATCGTCTGGGCCTTCGGCGGCCCGAACTGCGTCGACAACGACTTCGACGTCACCGGCGATCCGCACGACGGGTTCAGCCATCAGCACGACGCGACGATCCTCGACAACGGCAACATCCTGTTGTTCGACAACGGCAACCTGCGCGCCGAGCCGGTCAGCCGGGTCGTCGAGTACGAGATCGACGAGCAGGCAATGACGGCCGAGCTGGTCTGGTCCCATGACGACGGCCGATTCACGTCGATCATGGGGTCGGCCGAGCGGCTCGCCAACGGCAACACGCTGATCGGGTGGGGCCAGCTGAACGACCGGGTCGTCACCGAGGTCACCGCCGACGGCGAGGAGGCCTTCTCGTTGTCGGTGCCCCCGGGCCAGCTGGTGTACCGCGCGTACCAGGGCGCCGGCGGCTAGAGAGCCGGAAGCCACAGCGCCTGGCACCGGGACGGTACGGAGCGGTCCACCGAGCGCAACGGCAGCAAGCGGCGGACCACCTCGGGCAGCGGCCGGCCCAACCGGCGGCCCGACCCCGACACCACGGTGCCATCGGAGCGCTCGAAGACAACGATCGCGTCGGGACGCGCCGCCAGGTGGTCGCGCACGTTGCGTTCGGGTACCGCCCACCGCGTGCCGACGTACTGCGCGAGCTCCTCGTCGCTCGTCGCCGTCACGCGGACATACTCCGCGGCCGCGAGCGCCGACATCGACGGGACCACCAGGTGGTTCGTGCGCCCGTCCACCGTGACGAGATTGGCGTACATGTTCCACCCGAACGCGGTCTTGACGCCGACGTACGGCAACACGCCGTTGAGCGCGACGAGGAGCACGAGACCCGCAGCGGCCAGGTCAAGCCGGCCGAGGCGCTGCACGGCCGCACCCCGGACCCCGCGCAACGCCAGCCACACGACCGCAGCACCCAGCGGCACCCACAGCACGAAGACGATCAGTCCGATGAGGACCAGGCTCACGATGTTGCGGGGGACGACGGCCGCCACGATGAGGACGGCCCAGAAGGCGCACACGATGGCGACCGTGCGTGGGCGGCGGAGCATCCAGTTGCCGACCGGCCGGGTGACAGCAGCGCCGGCGAAGACCGCCAACCCGACGAAGATCACTGCCGTGAAGTCGTAGAAGTGCTGCGCGAGGTCGAGCGATATGACGTAGTGAAACCCGGCGGCCAGGGCGACGCCGGCGGCGCGTGTCCGCGGGATCGCCAGCAGGACGGGTACCGACAACTCGATCAGCAGGGCCGCGGCGATCGGAACCGCGGCGAGCACGGTGCCCGCAGGCAGGGACGGCAGTCCCCACGACCGCAGCCCCTGATCGGCGTAGAAGACCGCACACGACGTCGCCGGGTCGAGGAACGCCGTGTTCAGCTTGGCGAACGCGGCGAAGGCGTAGAACGTTACGAAGCTGACGCCGACCGCGGTCGCCAGCCACGGCCATGGCTCCATCCGCGGCAGTGCCAGCAGGACCGCGACCGAGAAGAAGCCCATCAGCACCCAGTGGTTGCCGACAACGGGTGCCTCGAGCCACACGGTCCACAGTTGGAGCAACGCGACACCGGCCCACAGCCAGCGCTTCGCCGGCCACCACACCAGCGCGAGCGCGGTCGCGCCGAGCGCCAGCGTGACGATGCCGCGGGTGTCGAGCCCCACCGCCGGATTGCCGACGATGTGGGCGGCGACAGCCAGCGCGAAGAACGCGGCGAACCACCGCGGCGCCGGTGCGGCGGGCGATCGCGCGGCGTGCGGCGCACCGACCGACACCTCCGTTGCGCGTGCGGCTTCCAGGCCCATGCTCCTCCCACCGCGGCAGGCGATCGCCGCTACAGCAGCGCGCCCGCCGGTGGGCGCGCGCCGACATCGTCGCACACACCTGCGCCAGACCGACCGTCGGACATCATGGCGCGTGGGTCACCCCCGCACGGACGTCTGACGTCTAGGCTCACCTGGCGTCCGGACGAGGCAGGGAGCGGCACGTGATGACACGAAGTGACGGGACGAGTGTGCCACTGATCGGTGACCGCGGTCGCCGTGCCTGAACTGGGTCCGGGCGGCCTCGCGCTGCTCGCCGGTGGCGCGTTGCTCGCCGGCGCGGTGAACGCCGTCGCCGGTGGCGGCTCACTCATCTCGTTTCCCGCCCTGCTGGCCGTTGGCTATCCCGCGCTGACGGCGAACATCACCAACACGGTGGCGCTGACCCCCGGCTACCTGGGCGGCACGATCGGCTATCGGCTGGAGCTCCAGGGGCAACGCCGCCGAACGATCGTGCTCTCGGTGATCAGCGTCGCGGGCGCACTGGCCGGCTCGGCACTGCTCCTCGTCAGCTCGCCGGAGCTGTTCGAACGCATCGTTCCGTACCTCATCCTGCTCGCCTGCGCTCTGCTCGCCGTGCAGGAGTGGCTCGCAGGCATGGTGCAGCGCAGGGTCGGCCGGGTCGAGCACGACGCCGGATGGACCAGGTGGGCGCCACTGCTCGCCATGCAGTTCCTCGCCGCGGTCTACGGCGCGTACTTCGGCGCCGGCCTCGGCATCATGGTGCTCGCGATCCTGGGGATCTTCATCGCCGACACGCTGCAGCGACTCAATGCCCTGAAGGGTGTGACGTCACTGGTCATCAACGTCGTCGGCGCCGTGTACTTCGCGCTGTTCGCCGAGGTGGTGTGGATCGCGGTGGCCGTGATGGCGGTTGCCAGCCTGGCGGGCGGCCGCGTGGGGGTGACCATGGCCCGGCGTCTCGATGACCGTGCCCTGCGGTGGCTGGTCGTGCTGTTCGGTGTCGGGGTCGCGATCCGGCTGCTGGTTCCGTCGTGACCCGACCAGGTCGCCTGCCGGGGCCGGTCGCGCACTCTGTCATTGGCGCGCCGCAACGAGACGAGGAGGCAGGCTTATGCACGTCGTGGTGACCGGAGCCAACGGCAAGGTGGGATCGGCGGCGGTCGCCGTCCTCCAGAACGCCGGCCATGAGGTGCGGGCAACCGACACCGCCAGAGGGGTGTTCGAGCGTGCCCTCGATGGCGACGCCGAGTACTGGCAGGCCGACCTCACCGACGCGGGCGACGCGTACGCGGTCGTCCGCGGCGCCGACGCCGTGGTCCACGCCGCAGCGATCCCCGATCCGTCACACAACCCCCCGCACGTGGTATTCCACAACAACACGTTGGCGACCTTCAACGTCGTCGAAGCCGCGGTGCGCTGGCGCGCGCGGCGTCTGGTGTACATCTCCAGCGAGACCGTCCCCGGTTTCATGTTCCCCGAGCGCCACGACGTCGCGGACTACGTCCCGGTGGACGAGGAGCACCCCATCCGTCCACAGGATCCGTACGCAGTGTCGAAGTACGTCGGGGAAGTGCTGTGCGACGCGGCGGTGCGCCGCAGCGACCTGCGCTGCATCTCGCTTCGTCCGAGCTGGGTCCAGCACGAGGACAACTACGAGCGCAACCTCGGCCCGATCATCCGCGATCCCGAACCCAGCCCCAGCTTCTGGAGCTACGTCGACATCGACGACCTGGCAGAGGCGATCCGGCTTGCGGTCGAGTCCGACCTGCCCGGTCACGAGGTCATCTACATCGCGTCGCCCGACAACAGTGCGGGCAGGCCGCTGCGCGAGCTGATCGCCGAGGTCCACGGCGACGACGCGATCGAGGTGCGGGCCCTGCCGCGAGAGGACGCGTCGGGCATCTCGACCGCCAAGGCAGAGCGGCTTCTGGGGTGGACGCCGACCAGATCGTGGCGCGACCACCTGGGCGCCGACGGTCGCCGGCGGATCTGACGCTGGCGGATGGTCACTGAGCACCGGACAATTGCCCCCATGCCCAACCTGCACGGCGTCTGCAAGACTGCGCTCCGATGACCGACTACGACCGGCCGGTGGCACTGCCGACGCTGCACTGGGGCGTGAGAGGTCGCCAGCGGGCGCTGCTGCTGCACGGACTGACGTCGTCGGCCGCGACGTGGTGGCGGATCGCCGATGGACTCGCCGGCGCCGGGTTTCACGTGACCGCCCCCGACCTGCGCGGGCATGGCGGCGCGCCACACACCACGGACTACCGGCTGAGCGGTTACGCCGCCGATCTGTGGGAGCTCGGCGGCGGATGGGACCTCGTGGTCGGGCACTCGCTCGGCGGGACGCTGGCCGCGCTCGTGGCCGGGGACCCGGCCTTCACCAAGCGACTGGCCCTGCTGGACCCGGTCTTCATGATCCCGGAGGACCGCTTCGACGCCCTGCTGACCGATCAGCTCGGCGAGCTGGACGACGCAGGCGACGCGGACGCCGTCGCCGCCCGGAACCCAGCATGGCATCCGCACGACGCGGCGCTCAAGGCGCGGGCGGCGGCGCAGACCGGCCGCTACGTGGTGGAGCGCACGCTCGAGGACAACCGTCCGTGGTGGTACCTCGACCTGCTCGGTGACGTACGCATCACCACCGACATCCTCGGCGCCGACCCCGCGCTGGGGACGCTGTTCGACCCGACCATCGGCGATGAGATCGCGCGGCGCAACGTCAGGATCACCACACGCGTCCTCCGTGGCGTCGGCCACAGCATCCAGCGCGAGGCGCCGGGCGCGGTGCTGGACGTGCTCCTGGCCAATCACGTCTCGTACCGCCGGTGACGACGGGAACGGGCGCCGGCGCCACCTCGATCGACGATCTGCGGGTGGCCATCGGACCGGCGGACACCGTTGCGCGAGGTGCCGCCGTCGCCCGGCACGCCGGGCTCGTCAAACCACCGGGCAGCCTGGGCCGGCTCGAGGATCTGGGCGTGCAGCTCGCGGCCGTCGCCGGACGCTGTCCGCCCCCCGTGCCGGACTCGCCCGCGGTCGTGGTCGCCGCCGCCGACCACGGCGTACACGCCCAGGGGGTCACGCCGTGGCCGCAGGAGATCACGACGCGGATGGTGGAGCTGTTCTGCGCGGGACGTGGCGGGGTGAACGCCATCGCGCGGACCGTCGCGGCGCGTGTCGTGGTGCTCGACGTGGGGTGCGCAAGCGCACCCGCGGACCACCCCGCGCTCCGCAGCGCGCGCGTGCGCGCCGTGACCGCCGACCTGAGCGTGGCGCCGGCGATGTCGCGAGCGGAAGCGGCCCGGGCGCTGACCGCCGGTGCGGCGCTGGCGACCGAACTGGTGGACGGCGGCGCGGATCTGCTGGTCACGGGCGACATGGGGATCGGCAACACCACCGCGTCGGCATGCCTGATCGCGGCGTTCACCGGCCGGGACGCGGCCACGGTCACCGGATCCGGCGCGGGCGCGGCCGGGCGGACGCTGTCGGACAAGGCGGCGGCGGTCGGCCGCGGGCTCGAGCGCAACACGGCGGACCCCGCCGACGCCCTGGGCGTGCTCGCGTCACTCGGCGGACTGGAGCACGCCGCACTGGTCGGGGTGATGCTGGCGGGCGCGGCACGCCGGGTCCCGGTGCTGCTCGACGGCGTCATCACGAACGCTGCGGCGCTGGGCGCGGTGGGACTCCACCCCGCGGCGGTCGACTACCTGATCGCCTCGCACCGTTCGCCGGAGCCGGGGGCGGCAATCGCGCTGGCGTACCTCGGTCTGGTGCCGCTGCTCGACCTGGGCCTGCGGCTCGGCGAGGGTACGGGCGGGCTGCTCGCGGTGCCGCTGGTGCAGGCCGCGGCCCGGATCCTCGGCGAGATGGCCACGCTGGACGATCTGGAGCCCCCTGCGGGGACGTGACGACCGGCGTGACCGCCCGACCGCCGCGGCCGCGCGATCAGCCCAGCAGCATCGCCGCGCGACCGAGCGCGGCCGCGCCGATGATGCCGGGCTCGTCGCCCAGCTCGGCCACGGCGAACGTCCGGCTGTCGTTGGGCACCATCGTGAAGGGCAGCGCCGCCTCGGCGATGTCGTCGGCGAGCTGCTGTCCGAGCTTCTCCGCGAGGCCACCGCCGATCACGATGCGATCGAGGTCCAGCAGGTTGATCACCGAGGCGACGCCGACACCCACCGCTTCGATCGCCTCGGCGTACAGCTGGGTCGCCAGGCCGTCGCCGGCGTCGAGCGCCCTCGCCCACACCTTCGACGTCAGTCGCTTCTTGCTCTCGTCGCGGCGGATGTCGAACAGCGCGCTCGTGCGGCCGCCGTCGTGGGCGGCCTCGGCGGTACGTTCCATCGACGCGCGGCCCGCGTACGCCTCGATGCACCCGCGCCGACCACAGCCGCACTGGGCGCCGCCGTGGTGCACGACCATGTGCCCGAGCTCACCCGCGCCACCGAACGCGCCCGTGTACGGGCGCCCGTCGAGTATCAGGCCGCCACCGATGCCGGTGCCCATCCACACGCCCAGCATGAACCGCGACCCGCGACCCGCGCCGGCGACCCACTCCCCCAGCGCCCCCACGTTGGCGTCGTTGCCCACCTCGACGGGAACGTCCAGCGCGGCGCGCAGGAGGCCGGCGAGCTCGACCCGCGGCGGCCAGTTCGCCAGGTTCGGTGGCTGGGCCACCACCCCATCGCTGACCGGGCCGGGGATGCCGACGCCGACCGCGGACGGCCGCTCGTCCAGCGCGTCGACCAGGTCGACGACGCGCTGGACGACGGCGTCAGGACCGTCGGTCGGGGTCCTGTGCTTCACCCGCTCGCTGACACCGTGCTCGTCATCGACCAGCGCACCCTCGATGTTCGTGCCCCCGATGTCGATCCCCGCAACCAGCGTCATGCGCTGCCTCCTCAGGTGTGGGTGGCACGCGGGCGGTCACCGCTCGCGCGCGCCGTCCAGCGTCCGTCCGGTGATGATGTCGGCGCCGACGTACGGCTGCAGCACCTCGGGAACCGTCACGCTGCCGTCGGCCCGCTGGTGGTTCTCGAGCAGCGCGATGAGCGTCCTGCCCACGGCGATCAGCGTGCCGTTGAGCGTGTGCACCATGGCGGTGTCGCCGTCGGGCGTGCGGTAGCGGCAGCGCAGCCGGCGGGCCTGGTAGTCGGTGCAGTTCGACGCCGATGTGAGCTCCCGGTAGGCCTGCTGCCCGGGCAGCCACACCTCGCAGTCGTACTTGCGCGCCGCGGAGTCACCGAGGTCACCGACCGGGATGTCGACGACGCGGCCGTGCAGGCCGAGTTGCCTGAACAGCCCGACCTCGATGTCACGCAGCCGCTCGTGTTCGGCCTCGGAGTCCTCCGGGAGCACGAAGCTGAACATCTCGAGCTTGTCGAACTGGTGCACGCGGAAGATGCCCCGCGTGTCCTTGCCGTAGGTACCCGCTTCGCGCCGGAAACAGGTCGAGAATCCGCCGTAGCGCAGCGGCAGCGCGTCGCCGTCGAGGATCTCACCCATGTGCAGCCCGGCCAGCGGGACCTCCGACGTGCCGACCAGGTACAGGTCGTCACGCTCCATGCGGTACAGCTGATCGGCGCTGGTTGGCAGGAACGCGGTGCCGTACAGCACCTCCTCGCGCGTGAGGACCGGAGGGACGACGGGCAGGAAGCCGTGCGCCGTCAGCTCGTCGAGCCCCCAGCGGATCAGCGCGAACTCGAGCATCACGGCCGACCCCAGCAGGTATGCGAAGCGGCTGCCCGAAACCTTGACCGCGCGCGGGATGTCGATGATCCCCAGGGCCTCGCCCAACTCGACGTGATCGGCGATCTCGAAGCCGAACGACGGCATCTCGCCGAACGTGAACAGTTGGATCGCGTCGGTCTCGTCCTGGCCATCGGGCGCGTCGCGGTGCGGCAGGTTCGGTACGACGGCGAGGGCCTGCTCGAGCGCCCGATCGGCGTCGGCCTGCAACGGCTCCAGCTCGTCGAGACGCGCAGACACCACCTTGACGGCCGCGATCATCTCGGCGCGCTCGTCCGCGGGCGCGGAGCCGATCCTGCGTGAACCCTCGCGCTGCTCCGCGCGGAGGTTGTCGCCTTCGGTGATCAGCGCACGCCGCCGTTCGTCGAGTTCGCGGATCCCTGCCAGCTCCCGTTCGGTGACGCCGCGACGCGCAAGCGCCCGCGCCATGGCGTCGAAGTCGTCGCGGATCTGTCTGATGTCGATCACGGTGATGCCTTCAGTCCCGGGCGGATGGCCCGCGGTGCAATCCGTAGGATTCTCGCAGCCGCCGCTCCCACTCGAGGTCGGCGTCGTCGGCGTCGGCGTCGATGTCGAACGGCGGCGGCTCGTCGGTCGTGACGCTTCGCTGGCGGCGGCGCGGCCTTTGGTGCTCGCCCTCCACAGGCACGTCGGCGTCGTCGAGCGCCACGACGTCCTCGGGCTCGCCCGCCAGCCACGCCGCCAGCGCCGTCGTCACGGGCACGCTGGCGACCAACCCGATCGACCCCACGAGCGTGCGGACGATCTCGACCGCGACGATCTCGCTGGAGACGATCATCGGCAGGGGGTCGGGCGAGCTGCTGAACAGGATGAGCAGCGGCAGCGAGGCGCCGGCATACGCCAGGAACAAGGTGTTGATGGTCGCCGCCACATGGTCGCGGCCGACCGACATCGCGCCCGCGAACAACGCGCTGAACCCGGCCGCCGGGTCCGTGCGCCGCAGCTCGAACACCGTCGACGCCTGCGCCATCGTGACATCGTCGAGCACACCGAGCGCGCCGATGATGATCCCGGCGAGCAGCAGTCCACGCAGCGACAGCCCGCCGGCCTGCACGCTGGCCAGCCGCGCCTCCTCGCTCGACAGCCCGGTGAGCACCGTCAGCTGGATGAACAGCCACGACAGGCCGACGGTGATGCCGAGCGCGGCGATGGTCCCGACCACCGCGGCGGTCGTCTTGCGCCGCAGACCGTGTGTCAGGTACAGGGTCACCACCATGATCACGACCGCCGCCGACATGGCGACGAGCACGGGATCGCGGCCCGTGAGCACGGCGGGCACCACGTACCGCACCACCACACCCAGCGTCAGCGCCAGTCCGATCAGCGCCCGCACGCCCTGCCAGCGCCCGAACGCCAGCACGACGAAGAGGAACACGGCGGCCAGGACGAGCAGTGGTCGTCCACGCTGGATGTCGTTGACGTAGAACGTCGTGCCGCCATCGGGGGACTCGGCCTCCGCGACACGGACGCGCTGGCCCACCGCGAACGTGTCCCCGGTCTCGTCGACCATCTCGAAGCCGACCTCGCGGCCATCGCTCAGGAGGGCGGTCAGCTGCAACGTCCGCGCCCCCGGTGCCAGGCCGGCGATGTCGGAGTCCTCGAGCTGCTCGATTGCGGTCAGTGTCCCGTCGTGCACCGTCACGCCGTCGCCGGCGACCGGCGCATCGGCCCCTGGCGTGGTGGCCGGCCACAGCCACACGACGCCGGCTGTGGCCGCTGCACACGCCAGCGCCACGAGGACCAGCAGGGCTCCGTGTGCCCTACGCACGGGGTGCCTGTTCCCGCGCCGTGCGGAACGTGCCGTCGGGGACGAGCGTGCGGATGGGCCACGGGATGGTGAGACCCGCATCCTGGATGCCCCGCTTGGCTGCGGCGAGCACGCGGTCCTGGGTCCGCCGCACGCTGCGGATGTCGGGCCGGGTCCAGTAGCGGACCTCGAAGTCGACGCTGGAATCGCCGAGTTCGGTGAGCAGGACCTCCGGCTCAGGGTGGTCGAGGACCCCGTCGACCGTAGAGATGGCCTCGAAGATGACGGTGCGCGCGTCGTCGTGGTCATCGCGATAGTCGACGCCCACCATGACGACGGTCCGCCGTTTGCCACGCCGGGTGAGGTTGACCAGCGCGTTGTTGTAGACGTCACGGTTGGGGATCAAGATCAGCTCGCCGTTGTAGTCGATCAGCCGCGTGACACGCAGATCCACGGAATCGATGGTGCCTTCGTAGTCGCCGGACCTGACCTGGTCACCCGCCGAGAACGGCTTGCGGACCAACAGGATGACACCGGCGACGAAGTTCTCGAGGATCCCCTGGACGGCCAGGCCGACCGCGACGCCGGCGACGGCGAGGCCCGCCACGACCGAGCCGACCTCGACACCGGCGATGGCCAGCGTGATCAGCAACGCGCCGATGGTGCCGAGCAGGCGGACGATGCGCGACAGCAACACCACCGCGACGTGGTCGGCGCGGGTGCGGGCGAGTGCGCGCTCGACCGCCTTGGCGAGCAGCAGCGCGATGACGAACGCGACCAGGCCGATGCCGACAGCCACGCCGATTCTCGGCAGTTGGTCGGCGACCCTGGTGCCGAACGAGCGCGCCTCTTCGGCAACTTCGTTGACGGTGTCGGCCGCTTCGGTCGCCGTCGCCGTGATCGGCGATGTGGCGAGAATCATCCGTCGTCGACGTGCTGCAGGATCCCGCCGTACCAGTCCTCGGACTCGGCGTACGCGACCGCACTGTCGCTCGAGCTGGGCAGATCGCTGTGGCCGACGGAACGGCCGTACGAACCGAGGACCCGCAGCTCCGCTGCGTGACGGTGCACGCTGCGCAGCGCCTCGCCCACCCGCGGCTCGGTGATGTGACCGACGCAGTCGATGAAGATGCAGTACTCGCCGAGCTGTTTCTTCGTCGGACGCGACTCGATCTTGGTCAGGTTGATGCTGCGCATCGCGAACTCGTTGAGCACCTGGACCAGCTGGCCTGGCCGGTCGTTGCCGAAGAACACGACCATCGAGGTCTTGTCCGACCCCGTCGCCGGTGCGAAGCGGTCGGACAGCACGACGAACCGGGTGGCTGTGTCGATGTGGTCACCGATGTCGGCGGCGATGATGGCCAAACCGAAACGGCTTGCCGCCGCGGTCGTGCCGATCGCCGCCAGCGTCGGATCCGCGCCGACCTGGCGGGCCGCCTCCGCGGTCGACGTGACGGCCTCCTGGCGGGCGTTGGGCAGGTGGGCGGTCAACCAGCCGCGCGACTGGGCGAGGGCGTGCGAGTGGCTGCGGACGAGGACGATGTCGTCGAGGTCCGCGTCAGCACGACCGAGCAGGTTCATGGTCACCGGCATGGTGATCTCGGCCCTGATGTAGACGCCGGTGTCGCCGAACGCGAGCTCGTCGAGTGTCACGTTGACCGAACCCTCGACTGAGTTCTCCATCGGCACGACGCCCCAGTCGCATGACCCCGCGCGGACGGCCTCGACCACGTCGACGACGGTGGGCATCGGCTCCAACGACGCCGGTTTGTGGCTGGCGCGCCGAGCCGCCTCCGACGCGAAGCTGCCGTCGGGCCCGAGGTAGGCGATGCGGCGGACCGTCATCGGACATCACCGGCCTGCACCTCGTCGGCGCGCCGGCGATCGAGCACGAGGGCGCGCTGGAGCACGTCGGCCTCTTCGCTCGACAGCCGCTGGCGACAGCCACCGGCTACGACACGCTTGCCCCACGCCCGCGTCTCGCTTCGTCCGTTGACCACTGAGAGCACGATGCCATCTCCCTGCTCATCGAGCATCGCAACTGAGAACGATAGCTTGCCACCCATGTCGGGGAAGGCGTCGTAGTGCACCATGGCCACACGGCTGGTGCACAGCTCGAGATCCCGTTCGACCGTGGTCACGCGGGCGCGCAGATCGACGACCGCCGCGTCGAGGACGTCGAGCTCGTCGTCGTGGTCCCGCAGCGCAACGAGCAGCTCGTTACCCGAGGCACCCCGGCCAACCCGCAGCGTCCGCCGGATCCGGCGCTGGACCAGGATCGCCGCGACCGCGACCGTCAAGGCCGTTGTCGCGATCAGCACGACGACGACCAGCAGTGCGATGTCCAGCGCCCCGCTTCCCATGATCGTCAATCTTCGCACACCGCAGACCGCGCTCCAGCCGCCCGCCGCTGTCGCCGCACGCCGTCCGTCCACGGTGAGCTCCGGGCGCGAGGCCCGGGGGTCAGCGCTGCAAGCGCTCGATGGCTAGTTGGCGCAGGCGATCGTGGATGTGCACGCCGTCCCGCTCGGCCACGCGGTGCCAACTGCCGTCCTGGCCGTCGAGCTCCCACGCGAGCTGGTCGTCGGCGAGTTCGATGTCGAGGATCTGCTGCAGTCGCGCCCGCGCGTCCTCGTCGGTGACTGGCAGCACCGCCTCGACCCTGCGGTCGAGGTTCCGGGCCATCAGGTCGGCGGAGCCCATCAGATAGTCGTAGCCGCGATCTTGGGAACCGAAGCGGAAGATGCGCGAGTGCTCGAGGAAGTCGCCGACGATCGACCGCACACGGATGTGATCGCTGAGGCCCGGCACACCCGGCCGCAGGCTGCAGACGCTGCGCACGATCAGATCGACCCGCGTGCCGGCGTGCGACGCGTCGTAGAAGGCGTCGATCAGGTCGACGTCGACCAGGTTGTTGACCTTGACGACGATGTGCCCGTCGTCGGCGTCGATCTCGCGCTGCACCAACTCGGTCAGGCGGGGCCTGAGCGAACGCGGCGCGACCAGTAGCTTGCGATAGTCGTCGTGGCGGCTGTAGCCGGTGAGCATGTTGAACAGCTGTGACAGGTCACGGCCCACCGCTGGGTCGCACGTGAGGATACCGAGATCCTCATAGATCTTGGCCGTGCTCGGGTTGTAGTTGCCGGTCCCGATGTGGGCGTACCGGCGGAGCCCGCCGTCCTCCGCGCGCACGACGAGGGCGACCTTCGAATGGGTCTTCAACCCGATCAGTCCGTAGGCGACGTGCACGCCGGCGTCCTCCAGACGGCGGGCCCGCTGGATGTTGGCCTCCTCGTCGAAGCGCGCCTTGAGCTCGACCATGGCGACGGCCTGCTTGTCGGCCTCCGCGGCGCGGATCAGCGCCTCGACGATCGGACTCTCCTGCTCCGTGGTGCGGTAGATCGACACCTTGATCGCCAGGACGGCCGGATCCCGTGACGCGTCGACAATGAACCGTTGCACCGACGCGTCGAAGCTGTCGTACGGATGATGGACCAGGATGTCGCCTCTGGCGATCTCGGCGAAGATCGCGTCCGGCGCATCGTCGAGGCGGGCGAGGCGCGGCGGCACCAGCGGCTCCCACCGAGGGTCGCGCAGCTCCTCGGGACCCGCGCCGTACAGCTGCCACAGGTCGGACATGTCCAGCGGCGCGTCCACGGTTGTCACCGCCGACGCATCGAGGTCGAGCTCACGCAGCAGGCGCTCCGCCAGCCAGTCGGGCATCGACGGTCTCAGCTCGAGGCGCACCGCTCTGCCGAAGCGGCGTTCGAGCAGGTGGTCTGCGATCGTTTCGAGCAGATCCTCGGCTTCGTCCTCCCGGATCGCCAGGTCGGCGTTGCGCGTGACGCGGAACTGATGCCGCTCGTGTACCACCATTCCGGGGAACAGGGTGTCGAGGTTGTTGGCGATGACGACTTCGATCGGCAGGAACCTGGTGCCGCTGGGCAGTCGGACGAAACGGTCGAGCAGCGGCGGCACCTTCACCCTGGCCAACTGGGGTCGCGATCGGCCCGGGTCGTGGAGCACGACCACCAGGTTCAGCGACAGGCTCGAGATGTGGGGAAACGGGTGGCCCGGGTCGATCGCCAGCGGTGTGAGGACCGGAAAGACCTGGTCGTCGAAGTACTCGGCGACGTATGCGTGCTCGTCGGCGTCGAGGTCTGACCATGCGCACAGCTCGAGGCCGCCGGCCGCCAGCCCCGGGGCGATCTCGTCGTTGAACAGCTCGGACTGGCGGTCGGCGAGCTGCTGGGCGTAGGTCCGAACGGCCGCGAGCTGCTCGGCGGGCGGGATCTGGTCGGGTGACACGGTCTCGGCGCCCGTCCTGGCCTGCTCCAGCAGGCTGCCGACCCGCTTCTGGAAGAACTCGTCGGTGTTGGTCGCGTAGATGGCGAGGAACTTGGCGCGCTCGAGCAGCGGCCGCCGCTTGTCCGCCGCGATCGCCAGGACGCGGGCGTTGAACGACATCGTCGACAACTCGCGATTCAGGTACCGCGCGCTACCGAGGCCGGCCGGTGACGTCTCGGTCATTGCCGTTCTCCTGCCTCAACGTGGCACAGCATGCGCACAACGACCTACCATCCTTTCATGGCTTCCCGATTCCGCGACCGAGTAGGCGAACGCTTTCGACAAATCCGGCTGACATTCAGCCAGACGCGCGCGGCGGATCCCCGCATGCTGCCCTACATGCTGCTCGCGGCCGTCGCCGGGCTGGCGGTGCCGCTGTCCGCGCTGACCTACCTCGGCGCACCGATCGCCGGCGTGGTCAGCGGATTGACCGCTGCGGCGATGAGCGCCATGCTCGTGCTCGGCGTCCGCGCCCAACGCGCCGCGATCGCGCGGATCGAGGGCCAGCCCGGCGCTGCGCTGGCGGTCGTCCAGTCGCTGCGTGGTGCGTGGAAGATCACGCCGGCCGTCGCGTTCAGCGGCAAGCAGGACCTCGTGCACCGCGTCGTCGGCCGGCCGGGTGTGATCCTGATCGGCGAGGGGCGCCGTGCCCGGGTCAACGCGCTGCTCAAGCAGGAGGCCCGCAAGACCGCCCGGATCAGCGGCGACGTTCCCGTGCACGAGATCAACGTCGGCACGGCGTCCGGTCAGGTCGAGCTGTCGGGTCTGCGAAATCAGCTGATGAAGCTCCCACGGGCGATCAAGACCAAGCAGATCGGACCGCTGGACCGCAAGCTGCACGCGTTGGGCGGCGCCGAGCTGCCAATCCCCAAGGGCCCGATGCCCCACGTCAAACGGCCGCGCTGAGCTGCGACACGTGACCGGTACACGTGCCACGCGTCGAACCCAGTTGCTCGTGCTGCGACACCGGTTGGTGGGCGAGGGGGGACTTGAACCCCCACCTCCTTAACGGAGACAGGAACCTGAATCCTGCGCGTCTGCCAATTCCGCCACTCGCCCCTGGGACGATCAACGCCGCAGCGCGCGGAGTGTAGCATCGCGGAAAGCATGCTGCGGCGCGCGTGGCCAGCCCATCATGAGAAGGCACGAGGTTCGCGTCCGCCCTACCTCAAGGAACCGAGCGAACGGATGAGTGTTCTGCGAGATTTTGAACGACGTCTCGAAGGCGCCGTCGAAGGGTTCTTCGCTCGGGCGTTTCGCTCAGGGCTTCAGCCGGTCGAGTTGGCCAAAGCGGTCCAGCGCTATGCGGGCAACTACCAGAACGTCGGCGTCGATGGCGTGTTCGTGCCGAACGTCTATCGCTTCGAGCTGAACCCGGCTGACCATCAGCGCTTTCGCGAGTTCGGCGAATCGCTCGCGAACGAGTTGAGCGATGTGCTGGTCCGCACCGCCGCCGAACGTGGCTGGCAGCTCCGCGGTCCGGCGAGGATCGAGCTGGCCATCGACGACGACGTGCCGGTGGGCACCTACGAGCTGCGCGGCAAGGTCGAGGCGGCGCCCGGTTACGTCTCCGGAGGCGGCGCGAAACCCGCAGGCGGCGCCAAGCCCGCCACCAGTCAGGCGAGCGCAGCGCGCGCATCGCTCGAGCTGCTTGACCAGGCCGGCCAGCTCATCCCGTTGCCCAACCAGGCCGTGATCGGGCGGATGCCCGGCTGCGACGTCCAACTCGACGACCCCTCGGTGTCGCGACGGCACGCACGGATCAGCGAAGGCTCCAACGGTTGGCTGATCGAAGACCTCGGCTCGACCAATGGGATCATGGTCAACGGCGCGAGCGTGGACCGCGAGTACCTTGGCGGTGGTGAGGACATCGAACTCGGCAACGTCAGGTTGCGCTTCGTCGCGGGTGCCTGAGCCTCGATGCCACCCATCATCTTGTGGCTGCTGCAGGCCTTCTTCCTGTTGTTGCTGTACATCTTCGTGTGGCGTGCGGTCCGCGCGGTGGTCCGGGACCTGCGCGCCGTCCCGGCGCCGCCCCGACCGGCACGAACACGGCGGCCCAGCGCAGAGCCGTCGCCGCAGCCCGCGTCGAGCCGTGCGACGCCACGCCAGCTCGTCGTGCACATCCCTGATGGCCGCCCGCGGGTGATCGAGCTCGGCAACCAGGCCGTGCTCTTCGGCCGATCCCCATCGAGTACAGTGCGACTGGACGATCCGTACGTCAGCGACGACCACGCGCGCATCTTCCAGGCGAACGGCGGTTGGATGGTTGCGGATCTCAAGTCGACCAACGGGACGTTCCTCAATCGGGTCAAGGTGACCGCACCCACACAGATTGCGGCAGGCGACCAGCTCGGGATCGGAAAGACGATCGTCGAGGTCAGGAAGTGACCCTTCGCGGGCATACGTTGACCGTGCGAGCGTTCGGTGCGACGCACACGGGCCGGGTGCGCGCGGGCAATGAAGACAGCTTCCTCATCGGTGACGCGATCTTCGCGGTCGCCGACGGGATGGGTGGTCATCAGGCTGGCGAGATCGCATCGGACGCCGCGCTCGAACCGTTGCGCGAGCTGGACCCGCTCGACGTGACGGACCCGTCGGACGTCGGAGAAGTGCTGGCCACGTCGGTACGGAGCGCCAACGCGGTCGTCGTCGAGCGCGCCGCGAACGACCCGGACCTGGAAGGCATGGGGACCACGCTGACCGCCGTGGCGGTCCGCGAGGGCCAGTTGTACGTGGCCCACGTCGGCGACAGCCGCGCGTACCTGCTGCGCGACACGGAGCGCATGAGCCAGCTGACGACCGACCACACGCTGGTCGAACGGCTGGTGCAGGAAGGGCGCCTGTCACGGGACGAGGCATCGACCCACCCACAACGCAATGTCATCACGCGGGCGATCGGCCACGAGGCGACCGTCGAGATCGAGATCCTGCCGCCGATCACGCTGAAGGACGGCGACCAGATCCTGCTGTGCTCGGACGGCTTGTCGGGACCGGTCACCGATGAGGCCATCGCGACCACGCTGTCAGAGACAGTGGACGGTGACGCCGCGGTCGCCGCGCTGCTGGCCAAGGCGAACGCCGCGGGCGGACCGGACAACATCACCGCGGTGCTGGTCCGCGTCGGTGAACGTTGGGCGTCACAAGCCCCGGCGTCCGATGAGGCCGACACCAAGACCACGCAGCAGATCACGGCCCAACCCAACGGCGAAGCCGCCGCCACGACGGAGGACAGCGAGGAAGAGGGCGGGGAGCAGACGACCGACGGCGCACCCGTTCAGATCAGCATCGACACCAGCCCACCGACGACAGACGAGCCGTGGGCGGAGAAGATGGGCCGGGTCGGCGCACCGAAGGGCGCCGAACCGACGACCGAACGGCGTGGTCGCCGGTTCACCGCAGGAAAGATCGTCGCCGCCGTGCTGGCACTCACCATCATCGCCGGCCTCCTGGTCGGCGGCGGCTTGCTGCTGCTGTCACGTTCGTACTTCGTTGGCGAGCACCGGGGCATGATCGCCGTCTTCCGCGGGGTGCCCCAGCCGATCCTCGGTGTCTCGGCCGCGCGGGTACTGCCGCAGGAGATCACGACCACGCCGGTATCTGACTTCCCCGACTTCCGCCAGCAGGCGATCAGCGACGGGCTCCCGGCACAGAGCCTGGACGACGCGCGGCGCATCGTCGAAGACCTCCAGACCCAGTGGCGCGAGAGCCGGTCGTCTCCAGACGTCGGTGAGCCGCTGGTCGAACCAACGCCGGGACCGTGAGCACGTCCGACGCCAAGCTCGAAGCCCGGCGCCGGGCCAACACCGAGCTCGGGCTGCTGGTGCTGGCGCTGGTCATCTGTCTGGCGGCCTACGCGCTGGTCGGCCTCGCCCGCGAGCCGCAGTTGCCCGCGGGACTGGCGGGGTACGGTGGCATCCTTGCGGCCGTGGGCGTCGGAGCGCACCTGCTGCTGCGTCGCGTGACGCCCGGCGCGGACCCGTTGCTGTTCCCGCTCGCCTTCGTGCTCAACGGGCTGGGCCTGGTCATGATCCGCCGGATCGACTATGCACTGGCGGCGACCGATGCTTCAGAGCTCGCGCCGTCGCAGACCGTCTGGACCGTTGTCGGCGTGGGACTGCTGATCGTGACGCTGGTCGTCATCCGCGACTACGAGCTGCTCGACCGCTACCGCTACAGCATCGGCATCGCCGCGATCGTCCTGCTGCTGATGCCGTTGCTGCCGTTCATCGGCGCCAACATCAACGGTGCTGACCTGTGGATCCGCTTCGCCGGGTTCTCGATCCAGCCTGGTGAGTTCGCGAAGATCGGCCTGGCCATCTTCTTCGCCAGCTACCTCGCTGAGAACCGCCAGCTGCTGACGGTCGCAACGAACCGGGTCGGACCGCTGATGGTCCCTCCGGCCCGGGCATTCGGGCCGGTGCTGGCGGTGTGGGGCCTCAGCCTCGGCGTGCTGGTCTTCGAGCGCGACCTCGGGCTGTCGCTGCTGCTGTTCGGCCTGTTCATCAGCATGCTGTACGTCGCGACGTCCCGCGCTGCCTACATCATCGGCGGGCTTGCGCTGTTCGCGGCCGGCGGCTACGCCGCGTACCTGCTGTTCGGGCACGTCCAGGACCGCATCGGGATCTGGCTCCACCTGTGGGACAGCGAGGCCTTCGGCGCCGGGCAGCTGCAGCAGTCGCTGTTCGCTCTCGGGACAGGCGGTGTCGCGGGCGTCGGGCTCGGGCAGGGCCACCCCGATTTCATCCCGATCGTGTCGACCGACTTCATCTTCAGTGCGTTCGGCGAAGAGGCCGGGCTGCTGGGCACCACAGCTCTGTTGCTGTGCTACCTGCTGTTCATCGGTCGCGGCTTTCGGATCGCGTTGCGTTGTCGGCACGAGTTCGGACAGCTGCTCGCACAGGGCCTGGTCACCCTCTACGCCCTGCAGGTGTTCATCATCGTCGGCGGCGTGACACGCCTGATCCCACTGACCGGGCTGACGCTGCCGTTCGTGTCGTACGGCGGATCCTCGCTGCTGGCCAACTACGTGTTGGTGGCGCTGCTCATCCGCGTGTCGACGGACGAGGTGGGGGCGCGGCCCGCACCGCTGGGACACCGGGCCGGGGCGGGCGCGTGAGCGGGAGCATCCGGCGGGTGGCGCTCACGATCGTGCTGTTGTTCGGCGCGCTGTTCATCAATTTGAACTACCTACAGGTCGTTCGCGCCGACGACCTGGCGTCTGACAGCGCGAATGCGAGACGGCTGGTCGCCGAGTACGACTCGGAGCGTGGCAGGATCCTGTCGGGACGCGGACCCGACACGAGACCGGTCGCCGAGTCGGTCGAGACCAGAGATGAGCTGAAGTTCCTGCGCCAGTACGACAGTGGTCCGCTGTACGCCCACGTCACCGGTTTCTCGTCGCCGATCTTCGGACGGTCGGAGATCGAGCGGGCGTTCGACGACGAACTGACGGGCAATGCGCCCGAGGCGTTCGCCAGGAACCTCGCCGACCTCCTGGCCGGCCGCGAACGTGCCGGCGACGCCGTGCACACGACCGTGCGCGACGAGGTCCAGCAGGCGGCGCGAGACGCCCTCGGCGAACTCGAGGGTGCGGTGGTCGCGCTGGCGCCCGCCACCGGCGAGATCCTCGCGCTGTGGTCATCGCCGACCTACGACCCCAACGACCTGGCCAGCCACGATCCCAAGGAGGTCCGCGAATCGTGGCGGCGCCTCAACGACGACGCCAGCAAACCGCTGCTGAACCGGGCGCTCAGGGAGTCGTATCCGCCCGGATCGACGTTCAAGCTGGTCACCGCGGCGGCGGCGTTGGAGAGCGGCGTCAGCCCCGACCAGACGTTCCCGGACCCCCAGCGGCTCGACCTGCCGCAGACCTCCGCGACGATCGGCAACTTCGGCGGTTCGCTGTGCAACGGCGGTCAGCCGCTCAGCCTGACGCAGGCCCTGACCGTGAGCTGCAACACGACCTTCGCGCAACTCGGCCTCGATCTGGGCGCGGAGACCCTCGCCGAGCAGGCCACGCGCTTCGGCTTCAACACGGACTGGGACTTCCAACTGCCGGCGACGGCCGTCAGCCAGGTGCCGTCCGATGCGGACCCGCCGGCGACGGCGCAGAGCGCGATCGGCCAGCGTGACGTGCGGGCGACACCGCTGCAGATGGCGGTCGTCACGGCGGCCATCGCCAACGACGGCGTGATGATGACGCCCTACATCGTGGATCGCGTCGAGGACACGTCGGGTCGCGTGATCCGGGAGTTCACCCCCGAGGAGCTGCGCCTGCCGGGGCAGCCGAACGCCCAGGCGATCAGTCGCGGTTCGGCCGACGCGTTGCAGGCGATGATGGAGAACGTCGTGAACGCGGGCAGCGGCAGCAACGCGGCGATCACCGGCGTACAGGTCGCGGGAAAGACCGGAACCGCGCAGACTGGTGAAGGTCGCCCGCCCACCGTGTGGTTCGTAGGCTTCGCACCGGCCGACAATCCGGCCGTCGCGGTCGCCGTCGTCGTTCCCGATGTGGGCGGTGCAGGAAGCGAAGCGACAGGTGGTGCGGTCGCTGGCCCGATCGCACGCGCGGTCATCGAGGCGGCGCTCGGCACCCAGTGATCCCGCCGTCGCCACGGCAGTGAGCGAGGAACCAATGTCAGACGACACCAGGCCGCTGAGCGGCGTGCCGACGCTGCTGGCAGGCCGGTACCGGTTGCTGGGCAGCATCGGTCACGGTGGCATGGCCGACGTGCAGCGCGCGCACGACGAGCAGCTCGACCGCGAGGTCGCGGTCAAGATCCTGCACGCGCGCTATTCCGACGATCCCAACTTCCTGCTGCGGTTCCGCCGCGAGGCGCAGTCGGCGGCGAGCTTGAACCACCCGAACATCGTGAGCGTCTACGACGCCGGCGAGGCCGAGGGCCGCCCGTTCATCGTCATGGAGCTCGTGCGCGGCCGCAGCCTGCGGGAGCTGACGCGCACTGAGCGCACCACCGCGGGCCGCGCGACCGAGATCGTCGGAGATTCAGCCCTTGCGTTGAACTACGCACATGAGCACGGGCTGATCCACCGGGACATCAAGCCGGGCAACATCCTGATCTCGACCGAGGGCGAGGTCAAGGTCACCGACTTCGGGATCGCCCGCGCGGTCAACGCTGAGACGATCACCGAGACCGCGGCGGTGTTCGGCACCGCCGCCTACGTGTCACCCGAGCAGGCGCAGGGCGAAACCGTGGACCGCCGCACAGACGTCTACTCGCTCGGCTGTGTGCTGTACGAGCTGCTCGCTGGAAGGCAACCGTTCCATGCCGACTCCCCGGTTGCGCTCGCCTACCAGCACGTGTCCGCCACGCCGCAGCCACCCTCGCAGATGTCCGAGGAGTCGACGGCCGAGCTGGATGCCATCACGCTGAAGGCGATGGCCAAGGATCCAGCCGACCGGTACCAGACAGCACGGGACTTCAACGCCGACCTCGAACGCGCGCGGGCGGGCGTGCCGGTGACCGCGCCGCTGGCCGCAGCGTGGGCGGCCACTCAGGCGGCCGACCGCTGGAACGACCAGACCGTCGTCTCGTCGTCGGCGCAGGACTACGGACAGACCCAGACCGCCGACGCGGAGCCGTACTACGAGGAGCCGTACTACGAGGACGAGGAGCCGCGCGGCCGGGCCGGCTGGATCATCGCCACCATCCTGCTCCTGGCGCTCCTGGGGCTGGGCGGATGGTGGCTGTTCGCGAGCCTCGCTGGTGAGCAGACCGCGGTGCAGGAGCTGCCCAACGTCGTGGGCGAGCAGATCGACGAGGCGCGGGCCCGGCTGGCGACGCTCGGCTTCGAGAACGTGACCATCGAAACGGTCGAGCAGTCCGGGTCGGAGGAGAACGAGGTCGTCAGCCAGGATCCCGCCGGTGGTCAGCGGCTGCCGGTCGACACCGAGATCGTGCTCACGGTCAACAGCGGCGCGCCGCCGGTCGACGTCCCGGACGTGACGGGAAAGACTCGCAGCCAGGCGAGGCAGATCCTCACCGACGCCAACCTGCGGGTCGGAGAGGTGACGCGCGAGAGCAGCGATCGGTACGACGAGGGACAGGTGATCCGCACCGAACCCGCAGCCGGCAGGGAGGTCCCGGAGGAGACCGAGATCAATCTTGTCGTGTCGAGCGGGTCGGACCGCGCGACGGTGCCGGACGTCGTGGACCGGCGCCGCGGGGACGCCGAGCAGGAGCTCAACGACGCCTGTGAGCCGCAGCCGTGTTTCGGTGCCTTCGTCACCGAGGAGTTCAGCGACACGATCGACGAGGGACGTGTCATCCGGCAGTCGCCCGAGGGCGGACAGCAGGCCCGCAAGGGCAGCGACGTGACGCTGGTCATCTCGCGCGGCCCGGAGCAGCAGCCCCAGCCCGAGCCCGAACCGACCACGACCACGGTGCCGGACGTCAGCGAGATGCCGGTCAGGGAGGCAGTCAACGAGCTGATCCAGGCGCAGCTCGTGCCCTCGACCCAGCTCGAGGAGCAGCCGAGCGACACGGTCGACGCGGGCGACGTGATCGAGACCGACCCGCCGGCCGACGAGGAGGTCGAGGTGGGCACGACGGTCACCCTGATCGTCTCGACCGGCCCGGAGACCGCTGCGAACGGCGCGTCGGGGACCGGCGGGAACTGATCAGACGTCGCCGAGGGCGGCGGCTGCAGCCAGCCCGCTGCGCGCCGCTCCCTCGATCCGTGCGTGCCCGAAGGCGTCACCCGCGAACACGACCGGTGTGCCGTCGACGTCGGTGCTGAGCACGTGCCGGTCGATGGGGGCCGACGGCTGTGCGTAGCGCCACCGTTTGACCTGCGAGGCCTGCACCGTCGCGGGCCCCAGCCACGGCGTCAGCCAGGCCGACAGCGTCGCCCCGACGTCGGCGTCGGTTGCGTCGTACCACGCGAAGGACCAGTCGGGGGCCGCATGCATCGTGATCGCCGGCCGATCAGAAACGGGCTTGCGCGCGTTGTCGGCGAGCCAGCGCACCGGACCCGCCGCGAACTGCACGCCGCCGGGTGGTGGCAGTCCCGGTCCGCGGTCGAGCACCGCGAGCAGGGCCAGGCACGGATCGTAGGCGATCTCGCGCAGCACGGTGTCGGCGGCTGGCGGCAGCGTCGTCGCGCCGCGGCCCAGCAGCGCGAGGGCCTGCGGCACCGGGCACGTGCACAGCAGCGCCGGCGCGCGATGGGTCCGCGGAGTGTCGGGGCCGGTGGTCGCGACGTGCCATTGACCGTCGCGGGTCCACGCCGCCGACGCATGGGCGCCGGCGACCACGTCGAGGCCGTCCGCGAGGACTGCCGCGAGCCTGTTCATGCCACCCGCGACGACGTACCGGGGATGCCCGTCATGTCCGGTGGCTGTGATGCCATCGGGTCCGGCGCGCACGTCGGACGCCTGGGCGAACCCTGCGCTCCACCGCTTGATCACGGCGCCGGCGGCGCGCCAGCGATCCGTGAGGCCGGCGAACTCGTCGCTGCGGACGGTGAAGAACTGCGCGCCGTGGTCGAGGGTGGCCTCGGCGATCCGGCGGGTGGCCAGACGCCCGCCCGGCCCGACGCTCTTGTCCAGCAGCCTGACACGGCTCCCGGCGTCGGACAACGCACGCGCCGCGACCAGACCGGACAACCCCGCGCCGATGATCAGGACGTCCGGATCAGGCGACCGCACGGGTGATCCCGTGGACGAAGTTGCGCAACAGCTCCATGCCGACGCCGGTCAGGATCGACTCGGGATGGAACTGCACGCCTTCGACCGGCAGGCTCCGGTGACGCAGTCCCATGATCAGGCCGCCGGCGGTTCTGGCCGTGACGGTCAGTACCTGTGGGAGGTCATCGTCGGCGACGATCAGCGAGTGGTAGCGGGTCGCTACGAACGGGTTGGCCAGGCCGGCAAAAACGCCAGTGCCGTCGTGATGTATCTGCGAGGTCTTGCCGTGCAGCAGCTCTGGTGCGCTGACGACCTGCCCGCCGAAGACGTGCGCGATGCACTGATGGCCGAGGCAGACGCCCAGCAGGGGGATCGTGTCACCGAACGCCGCGATCACCTCGGTGGAACGCCCGGCGTCGAGCGGTGTACCGGGGCCCGGAGACACGACGATCCCATCCGGAGCAGCGTCCGACACGTCGTCGAGTGCAAACGCGTCGTTGCGTGCCACTTCGACATGGGCGCCGAGTTCTCCGAGCTCCTGGACGAGGTTGTAGGTGAAGCTGTCGTAGTTGTCGATCATGAAGATCCGCGGCCCTGTCATGCCGGAATCCTATGGCCCGTCGTCGCTGTGGTCGTGCACGACGAGATACCCGTCCGCGCCGAGCGTCGCCTGTGCTCGAGTGTCGACCCACTCGGTTCCGCACAGTTGTGGGCCACGTACCCACAGATGCCCGCGGGTGCCCAGCGGCGCGATCGTGCCGTCTGCAGCCGCGACGACCGCGTCGGTGTCCGGCAGTGGCAGGCCCACGCTGCCGCGCTCGGCGCGCCCGTAGACCGGGTCGGCGTGTGTCAGCAGCCCGCCTATGCCCCAGGCTGTACGGATCCTGCCCTTGTCCGTGAGCTCCTCGAGGTGCCTGATCGCCCGGTCGTCGAGCTGCTCGCTGGACACGGCGATGCGGACCGAACGCAGGTGGCCCCGCCGCCAGGACGATCGCAGCAGATCGCTCGTCACGTCCCCGTCCAGCGGAAGGATCGTTGGCTTGGCGCGCATCGCGGCACGCTGCCGCTGTGCGGGCCGGGCGTCATCGACGAGGATCATCGTGGCGGCCGAGAGCACGGCTGTGAGGATCCACACCGCTCCCAGCGTCGACGTCAGGGGAACCGACAGCAGGAACCGTTCGTCACCGGCCACCACGTCGGGCAGCCACAGCCGGAGCTGGAAGCTGTTGACCACCAGTTGCCGCTGCGAGAACGCCTTGCCGTTCGCCGCCAACCCCTGGCGCGTCGCCGCAGCGGTCGGCTCCTGCGGGGCCGGCACGCTGCGGCGGACCAGGTCCGCGAAACGAAGGACGTTCTCGGCGTCCGACACCGGCCTGCGGCGGCGCAACGTCGACAGTGCGTTGCGCGGGAACGGCAGATAGTCGTCGCGACCGGTCACGATGACGTCGGTGCGGGCGCGCAGCGTCGACCGCACCGGCGCGATCGTGCCGTCATACCAGCGATCGAGCGTCACGATGACCCGGGGGTCGGTCGTCGCGACCGCAGTTGGAGGGTCTGACGGCGTCAGCAGCGTCACGGTCGCGCCGATGCGCCAGGAGGCGAACAGCGCGACGATCAGCTGCGGACAGTTCGGCAGCACGAGAGCCAGGCCGTCGCCGGCATTGACGCCCAGCGCCGACAACGCCGTTGCGAGGCGGTCGGCGTGGTCCAGCAGCTTGCGGTACGTCAGGCGGTACCGGTGGTATTCGACGGCCACCATGTCGGGGAAGTCCTGCGCCGCGTCGTCGAGCAGACGGCCCGCAGGCACGGTGGGATACCGGTAGGACGACGGAACGCCTGCGGGATAGACCTGCACCCACGGCGCCGCGGTGGTCCCCCACCCTGAAGCCGGCGGCCGCATCGCCTAGCCCAGCACGGGATTCGCAAAGAACTGACGATCGACCCATGGAAACACGACAGTGAACAGCACAAAGACCACGAGCAGCAGCGCGATCGCGATCGTGACCGTGCGGGCGGTTCGGCTCATGTCGTCGGCCTCCGGTCGCGTTGGATCAGGACACCAGCTCGGCGTGGACGACCAGCCGCTCGGCCGCTGAGAACCTCGGATTGCACGTCGTCAGCGTGAGTGTCGGCCGTCCGGTCCCGAGTGGGTCGTCGCCGATCACCCAGGTGTCACCCGGCAGCACCACCTGTTGCTCGGCGACCTCGTAGGTGTGCCGCTGACCACGCCGGTCCGTCACCAGCACGAGGTCGCCGCTGCGTAGTGCGTCAAGGTGGTAGAAGGGTGCGCCGTAGGTCGTCCGGTGACCGGCGACTGCGAAGTTCCCGGACCTGCCGGGCATGGCAGTGTCAGGATAGTGACCGGGTCCCCTGCGCAGGTCGTCGAGCGTCACGTCGTCGACGACAACCAGCGGTTCGTCGTGCACCACGCTGCCGGACCCGGGTCGCATGAACTCCATCAATGCGACGCCGCGACCGGGAGGAGTGACCTCCGGGGGTGCAGGTGTCGGTGCCACCTCCGCCGCCGACTCGCCGGACGCCGACGGCTCGGTCGATGGTGTGATCCGTTCCCATTGCGCACGGAGATCGCCCTGTGCCCGCTCGGCCTCGACGTTGGTGAACAGCAGCGCGTAGACCAGGTACAACAGCACGCTGGAACCCGCGGCGAGCAGCATCCATCCGGACATGCTGACGAGGCGGACGCTCCAAGGGCGCACAGTCGTCTTCTTCGAGGTCAACCCCGAGACCGTACCATGAGCACAGTTCCATCGAAGACCACGGAGTGACCCTTGCCGAAGTCCAAGTCGAAGCGCTCGTCCTACATCCCGCCCAAGCCACCGAAGCCTGCGCCGAGCCCCCGTTGGGTGCCGGTCACCGGCCTGTCACTGATCGGCCTCGGGACCGTGCTGCTGATCGTGATCTACCTCATCCCGGGCCTGCCGGGCGGCAACATCAACCTCATCATCGGCTTTGTGATGTTGGCCGGTGGCCTCGTGGCGCTCAGCCGTTGGCGCTGACCGAACGTCGCGTCGGCGGGCGTATTGGAACTCCACGCGTGAGATTTCCCCAATGTTGTACACAGGTGTGGATAACTCGTGTGACAATGTTTCCACATAGTTATCCACAGGTGTGGACCGCTCATCGCTGGTCCGGGAGCCGTTCCCGCAGGATCTCGACGCGCTCGCGCATTCGTTCTCCACAGTGCCGTGGCGGCGACTCGGTTCCCCGGGCCAGCAGCAGCACCTCCGCGCCGCAGCCGGCGCACCAGTAGGTGACGCGTTCGAGCGTCGGATCGACCGGGGCAGGATCGCCGTCCGGGATGTGCGCCGCGCCCTGCTGCAACGACAGCAGCGACCCCAGACCGAACCACAGGATCCCAATGCCGAGCAGTGGTGCGAACACGTACGCGGCGGGCACGTCGGTCGTCACCGTGACCAGGGCGGCGAGCAGCACGGCGACCAGGAACAGCCTGCGAGGCATCGGTCGTCCTCTCTTTCGGTCGCCGTGCAACAGTACCGTCGCGGCGTAGGTGTCTGGTCGCGGCGTTCGGGTACTCGACACACGTGATCGCCCAGCCCGCACTGCAGGCCACGCCGCTAATCCTTGCGGCGAGCAGCGCCGACGGCGAGCTGACCGGCCTGGTCGGCTGGGTCGCGAACGTCATCGACACCCTCGGCGCCATCGGTGTCGGACTGCTGACGCTTGCCGAGGTGTTCTTCCCGCCCATTCCGAGCGAGTTCGTGCTCCCCATGGCGGGGTACCTCGCGGGCCGCGGACGGCTCGGCCTGGCAGCGGCGCTGATCGCATCGACCATCGGCGCCACGGTTGGCGCCGTCGGGCTGTACTGGCTCGCTCGCGCGTGGGGAATCGACCGGGTCCGCGCGCTGCTCGCGTCGATGCCGCTCATGGAACCGAGCGATCTCGACCGCGCGGAACAGTGGTTCGCCCGACACGACCGCGCGGCGGTGCTGATCGGCCGCCTGGTGCCTGGGGTACGCAGCCTGATATCGCTGCCGGCCGGGTTCCAACAGATGCCGTTGGGGCTCTTCGTGCTGCTCACGGCTGTCGGCAGTGCGGCGTGGAACACCCTGCTGCTTTTCGGCGGCTACGCGCTGGGCAGCCAATGGCGATCGATCGGCCGGTACTCCGACTGGCTCAATCTGGCGGTCGTCGTGGTGCTGATCGGTGCGGTCGGCAAGTTCGTGTGGTCCCGTCGCGACCGCATCTCGATCTTCGGGGGCTGACGTCGGACGGTGAGCGGGTTCCCCGGAGGTTGACCCGGCGCGAATCGTACGAGAGGATCCCGGATCGGCGCCGAGGTGTTCGTCGTCGCGGGAAACGGATCACGATGGAGCGGATCGAGGCCCAACTGCTGATCCCGGGCCGGGGCCCGCCGATCCCCCGTGGCGTGGTCGTGATGGACGCGGGACGCATCACCTACGCCGGGCCGGCCGCCGGCGCGCCGCCGGTCGGCGCAGCGGACGTGACCGAGGCGGCCGCCGTGCTGCCTGGGCTGTGGGACTGCCACGCGCACTTCACCGGTTCGACAGCGATCGACCCCGTCCGCTGGGCCCTCGAGCCTCCCGTCACCGCAGGGGCGCGATCGGCCGTCGACGCCGTCAACGCGCTGCGTGCGGGGATCACAAGCGTGCGTGAGGTCGGCGGAGTGGGCGTGCACCTGGCCCGCGCGGTCAGCGACGGCACCCTGCCCGGCCCCGCGGTCTATGCGGCCGGAGCCATGCTGTCGATGACGGGTGGCCACGGCGACCTGCACGAGATCCCGCTGCCCGTGATGCGCACGCTGGCCGAGCACGTCAGCTACATCCGCGTGTGCGACGGTGAGGCCGACTGCCGCCGCGCCGTCCGCGAGATGCTGCGCATGGGCGCCGAGCTGATCAAGGTGCACGCCTCCGGCGGCATGCTGTCGGCGCTCGACGATCCCCACCACCAGCAGTTCAGCGACGCGGAGCTGGCGGCCATCGTCGACGAGGCCGGTCGCATGGAGCGGATCGTCGCCGCGCACTGCCACGGCAAGGCGGGGATCATGGCGGCGCTCCGGGCGGGCGTGCGCACGATCGAACACGGGACGTGGCTCGACGAGGAGGCTGCCGAGGCCATGGTCGCCGCCCGCGCCATCCTCGTGCCGACCTGTTTCATCGGCAGGCACCTGCGCGCGCTGGGCGACAGCGGGGGCCTGCCCGCCTACAGCGTGACCAAGGTCGCCGCCGCCGGCGATCGCCACGACGAGGCGGTCCGCATCGCCCTCGCCGCCGGTGTGACGATCGCGATGGGCACCGACATCTTCACCTCTTCGCTGTGGGGCCAGAATGGACGTGAGGCCGTTCTGCTCCACGACCTCGGCATGACGCCACTCGACGTGATCGAGGCCGCTACGGCCACCGGGCCAAGCACGCTCGGGCCCCGCGCGCCCCGCTCCGGACAGCTCGTCACGGGATACGACGCGGACGTCATCAGCGTCGAGAGGGACCCGCTGTCGGACATCGGCGTTCTCGCCGACCCGGCCTCGATCTCGGGTGTGTGGCGCGCGGGCAGACGAGTGCCCGACGGCACCTGACACCGCTGGCGGGGCGCCAGGCGCGATCTCCCCTTCAGGCTCGGGGCGTCCGGTCGGTCGCGCCTTCGGTGCCGATGCACAACACGCGGGTCGACGGACCGAGTTGCACCGTGGCGCGCGACGACGGCCCGACCATGGTTGCCCGCGGGTTCATGACAGCTCGGGCGACGACCTCATCGACAGAAATGGGTGGCGACGGTCGTCAGTGTCTCGGCGCATGCGACCGTCGAGTCGATGCTGGCCCACTCGACCTCGGCGTGCGCGCCGTCGCCCGCGGGTCCGAACAGCACCGTGGGGATGCCGGCCGCCGCGATGAACGCCGAGTCCGCCCAGTAGCTGACTCCGGCCACGTCGGGACGCCGAGCGAGCGTCCGGGTGGCGGCGTCAATGACCTCTGTGACGATCGGCGTCGATTCGGGCACTTCGAACGGCTCACGCACGAGCGTCGTGCGGTGGGTCGCCACCAGGTCGGGATCCACAGCACGGCAACGCGCGAGCAGATCCTCGACGTCGCGTTCCACGTCCGCGGCCGTTTCTCCGGGCAGGGTCCGCCGCTCGAACGTGAGCACGCAGCGGTCGGGGATCGTCGACTCCTCGCGGCCACCGTCGATCAGTGAGGCGTGCAGCGTGCCGGGACCGAGCCGTGGGTGCCGGCGGACGCCCAGCCGCTGGTTGAGGTCGGACAACGCGACGAGCACCGGGCCGGCCCGCAGGATCGCGTCGACGCCGAGATGTGGGCGCGAGCCGTGGGCGGCCCTGCCCTGGATCTCGATCTCGATCCAGACGAACCCCTTGTGCGCGACGGCCACCGTCAGCTCTGTCGGCTCGGTCACGATTGCGGCGTCGGCACCGGCGCGGTCGAGCACCTCGCGTACGCCGAGGCTCGCGTGCTCCTCGTCGGCGACCGCGGCGACCACCACCTCGCCGGCGATGCCGGCACGGTCGGCGTCACGGCACGCGACCAGCGCCGCGGCGAGTCCGGCCTTCATGTCGTAGGCGCCGCGCCCGTAGAGGCGGTCGCCATCGACGCGCGGCACCAGCGGGTCGGACATGCCGCTGACGCCGACGGTGTCGAGGTGCCCGCACAGCAACAGCGTCGCGCCGCCCTCTGCGGCACCGCCCCGCACGACGACGCTGGGTCGGGAGGGCTGCGCATCGAGGACGTCCGCCGACAGCGCCGCGCCCACCGCCCACCGCCGGACGTACTCGGCCACCTCGCGCTCGCCGGCCGCGCCCGGCACCAGCGACGGGTTCACCGAGTCGATGGCGACCAGGTCACTGAGCAGCGCGAGGACCTCCCGGGACATGGCCCCAGTGTCAGCGCATTCCCCCTGACGTCAAGCCGCCATGCCTGCGCAGCGTCGCCCGCGCGTCGATTGTGTACGCGTACGCATAGCTGAGCGGCACGGCCGTCGCCGCCCGGCGCACTTGTCCGAGAAGACCGCCGGCGGGTACCCCGGCTTCAGAGGTCGAGGCCGATCGCGGCGACCGGGGTGGTGGTCGACATCTGCGGCGGCCCCGCCACCAGCGGTCCGAACGCGGACATGGCCGCCTGCATCGCCTCGCTCTGCCCGTGGTTCTGCATCGCCTGTTCGTCGGTCATCAGGGCGAAGAACCAGAAGGTGTTGCCCTCGCCGCGGTGGTACGAGTAGATCTCGACCCCGGGTTCACTGTTGGCCGCCTCGACCATCGCGGCGAGGACCGCCTCCATCTGGCCGGCCTTGCCGTCCTGGCACGTGAACGTGCTGATCGTCGCAGCGCCACCCTGAGCGCCGGGTGGCCACATGGGGCCCGCACGTCGCTCGGCCTGGATTGTGTACGCGTACGCCAAACCGGGCGAGCCGATCAGCGACGATCAGGACGGGAAAGACCGAGGCATGATCCGGCGGTATACGGCACGCCGACAAGTGGACCCTGCCGGAATCGAACCGGCGACCTCCACCTTGCAAAGGTGGCGCTCTACCAATTGAGCTAAGGGCCCGGAATCGCCGGAGGCGGCTAGGCCTCGCTCGGCTCCTGCCAGATCGACTCGTCGAACTCGCGGTCACGCTGGCGCTTGACCAGGGCGGCGGCGGCTGCGGCGGCGAGAGCGATGAGCATCAGCTTGCGCATGGTTCAGACCTCATGTAGCGAAGCGGTAGGTCACGTGGACAGACCTCATGTAGCGAAGCGGTAGGTCACGTGGACAGACCTCAAGTAGCGAAGCGGTAGGTCACGTGACGTGTGTCCTTGTCGACCGTGGGCCATCGAGGACTTGAACCTCGGACCTCGCCCTTATCAGGGGCGCGCTCTAACCGCCTGAGCTAATGGCCCTCCGTGGGGTCTGATGAGTCTAGCGGCCAGCGAACTGCGGTGCAGATGCCAGGCCGCGTTGCGAACTGTGGGCAGCGGTCACTCGTCCTCTGCGAGATCGACCCGGATGCCTCCGATGAGGTCGGCGACCAGGTTGTACAGGAACGCAAGGAACACGTTCACCGCGCTCGCGAAGATCACGCCGAGAACTCCGACCAGGAAGAACGCCCGCAGGATGTTGCCGGTGTTGATGACCAACGCGATGTTGAGGGCACCGGCGATCTCGGTCGCCTGGTCGACGAGACCGAGCCGCCCGATGAACGCCCACAGCACGGCGTTGGCGAGCATCCCGATGATCAACATGCACGTGTAGAAGACCACGCTGATCTTGAGCACCGACCATGGGTCGACGTGGCGAACCATGATGTCCCGGCGAATCAGACGTCGGGTCGGCCTGACGTTGGCCGGTCGGGTGCTCACCTCGCGGGCTCGCGCCGCCACGGTCTGGGTGAACCGCTGTCGACGTCCATCGCTGGTCTCCCGTGTCGCGACGCCCCCGCCGCTGGTGCCGCTCTTGGCCGTCGGCGTCGAGCGCTCCGATGGCAGCCAGTCTTCCATGGCTATTCGTCCTCCAACTCGTCGCCTTCGCGGACCGGTGCGATCGACACCACTGTTGCGCCTTCGGCCGGCGTCATCACCCGCACGCCCTGCGTCGCGCGGCCGGTCGGCCGGATGTCCTTGACGTCCATCCGGATGATGGTACCGGTGTCGGTGATGATGAAGATCTCCTGTTCGTAGGCGGCGACCAGCGCACCGACGAGCGCGCCGCGGGCATCGGTCAGCTTCGCTGTCCGCACCCCCTTGCCGCCACGCCGCTGGCTGGGATATCGCTCCAGCGGCGTGCGCTTACCGTAGCCTTCCTCGGTCACAACCAACAGTTGGCCGTCCGCCACCGTCGTCGCCATCGACAGCACCGCGTCGGCATCAGCGAGCTGCATGCCGATGACGCCGGTCGTGTCGCGGCCCATCGCGCGGGCGTCGGACTCGTGGAACCGGATCGCCATCCCCTTGCGGGACACCAGGAATATGTCGTCGTCGCCTGTGGTGACCGCGACGCCGATCAGACGATCGCCTGGGCGCAGATTGATCGCGATGAGCACCTGGCGGGGTGAGTCGTACTCGTTGAGCTCGGTCCGCTTGACCATGCCCTGCTCGGTCGCGAACGTGAGGTAATGCCCGCCGTTGCCCTCGAAGTCGCGGAGCGCCAGTACCGCGGCAATGCGTTCGTCTGGCTCCAGCGCCAGCCCCTCCACGCTGGTGACGTACACCCCGCGTGCGGTGCGGGACTTCTCCGGGATGCTCCACGCGCGCACGCGGTAGACACGCCCGGCGTTGGTGAAGAACAGCAACCAGTGGTGTGTCGTGGTCACGAACAGGTCGCGGACGATGTCGTCCGACTTCAGACCGGCGCCGGCAACACCCTTGCCGCCGCGCCGCTGCGTGCGGTACTCGCTCACCTTGGTCCGCTTGACGTAGCCCGCCCGTGACACGGTGACCACGACGTCCTCGACAGGGATCAGGTCGGCCATGTCGAGGTCGCCCTCGCCGGGCATGATGCGGGTCCGGCGTGCGTCGCCGAACCGGTCGCGGATCTCTGTCAGCTCCTCGACGATGATCCCACGCACGCGCTCGGGCCGGGCGAGGATGTCACGTAGGTCGGCGATCCGCTCCTGCAGCTCGGCGTACTCGTCGAGGATGCGCTGGCGCTCCAGCGCCGCAAGCCTCCGCAGCTGCATGTCGAGGATCGCCCGTGCCTGCACCTCCGAGAGGTCGAAGCGCTCCTGCAGCTCGCCGAGTGCCGCGTCGGCGGACGCCGCACCGCGGATGAGACTGATGACCTCGTCGAGGTTGTCGAGCGCGACGATGAGGCCTTCGAGGACGTGCGCCCGCTCCTCCGCCTTGCGCAGCCGATACCGCGTCCGGCGGGTGACGATCGTGATCTGGTGGTCGATGTAGATGCGGATCGTGTCGAGCAACCCGAGCGTGCGCGGGACGCCGTCGACCAGCGCGAGGTTGATGACCCCGAAGGTCTCCTGCAGCTGGGTCATCTTGTACAGCTGGTTGAGCACGACCTGGGCGTTCGCGCCCCGCTGCAGCTCGATGACCAGACGGATGCCCTCGCGGTTCGACTCGTCGCGCACGTCGCGGATGCCGCTGATCCGTCGCTCGTTGACGAGCTCGGCGACCTTCACCGCGACGTTTGCCTTATTGACCTGGTACGGCAGTTCGCTGACGACGATGCGCTCGCCGTTGCGGTCCTCTTCGATCTCGCTGACCGCACGCATGCGGATCGACCCGCGGCCGGTCTCGTAGGCGTCACGGATGCCCGCCGTGCCCATGACCAGGGCACCGGTCGGAAAATCCGGTCCGGGGCAGATGCGCTGCACGTCCTCGAGCGTCATGTCCGGATCGTCGATGCACGCGATCACCGCGTTGCTCATCTCGACCAGGTTGTGCGGCGGCACGTTCGTCGACATGCCGACCGCGATGCCCGAACTGCCGTTGACCAGCAGGTTCGGGAACCGGCTCGGCAGAACGACGGGCTCAGACTCCTCGCCGTCGTAGTTGTCCACGAAGTCGACGGTGTCCTCGTCGATGTCGCGCAACAGCTCCATCGCCAGCGGCGACAGTCGCGCCTCGGTGTAGCGCATCGCCGCCGCCGCATCACCGTCGATGGAACCGAAGTTGCCGTGGCCGTCGATCAGCGGGTAACGGATCGCCCAGGGCTGGGCCATGCGTACCAACGCGTCGTAGATCGCCGAGTCGCCGTGCGGGTGGTACTTCTTCATCACGTCGCCGACAGCGGCCGCGGCCTTGCGCTGCTTGGCGGTCGCGCGCATCCCGCCCTCGTACATCGAGAACAGGATCCTGCGGTGCACCGGCTTCAAGCCGTCCTGTGCGCTCGGCAGCGCGCGGCCGACGATGACCGACATCGCGTAGTCGAGGTACGAGCGCTGCAGCTCGTCCTCGAGTTCGATCGGCTCGAACTGCTCGCCGGGATCCTGCGCGCCTGGTTCTGACAAGACTTCTTCACTCATGTGGTGTGACCTACCGCCGGGGGGAGTCAGACGTCAAGGAAGCGCACGTCTTTGGCATTGCGGACGATGAAGTCACGACGTGCTTCGACGTCGTCGCCCATCAGCGTCGTGAACAGCTGATCTGCGGTCGCCGCATCCTCCATCGCCACCTGGCGCATGACCCGCGCCGTGGGATCCATCGTGGTCTCCCACAGCTGCTGGGGATCCATCTCGCCCAGGCCTTTGAAGCGGAAGATGTCGAACTTGCGGGCCTTGGTCGAGCCGTTGCCGTTCGCGGAACCGCGCAGCTCGAGCAGGATCGCGTCGCGCTCGGTGTCGCTGAACGCGTATCGCGCGTCCTTGTGCTTGTCCCTGCTGTTCGCCGGCGCGATCTGGTACAGCGGTGGCTGGGCGATGTAGACGTGGCCGGCCTCGATCAGCTCGCGCATGTGGCGGAACAGAAACGTCAGCACCAACGTACGGATGTGGGCGCCGTCGACGTCGGCGTCCATCAACATCACGATCTTGTGATAGCGCAGCTTCTCGAGGTCGAAGTCCTCTCCGATGCCGGTGCCGATCGCGGTGATCAGCGCCTGGATCTCTCGGTTCTCCAACGCCTTGCCAAGGCGGGCCTTCTCCACGTTGAGGATCTTGCCGCGGATCGGCAGGATGGCCTGGATCCGCCGGTCCCGGGCCTGCTTCGACGAACCGCCGGCGGAGTCTCCCTCAACGACGAAGATCTCGGTCTCGGCAGGATCATTGGACTGACAGTCGGCCAGCTTGCCCGGCAGGGAATGTGACTCGAGCAGGCCCTTGCGGCGGGTGAGATCGCGGGCCTTGCGCGCGGCCATCCGGGCCCGAGCGCCCTGGATCGCCTTGTTGACGATCACGCGGGTCTCGTGCGGGTGCTCGGCGAACCAGTTCTTGAGGTGCTCGTTGCAGGTCCGCTCGACGAAGCTGCGGACCTCGGTGTTGCCCAGCTTGGTCTTGGTCTGACCCTCGAACTGGGGATCGGCGATCTTGACCGAGACGATCGCCACCAGGCCTTCGCGGATGTCCTCACCGGTCAGCGTGAGATCCTTCTCCTTGCTCGTCGGCTTGAACAGTCCAGATTCGCGGGCGACACGGTTGACAACGCCGGTCAGCGCCTTCTTGAACCCTTCTTCGTGGGTACCGCCCTCGTGGGTGTTGATCGTGTTGGCGAACGTGTGGATCGAATCGTGGAAGCTGGCGTTCCACTGCAGCGCGACGTCGACCTCCTGCGGTCCGGTGTCGCCCCGCTCCTGCGCGCTGAACGAAACGATGGTCTCGTGGAGCGGCTCCCTCGCGGCGGCCAGGTGCGCCACGAAGTCACGCAGACCGCCGTCGAAACGGAAGTCGGCACGGCGCGGGGCACCGGACTCGTCGCGATGCCGCTCGTCGGTGACGCTGATGCGCAGCCCGGCGGTCAGGAACGCCGTCTCACGAAACCGCGTCGTCAGCGTGTCCCAGTTGTAGTCCAGCGTCTCGAAGACGTCCGAGTCCGCCCAGAACGTGATTGTCGTGCCGGTGGCCTCGGACATCCCGACATCGGTGACGGGTCCGTCCGGCACGCCGCGCCGATAGGTCTGGCGATACAAGCGGCCGTCGCGGCGGACGTCGGCCACCAGGCGCTCCGACAGTGCGTTGACCACCGAGATGCCGACACCGTGCAGGCCACCGGAGACCGCATAGGACTTGTTGTCGAACTTCCCCCCGGCGTGCAGCACGGTCATCACGACCTCCAAGGCCGACCGGTGCAAGGTGGGGTGCTCACCGACCGGGATGCCGCGGCCGTCGTCTGTCACGCTGACCGAACTGTCAGCTCCGAGCACGATGTCGATGTGGCTGCAACGTCCGGCCATGGCTTCGTCGACCGAGTTGTCAACGACCTCGTACACGAGGTGGTGCAGGCCACGTGGACCCGTCGAGCCGATGTACATGCCGGGACGCTTGCGTACGGCCTCGAGACCCTCGAGAACCGTGATGTCCTTGGCGCCGTACTCGTGCGGGCTCGTGCTCACGGGTATGTCAGTCCTTCGTGGGTCACCACCAACAGACGGCCGCCCGCAAGCGGTCGTGAACACGACACGATCGCATGGACAACAGAGCGTCGTAGGTGATGTGCGGCTGGCCTGTCCCTAGGCGCGCACGACACGTCATGTGCGATGTGCGCGGCGCTCCGGAGTCGAGGCCGTCTGTGTACCGTTGATTATACCACAGGCACAACGATGGCCTGTGCTAGGCCTTCCGCGCATTTCCGCTGGTCAGCGACTTCTTTGACGGCGGACCGACACTGTGATGGTGCGCACCGTGCCCGCACCGAGCCGTTCGTTGACACGCCGGGTGATCACGCTACCAAGCTGGCGGACCTCCGCCGCCCACAGTGGTGTGCTGGCCGCCAGCACGAGCACGCCCCCCTGTAACCGCAGCGGTGCCGTGTGCCCAGCCAACTGTGGTCCGACCACCGCCTCCCAGTCGCTGTACAGGTCACCCGCCACCAGGTGCGACTGCCACCCTTTTCGTGCGGCCAGCGCACGCAGTGCGCCACCGACCGGTTTCATCGCGCCTTCGGGTGCAGCCCGCTCTCCGGACTCGCCCAACGGGTCATACCAGCGACGGCGCGGCGGCTCAGGCACTGGTGTTCTCCGGTGGTGGGATGATCGTCCTGTCGCGCACGATGTAACGCGGACCCGCGAGCGGCACGTCGTCCGCCACGGCTGCGGTGACGAGGACCTGGCTGAACCGGCTGCAGTGGGACGCCAGTCGGCGCCGACGCTCTTCGTCCAACTCGGCGAACACGTCGTCGAGCAACACGACCGGCTCGTCACCGACCTCGAACAGCACCTCGCGGCTGGCGAGCCGCAGTGCCAGGACCAGCGACCAGGTCTCACCGTGGCTGGCATACCCCTTCGCCGGCAGACCTGACAGCGACAGCGCGAGGTCGTCGCGGTGGGGGCCGGCCAACGTCACGCCACGCTCGAGCTCGGTGGCGAGACGGTCGGCGAGACCCGCGCGCAGCTCTGCGCCGAGCAGTGCCGGATCGGGGACGCCGTGGCGTGAATCCCCCACCACGCACCGTCCCGTCGACAGCTGGTAGGCCAACTGCACCGCGCCATCCGCCACCGCGTCACCGGCCACCAGGTCGGCGTACGCGCGCGCGGTCGGTCCTGCCAGCGCATGGACCCCAGCAATACGGGCAGCCAGGACGGCACTACCTGCTGCGACAAGCGCGTCGGTCCACGTATCGAGGGTCGTCGATGGGGGCACACGCCGGCCGCGCGCGGCCCGCAACAGCGCGTTGCGCTGACGTAGCACCCGGTCATACTCCTGACGCGCCGCATGGTAGGCCGGCCTGCGCTGGGTCAGCAGCTCGTCAAGGAACCGGCGGCGGTCCGCCGGCTCCCCGCGAACCAGCTCGACGTCCTCCGGGGCGAACATCACCGCCCTGATCAGGCCGATGGCGTCGCGGGCACGCTGCTGCGGCTGCCCGCCGACACGCGCCCGCGAGCGTCCGCCCGGGCGCAGCTCATACTCGATCAGCACGTCGCGTCCCGCGTCGCTGCGTGCACGGGCGCGCACGATCGCCGCGTCCGCGCCGGAGCGCACCAACGGCGCGTCACTGCTCGTGCGATGACTCGACCCTGCCGCCAGGTAGTAGACGGCCTCGAGCACGTTGGTCTTGCCCTGGGCGTTGCGGCCGACCAGCACGTTCGAGCCGCGCCCGAAGGTCACCGCGACCGTCGGGTAGGCGCGGAAGTCGATCAGCTCGAGATGCTCGAGCAGCACCAGCTGTCACAGCCGCACAGGCATCAGCAGATACAGGAAGTCGACGTCGGACTCGTCGCTCTCCGCCTCGTCGACCGGCCTGATGACCGCCGGTTTGAGCTCGTCGCGGAACTCCATCGCGACCTGCTGGGTGCCGGCCGCGTCGAGACCGTCGGTCAGATAGCGCGGGTTGAACGCGATCTGCAGATCGTCGCCCTCGAGCACTCCCGGAAGCGATTCCTCGGCCTCGCCGATCTCACCGCTGCCCGCGGTGACCCGCACGGTGTCGGCTGTCAGATGCAGCGTGACGGGTGTCGCGGTGGTGTTCGCGTCCCCGACCACCGATACCCTGCGCACGACCTCGATCAGGTCGGACCGGTCGACCTCGAGCCGCCGTTCGTACCCCGCCGGGATGAGCTGCCGGAACGGCGGAAACGATCCCTCGATGAGTCGGGTGACCAGCTGCCGGTCGCCGAAATCGAACGCGACCTGGCTCTCCTCGAACGTGATCCGGACCTCCGAGCCGAGTTGCTCGGCAGACCGCCGTGCCTCGTCGAGCGCTCGCCGAGGCAGCAGCACCGTGCCATCGACATCCTGCTTCCAACCGAGTGTCAACACCGCGAGCCGGTACGAATCGGTTGCTGCGAGCACCAGGTTGTCGGCGGCCGCCTCGACGTACACACCGGTCAGCACCGGGCGGGCGTCGTCGGTGCTGGCCGCGCGCGCGACCTGCGCCACCCGGCCCGCGAACTCGTCGGCCTTCATGACCGCCGGCGTGCTCTCGCCGCTCGCGGTCGCCAGCGACGGGAAGTCCTCGAGCGGCATGAGCCGCAGGTCGAACCACGCGTTGCCGCACTCCAGATGCAGCCGGTCGTTGTCGGCGTCGGCGCTGACGGCGGCGTTCGGCAGGCTGCGGACGACGTCGCCGAGGAGCCGCCCGGGAACCAGCGCCGTCCCTTCCCTCACGGCCTGCACCGGAATGGACAACGTGCTCGAGATCTCGAGATCGGTCGAGCCGAGGAGCAGCCGGTCACCGGCGACCTCCATGCGAACGCCCGACAACGCCGGCAGGGTCGCGCGGGCGCCGACGGTTCGCAACGCCCAGGTCGCGGCCTCGGCGAACTCGGTGCGCTCAGCCCGGAACTTCATGACTTCCTCCGAAGGGGGTGGGTCGGGTAGCTACTTACCCGGCGGAGCCGGTCCGCGGAGTTGTACACATCGTGCCTGCTGCCCGACTGAAGAACGTGTTGGATATTCAAATCTGTCGTCGTCGTAGGGAAACCGCTGTTCTGTGGATATCCCCTGATCGCGCCAGCTCACCCCGGGTATTGCGGGTGTGCACGACGGGTGTACGGCGTGTTGATGACGCGTGGACAACATGGCGCTTGTCCCCATGACAGCGATGTGGTTCATTCCGACGGTGGACAACCCCCAGTTTTCCACATGCTGTCCCGCGCGTGGTGCACAGGCGGTCCACAGGTCTCGCATGACTGGTCCCGCCTAGGCGTTCGCGGCGTTCTTGATGCGGGTCGTCAGTTCCTGAACCTGATCGAAGATGGCATGGCGCTCCTGCATCAGGCCGCCGATCTTGTTGGTCGCGTGGATGACCGTCGTGTGGTCGCGTCCGCCGAACGCCTGACCGATCTTGGGCAGCGAGAGGTCAGTCAGCTCGCGCGTGAGGTACATCGCGATCTGCCGCGCGTTGACGAGCTGCCTGGTCCGACTCGTTGAGCACAGGTCGTCAAGGGTGAGGCTGAAGTAGTCGGCGGTCTCGGTCATGATGAGGCCGACCGTGATGTCGACCGCTGACGGTTCGGGCAGCAGATCCTTGAGCACCATCTGCGCCAGCTCGAGGGTGATCTCGGTCCGCTGGAGGCTGGCGAACGCGGCGACACGGATGAGCGCGCCCTCGAGTTCGCGGATGTTCGACGCGATGCGGCTGGCGATCAGCTCGAGCACGTCATCGGGGATCGGAAGCTGGTCCTGCTGCGACTTCTTGCGCAGGATCGCCAGCCGGGTCTCGAGATCCGGCGGCTGGATGTCAGTGATCAGGCCCCAGCTGAACCGTGTCCGCAGCCGTTCCTCGAGCTGGCCGATCTCCTTCGGCGGGCGATCCGACGAGATGACGATCTGCTTCTGTGCGTTGTGCAGCGCGTTGAAGGTGTGGAAGAACTCCTCCTGCGTCTGCTCCTTGTTCTCGAGGAACTGGATGTCGTCGATCATGAGCACGTCGACATCCCGGTAGCGCCGCTGGAATCCGACCCGCCGACCGTTCTGGATGGCGTCGATGAACTCGTTGGTGAACTGCTCACTCGTCGCGTAGTGCACCCGCAGGTCGCTGAACAGCGAGGTGGTGTAGTGACCGACCGCCTGCAGCAGGTGCGTCTTGCCGAGCCCCGCGCCGCCGTAGATGAACAGAGGGTTGTACGCCTGGGCCGGCGCCTCCGCCACCGCAAAGGCGGCCGCATGGGCGAAGCGGTTGCTCGCGCCGATCACGAACCGGTCGAACGTGTACTTCTCGTTCAACCTGCCACCGACCGCGGCGGTGATCGTCGGCGCGGCCTCGGGCACGTAGGGGGTGGCCGTCACCGCCGCCGGTGACGGCTCGGGCGACTGGTCGTCGGCGCGAACGATCACCAGCACGTTCACCGCGCGCCCGGCGGCCGCTGTCAGAGCTGCCCGCAGCGCGTCGCCGTAGCGGGCATCGAGTTGCTCACGGGCGAAGCGGTGCGGAGCAGCGAGCACCACGGTGTCGTTCTCGATGCCGATCGGCTGCGTGTCGTCGAGCCAGACATGGATCGCCGCAGCGGTCAGGTCCTCCCGCAGGATCTTGAGGCTTGCCTGCCACATCTGATTCAGATCGCCCACAACAGTGTCCACAGGCACGATCCTCCCTGGTTATCTATGGCGATCTTGCGATCGCTATGGACAACCGGGCGGTTGTCCACATACATATCCACAGCTGTGGACTCGTGCCACGAGCGATGGCCTCCACCGGCGCGCAGGACGCGTGATCTGGTCGTCGCCACACAGTTGCGCTAGGGAAGCGGTGCCGTTGGGTCGACCCGCCAGACAGTGACCCCGCCCATCCCGCGGCGAAGCCTTCTGAGCTCACTCGGTGACGATCGTGATCCAGGTCTGGCAGGCGACCGAACGCGGGGCAGGAGTATAGGTTCGTGTCGCGGTGAGCCGCAACAGCTTTCTTGGGGTGGTCGACATGCCCGACCGCTCACCCCACGCCGCGCGCGATCCGTGGTTGCGGGGGGTTCTTGCCGTTCTAGACTCGTAGTCACGCAATCGACATGGTCGTCGTTGCAACGGCTCCGTTGTCCTGCAGCGACCGGCGGAACCTCCAGTTGCCAGTGCACCGCGGCCGGCTCCGCTACGGGCGCGTACTTCGGACCCCGGTCCCGCTCGCCCACCAGAACACTCGGCCGCTGCGGCAGCACATCCTGGCCAGTTGACCGTTCGCTCCGGCGAGCACTCGAGGACGAGCATGAAGCGCACGTATCAGCCGAACACCCGCCGCCGCAAGCGCAAGCACGGATTCCGGTCACGAATGCGCACCCGCGGGGGCCGGGCCATCATCCGTCGGCGCCGTGCGAAGGGGCGCAAGACACTGACCGCATAGGGAAGTCCAGTGGCAGCCTTGTCGTCCCGGCAGGTCCGTGCAGTGCGATCGGCTCGGATCCGTTCGGCATCCCCGACGATGGTCGTGCACGCGCTGGCTCGCGATGACGGCGCCGGGACGACGCAGGTCGCGGTGGTGGCGAGCCGTGCCATCGGCGGCGCGGTGGTGCGCAACCGGGCCAAGCGTCGCCTGCGCGCGGCGGCCCGGCAGGCTCGGCTTCCGCATGCCGTCGATCTGGTCATCGATGCGCGACCGGCGGTCGTGAGCGCTCCGTTCACCGCGTTGCATCGGGATCTCGAGCGGCTGAGCCGGCGGGCGGCGGAACGGGCGGCGCGATGACGGCTGACCACGAGAGCCCGACCGCGTCGGCACGTTGGAGCCCGCTGGCGAACCTGCTGGTGCTGCTCATGCGCGCGTGGCAGTTGGTGCCGCGCGTCGATCGGCAACGCTGCCGGTTCTATCCCAGCTGCTCGGCCTACGGGATCACGGCGGTGCAACGGTTCGGCGCGCTGCGCGGCGGTTGGCTCGCGCTGCGCAGGCTCGGACGATGCCACCCGTGGAACCCTGGCGGCATTGATCACGTGCCGTCTCGAGTCGGGCACACTCCTCGGCGCGGTGGCGCGACGGCCACCACCAGCGAAGGTCTGTAGATGAGCATTTGGAACGGCCTGCTCCAGGGCCTCGGCGAGATCCTGCGGTTCTTCCACGACGTGACGGTCGGCTTGTTCGGCGACTACTCGTGGGCGGTGGCCATCGTGCTGCTGACCGTTGCTGTCCGGCTCGCGATGCTGCCGCTCGCCGTCAAGCAGTTCCGGTCGATGCAGGCGATGCAGAAGATCCGTCCGGAGATGAAGAAGATCCAGCAGAAGTACAAGACCGACCGCGGCATGATGCGGACCGATCCCGACAAGTACAAGGAGCGGCGCCAGAAGCAGCAGGAGGAGCTGATGGCGCTGTACAAGGTCCACGACGTGAATCCCGCGTCGAGCTGCCTGCCGCTGGTCGCGCAGATGCCGATCTTCGTCGCGCTGTTCAGCCTGCTCCGCAGCCCTGACGTCATTCCGGAGCTGGTGAGGGCCCCGTTCCCCATCAACGCCACGCTCCAGCAGGCTGCGAGCGAGGCCGGCATCGTCGCTCTCACGATGCTTCTGCTGATGGGCGTGACCACCTTCATCCAGCAGAAGCAGATGATGGGTCGGCAGGTCGCGATGGCCGACGATCAGCAGCTGCAGCAGCAGAAGCTGATGCTGTACATCATGCCGGTGTTCCTGGTGTTCCTGGGCTTCAATCTGCCCGTCGGCGTCCTGCTGTACTGGGTGACGACGAATGTGTGGCAGATGTCGCAGCAGTGGTTCATGCTGCGGGAGGTCGGCAGCGCTCCAACCAACGGTGGGCAGTCGAAGGGTTCATCACGATCGCCGGACTCGGGTGGCCCGTCGGCCCGCAGACAGCGCCCCGACCAGTCTCCCGGTCGCAAGCCGGACGGCGGCCGCAAACGTCGGGGCAAAGGCGGTTCTGACACCAACGGCACCACCGGCAACGGGCATCGACCAGGTGGACCAGGTCGAATCAGTAAGAAACGCGACGAGACGAGGGACAAGCGGCGATGACGCGAAAGGTCGAGAAGCGCGCTTCTACAGTCGAGGACGCAACGGCCGCGGCGCTGAGGGAACTCGGTGTCGGGCCGGATGAGGCCACCGTCGAGGTCCTCAGCGAGGGCCGACGCGGCCTGTTCGGCGGCAGGAGTCGCGCACACGTCCGAGTGACCGTTCGTGAGGACCGCAGCAACGGAGAAGCGCCAGTGACGGAGACTGTTGTCCAGGAGGCCGAGCAGTCGGCGAATGACGCCGCTGTCGGCACGGGGCAGGAACCTGCGCCCCACGAGCTCGAAGAATCGACAGCGGCAGGAGATGGGAGCGAGGGTTCGGAGGGCGCGACACCCGACCGATTGGTTGAGTTGAACGAGGAGGCTGACCTGGCCGCCGACTTCCTCGAGGGCATGCTCGACATCCTCGAGTTGCCCGGTGACATCGAGATCGAGGTCGACGAGAACCAGGCGTTCGTCAATGTCGTCGAGGTCGGCAGCGGGTTGTTGATCGGCCGTCGCGGCGCGACGCTCGAGGCGCTGCAGGAGCTTGTCCGGGCCGCGACGCAACGCCAGATCGAGCGTCGGTCACACGTCCGCATCGACATCGAGGGCTATCGACAGCGGCAGCTGGAGAAGATGCGGGACCGTTGCCGAGACGGGATCGCCCAGGTGCGTGAGACGGGTGAACCGTTCCGCCTCGAACCGATGGACGCCTACGAGCGCAAGGTGATGCACGACCTCGTCGGGCGGACGGGCGGCGTGACCTCGGCGAGCGAGGGTGTGGAGCCGCGACGGCGCGTCGTCGTGTACGTGTCGGACGAATGATGCCGGCGTAGTTTCACGTGAAACATTCGCTGAAAGGACGGTCGGTCCTGAGCGGTCCGCTCCGTGGATGATCAGGTAGGCCCGCGAGAGCTCGGCGAGGACTGGACGAGCCGACTCGCCGAACTCGTCGCAGGGTCGCCCGTCAACCTCGTCTCGCGGCGCGACCGTGGTGACGTGCGCCGGCTACACATCGACGAGTGCGTACTGGTTGCGTCTGCACTGCGCCTCCGTCCCGGCGCGCGCTGGATGGACCTCGGGACCGGCGGCGGGTTGCCGGGCCTGGTGCTCGCCGGTGCGTTTCCCGGCGTGTCGTGGGTGCTGCTGGACGCACGAGCGAAGAAGGTCGATCAGGTCCGTTCCTTCGCGACCGCGTTGGGTCTCGCCAACGTCGAGGCGGTGCACGCCCGAGCGGAGGACCTGTGGTCCGACCGCACAGCAACTGGCGGATTCGACGGGGTGATCAGTCGCGCCGTTGGTTCGCTCGAGCACACCGCGGCGTTGGCACGCGGTTTCGTCACGACCGGGCAGATCGTCTCGATACGCGGACCGCGCGCGGTTCAGGAGGTCGAGCGGTTTGGCTCATCTGCCGACGATCTCGGCCTGCTGGTCGACGAGGTGGTCAAGATCGACGGTACGATCCGGCCCACCTGGCTGGTGCGGATGCGTGGCCAGGGCCCGGCTCCGGCCGACTTCCCCAGCACTCGACGTACACTGCTGCGTTCCACCCGTGGAGGAGCAAGTGACGGCCCTGCCCGAGCGTGATCGCTGGTACGGCTACTGGCGGTCGGAGAAACGGTTTCACGTGAAACACGACGACCCCCGCCACGCGCCGCCGGCGTCGGTGATCGTGGTCGCGAACCAGAAGGGCGGGGTCGGCAAGACGACGACGGCGGTGAGTGTGGCGTCGGCTTTGGCCCAGCAGTCGGTCCGTGTGCTCCTGGTCGACAGTGACCCGCAGGCGAACTGCACGTCGGGTATCGGCATCAGGTTGCGGGAGGGACAGCCGAGCATCTACGACGTGCTGAGCGACGGCCTGCCCGTCGCGAAGGTGATCGAGCAGACCGATGTGGCCAACCTGTGGTTGCTGCCGTCATCAATCGACCTGGCTGGCGCCGAGATCGAACTCGTGAGCGCCCTCAGCCGCGAACAGCAGCTTCGGCGAGCGCTCGACGATGTACGGTCCGACTTCGACATCATCATCGTCGACTGCCCGCCGAGCCTGGGCCTGCTGACGATCAATGCGATGTCAGCGGCCGACGGGGTCGTTGTGCCGATCCAGTGTGAGTACTACGCGCTGGAAGGACTTGGCGCGTTGACCCGGAACGCCGAACTGATCCGTCAGACACTGAATCGCGACCTGAAGATCACCGGCTTCGCGCTCACCATGTACGACGGGCGCACGAAGCTGTCCCACGAAGTTGCCGAAGAGGTTCGGCGTCATTTCGGTGACCTCGTGTTCCAGACGCGGATCCCCCGCTCAGTGCGCCTCGCCGAGGCACCGTCGTATGGTCAGCCGATCACGGTGTTCGACCCTGGCTCGCGTGGGGCGGTTGCGTACCATCGTCTGGCCACGGAGGTCTGGGAGCGGGTGCTGGCCGCAGAAGCTGCTGCAAGGAGCACATCATGAGTCGGACCGGCGGGCTGGGGCGGGGGCTGGAGGCACTGATCCCGACGGCCACCGCGGAGCGGGATGGACTGCGGACGGTCGGTGTCGGACAGATCCAGCTGAATCCGATGCAGCCGCGAGAGGCCTTCGACCAACAGGCACTGGCGGAGCTTGCGCAGTCGCTGCAGACGGTTGGTCTGCTGCAGCCGATCATCGTGCGTGAGGTGGGTCCCGACCGCTACCAGATCATCGCCGGTGAGCGCCGCTACCGGGCGGCGCAACTGGCCGGCTTCCGCGAGATCCGGGCCGTGGTGCGGCACACCGATGACGACCAGCTCCTCACCGAGGCGCTGGTCGAGAACATCCACCGCGTCGATCTGAATGCGCTCGAGGAGGCTGCCGCCTATCAACAGCTGCTCGATGATTTCGGTTTCACGCACGAGCAGCTCGCTGCGCGGCTCGGCAGGTCGCGGTCGGCCATCACCAATACGCTCCGGCTCCTCAGCCTCGGACCCGAGCTGCAACGCCACGTGGCTGCCGGCGCACTCAGCCCGGGGCACGCGCGCGCGTTGCTGGCGATTCCCGACCCGGACGTGCGACGTGACGTTGCGCAGCGGATCATGGCCGATGAGCTGTCCGTGCGAGCCGCCGAGCGGCTGGTCAGGCGAGTGCTCGACGAACCGTCGACGGAGCCGGACGCGGCACGTGAGCCCGACGGCGGACCGTACGTCGGGCTCCAGCGTCGGCTGTCCGATGCGTTCTCGACCAAGGTCCGCATCACCGGCACCCCACGGCGGGGGCAGGTCGTCATCGACTTCTCCGGCCAGGAGGATCTGCAACGACTCCTGGGCGTGCTGGAGGGCGGCGTGGGCCACGGGCTTGCGCGGGAGCCGGCGTAGCGCTGTGCGCGACGTCTCGACCCAGCGCGGTCAGACGGCGCCCGTCGCCAGCTGGATCATCCGCTCGCACAGTCCGTCGAACGGGAGTCCAGCGGCACCGGCGGACAGCGGGAGCAGTGAGGTCTCGGTCAGGCCGGGACAGGTGTCCACCTCGAGCACCCACGGCACACCATGCTCGTCGACCATCATGTCGGCACGCATGATGTGACGGCAGCCCAGCGTGTTCCATGCCTGGACTGCGGCGTCCGCGCACGCGTTGGCCACGTGCTCGTCGAGGCGTGCAGGGACGTGGAACTCCGTTGCGCCGTGGGTGTAGCGCGCGGCGAAGTCGTAGGCGCCGTCCTTGGCGTGGATCTCGACCGCCGGGAGCGCGGTGCCGTCGACGATCGACACCGCGACCTCCGTGCCGGCGACGACCTGTTCGAGCAGGACGGCCGGGTGATAGTGGAAGGCCGACATCACTGCCGCCGCCAGACCTTCTCGGCGTTCGACCCGACGCACCCCGAGCGATGCGCCTCCCTGCACGGGCTTGACCATCAGTGGGAATGTCAGTTGGCCGCCGATCCGGTCGAGCGCTTGTCCGGCGCCATACTCCCGGACGGCGTCGGCGCTGAGCACCTGCCAGTCGGGCGTCGTGACCCCGTTGCGACGGAGCACGCCCTTGCTGACGCTCTTGTCCCAGGCGAGCGCCGACGCGGTCGCGTCGGAGCCGGTGTATGGCGCACCGAGCAGGTCGAGCAGGCGTTGGATGCTGCCGTCCTCGCCGGCCTGCCCGTGGAGCGCGAGGAACACCACCTCGACGGCGGTCTCGGTGAGCGCACCGACCAGTTGGGCGTCGAGGTCGAGTGGAATGACCTCGTATCCGCGTCCACGCAGTGCCTCGGCGACACGCTTGCCAGACCGTAGGCTGACCTCGCGCTCGAAGCTGGTGCCGCCGGACAGCACCGCGACCGTCATGAGCTGCTCCTCCGGGTCGTATCGCCGTACAGCGCCGCGCGTAGGGCGTCCTGGTCGCGGATCACTGTCGCGAGCCGGCGCACGCCCTCACGGATGCGTTCGCTGGTCGGGAAGCAGAACGACAAGCGCATCTCGGAGCCGCCGGAGCCGTCGGCATAGAACGCCCTCCCTGGAACGTATGCCACGCGTGCGTTGAGCGCACTTGGCAGCAGTTCCTTACTGTCCATGCCATCTGGGAGGCGCAACCAGACGAAGAAGCCCCCGGTCGGGATACTCCACGAGCAGTCGTTGGGCAGCTGCCGGGTGAGCTCCTCCAACATGGCGTCACAACGCTCGCGGTACAGCTCGCGGAAACGGGCGACCTGGTCGAGCCACGGTTGGGTGGCCAGCCAGCGCTCGGCGACGTACTGCGTCAAGTTCGACTGGCTCAGGTCGGCCGTCTCCTTGAGCAACGTCAGCTTCGTCCGGATCGGCGCGGGTGCGACGGCCCAGCCGATGCGGATGCCCGGCGAGAAGATCTTCGACAGCGTTCCGAGGTAGATGACCCGTTCGGGTGCCATGGTGTGCAGGCATGGCAACTGCTCGCCCTTGAAGTCGAGCAAGCCGTACGGGTTGTCTTCGACCAGGAGCAGATCGTAGCGCGCGGCGCGTTCGACGAGGGCCTCGCGACGCGCCATCGACAGTGACACGCCGGCCGGGTTCTGGTGGTTCGGCACCGTGTAGAGGAACTTCGCGGCCCGCCCGGCGTGCTGGAGCGCCGCCATGGTGTCGTCCAGCGCTTCTGGTATCAGTCCGTGCTCGTCCATGTCGATGTGAACGACATGGCCTTGGTACGCTGAAAATGCACCTAATGCACCGACGTATGCGGGTCCTTCGGCCAGAACGATGTCGCCGGGATTCAAGAAGAGCCGGCTGATGAGGTCGAGCGCCTGCTGACCGCCGTTCGTGACGACCAGGTCGTCGGGATTGGCGTCGAGGTGTTCCGCGGTCATCACATCCGCGAGGCGCACGCGGAGCGCTTCGAGTCCCTGGCCGCCCCCGTACTGGAGCGCGGCCGCACCCTGGTCGCGGAGCACCGCCGTCGTCACCGCCGCCACGGCTTCGTTGTCCAGTGCGGCCGTGTAGGGCATACCACCAGCAAGCGAGACGATCTCGGGCCTGGTCGCCACCGCGAACAGCGCGCGGATCTCCGACGCGGTCATCCCGCGGGCGCGGCGGGCGTACCGGCCCTGGTACGGATCGAGTCGGACCTCAGTCATGACACTCGCCTCGTCGCGTCGGCGTCCCGCCGGTCATGCCGACCGAGCCTATCGAACCACCGGCCGATTCGCCGGTCGGCGGCCTCTTCGCACGCCGCCGGCCCGGCCGCACCGTACACTGCGCGCTGGGCAGTGACCGCGCTGGGGCACCGGCACGCCGAGCCGATGACGCCGCGGCGGCCGCGGTCACCCGGTGGCCGAGGACAAGAAGAACCAGAGGTGGCCAAGTGCGCAAGCAGCAACCTGTCGACGCCGGTGACGTGGCCGACGTGGGCCCCACACCGCTGACGCGGGCGATCATCGGGCTGGCGGTCGGGCTGGCGGTCGGAGTGCTGCTTGCGCTGATCATGCCGCGCGGCCTGCTGCGACGCCGGTGAGCGATCGCGCTCGCCCGCTGACCGCGGCCGAGATCACGCATCTTCCAGTGGCGTGCCAGACGTGTGTCTTCTGGGAGCTCCCCAACTCGCCCCGCGGTCCGCAACCCCAGCGCGCGGCCGAGGCGACCGAGGCCAAGCACCTGTGGTACCGCTCGGTCGAGCTCGACTGGGGTGCCCCCGGGATCGTGCTGCGGGAAGGTGACACGACCCTGGGCTTCGCGACCTTCATGCCCGCCGGCCAGGCCCATCGCACCAGACGACTCGGCGCCACGCCGAGCGACGACGCGCTGGTGCTCGCCACGCTGTGGGTCGCACCCGACGCGCGCGGCGCCGGCGTTGCGACGACCCTGCTGCACCGTGTGCTCAGGCGCGCCCACGACGCGGGTCTGCGCGCGGTCGAGGCGACCGGGGCGCGTGACGCCGCAGCACCCTGCATGCTGCCCGAAGCGTTCCTGGTGGCCAGCGGTTTCGTGGTGCACCACCACCATCCACGGTTCCCGCTGCTGCGGCTAGATCTGCGTCAGACCGTCCGCTGGCAGGACGCGATGGAGCACGCGTTGGAAGGCGTACGGGCCGCACTGTCGCGCCGCGAGCGCCGAACCGCGCCGTCGACCCCCTGACGCGTCCCGGCGGCGCGCGCGGCTGCTCGACGCCGGGTCAACCGCCCACGCCGGCTGGTATCGGCGCCACGAAGAACCGTGCGATGCCCATCAGCAGTGCCGCCGCGATGGTCGCCTGCGATCGGGAGTCCACGAGTCGCGCCTCGTCGGCCGGTGAGGTCAGGAAACCGGGCTCGACGACCACCGCCGGCATGCGGGTCTCGCGCAGGATCGCCCACGTCATCGGATGCACACGGCAGTCCGGCACCCATTCGTGGGCGACCAGCTCGTCGAGCAGAGACTCGGCCAGTTGCAGCCCCGACTCGGAGACGAACTGCTGCGTGCCGAAGTAGTACGTCGCGGCTCCACGCGCTTCCGCGTTGGCGAGCGCGTTGATGCTGACGGAAACCACAGCGTCGACGTCGAGTTCGTTGGCGAGCCGTGCGCGCGCGCTGCCTGATGGTGAGGTCCGCGGACCGCGCGACAGGAACGCACTGGCGCCCACAGCGTTCAGGCGCGCCGCGAGCTGGCTGCCGATCGCCCAGGTGACGTCGGCAGCCATGACGCCGGACGGTCCGAGCGCGCCTGCGCTCTCGGGTCCGAATGCAGGATCGACGAGCAGCCGGCGGCTGGTCAGGGACTGGCCGATCCATTCGCGCAGGCGTTCACGCTGCCGCGCGCGAACGCCCGCGCCGGGACGCTGGTGATCGCGGCGCAGCCGGCGCAGCTGCTCCGCCGTGGCCGGACCGGCACGCCCGTCGACCGCCATCCCCATGTTGCGCTGGAACTCCTCGACGGCGGCTTGTGTCGCCACGCCGAAGATGCCGTCTTCGTTGCCGGCATCGAAGCCCAGCTGGTTCAGCCGCTGCTGCAGCTCGACGACGTCGTCGCCCCGCAGTGGCACGCGGGTACGGAGCAGCAGCCGATCTCCCAGCCCGTAGCCGGCTTCGACGAGTGCCAGCCAGGTCTCTTCGGTGATGGCGCCGTCAGCCGGCAGCCCGCGCATGCGCTGAAACTGGCGGACGGCCCGTTCGGTTTCGAAGTCAAAGCTTCCGCTCACAGCGACGTTGTCCATGCGCAGCCGGATGAGACGTCGCTGAACGTCAGTTACCTCGGGTCCCTCCGCGCCGCGGCCGAGTCCTGAATCTGCATCCACGGGCCAGACGTTACCGCCTTCGCGGTCGACACGTCGATCGCTGGTGAGCGCGCGCCGGCCGAGTCTGTCGGCGCATGCGCCGGGCGCCGGCCGTGCGCCGCAAACTGGCTATCCGATGAACTCCGACACCTCGTTGAGCAGCTGCGCCTTGCCTCGTGCGCCCACGATCCGCTTGCGCTCGTCGCCATCGGCGAAGACCATCAGCGTCGGGATGGACATCACGCGGTATTTGCGAGCGATGTCCGGATTGTCGTCGACGTTGAGCTTGACGACCTTCAGGCTGTCGGGGTGCTCTGCTGCGACCTCTTCAACGATTGGGCTGACCATACGACACGGGCCACACCATTCGGCCCAGAAATCGACCAGCACCGGCGTGTCTGCCTGGAGTACCTCTGTCTCCCAGCTGGTCTCGGTGACGGCGGTGGCGTTGCTCAATCTTCTGCCTTTCCAATGAGAATGTCGGGCGGTCCAACGGGGAGCTGCGTGAGATTATTCCGCTGCGTCCGGCCCCACGGCGAACCCGGACCCGTACCTGGGCTGCCGCTCGCCACTGAGCCGGCGACTACCAGTTGTGGGCGTCGATCCCCAACTGGTGCTCGGCATCGATTGCGGCCTTGCACCCCATTCCGGCCGCTGTGACGGCCTGCCGGTACGTGTGATCGACCACGTCACCCGCCGCGAACACCCCGGGCACGCTGGTGCGGGTGCTCGGTTCGTCGACGACGATGTAGCCCTGATCGTCGAGCTCGACCTGGCCGTCGAACATCCTGGTCTCCGGGTCGTGCCCGATGGCGACGAACAAGCCGTCGGTCTCGAGCCGCCGCCGCTCGCCGGTCATCGTGTCCGTCAACTCGACGGCACTCACCTTGTCGTCACCGAACACGTCGGTGACGACCGCGTTCCACACGAAGTCGATCTTGTCGTTTGCGAACGCTCGATCCTGCATGACCTTCGACGCACGCAGCTCGTCGCGGCGGTGCACGACGGTGACGGCACTGGCGAACTTGGTCAGGAACGTCGCCTCCTCCATGGCCGAGTCACCGCCTCCGACGACGACGAGCTTGAGGTCGCGGAAGAAGAAGCCGTCGCAGGTGGCGCAGCTCGACACGCCTTTGCCGATGAGGCGCTGCTCATTGGGGAGGTCGAGCCACCGGGCCTTCGCGCCGGTCGAGATGATGATGGTCTTCGCGCGGTGCGTGTCACCGCCGACCCGGACGACGAACGGCGGGCCGGAGGTGAGGTCGACCTCGTCGACGTCCTGGGACAGGAACGTCGTCCCGAACCGCTCGGCCTGCTTGCGCATGTCGGCCATGAGCTCGGGCCCCATCACACCGTCGGGGAACCCCGGATAGTTCTCGACATCGGTGGTCAGCATCAACTGCCCGCCAGCCGCGCGACCCTCGATCATGAGTGGTCGCAGCGACCCACGTGCCGCGTAGAGCGCGGCTGTCAGACCGGCCGGTCCGGAGCCGATGATGATGACGTCGTGCACCACGTCGTCGCTCATGTGGTGGTCAATTCCCCTCGTGTGGCGTTGATTCCCGACACCTCGTGCAACGCGGATCCCGGTGCAGGATATTCCGCTTCCCTCCCGCGTGAGGGCGGCCTGGCCAGTGTCGGCCATCGACGTGGCACGGTGGTTGGTGGCCGACCGGCCTGCATCTAGGGTGGTGCTGTGGCTGAGATCGTCAAGACCTGCGTCAATCATCCCGATACCGAGACGAGGATCTCGTGTTCGACGTGCGGTGACCCGATCTGCACACGCTGCATGCGCACTGCTGCGGTCGGTCAGAAATGCCCGCGCTGCGCGATGACGCCACGGTCTGCGCGCGCACGTGGCAAGCCCGAGCACTACGTGCGCGTGATCGCTGGTGGCGTGCCGGCGGCGCTGCTCGGCGGCGTCGTGTATGCGCAGCTGCTGGCCGCCGTCGGGTTCGGCGGGCTGATCCTGGCGGGCCTGCTCGGCTTCGCCATTGGACGCGTCGTCAAGTGGGGTGCGCGAGGCCAGAGCCAGCAGCCGTTCCGCGGGATCGCGATGGCGCTGGCGGCGGTCGCCATCGCCGTCGGCTTCATCGCCGCGTTCGGCAGCCTGTTGCCGTTGGGCGGCCTGATCATCCTCGCCTACCCGGTGGCGGTCTGGCTGTCACTGCGTGGACTGCAGAGCTAGGCGCTACGGGATGTCTAGCGGTTGGTCGAGATCATGCGGATCGGTGCGCACGTCGTTGGATCGAGCAGCACGATCTGACCGGCCTCCTCGTCGAGCAACACGGCAAGCGCGACGCGGCCGTCCTCGGCAATGAGGTCGACGGTCGATGCTTCCAGGTCGGCCACACAGGTCACGTCCGACGGTAGACCGGCGCGACGGCGCAGTCGCCGCTCGCGGGCTCCGAGGCTGACCGGCGGGTCCTGGAGCAGACGCTCGGCCCTCGCAGCGATCTCCGCGTCACCGTCCACGGCGGCCGGCGGCTTGATGACACGGCCCTGAGTGGCCTCCGCCGGCGGTTCGGCCTCCGCGGCGCCGTTGGCGGCCGCGTCGTTCTGGGCCGCCGGATCGGACACCGCCGGCGGTTCGGCGTCCGCGGCGCCGGCCGCCTGCTCGACGGAATCTGCCGACCCGTCCGCGGACTCCTCGGCGCCCTGCTCGACAGTGCCCGGGATGACCGACGCCAGGCCCACCACGACGACGAGCACGACCGCTGCGGCGGCCGCGAGCGGTGCGAGCCGTGGCGTCCACCGCGGGCGACGCCGCCGCACAACGGCGGCGGGTGTCTGCTCCTCGCGCTCCCGGATCAGCCGCGCCCGCAGCCGCTGCCGAGCGTCGTCGGGCATTTCAACCTGCGCCAGCCGCTGCAACTGGGCCCGGGTCGCCGCGAGCGCATCGAGCCGGGCCGCCAGGTCGGGGTCGAGCGCGAGCCTGCGCTCGAGCCGGGTCGTCGTGACGTCGTCGGTCTGGCCGTCGAGGTAGGCAGCCAGCAGTTCACCCTCGCCGAGGGCGTCGGTGTCATGCTCGCGGGCGTCACTCATCTACGATTCGTCCTGCCCTGTTGGAGTGCGCCGACCCCCGGTTTGGTTCCGAACGGGCTGCAGAATCTCGGCCAGGCGCGCGTGACCGCGGTGGACACGGGACTTGGCGGTGCCGACCGCCACCGATTGCATGTGGGCGATCTCCGTGTAGCTGGCACCGACGACGTCGCGCAGCACCACGGCGTGGCGTTGCGCGGCGTCCAGCTGCCGCAGCGCGTCGAGCAGCTGCGGCTGGAGCTCCGCGGCGGCGAGGCGGTCGAGTGCCGCCTGGTCGAACGGCTCACGTGACGGACGGCCCCGCTCGTCATCCAGCGGCACGGTGCGGGGCTGTCGTGCCTGACGGCGGGCGAGATCGTGGCAGGCGTTCGTGGCGACGCGGTACAGCCACGTCGACAAGGCCGCTTGACCACGGAACTTCGACAGGCCGCGGTAGCAGGCGATGAACGCTGCCTGCGCCGCGTCCTCGGCATCGTGGGCGTTGCCGAAGTACCGCCAGCAGATGGCGTACACGTGGTCGGCGTGCCGGTCCACGAGCTCGTCGAACGCCGCGTGGTCGCCTGCCCGCGCGCGGACCACGAGTTCATCGTCGTTCACCATGGCGTCGGCGGCCGCCTGTCAGGAGCGGATGCCCTCGATCGAGACCTCGGAGAACGCGGCACTCCAACCACGGTCGTACTGTACGAGCGGCGCGATGATCCAGATCATCAGGTACTGCGTGTCGATCCGCTCGTTCTCGAACGTCATGACCGGTCGGCTGACCGAGCCTCGCACCTCTCCGACGGTCCGCCAGGCTTCCGGATCGGCAAGTGCTTCGTCGGCGACCCGGATGTCGTAGCTGATTCCCGGGCTCGGCGTCTCGAGCGTGAGCGCCGTCAGCTGCGCCGTTTCGCCGAGGTCGATGACGATCCCCAGCCCCTCCTTGAGGTTGCCGTAGTCCGCGGAGCTGTAGGTGTTCGTGCGCCATCGGGTTTCTGGGTCGGCGTCGACGAGATCGCTGAGCAGATCATCGTTCTCCGTCGGTGGCGAGCCGTCCGGGTCCAGCGTCGACAGACCCGCGATCTTGAGTTCCTGCGGCGTCACCGCCGGCGCCGAGGCTTCGTCGTTGCTGGTCGCGGTGAGGCTGGGAACGCCACGGATCTCGAACACGCCCGTGGCGACACCGACGGCGGTCAGCAGCGCCGACAGCACCACCAGCGCGAGCACCGACGCCAGCCAGCGGCCCTCGCTGCGCAGGAATGACCGACTGTTGATCGGCTGGGACAGGTACGGCGATTCGTCGGCCTCGGGGAGCGACTCGCCGCGCACGAGCATCTGTGTGGCCTGCGTCAGCACCTCGTCATCGCGCGCCCACGGCTCGAGCGCCTCGGCGAACGCACGGCAGTTCGGATGCCGGGCCTCGGGGTCGCGCGCCAGCGCATGCATCACGACGTCGTCGAGCTCGCGGGGCACGTCGGCGCGCAGCGACCGCAGAGGCAGCGGCTCATGGTCGAGCCGCTGCGCGGCGATGGCGACCGTCGACACCGCCGAGAACGGCTGCTGCCCACTGAGCGCTTCGTAGAGGACGCAGCCCAGCGAGTACTGGTCGGCGCGACCGTCGACCGTGCCGTCCTCGACCTGCTCCGGTGCGACGTACGCGGCGGTCCCCAGCACCATGCCGGTCCTGGTCAACTCGCTGCGTGTGTGCTCGACCTTGACGATGCCGAAGTCGGCGACCTTCACCGCGCCTTCCTGGCCGAGGAGGATGTTGGCTGGTTTCACATCCCGGTGCACCAGCGCGCGCTCGTGCGCGAAGTCGAGAGCGAATGCGACACGCATGCCGATGCTTGCGGCCAGGCCCGGTTCGAGGCAGCCGTACTGGACCATGACCTCACGCATCGTGACGCCCTGGACGAACTCCATGACGAGATAGACCCAGTCGCCGTCGCGTCCGGTGTCGTAGATCCCGACGATGCCGGGGTGTGCCAGCTTCGCCGCGGCGACGGCTTCCCGACGGAAGCGCTCACGAAAGTCACGGTCGTTCGACAGGTGTTTGTGGAGAAGCTTGACGGCGACGGTCCGCGCGAGCTTCTCGTCGTGGGCACGCCAGACGGTGGCCATGCCGCCGATGGCGATGCGCTCCTCGAGGAGGTAACGGTCGCTGAGCACGCGGGGAGGCAACGAGGGATCCGGCTCGGGACCTCCCCCGGTCAGGACCCCGGTGCGGTCGACGTCGTCGCTCATGTCACGGGGTGCAGGCGCGCAACGGTGGGCCGGGCGCGCACGTCGGCTGCGTGGCAGGCGAGGGCGGTGGGCGGCGGACACGACGATCCAGGGCCTCGACCAGTGCTCGAACGCCCAATTGCATTCGGTTGCTCACTCCAGACCAACAGACCCGCTTGTGTGGCTGAACCAGTGACCGAGTCTACTTCGCGGGAGAACGGCGCAAATGCTTCCTCACAGGCCCGACGGATGGAGCTCGGCCTGCTGGGTGATGGACATGTCGATACGTCGCCGCACCGGTGGGAGTTTGTCGAGTACGAGCACCGGCGGCGGCCGCCGCAGCGTCACCCACACCGCCTTGTTGTCCAGCGCTATCCGGTCGATCTGCACGTTGTCGACGTCGGCGACCTCGTTGGCGACCGCCGTCTCGACGACGGCCGCGGTCGGGGCGTCCCGCCAGGCGGCCGCGGCCGACTGCGCGGCGCGCTGACTGAGCTCGTCGAGCTGGAAGACGTTGACGACGATGGCGCTCAGATCGAACGTGATGACGGCCAGGATCACCATCACGATTGCCAGGCGGGCAGCGGTGGTGAGCCGTGCCACGCCCCGCTCGGACGCGAGGTCCATGTGTCGACTCCCACAGAAGACGAAATCGGCGGTATGCGCGGCTCGTCGGCCGCTCGGGCGGTGGCGTAAGCCGTCTGGTCGCGCCGGATGGGCTATCGCGGCCGCCCGTCACCGCAGCGCGCGCGATGCCATCCGGCGCATGTCGGCGAGCTGTGGAAGGCCGAGCGCGGCTGCAACCGCCAGGTACGTCACACCGATCGCGGCGGCCGTGGCCGGAAGCAGCAACGGGAGGGGCTGCCCGCCGAGCAGCACGCGCGCACCCAACCCGGCCGCACCCGCGAGCACGCCGGCGAGGCTGGTGCGTGCGAGGAAGCCGCCGCCGATCCGCACGGCGATCGTGCGGCGCCGCGCCAGATACCGGCGCAGGAGACCGAACTCGATCCATGACGACGCCCCGGCGGCCAGTGCGAGTCCGACCGCCCCCAGGCGCAGCGCCTCGGTCGGATCGGTCGCGCGTTCCGCGGGTGGTAGAGGCATGAACGCCGGTAGGGTGCCCTGCACCGCGAAGCCGGCGTCGGTCAGCACGACGCGGTCGAACTGCAGCATGAGCACGGCGCCGACCACCGATGCGACGACCACACGCAGGATCGCGTACCGGGCCGGGGTCCTGGTGTCACCGCCGGCGTACAGCGCCGACTGCAGCAGCCGCGAGGAGGTGTTGGACAGCAGGCCGACGGTCGAGCCGAGCAGGACCAGCCACACCAGACGTGCCGCCAGCGGCAGCAGGACGACGTCGTAGAGCAGATCGCCCATGACGACGAAGACCGCGATCGTCGGCACGACGAAGAACGCGATGCGCGCCAACGTCGGCGCGAGCCTGTGTGCCACCGCCGCACGCTCGTGGATGTCAAGTGAGGACAATGCAGGCAGCTCTGATGCGGCGGCGCTCATGCCGAACAGGCTGATCGGCAGCAGCGCGAGCCGCGTCGCATACTCCAGCGCCGACACGGCGCCCACGGCGAGCAGGCTGGCCAGGGCGATGTCGATGTAGGTCATCACCTGGACGACACCGCGACCGCCCACCACGGGCCAGAACGAGCGCACGGCCCTGCGCACACCCGCGAGTTGGACGTCGAGAGACAGTCGCAGCGGTCCGGCCGATCGCAGCACTGCGGGAAGCTGCACCGCGAACTGCAGGACGCCACCCGCCACGACCCCCCACGCGAGCGCAACCGCCAGTTGCTCGAGAACCGCGTTCGGCGCGGTACCCGACACCACGTCACCGTCGGCGAGCAGCAGGGCAGCGACGACCACGACTGCGATCTGTGTCACGTTCCATATCACCGGAGCGACGTAGGACAGGAAGAACCGCCGGTGGCTGTTCAGCACACCCAGGCACCACGCCGAGAGGACCAGGAAGCCGACCCCCGGAAACAGGATCCTGGTCAGCGACACGGTCAGTTCCAGGGTGCGGCCGGTGAATCCGATGGCGATCACCCGCGTGATCGGACCTGCCAGCAGGACTCCGATCAGCGTCAGGACTCCGGTCAGTGCGATCAACAGACCGGCGATGGCCCCGGCGACGCGTCCCGCTTCCTCCTGCCGTCCCTGCGCGAGCAGCCGGCTGTACACCGGGATGAACGACGCCGACAGCACCCCCTCACCGAGGAGGTTCTGCAACAGGTTGGGGATCCGCATGGCCGCCTGGAACGCGTCGGCGACCGCGCCCACCCCGAGGAACGTGGCGATGACCGCCGTGCGCGCGAGTCCGGAGATGCGCGACAGCAGGATTCCCGCGGCCACGAGGGCCGAGTTGCGTGACGAACGCCAGTCTTCCTGGGCCGGGTGCGCCTCCGTCGCTGCTCCGGGATCGCTCACGCCGCCGGGCCGACGAGTCGGCTGCCGGGCACTGGTGGCGGAGCGTGCAACCGAGCAAGCATGTCGAGCAAGGATAATTCGCCCCGCAGAACCCTCCGATATCACGCGGGTCGGCCGACAGAACCTCGACGCCTGTGTCAGCCGATGAGTGTGAGGACGATCGTGCCAGACCTAGTGGACTACATGCGACTGACCGAGCAGTGGGACGGCTCGGACCTGCATCTCAAGGCCGGCGGCCCGGCCTACATCCGGGTGTCGGGCACCCTCCGACAGGTCGACGCCCTGCCACAGCTCACTCCGCGGGACACCGCCGGGTTCGTGGAACAGATCCTTCCGGACAGCCAGCGCGAGAAGTACGAGCGCTGCGGCGAGGCTGACTTCGCCTATTCGGTTACCGGACTCGCCCGGTTTCGCGTCGCCGCGTTCCTGCAACGCGGCTCGGCCGGTCTGGTCCTGCGTCGCGTCCGCGACGGCAGCCAGACGCTGGACGAGTTGGAGTTGCCGGCAGCGGTGCGCGGGCTCGCGGAGGAGCACCGCGGTCTGGTGCTGGTCACCGGTCCGACGGGGTCCGGAAAGACCACCACCACGGCGGCGATGCTCGGCCACATCAACGCGACCCGGCGCTGCCACATCGTGACGATCGAAGATCCGATCGAGATCCTGCACCCCGACAACCTGGCCATCGTCGATCAGCGCGAGATCGGCGTCGACACGAACGACTTCCAGACAGCGATGCGGGCAGTTGCCCGGCAGGACCCTGACGTCATCTTCATCGGTGAGATGCGCGACACCGAGACGGTCAGCGCCGCTCTGCAGGCGGCCGAGACCGGGCACCTGGTGCTGTCGACCCTGCACACGACGGATGCGGCGCAGACCGTCAACCGGGTCATCGACCTGTTCCCGCCGCACCAGCAGGAACAGACGCGGATCGCGCTCGCCGAGTCGCTGAAGGGCGTGGTCTCCCAGCGGTTGGTGCCGCGCATCGAAGGCGGGCTGGTCGCCGCCGTCGAGGTGTTGGTCATGAGCCTGCGGATGCGCGAGTTCGTGCTGGATTCGGACAAGACCGACCAGCTGCCGGACGCGATCGCCGATGGCGAGTACTACGGCATGCAGACGTTCGACCAGCACCTCCTGACCCTGTTGAGCCAGGGTGAGATCGCGATGGAAGCGGCGTTGGACGCGGCAACGAGCCCGCACGACTTCCGCATCGCGGCCCGGGGCGTCGCCGTCGGCATGTGACGGCCGTCCCGGGGGGCCCGGCTTGCGCAACGGGGTCCGGGCGCCGACTACCATGGCGCACCATGGCCGATGCCGACCACCAGCGCCAGCTCGCCGAGCTCGTCGCCGTCTACCCTGAAGCCGACGAGCTCGCGAGCCGCTTCTCCGCGGCTGGCCACGAGCTGTTCCTCGTCGGCGGCACGGTCCGTGACACGCTGCTGGGCGGCCGCTCCGATGGCGACCTGGATCTCGCGACGTCTGCGCGCCCCGAGCAGACCGAGCGGCTGCTGCGAGGCTGGGTCGATCGGATCTGGCTGACCGGAGCCCGGTTCGGGACCGTGAGCGCCAAGCGTGGCACGAGGACGTTCGAGGTCACTACCTTCAGGTCCGACAGCTACCAGGTCGGTTCGCGGCATCCCGAAGTCAGCTTCGGTGACGACATCACGACGGACCTGTCGCGCCGCGACTTCACGTGCAACGCGATGGCGGTCGACCTGGTGCACCGGCGGTTCGTCGATCCCTTCGGTGGGCTGGCGGACCTGCGGCGTGGGCGGCTGCGCACGCCGCTGGCGGCGGAGACCAGCTTCGGGGACGATCCACTGCGCATGGTGCGCATGGCCCGGTTCGCCGCTGTGCTCGACGTGGAGGTCGACGACGAGGCGCGCAAGGCCGCGACCGCCATGGCGACAGAGCTGGCGACCATCAGCCGGGAACGAATCCGCGACGAGCTCAGCAAGCTGATCGTCGCGCCCGCCGTCGCGCGCGGCCTGGATCTGCTGTGCGAGACCGGCCTGGCCGACGAGTTCCTGCCGGAGCTGCCCGCACTACGGATGGAGGCTGACCCGGCACACCACCACAAGGACGTGTACGCGCACACGCTCGCGGTCGTCGCGGGGTGCCCTGCCGAGGATCTGGTCCTCCGGCTCGCCGGGCTGCTCCACGACATCGGCAAGCCAGCGACCCGGCGTTTCGCGTCAGGTGGCAAAGTGACGTTCCACCATCACGAGGTCGTCGGCGCCAGGATGGCGCGGGCGCGCCTGAGCGAGTTGCGCTATCCCAAGCAGACGGTCGAACAGGTCGGTCAGCTGGTGGCCCTGCATCTGCGCTTCCACGGCTACCGTGAACAGGGCTGGACCGACGCCGCCGTACGCCGCTACGTGCGTGACGCCGGCTCGCCGGACCAGCTGCGGCGCTTGAACCGGCTGACCCGCGCCGACGTGACGACGCAGAACCAACGCAAGGCGGACGCGCTGGGTCAGGCGATGGACGACCTCGAGCGTCGCATCGTCGAGTTGCAGCGCGAGGAGGAGCTGTCGGCGCTGCGACCCCCGCTCGACGGTCACCAGATCATGGAGCATCTCGGCGTCGAGCCGGGGCCGACCGTCGGACGCGCGTACAAGTACCTGTTGGAGGCACGGATCGAACGCGGACCGTTGAGTGCCGAGGAGGGCTACGCGTTGCTCGACGAGTGGGCACGCGACATCAGCTGAGCGCCGACTCCACGAGGTGCTCGCCCTGCGCGGGCTTCGGCGCCCCGAGAAGGAAGCCCTGCCCGAACGCCACTCCGAGCCCCCGCAGCGTGTCGAGCTGCTCGGCCGTCTCGATGCCTTCGGCGATCAACCGGCAGCCACTGCGCTGCGCGAAGTGCTGGAGCCCGGCCACCAGAGCCTGGCGGACCGGATCCGTGGCGATCCCATGCACCCAGCCGCGATCCAGCTTCGTGAACGCCGGCCGGAGTGCGAGCACGTGGGTGAGGCACGCGTAGCCCGACCCCGCGTCGTCGACCGACAGCCGGACCTGAGGGCCGAGCGCATCGACGGCCTGGCGGACCCGCGGATAGTCGTCGATGCGATCGTGCTCGGTCAGCTCGAGCACCACGGGACGGTCGGCGAGCGACAGGATGTCCCCCAGGTCGGGGCACGCAACCAGCACCAACGGCGACACGTTCACGCTGATCATGCCGACCTCGGGAAGCGCCCGCAGAGCCGTGAGGGCGTTGGTGATCGTGGCGACTTCGAGCGCGACTCCCAGCCCGACCTCGGCGGCCTCGGCAAACCGCAGCTCGGGGCTGGTGCCGTCGTGGAAGCGCGTGAGCGCTTCGTGACCGATCACCCGCATCGTGTCGAGCTCGACGATCGGCTGGAACACCGTCGAGAAGGTGTGCTGGTCGATGATCTGCCTGATCGCGCTGCGCAACGTCTCGGTCTGGCTCCAGCTCTGCAGCGACGGCGCGAGCAACGCGGCGGCGACGGCCGACACGTCGATCGCGAGCGACAGGCTGCGACCGAACACGTCGCCGGTCGAGTCGCTGCCTGTCACGGCGAGGAGCCCCAGCAGGTCGCCCCGCGAGCGCAGCGGTGCCCACGCCGTCTCGCCGTGTGATCCCACCGGGTGCGCTGACGGCATCGTGCCGCCTACGGCCGGCGTTGCGCGCTCTGACCACGGGCCGGTGCCCGCCCGGTCCCGCAGGCGTGTCGCCAGCGACGCCGGCAACGGTCGCCCGATCCGGATCTGCGGTGCGTAGGTGCCGTGGAGTGCGAGCGGGATGATGGCGCCGTCACCGATGAACGCATAGACACCGCTGCCGTCGAGACCGGGCAGCTGGGCAAGGCGGGAGCAGATCATCTCTGCCGTCTCGGATGGCGAGTGTGACGGGCGCCCCCTGGTCAGGGCGCTCAGCACCTGGTTTCGCTCGCGCATGCGTTTGCCGAGCACACTCAGCCACTCAGCCTGCCCGCGCAGCTGAGCCCGGACACGCGCGACGAGCTCCTGCACGTGGATGGGCTTCGTCAGGTAGTCGTCGGCGCCAGACTCCAGGGCGGTCACGCGATGGTCGATGTCGGACTCGTCGGTCACGACGATCACTGGCAGGGTTCGGGAGTCCTCACGTTCGCGCAGGATCTGCAGCAGATTGGCCCCCGACGCGTCGGGAAGGTTGCTGTCGAGCAGCAGTGCCGCGATCTTGCGTTGTTCCAGGACTGCGAGTGCCTCGTCCCCGGTCGCGACAGCGATCGCGCGCACTCCCGCTGCACGCAGCACGCTGACGAACAGCGTGCGGATCGCTTGGTCGTCGTCAACGACGAGTACCGGGGCGGCCGCTTCGTCGTCCGGCAACCAATGTGCCGTCACACGCTCCGCCTTGTTTCTCCGCTGGCTGAGTCTCTTGTCCGGCGGAGCCGATCCACCGGGTCGTCGGTGGACCTGCTCCGAACGTTTGACGCAAGGTAGTACCAGGGTGGCTCTTAGTACAAGTACTGTGATCCGATCGGCATGTCCACCGCCGGATCAAGCTCCGTGCAGTCGCGCCAGGGGCCGTGCAGACGGATTTGACGCTCGCGCTGCTCGCGTCCGTCTGGCGCGCGGGCGGTCGTCGGCACCGCCCGGCGGCGACGCGACTCGGTCTCAGCGGTCGACGACCGCCACCAGCGCCTCGACGGCAGCGGATGCCTCGAGGTCTGTGGTCGTGAGCGGCTGCCAGCCTCCAGGCGTGGGAACGGCCAGCGGAAGCCGCCAGTTCGGATACGAGTCGACGGTGCCGGGCACGTTGGGCGGCCGCGGATCGCCCACCGCGTCCCACAGCGCCACCGCCACCAACCTGGTGGGAGTCGACGCCAGGAACCGGTACATGGCGAGCACACGCCTTCGGACGTCACCGTCGTCGGCTCCCAGGCAGTCGTGCGCTCGCAGCAGCTCGAGCAACGAGTCGTGCTCGTCGACCAGTTTCCGCTCAGCCACCGCACGCGGCTCGACGAGCAGTCCGAGCTCCTCGCGTAGCACGAGCGCCGATCCGTCCCACCAGCCGGTCGCGGTGGGAAGGTCGTGGGTGGTCACGGACGCCAGGGCGTCCCGCGGGTAGCGGCTCGCAGGTCGCCGGCGCCCTTCGTCGACCTCGAAGTACAGGACCGCGCTGCCGGCGACGCCACGCCGGCGCATCAGCCGGCGGATCCGGTCGTCGACCGTTCCGAGGTCCTCGCCGATCACGATCGCGTCGGCGCGGTGAGCCTCGAGCGTCACGACCGCGAACTGCTCCTCGGCGGGATAGCGCACGTAGGTGCCCTCGGAAGGACTGGCGCCATCGGGAATCCAGAACCGGCGCGACAGCCCCAGGATGTGGTCGATCCGCAGCCCACCGCCGGCGGTCAACGCCGCCGCGAGGGTTTCGCGCAGGGTCCGGTAGCCGCGGGCACGCATGACATCGGGCAGTGGCGGTGGCTGCGCCCAGTTCTGGCCGTGCTGGTTGAACGCATCCGGCGGCGCGCCGACGCCCATCGCACGGGCGAACTCGCCCGGCAACGACCACACGTCGGCGCCGCCGGGATCGACTCCGACCGCCAGGTCATGGATGATGCCCACCGCCATGCCCGCGGTGGTTGCCCGCTCCTGCGCCGCCCGCAGCTGGCGCGTGCACAGCAACTGCAGCCACGCGTGGAACGCGACCACGTCCTCGTGGTCCCGGGCCCACCGGTCCACGGCGTGGTGGCGGGGATCGCGCAGCGGCTCCGGCCAGCGCTCGAACGGCACGCCGTGGTGCTCCGCGATGGCACAGAAGACTGCGAACCGTTGGAGTGCGGCGCCCCGTTCGTCCCGGAATTCCGCCAGCTGTGCCCGTCGTGGGGCGCCGGACAGCCCGAACAGCCGCCACAGCGCCGCACGTTTGACACGCCAGACGGCATCGCGGTCGATGCGCTCGCTGTCGGGCGACAGCCCGTGCGGCAACGTGCGCCAGCGCTCCTGCTCGTCTGGAGCCAGCGCCGAGAACTCCTCGACGTCCGGCACGTGCAGGTAGCAGGGGTTGAAGAACCGCCGGCTGGTCGGCGAGTACGGCGACGGTTGGACCGGCGTGACCGGCGCGCACGCGTGTACCGGGTTGATCAGCGCGAAGTCGGCGCCGTGCCGCGCGCCCCACTCGGTCACTGCAGCCAGGTCGCGGAACTCGCCCTGTCCCCAGCTTGCCGGCGACCGGACCGCGTAGAGCTGGAGCATCCAGCCCCAGCGCCGCGCGTCCCCGAGCAGCGGGGCGTGGGCGGGTGCCACCACGACCGTGCACGTCGCGGCCGGCCGGTCGTCGTCGAGCGTGAGCCGGTGATATCCGAGTGGCAGATCGGCGGCCAGCGCGACCGTCCCACGTCTCCGCGCGCCTCCCGGCAGATCGACACGGCCGCCCCACGACACGGCCGGCAACCGAGCGACGGAGCCGTCCTCGAGCGTCAGTCGCAACCGCGGACGCACGTCTGCTGCACAGCTGATCGTGACGTGCGTGCCGCGCCCGGAGGCGGCGGCGCCGCGCCAGACGACGGCGACCGGGTCGATCGGCCGGGTCCATGGCCGCCGTCGCAGCGCGCGCAACGACCTCATCGCGGCCTCGTCGTCGGCGCAGGGATGCCCGAGTTCGGTGAGCGCCGCGCGCAGCGTGGAGTCCGGCGGGCGATGTGTGGCACCGGACGCGCTGTAGGCATCCGCCACGCCCGCGGCGCGGGCGAGCCGACGAAGTGCGGTCGATCCGTGAGGTGGAGGCATGCGTGATCTCGTCGGCGAAACGACAGCGGGTCCCGTCGTGCGACGGGACCCGCGCGACGTACAGCTGACCCTAGCCGGGCCGCCCGCTGACCCGTGTCTCCTCAAGACCGCCGGTCTTCTTCCACATGTCGTCGATCTCGTCGACGAGGTCGAGCAGCTTGCGACCCTCGGCCGGATCCATGCTCCGCTTGACCTCGGAGCACTGCTTCAGGGCGCGCCAGAAAGTGTCCTGCAGGTTGGGGAACTGGTCGAGGTGATCTGGCTTGAAGCGGTCGCTGTACAGCACCGAGATGTGGTGCTTGGCGAGCTCTGCGCGCTCCTCCTTGACAATGACGCACCGCTGGCGGAACGTCTCGTCGTCGGAGTCCTGGTACTTCTGGGCGATCTTGTAGCAGGACTCGGCTTCGATCCGCGCCTGCTCCGGGTCATAGATGCCGCACGGGATGTCGCAGTGGGCGTGGACCGTGGTGGGCGCCGCCACACGGTCGATCATCGCGAGCAGTCGGGTGGTGATGTTCATCGGTTTCAGACTCCTTGGAACCCTCGGAAGCGCCGGTCACGTCATTCGGACCCGTAGGGTATCCGTGTGCTCCGTCCGATAATCATGGTGCTCGGTGTCGCGACCGCCGTCGTCTGGGCGCGGCGGACCGTCCGGCACGCGCTCGTCGCCGGACCGAGCATGCTGCCGACGCTCGCGCCGGGAGACCGGCTGGTGCTGATCCGCACCCACCGGAACCCACGAGTGGGGCAACTGGTCATGGTCGGCGACCCGCGCGCCCCCCACCGGGCCCTGCTCAAGCGCGTGCACGCCGTGGACGGCGACGCGGTCGACGTCCGTGGCGACAACGCCGCGGCCAGCACCGACAGCCGCGCCTTCGGTACGCTGCCGGCCGCCGCGGTCGATGCCTGCCTGGCCTGGCGCTACGCCCCGATCAGTCGGGTCGGGCTCGTCGGTGACCGGGGCGGAGGTCTCAGCGCGTCGCGTGTTCCGGCAGATCGACGGCGAAGTCACCGATCGGCCCGGCGATGAACTCCTCGACCATCCGGTGGCAGACATCGTCGGTGAACTGGGCCGGTGGCGACTTCATGAAGTAGCTGGAGGGCCCCAGCAACGGTCCGCCGATACCGCGGTCGAGGGCCAGCTTCGCGCACCGCACGGCGTCGATGACCACGCCGGCCGAGTTCGGGGAGTCCCAGACCTCGAGCTTGATCTCGACGCTGATCGGCACGTCGCCGAAGTTCCGGCCCTCCATGCGGATGTAGGCCCACTTGCGGTCCTCGAGCCAGGGCACGTGATCGCTCGGGCCGATGTGGATGTTGTCGCGACCGATGGGTGCGTCGAGCTGGCTGGTGACGGACTGGGTCTTTGACACCTTCTTCGACGTCAGCCGGTTGCGCTCCAGCATGTTCATGAAGTCCATGTTCCCGCCGAAGTTCAACTGGTAGGTGCGGTCGATCGCCGCGCCCCGGTCCTCGAACAGGCGGGTGAGCATGCGGTGGGTGATGGTCGCACCGACCTGCGACTTGATGTCGTCGCCGACGATCGGCACACCGGCCGCGGTGAAGCGGTCGGCCCATGCCGGATCGCTGGCGATGAACACCGGCAGGCAGTTGACGACCGCAACACCTGCTGCGAGCGCCTGCTCCGCGTAGTGACGCGCTGCAGCCTCCGACCCGACTGGCAGGTAGTTGACCAGCACGTCGGCACGGCTCTCGCGCAGGACCTCGGCGACATCGACGACCGCCGCGTCGCTCTCTTCGCTGACGGCGCGGTAGTACTCACCGAACCCGTCGAGCGTCGGGCCCCGCTGGACGTCCACTCCGATCGGCGGCACCTCCGCGAACTGGATGGTGTTGTTCGGTGGCGCGACGATGGCCTCCGACAGGTCGCGTCCGACCTTCTTGGCGTCGACGTCGAACGCGGCGACGAACTCCAGGTCGCCGACGTGATAGCCCCCCACATCGACGTGCATCAGACCGGGCACGTCACCGTCGGGCTGGGCGTCGGCGTAGTAGTGCACGCCCTGCACCAGCGAACTGGCGCAGTTGCCGACCCCGACGACAGCGACGCGGACGGGGGATGCTGATCGGTGTGTGCCCATTACGTGTGTACTCCTTGCGTCGACGCCGGAGCGCCGCTCGCTGATCGATGATCAGGCTCGAGGTTCCTGCCGCCCCGATGTCGGCGTCGTCGGTGACGCCGGTGGGCCGGTGGTGTCGTGCGGGTTCGCCGCTGCCGTGCGGGGATCGTCGGCGACGTCAGGTTCGCCGCGGTCCTCGGTGATGCGGACGCGTTCGGCGGCGATCAACTCGTCGAGCCAGACGAGGTCGTTGTTGATGCCGTTGAGGCCGTGACGCATCAGCGCGATCGTGTAGGTGTCAGCGCGGAGCCGCAGCGCGCGATCAAGGGCGCGCTCGGCCTGTGCGAGGCGTTCGTGAAGGTATGACCGGCGTCGCTCGAGCAGGCGCAGCCGGATCTCGGGTCGCAGATAGCGGAAGAACGCCAGCCGCAACGGAAACTTCTCTTCCTCCAGTGTGTTGGAGTCGAGCTCGCCGAGCAGTTCGAGGAAGTCCGCCTCCCCCGCGTCGGTGATGCGGTACTCCTGCTTTCTGCGCAGGCGCTCCTCAGCGTCGCTGGGCACCTTCTCGACCACACCACGACGCTCGAGCTTCTTCAGCGTCGGATACAGCGAACCGAATGAGACGGTCCAGAACAGACCGAGCTTCTGGGCGAGCTGCTTGCGCAGCTCGTAACCATGCATCGGGCGCTCCTTGAGCAACCCCAGGATGGCCAGTTCCAGCACGCGCAGATCCTTGAAATGGGAGGTTCGACACCGCAAGTCTATCGCGCCGATGTATCGCGCCGATATGTCTTGCCGCAACAACCTGAACGATCGGTCAGGATGGGGCGGCGAACCCGGACCCGCCCCCAGTCGCAGTCGGGAACCCGCCTACACTTGCCCGTAACGAAGATGCAGGGCTCGACGGACTATCAGATGGCCAAGCGGGCGATCGTGCGCCAGGTATCGCAGGGCACGATCTCCGTTCGCGACGTCTGCGACGCGCATCCCGAGCTGCTCCGGGCGGCGCGCAACATCGGCACCCCTAGTGATCGTCAATGCCCGATCTGTGAGCTGGCGGATCAGCGGGCCAGGGTCCCCGCCGACGACAGCTCGTCGCTGCGGTTGGTCACCTACGTGTTCGGCAGGGACCTGCGACGACGGTCGGGCAGCCCCGTGTGGAGCAGGCAGGAGCTGCTGGATCTGGCCGCCGACCATCACTCGTTCACTGCCTACACGGTCGAGTGCTGCCTGGCCTGCGGCTGGAACCACCTCCACGAGAGCGTCCTGATGGGGCGGGCACACCAGGCATAGCCGGCGTGATCGGACGTGGACGTGGGTGTCCGCACACGCACGGAGCTGTCCGACCGGTACCTGCGACGTTCCATTGCGGTGGCAGACTCGTTGCTCATGAACACGCCGCACCCGCCGCGGACACTGCATGCTTCGCCCACGACCCGGGCACGAGAGCGTGCCGGCTGGAGTCCGCCGCGCCAGCCGTCCCGGTCGCGCGCCAGGCGTCGCCCACGGTGGTATCGCCGCCCCAGCTTCTGGTTCGGACTGCTGCTCGTCGTCGTGCTGATCGTGCTCACGATTGGTGGCGCCGTCGTCTATGCGGTGGCCACCGTGCCGCTGCCGAGCTCACTCGACACGTCGCCGACCGTCGTGCTCGACGTCCGCGGCCGCGAGATCGGTGAGCTGTACGTCGAGGCGACGCGCGAAGACGTCGACCTCGACCAGATCCCCGAACACACCCGGCAGGCCGTGCTCGCCGCCGAGGACGCGGGGTTCTACGAGCACCCCGGCGTCAGCGTGGCCGGGATCGTCCGCGCCGCGCTCCGCAACATCCAGTCGGGCGAGGTGCGTCAGGGCGGGTCGACGATCAGCCAGCAGTACGTCAAGAGCGTGACCGGCGACACCGAACAGACCGCGATGCGCAAGGCGCGGGAAGCGGTGCTCGCGATGAAGCTGGAGCGCGAGGTCTCCAAGGACCAGATCCTCGAGTGGTACCTGAACACCATCTATTTCGGGCGTGGTGCGTACGGCATTCAGGCCGCGTCGCGGGCCTACTTCGACAAGAACGTCAGCAAGCTCACCCTGGCGGAGTCGGCGCTGCTCGCTGGGTTCATCCCGGCGCCGTCCGCGTCGGACCCGGTCGAACACCCCGAGCGGGCGGCCGAGCGCTACGGCTATGTGATCGATCAGCTGCGCGCGCACGAGTGGATCAGCGACGCAGAGGCGGCTGAGCTCGGCGCCAACCAGCCCGCCGTGACGCCCAAAGCCAAACGGCGGTCCGGCACGGCCTCGTTCTTCATGGACATGGTCGAGAAGGAGCTCGCGGACCGCCTCGGCGAAGATCAGGCCTACCGCGGGCTGACGGTCACGACCACGCTGAACCTGCGGATGCAGCGCACCGCCGAGAAGGTCTACGACCAGCGCTTCGACCAGTTGCGCGACGACCTTCGGGCCCAGGCGGGTGACAACGTCGAGATCCCCACGGGTGCCCTGGTGTCGCTCGACCCCGACAATGGCGCGATCCGGGCCCTGGTCGGTGGTCGCAACTACGCTCGCGACCAGTACAACCTGGCCACCGGGGGGCCCGACAGGCTCGGACGGCAGCCCGGGTCGACGTTCAAGCCGTGGGCCCTGGCCGCATGGATCGCCAGTGGCAAATCCCCCGAAAGCCGCTTCGACGGACCGTCGACCATCACGTTCAGCCCCGAGGAGAGCGGCGACCCCAACGGGTGGGAGGTGTCCAACTACGGCGGATACGGCTACGGATCGACGACGCTGCGCGAAGCCACCTGGAAGTCGATCAACACGGTGTTCGCCCAGGTCGCGCTCGACGTCGGCCCCGAACAGATCGCCAGCCTCGCCGAAGACGCCGGCATCACCTCGCGGCTCGACGCCAACCCGTCCATCGTGCTCGGCGCCGAGGAGGTGACGCCACTGGACCTCGCATCGGCGTACAACACGTTGGCCAGCGGTGGCGTGTCGCGGGTCCCACGCACGATCGCCAAGGTCGAGCGTGACGGCGACCTGCTGTACAAACCCAGAACGCATCGTCGGCGTGTGCTCGACGAAGACGTCGCCTGGACCACAGTGGACGTCCTGCGCGGCGTCATCGACCAGGGCACCGGCACCGCCGCCCAGATCGGGCGGCCCGCGGCCGGCAAGACCGGCACGACGCAGAACGGTGCCGACGCGTGGTTCGCCGGATTCACGCCTGATCTGACCACCGTCACGTGGATGGGGTACCGCGACTCCAACGAAGCCATGCCGGGCGCGCCCACCGGTGGGGGCTTTCCCGCGCAGCTGTGGGCCGAGTACATGACCGAGGCCCTCGAGAACACCGATCCGAACGACTTCCCTGCGCCGAGCGGCGATTTCGAGGTCGTCGGCGAATCCGCTCCGGCGCCGACCACCGCACCCGAACCCCAGCCAGAGCCCAACGACGAGCCCACGATCGACCCGCAGCCGTCAGCGCCCCCGCCGGAGCCCGAACCGGCCCCCGAGCCGTCCCTGCCCGCGCCACAGGGCGATCCGCCACCGGACGAGCCCCCACCCACCGTGGACGAACCCGGGCAACCGCCGCCCGATCAGGCCGGTGGTCAGGCCGGGCCGCCAAATCCCGGGCGGGGAGCACAGGCGGCGCCAGGTGACCCTGCAGTCGAAGCCGCGGACGCGCCGCCACCGCCAGCAGATTCCGCCTGACGGCTCAGACCTCCCGTTCAGCCGGCGCGTGGCCGTGGCGTCGTGTCAGATGGTCAGCCCCTCGGTCTGCACATGTGCACCGGACGCGGTGTGCACGGTCAGCTTGACCGCGCCGGGGGGAACACCATCGAACGAGAAGCGCCCCAAGGCGTCCGTGTCGGTCCGCATGGTGCGGTCACCCTGGCGGAGTTCGACCGCGGCTTCCTGTGCCGGCACGAGCTGCCCGATGACGACCCGGGCGCGCTCGGAGACCACCTCGACCTCGATCTCCAACCCCGGTGCGCGAAAGGTCACCTGTCGGGCCGCGCCAGTGCCACGGACACCGCTGACGGCAGCCGTGTCCGAGTCGTAGACGAGCTCGGCAAGCTCCGCGTCGATCCCGTGCCAGGCGAACGCCTCACGGGCGTGGCTGACAACGTGGGCGGGCGGCGGGTCGACGATGTCGAACATGCGCTGGAGCGCCTGCAGTACCTCGGTGTCCGTGTCGTCGCTCATGTGACCGCTCTCCCTTCGGGCTTGGGGCTCCCCATCAACCGACGGAGTTGATCGAGGCAGCGGGCACGCGTCGGCCCGATGCTGCCCACCGGGCGACCGATCACGCCGGAGATGGTCGCGTAGTCCAGGCGGGGCTCTGCACACAGCAGACGCAGGAGCTGCTGGCAGCTGTCGGACAGCTCACCGAAGGCAGCAAAGACAGCCCGTGACGTCTCGTCGTCGATGAGGAGCTCGTCGGGCTGCGGGGAGACGCGATCGGGGGTGTTGGCCACCATCTCGGATGGCTGCTGCCGGCGCTGGCTCTTCAGAACGCGCAACGCCTCACGTCGCGTCGTCGTCGCCAGCCAACCTGCCAGGCGCTCCGGATCCCTGATCCGGTCGCAGTGCTCCACGAGCCGCAGCCACACCGTCTGGCTGACGTCCGCAGCGGTTGCGTCCTCCAGGCCGAACGACCGCGCCACCGACCAGACCAGTCGCGAGTAACGATCGACCAACTCGTCCCACGCCGGCCGGTCACCATCGGCTGCCCGGCGCAGCAACTGCCCCACATCAGCGGTCATATCGCGGGATTGTAGGCAGCGCCCGCAGGCTGCGATCGCTAACTGCGTGGAAATCATCTGCAATACGAGGCGCGCCACGGTCGCCTGATACGACAAATCCGGTCCGGCCGACCGCCGCCGCACCGGGGCGCCGGGCCAGATCGCGTGCTGTGCAGCGGCCGCTACGCAGCGATGTACCGCTGCTGTTCCTCTACCTCCGAGGTCGGCACGTCCCGTCCCTTGCGGTCGAGCCGACGGCGGGCATAGCGGGCGATGCCGAGTCCCAGCACGACCGGCACGACGATCACGGCGACGCGGGCGATCCACGTGATCACTTCGATCGGGATGCCGAGCATGCGCGACAGGATGTCGTTGGTCGCAGCCGCCGACAGGATCAGCAGCGCGCTGAAGACGCCGAGCATCACGCCGGCACGCAACGGGATCTCCAACGGGTTCTGCAGCACATGCCACTCGCCCTCGAGCTTGTAGCGCCGCTTCTCGATGAACGGATAGATCCCGAGGAACGCGAAGATCAACCCCGGCAGCACCACGCCGGCGACGAACGGCCCCGAGATGATCATGCCGCCGGGGACGCCGAACTCGATCGGTGGGAAGATCCGCAACGCGCCTTCCAGCCAGAACAGGAACCAGTCGGGCTGGGCGTTGTTGCCGACCTCACCCGGCACGTAGGGCCCGAGCAGCGTCACGTCGCTCCATGGGATCAGCACCGCGGCCGCCGCCAGCAGCCCGGCGGTCCACAGGAACAGCGTGGCGCTCTCGGCGAACTGCAGCGGCCACAGCGGCTTGCCCAGCACGAGCCGGTGGCCGTCGACGCCGAGTCGGGGGAACTGCGTGTGCTTCTGCCGGTAGATGATGAACAGATGCAGGCCGACCGTGCCGATCAGCGCCGCGGGCAGGATCATCACGTGCAGCACGAAGAAGCGTGGGATCACGTCGCCGGTCGGGAACGCGCCACCGAAGATCCAGAATGCGATCCGATCGCCGATCAGCGGCAACGACAGCAGTTCGGTGTAGGCGATCCGGATCCCAGTGCCGGCCAGCGAGTCGTACGGCAGCGAATAGCCGGTGAAGCCCGCACCGAACGCCAGCGTCAGCAGGCCGATTCCGACGAAGTAGTTGATCTCGCGGGGCTTGCGGAACGCGCCGGTCAGCAGGATCCGCAGCATGTGCAGGACGATGGTTGCGATGAACAGATGCGATGCGCCACGGTGCAGGCGACGAAACAGCAGGCCACCGTTGATGTCGCTGGACAGGCGCACGATCGACTCGAAGGCCGCCGGCAGCGACCGACCGGCAAAGACCGGGTTGGTTCCGGTGTACGTGACCGCCTCGACGTTGGGGCTGTAGAAGAAGGTCAGGAACGTGCCGGTCAGAACCAGGATGACCAGCGAGAACAAGGCGACCTCGCCGAGCAGGAACGACCAGTTGCTCGGAAACACCTTGTTCGCGGCCTTCCGTGCGTCCCCCCGCACGTGCAGACGTTCGTCGAGCTGGTCGAACAGCTTGGCGAACAGCGGCGTCATCGCATCCCTTCCGTGCCGTGGTTCCCACTGTAATTGACGGTGCTATCCGTATGCGGGGCCGACCAGCTCCTTGAAGTCGCCGAGCGCGATCAGGAACCCCTCCGCATTTGTGCCCAACGGCAACTGTGGGAGCGCGCGTGCCGTCGGTCCGAACGTCGGGATCGCGCCTCGTACCGCGTCGAAGGTCGATTGGTGGCACGGGCAGAACAACGCGTTGTCCTGCTCGCGGAACAGGCCGACCGGACACCCGGCGTGCGTACACACCTTCGAGTACGCGACGAGCTCCCCGTTGACGACCCAGTCGAGGTTGGTTGGTGGGGCGAAGCCGACATCACCGACGCGTACGAGGATGACGGCCGATATCTCGTTGTCGATCGCACCTTCCGGCCAGACCGTTGCCACGCCGCCGCTCGCGACGTTGTCGGCGCGGATCGGTTCACCGTCGGTGGTGACCAGCCGGGTACCGCGGCGCCAGGCGGTGCGCGTCAACGTGTCGCCCGGAGCCGGGCCCAGCGACGGGACGGTGGAGCCGACGATTCCCAGCCCGAGGATGCCGCCGGCGCCAATCAGTGCATTGCGCAGCAGTGAGCGGCGTTCCAACGGTTCGATCGCCGACACGGCCTCCTCGGAGGCGTCCGGTTCCGGATGGCGTGGCTCCACCGCCTCGATGTCGGGGAACAGATCGCTGAAGTACCGGCGGACGCCGAAGCCCAGTGCGAGCAGGCCGATCGCCAGGGCCGAGCCGTACACGGCGAGGGACGTCCCCAGCGCCAGCGCGACGGCGAACCCGACCCCGGCGAGCGCGGCGATGATCGCGCTGCCGATCACCAGCGCGTCGTTCGCCTCGCTGGGCGGAGGCGTCTCCTCGCTGACGATCGTCAGGTCCGGCCGCCGCGGTTCGCTCTCGTGTCCACTCATGGCCACTCCCTGCGGCTCGCCGCGATCACGATTGGTCGGAGGGGTCGATGGGCGTCACAGACGCGGATGGCGGGACGCTGCGGTCGTCGTCGCCGTCCGCTTCGGGATCGGGGAACCAGGTGGGTTTCGACGAGATCCAGAACAGCGACAGGATCGTCGCCAGCGCGAGCAGTGCGACGAACCCCGACGCGAACACCGGGTTCAGCTCGATCAGGCCCAGCGGCGTGCCGGACTCGCTGCTGACTTCCTCGAGGAACGCACCGACGTCGGCGACCTCCTGGTCGGTGATCTGGTCGGTGCCGAACGCGGGCATCTGGAACGGCCCGACTCTGATGGCCTCGGCAATTGTCGCCGGCTCGTAGTTGGTCACCGTGGGCGTCCACGCCCCGCCGCCGGCAACGCCGCCACTGCCTGTCGACCCGTGGCACGCCGCACAGTTCGTTGCGTACACGTTCTGTCCACTGCCGGCGTTGCCTTCGGGCAGCTGCGTGACCTCGGACAGGTTGTTGGTGATCCCGAACTCGTTGACGAGGTAGGCGACGATCGCCAGTCGCTGCGCCTCGTCGTAGACGACGACGCGCGGCTGGTTGTCGAAGGGGTTCGCCGCCGGCGGCATGCGGCCGGTCCGCATGACCAGATCGACGTACGCCGCCGTGACGTCAGCCTGTCCCGACAAGGGGGGCGCCATCCTGTCGGTGCCGGGAACCGTGGCGCCACTGCCGTCCGAGGCATGGCACTGCGCGCAGGCCTGTGCGTACAGCTGGCTGCCGAGGGCGACGTCGCCGATCTGGTCGCCGGGCTGCACCTGGGCCGACACGTCGCCCGGCGCCCACCACAGCGCAACGCCGATGCCAGACGCCACGACCACGAGCCATCCGAGCAGAGTCCGCCACATGGGCGGTGACAGCGTTCGCATCGCCTGGACAACCCTTCGCTCGTCGCAGAACCCTGTCTACCAGTGGTCTGAGATCCACGCAGGTGTTGCGTCGGACGGACAAGGTGTTTCAGGGTGTGTGATAGGCGATACAAACAGCGAGACGTCGATCAAGGGATCACTGTGAGCGATGAACTGACCATCCGTGAGGCCCGCGACGACGAGTTGGACATCGTCGCGTCGCTCGTCGTCGACGCGTACAGCGAGTTCGCCGCGCGGATGGCTCCCGACGCATGGTCCTCGTTCGCTCAGGACATCGCGAACGTCCGTGGACGCACCATCGACGCCCAGCTCCTCGTCGCCCTGCGGGACGGACGCATCGTCGGCACCGTGACGCGATACCCGGCCTGGAGAGGCGCCCAGGAGGACGCGTCGGCGGTCCGGGTTCTGGCCGTTCCACCCGACGAACGTGGCACCGGCGTTGGCCGGACGTTGATGGAGCACTGCATCCGGCTCACCCGCGAGGAACGCAAGAAGCGCCTCGTGCTGGCCGTCACCCAGGAGATGGAGAACGCGCGCGACCTGTACGACAGCCTCGGGTTCGAGCGCGACCCCGGGCTGGATCACGAGCCGGCGCCCGGCGTGCGCGCGACGGGATACTCGCTGCTGCTCGGCTAGCGGGTGTCCGCAGGGTCGCGGACAGCGATCCGCACGCGCTTGTTGGCCTTGCCCTTCGACTCCGTACCGGTGACCTCCACGGCGCCGACCTCGGTCGTCGACGCGACATGGGTCCCGCCGTCTGCCTGGCGGTCCAAGCCGCGGATGTCGATGACCCGCAGCGGGTCGATGCTCGCGGGGATCAGGTTCGCCTTCGTGCGGATCAGTGCCGGGTCGGCGTCGGCCGCGGCACGGTCCACGAACATGACGGCGATGTCGCGGGCCCGCTGGATCTCCTGGTTCATCCGCGCCTCCATCTGCCGTCCGAGCTCTGACGACATCTGCGGCAGCTCGAAGTCCAGCCTGCCCCGGCCGGGTTCCATGTTGCCGCCCGTGACCGCGACCTTGAAGTCGTGCCAGATGACGCCGCAGAGGATGTGCAACGCGGTATGGGTGCGCATGAGCAGGTGGCGCCGCTCCCAGTCGAGGTGACCCTGCAGCTGTGTGCCGGGGCCGGGCAACGGCTGGTCGGGCGCGATCGCGTGCCACAACCTGCCCGACGCCCGCCTGACCCTCGTGACGTCGGCGGAGCCGTCGTGCCACTGCAGAGACCCGACGTCGTGCGGCTGCCCGCCTCCGCCCGGATAGAACGCGGAACGGTCGAGTGCGATCAGCCGTTCGTCCTCGTCGACGGCTTCGACGATCGCTTCGAATGTATGCACGTAGGCGTCTGTCGCGAACAGCTCATCGGTCACAGGAACGCCTTGTCGCTTGCCGGACCACCAACGCTACGCCAGCGGGTTGCGCCCTGGCGCCGAGTCGGTCAGATCGGAGATCTCCTCCCACGACAAGGCGATCTCCTCGACCGACGGCACGTGGTCGAACTGCACGCCCTGCGCCTGCATGTAGGCGATGCGTGCGTAGTGCCCGCCGCTGGCCATCATGATGGCGCCGGTGTCGGTGCACTCCTCCGAGCACAGGTACACGACCATCGGGGACACATACGCCGGGTCGAGGTCCAACCTCGCGTCGTCCGGGATGACATCGGCGGTCATGCGGGTGTTGGCCAGCGGGGCGACGGCGTTGGCTGTGATGTTGCTGCGTGCGCCCTCGACGGCAAGGGTGTTGATCAGGCCGACCATGCCCATCTTGGCGGCGCCGTAGTTCGCCTGACCGAAGTTGCCGAACAGCCCGGAGGTCGACGTCGTCACCACGACGCGGCCGTACTGCTGCTCGCGCATGTGCGGCCATGCGGCCCGTGTCACATTGAATGTGCCGTACAGGTGGACACGCAACACCGCATCCCACTGCTCCGGTGCCATCTTGTGAAACGACTTGTCGCGCAGGATGCCCGCGTTGTTGACCACCACGTCGACCTGGCCGAACGCGTCGAGAGCGGTGGAAACCACATCGGCCCCGCCCTCGACGGTGGCGACGTTGTCGTAGTTGGCGATCGCCTCACCGCCCGCCCTGGTGATCTCCGAGACGACGGCATCGGCCATGTCGGACCCGAAACCCGAGCCCTCCCGATCGCCACCCAGATCATTGACGACCACGCGCGCACCCTGTTGCGCGAACAGCAGTGCGTGCTGGCGGCCGAGTCCGCCGCCGGCGCCGGTGATCACGACGACCCTGCCCTTGACTCCGGCCATGCGAGCCCCGATCCACGCGTATTGCTTGTTTAGCAGGTGCTAGGCATACGAAGCAAGTTTAGCGGGCGCAGCAGCCGTGCGCCGGGCAGCGATCGGCGTGATACGTCGTTGCAGGCGTGGAGCGGCCTGCAGTGCCGCCGTTGTGCGCCGCGGTTCCTCGTCGCGGCACCTCTCCAGTCGTGCAGGGCGGTGACACTGGCGGCCCCACGGTGAGACCCTAGACTCGCGACGACGATGCATGACGGGCCACGGGGGCGGCGCGTGCGCGATGACCAGCTTCAGGCGTTCGTGAGTGCGGCGCGCGCTCGTACCGCCGTCGACACGCGCCGTCACCGCCGCTGGCTGCAGCGGCAGCTGGACGAGAGTCAGACCTTCGAAGGGCTGTGTCGCAGCGTGGCGGACTCGGGCGCACGGGTGCGCCTGAGCGTAGCCAGCGGTCATACGCACAGCGGTCGGATCGTCGCCGCCGGAGCAGATCTGCTCGCGTTGGCCGGAGACACCGACGTCGTCTACATCGTGATGTCAGCCGTCGTCGCGGTCGAGCTGCTCGACGCATCGCAGCCGGGTGCCGTGCCCGCAGGAATCCGCGCGTCCACCGTTGCCGACGCGGTGGTCGAGCTGGCCGAGCTGCGCGAGACGATCGTCGTCGGCACGTCCGACGGAGGCGTACACCGGGGGCGGGTCGCGGGTATCGGCCATGACGTGCTGTGGTTCGACAACGGTTGCCACGTCCGGTTCGCGGCGATCACCGAGGTGGCCGCAGCGTCATGAGCACCGCGGTGCAGCTGCTTCCGCCCTTTGCGCCGCGCAGCGCGTGTCGCGGCGATGCAAGCGCCCATGGGCGCTCGAGCCGCTAGTCGGAGCTGGATCGTGCGGGGTCGGGATACAGGTGTTCCAGCGAGCCGGGCACGATTCGGCTGCGTTCGATGAACGCGTTCACATCGCGCTCCTGGAGACGGATGACGCGACCGAACTTGTACGCCGCGATCTCACCCTCGTCGATCAACCGGTACAGCGTCCTGGGGGTGATCCCGAGATGTCGGGCGGCCGCAGCCGTGCTAAGCCAGGTGATTTCTTGTTGCGCCATCGCCCGCCATGATACACCGGAGATTTGGCATTGCACTGCGATGTATACGACGGTAAAGGTCTGATGCGCCCTCGACAGGCGGTGCTGGGGCTCGTCAGCCGCACGGCGTCGTGGCCACAACGGATCGCTGCATGGGTGTCGTCGGGCGCCGTTCAGGTCGCCGTGTCGTACTGCGAATCGGTCGCGCATCTCCAGGCACGACTGGGCGCGGACCGCGGAACGCAGGTGGTGCTGCTCGACGGCGATCTTTCCCTGGTCGACCGGGACCTGCTCACCGACATCGCCACGGGTGGCGGCGTGCCGGTAGTCGTCGAAGGCCGACGCCGGCGGAGGGACTGGGTCCGGTTGGGTGCTGCCGAGGTGCTCCCATCGGAGTTCGATCGAGCGCAACTGCTGCGGGCGGTGGGTTCGGTCATGTCGCCCCGAGCGGCTGCGCCTCCGGAGCGTCGCGAGTCTGCCCTGTTCGCGGTCACCGGACCAGGCGGCACCGGTGCCAGCGTCACCGCCATCGCGCTCTCGCAGGGCCTCGCGGTCGAGCATCGACGCGTGCTGCTCGCGGACTGCTGCCTGCACGCCGAGCAGGCGATGCTGCACAACGCGCATGGTTCACAGCCAGGTCTCAGCGACGTCGTGGACCTCCACGCCGAGCGCACACCCGACCATCGCCAGATCCGGCGGTCCGCGCTGGGGATCGTCGAACGCGGCTACTACCTGCTACCGGGGCTCCCCCGCGCGCGCCACTGGTCCCGCATCCGTGCCGGCTCGCTGCAGTCGGCCCTGCGGTCGTTGCGGACGGCATTCGACGTCGTGGTCGCCGACGTGGATCCCGAGGTCGAGGGAGAGGCCGAAGGCGGATCGATCGACGTCGAGGAGCGCAACGTGCTCGCGCGCACGGTTCTCACGGCGGCGGACGTGGTCCTCGTCGTGGGTCAGCCGACCATGAAGGGGATCTATGCGATGGTGCGGACGATGGTCGAGTTGCTGGAGTTCGGCATCCGACCCCAACGGCTGTTGCCCGTCGTCAACCAGTCCGCTGCGCCGCCAGCCGCCCGCGCGGAGCTCAGCCGCACGGTGCGGCAGCTGATCAACGGCGTTGCCGGCGGTCACGCCGTCGGCCCCGCGCTGTTCGCCCCGACGGTTGCGCTGGACGAGGCGCTGCGTGAGCGCGACGCGCTGCCAGGCACCTGGTCGGCGATGCTCGCCGGCGCGGCGACGACGGTCCTTGGCCGGCGCGGAGCACAGGGCGCCACATCGGCGCTCACACCGATCGCCGCGGGGTCACTGGGGCATTGGGACGACGCGGACGACGAGCGGTGACGGCCGCCATCGCCGCGCTCATGGTGGTGGCGGTCGTGAGCGGGTACGACCACCGACGGCGCCGGGCGGACGGGGCCGTCCGCTGGTGGCCCTGGTTGATCGGTGTCATCGAGGACCGGGCCGTGCAGGGGTGGGATGACCTGCCGACCGTGACGGTCGGCGTCTGCCTGCACGGACCTCCACGTGTGCGCCGCGCGGCGCGGGCGGCCCTGCGTATCCAGCCCGGCGTCGATGCGCTGTCTCTGATCGGCGCGCTGCGTGATCGGGTGGCCAGCGCCCGTGGCGACCGGCTGTTCGGGACGGTCGCTGCGGTCGCGGTGCGCGCGGCGTCACCTGATCGTCCGTTGGCACGCCTGCGTGCGCGCGAGCTCACGATCACGGCCGACGAGCGGGCCTGTGGGATGACGGCAGCGGCCGGCGTGCCGCCACGGTGGCTGCTGCTGGCGCCGCTCGCCCCGGTCGTCGGCGGGCAACTGTCCGGCCTCACCGCCTGGCTCGCTGCGGGTGCGGCGGTCAGCTCGTGGTGGTTCGCCGCGCGTTGGCTGCGCCCGCGGACGTGCGTGCGGGTGTTCGCCACGGAGCCGATCGGGCGCCCCAGGTGAGCAGCGACCGGGGCGACGATCTCGCGGCGCGACTGCGACCGCACCTTCGCCAGCGCTTCGACGTGCCGGACGCTGTCTGGTGGTCCCCGCCCCACCGGTCGGGCGGTGCGCGGCACCCGATCGGCGACGCGGCGTCCCGCGCCGACCAGCTGGTACAGGTCGTCGAACGCCTTGCGCTCCTGGTCGAGCTCGGCGACGGACTGGTTGCTGCGGTGACCGAGGTCTGCGAGAGGGGTCGCGGCCGGGTGGTGGCCGAGTTGGACGAAGTGTGCGAGGCGCTGGCGTCGGGGCAGGCGACCGCGGACGCGTTCCAGGCGTGGGCACGCCGCGCAAGATGCGAGCACGTCGGCGTCCTGGCGGCCGACATCCGCCTGTGCGCGTCATCGGACGCACTGGCTGCGGCGCTGTGGCGCAACGCGGGGGTTCTTCGACGGGCTGCTCGCGACCGACGCATGCGCGAGCTGCGCCGGCGGATGCACCTGCTGTGGCTGCTGGCTGCAGCGGTCTGCGCCGGCTCCGTCGTGCTCGTGCTGCAGTGAGTTCGGGAGACGCGGTGGTCGGCCACCGGCAGGTACCCCCGAAGGCCGCGGAGGCGTACGATCGAGGGCACACGCCTCGTGCGGCGATCCCGGACGCGGCGGCAATCGACGTCGGACGTGACCCGCCCGGCGGCAGGAACGAGGAGCTCCACCATGGACGGACCGTTTGCACGCCTCGACGGTCACGAACAGGTCGTGTTCGGACATGACCCCGACATCGGCCTGCGCGCGATCATCGCGATCCACTCCACCACATTGGGTCCCGCGCTCGGCGGCACGCGCTTCTACCCGTACGCCGACGAGTCCGCCGCGCTGACCGATGTTCTGAGACTGGCCAAGGCGATGGCCTACAAGGCGGCAGCAGCAGGGCTGGATCTCGGCGGGGGCAAGGCGGTGATCATCGGCGACCCGGCGCGCGACAAGTCCGAGGCGCTGCTCCGAGCCTACGGCCGACTGGTCGAATCGCTGGGCGGGCGCTACGTCACTGCCTGCGACGTGGGCACCTACCCGGCCGACATGGCGATCGTGGCGCGGGAAACGCGATGGGCGACCGGCGCTGACCCGGTCGAAGGTGGATCGGGCGACTCCGGTGTGCTGACCGCCCACGGGGTGTTCGTCGGCTTGGAGGCGACTGTGGCGGAGGTGTGGGGCTCACCGTCGCTGCGAGGCCGGCATGTCGCGATCCAGGGCGTCGGCAAAGTGGGTCGACGGCTCGCTGCCTCGATCCACGAAGCCGGTGGCAAGGTGACCGTCGCGGACGTCGACGACGAGGCGGCCGCCTGGTGCGCGGAGCGATTCGGTGCCGAGATCGTCAACGTCGACAAGATCCACGCCGTCGACGCCGACGTCTTCAGCCCCAACGCACTCGGTGCGGTACTCAACGACGACACGGTCCCCGAGCTGCAGTGCCAGGTGGTCGCGGGAGCCGCCAACAATCAGCTGGCGGAGCCACGGCACGCGAACGTGCTCGCCGATCTCGGCGTGCTGTATGCGCCTGACTTCGTGATCAACGCCGGCGGGCTCGTTCAGGTCGCAGACGAGCTGCACAGCGGCGGCTACTCCCGCGAACGCGCGACGGCTCGTGTGGCACAGATCGGCGACCGCCTGCGGCAGATCTTCGCCATCGCCCGCGAGCAGGCAATCACGACCGCCGCGGCGGCCGACCACTTCGCCGAGCAGCGGATGGCTGACGTCGGGAGCCTTCGCCGCTTCTGGCTCCCAGGCTGAGCCCACCCACCCGCACAGTCCGCGTGTCATGTCGGCAACGCCGGTTCGAATTGGTGGGCTTCGGTCCAGCCGGGTGGCGCGGTGCAGCCGATGCAGCCGCGGTCGCGGGCGATGAGGGCGCGGCGTTGTGCGCGGGTGACGGTGCGGGTGGCGCGTCCGACGTCGAGGATTTCGCTGGGGCCGCGGGTGATGATGCGGTGGATGTCGGCGTCGCACGCGATCTGGCGTGCGGTGTCGCCCGATATCGGTCCGGTGTGGCGTCGAGCGTGTCGAACATGTGTTCATGATAGGAGATGCTATTGATCGCGTGTCAAGCCGTTCCAACACATCTGTGGACAACTCGTGACATCGGCTGAAACGCCTGGTCACCAGTTCCAATGCGTACGCGTACGCAAATGCCGGAGCGTGCTCGGGGGCGGCCCGACCAGGCGCAGCCGCCGGTCCCGCGCGTGTACCGGCGTGCGGTCAGGCGCCGTCGAACCCGACGAGCTCCACACCCGTGGTCGTGCCGATGATCCGTCCGCACACCCACGCGTCCACGCCGCGGTCGCCCAGCATGTCGACGGCGGCCGCGCCGTCACCGACGACGGCGATCATCCCGGCTCCCATGTTGAAAGTCCGCCACATCTCCGCGGGCTCGACGGGGCCGCGCTCGGCGATCATCCGCATGATCGGCGGAATGGAGAACGTCGCGGTGTCAACCACCGCGCCGAGCCCGTCGGGGAGCACCCGAGGCAGGTTGCCCGGGACGCCCCCGCCGGTCACATGGCACAAGGCGTGCACATCGAGCTGGTTGCTCAGCGCCAGGCAGTCGCGAACGTAGATCCGGGTCGGTCGCAGCAGCGCGTCACCCAACGGCTCGGCCAGCCCGTGATCGGCGGCGAGGTCGAGATCCCCAACGACGTGGCGCGCCAGCGAGTAGCCGTTGCTGTGCAACCCGGTCGACGCCATCGCCACCAGGTCGTCGCCGTCGCGCACACGGTGCGGTCCGAGCAGGTCGTCGCGTTCGACGATGCCGACCCCGAAGCCGGCGATGTCGACGTGGGTGGGGGCCAGCACGCCTGGGTGCTCTGCTGTCTCGCCGCCGACGAGCGCGCAGCCCGCGATGACGCAGGCATCCGCGATGCCGGCGACGATGCGTTCGACCGCGGCGACGTCCAGCGCCCCCACGGCGATGTAGTCATTGAACACGAGCGGTTCTGCGCCGCAGACCACGAGATCGTCGACAACCATCGCCACCAGGTCCTGGCCTACGGTGTCGTACTGCCCGAGCTGTCGCGCGACCTCCAGCTTGGTCCCGACGCCATCGCAGCTGGTAACCAGCAGCGGCTGCCGCCAGCGGTCCGTCTGCAGCGCGAACAGACCGCTGAACCCGCCGAACGCCCCGGTCACCTCGGGCCGCGTCGTGCGCGCCACGTGCGGGCGTATCGCCTCGACCGCGGCGTCGGCGGCGTCGAGTGAGACGCCGGCGGCGGCATAGGTCAGCGGGTCATGCCCCATGGGTGGCGAGTTCGAGCACCGGTAGCGTCGCGTCCTTCCCCGTCGGGATTGGGATCGGGTACTCACCGTCGAAGCACGCGCGGCACAATGACGACGCGGGTCTGCGGCTCGCGCTGATCAGCGCGTCAAGTGACAGGTAGGCCAGCGAATCGGCTTCGAGGTACCGGCGGATCTCTTCGGTCGACCGCCCCGCCGCCACCAACTCGTCGCTGCGGGCCATGTCGATGCCGTAGAAGCAGGGGTTTCGCACCGGTGGCGACGGGATGCGCAGGTGTACCTGTGTGGCGCCGGCCTCGCGCAGCATCCGCACCAACTGCCGGGACGTGTTGCCGCGGACGATCGAGTCGTCGACCACGACCAGGCGCTGGCCCTCGAGGACGTCGCGCAACGGGTTGAGCTTCAGACGGATCCCGAGCTGCCGCAGCGACTGTGACGGCTGGATGAAGGTACGTCCGACGTACCGGTTCTTCACCAGACCCTCGGCATAGGGGATGCCACTGTCCTGACTGAAGCCGGCGGCGGCCGCCAGACCCGAGTCGGGCACCGGGATCACCAGATCGGCGTCCGCCGGCGCCTCACGCGCGAGCAGCTGTCCCATGCGGCGGCGAGCCGCGTAGACGCTCGTCTCGGGCGTGCGGTGGTCGGGTCGTGCGAGGTAGACGTACTCGAACACGCAGAACGACGGCGTGGCGGGCGCGAAGCGGCGGGAGCGCATGCCGTGCGCGTCGATGGCGACCATCTCGCCCGGCTCGACCTCCCGCAGCAGCGTGGCGCCGACGATGTCGAGCGCGGCCGTCTCGGATGCCAGCACGTAGCCGCCACCGTCGAGCACACCGAGCACGAGTGGGCGGACCCCATGTGGATCACGGACGCCGTAGACCGTCGTCTCGTCCATGATCGCCAGGCAGTAGGCGCCCGAGATCCGTTTGCACGCATCGACGATGATGTCGTCGAGCGCGCCCGTGCAGCCGTCCGCGCGCTCGGCCAGCAGTGTCGTCAGCAGCTCGGAGTCGCTGGTGCAGCCGGCACCGAGCGCACCGAGCTCGGCGGCCAGCGGACCGGTGTCGACCAGGTTGCCGTTGTGCCCGAGCGCGATGCCCCGACCGGACGGGCTGACCTTGAACGCGGGCTGCGCGTTGGACCAGGTCGACGCGCCCGTGGTCGAGTAGCGCACATGGCCGACCGCCAGATGCCCGTTGAGACCCGCCAGCCGGCGGTTGTCGAACACCTGGTTGACCAGCCCCATCTCCTTGGTGATGAGGATGTTGTCGCCGTCGGACACAGCGATGCCGGCGGACTCCTGACCACGATGCTGGAGCGCGTAGAGCCCGTAGTAGCAGTACCGGGCGACGTCCTCGCCGGGGGCGTAGATGGCGAACACGCCGCATTCGTCTCGGGCACCGGTGCGATCCAGTGCGCCTGGAGGCTGTGACATCAGGTTCACACCAGCTCGGCTCGACGGTGCCTGCCCGACCAGTATGCCCACGCGCCCCTCGTTCGTCGCGGAACGTGCACCGCCCGTGAGTATTCTCGTTGGTGACCGGAACACGGCGTGAGGACGGCGGTTGAACCATGGACATGTTGGAGCGGCGAATCCGGGATGCGGTCGCCACGCTGCTGTCCAGAGGCGCCAAGGCGTTGGAGCGTACGGCGAGCGACCTGGAGCAGGCGGCAAGCGAATTGCGCAGCGCCCAGCGGCGTTCGAGCGAGGCCGAGCGGGTCTGGGCCGAGCCGCGACAGGAGCCCGACACCATGATTCGCAGCGCGCCGCTGCGAGCGGTTCCCGACAGCCCGTCCGACGAGCGCGGGCCGACCGCCGAACGACCGGTGCCCCCGGTCAGGCCCGTCCAGCCGCGGGTCGACGCCGCGGTCGGCGGTGGTCCGCAGGCGCCTGATCTCGGCGCCGACGTCGAACCGGATGGCCTCCGGGAGCTGGCCACCGGCACCGTCAGCGAGATCCGCTCGCAGCTGGCCGATCTGTCCCCGTCGCAACTGCGCAGCCTGCGGCAGATCGAGACCGAGAACCGCAACCGGGTGACCCTGCTCACCGCGATCGATCGCGCGCTCGACGCCGACCAGTAGCGCGGCGGGCCCGGCCCCGCCCGGAGCCTCACTCGTCGTCGCGGTCCAGCCCTCTGTGGATCGCATAACGCATGAGTTCGTAGCGCCCGCGCAGCTGAAGCTTCGCCAGGATGCTCTGGACGTGGTTCTGGACCGTACGCACGCTGATCACGAGCCGGTCAGCGATCTCGCGGTAGGTGTAGCCTCGCGCGACGTGTCTGAGCACCTCGGTCTCGCGTTCGGTCAGGTCCTGCTCGCGGTCACCGCCCGAGGCAACCCGCCGGAACTCACCGAGCACCAGCGCCGCCAGTGATGGCGAGAACACCGGCTCGCCGGCCGCCACCTGCTGGACAGCGTCGACGAGTTCGTCGCCGGTGGCGCTCTTGAGCAGATAGCCGCTCGCCCCGGCTTTGACGGCTGCAAGCACGTCGGCCTCAGCCGCGGACGCGGACAGCACCAGCATGCGGGTGCCCGGTACCCGTTCGGCGATCCGCTGGATGGCGACCGTTCCCGGCAGGCCCGGCATGTTGAGGTCGATGAGCACCACATCGGGTCGCGCGCCCTCGACGACCGTGATGGCCTCGTCGGCGCTCGCGGCCTCGCCGACCACGCGGCTGCGGCCGTCGGCTTCGAGATCGGCGCGCACTCCGTCGCGCCACATCGGGTGGTCGTCGACGACGACGACCTTCGTCGGTGGCCCGGTGCGCCTGGCGGCGCCCACGCGTTCGTCGTTGCTCACCCGTCGTCCTCCTGTCCGACCGGTGCCGGTACCGGCACCCGCAGCTCGAGCTCCGTGCCGCGGCCCGGGGCGGTGTCGATCCGCAGGCGCCCACCCAGATCCTCGACCCTTCCGCCGATGCTGCGGAGCAGTCCGTACTTGCCGGCTGCGCGTAGTGCGGCCTCGTCGAAGTCGAACCCCGTTCCGTCGTCGCGGACGTCGACGACGACATCGTCCCCGTCGACCTCCGCAAAGACCCATGCGCGGCTCGCGTGGGCGTGGCGCACGACGTTCTGCAGCGCCTGGTCGACCGCGGCGCCGATCTCGTGGACGTGCCCGGCAGGCAGGCGGATGTCACCGGTGCTGGTCACCGCCGCCGTGACGTGACCGTCCACAGCGGCGACCGCACGCTCCAGGCGCTCGCGCAGCGACGCGTGTCGCCCGTCGTCGCCGGTGACGTCCGGCGGACGCAGGATCATCGTGCGCAGCGCGCGCTCCTGAGCGGCCGCCAGATCCGCGAGACGGCCGACCTCCGCGCCGTCGACCTGCGCACGGCCGGCAAGCTCCCTGCCACGTTTGTGCACCAACGCGAGCGCCTGCAGCACAGAATCGTGGATCTGGCGGCCCAGCGACTCGCGTTCGGTCATCCGGGCGGCGGCCTCCGTGGCGCGTACCTGCTCGGCCTGCGCGGCGCGTACCTGCGCAGCGGAGTTCTCCAGCAGCGTCGCGACGAACCCCATGCCGCCACCGGCGAGGGCGAAGTAGACGGGATCGCGTAGCACCTGCAGCGACTGCGCCGGGCCGTCCGTGGAGATCAGCGCGCCCGCGGAGACCGATATCAGACCGAGCACACCGCCGGCGACGATGCCCCCGACGATGCCCCTGGTGGCTCCCCACGCCAGCGCCGCGGTCACCGGGTAGACGGTCGCCAGCCACCCGAACCGCGCGCCCACGACGACCAGACCGCCGGCGACCAGGAGATCGGCCGTCAGCACGACCGGGGTGAACCGCGGCTGCGCGACGGTCAGCCAGCCGACCCACGCCGCCACCACCGCCACGACGGTGACGGCCACGGCCAGATCTCTGCCCTCGACGACCCCGATCACCGCCAGGGCGAACATCCATGCCAGCACCGCCCAGCGCACGGCGAGCACGCCGCGGGCAAGGGCCCGCACACCGCCTGTAGCCACGACCTCGGACCCGCCCGCCACCGGGGCCCGGTCGTCGTGGTGCGGGGCTGACGGGCTCACCGGACTCCCTGCCTGATCTCGTGCAGCGCGGCGGCAGGCGTCTGCGCCACGCACTGCCGATCCTACTCACGACCGGGTTGCCGGATGTGCGTGCCCGAGTCGCGTCGCCGGTCACGGCACTGCAGGTGCAACCGCGGTGTCGCTGACGGGCCGCGTGCAACACGTTGGAACCACAGCCGAGGAGGACACCGATGAACGTCCCAGCCCTGACCGCCGCTCCCGAGGCGCTGGCCGCTGCCACCCCGCCGGACCGCGACCGCTACCTGGATCTCCTTCGCGCACTGTCGATCGCCGCCGTCGTGTTCGGCCACTGGCTGGTCGCCGTCGTGTGGATCGGGGACGGGCAGCTACGCGCTGCCGCTGCGGTCGATCTGTCGCCGGCAACTCAGTGGGCGACCTGGATCGTGCAGGTGATGCCGCTGTTCTTCCTGGTCGGCGGGGTCGTCAACGTGCGCTCCTGGCGTGCGACACGGCTCGCCGGCGGTGCCTACGCATCCTGGATCGCCAGGCGAGCAGCCCGGCTGCTGCGGCCGACCACCGTGCTCGTATGGGTGTGGCTGGTGCTGGCACCGACCGCGCTCCTGGCAGGTGTCGATCGGGGGATGATCCTGCTCGGCGCCCGGAGTGCGCTGGTGCCGCTGTGGTTCCTGGCGGTCTACCTGCTGATGATCGCACTCGTGCCGCCACTGCTCGGCCTGTACGAGCGTCTGGGCCTGTGGCTGCCCGCCGTCTGCATCGCGGGCGCGGCGACGGTCGACGCCGCCGTGGACGCGACGGTGCCGGCGATGGTCAACTATCTGCTGGTCTGGGCTGTGCCGACAACCCTCGGGTTCGCCTGGGCGGACGGACGGTTGGACCGGCGGTTCGTGCGGATCGGATTGCCGCTGGCGGGCCTCGCGGCGCTGATGGCGGCGGTCACGCTGGCCGGCTACCCGGTCAGCATGGTCGGTCTGGCCGAGGCGGGGACCGACGGCCCGAACGTGCCAGCCGTCACGCTGGCGCTCCTCGGCTGCGTGCAGACGGGGATCGCGAGCGCCGCGCGCACACCCGTGACGGCGTGGCTGCAGCGCCCCGGGACCTGGGCGTGGGTGGTGCGACTCAACGCGGTGGCCATGACCGTCTACCTGTGGCACCTGACGGTGCTCGTGCTCGTGGTGGGAGGGTTGACCCTCACGGGATCGTGGTGGTCGATCACCCCTCTGTCCGTCGCGTGGTGGGCGACCAGGCCGCTGTGGCTGGCTGCGCTGGCGACGTGCCTCGCGCCGGTCGTCGTCGCGCTGTCGCCGATCGAGCACAGCGTCCCGGCGCCCCGCCCCCGCGGTCGCGGCTTCGCGGCGACCGCAGGCATGGTCGCGGTACCGCTGGCCGCCGCCGTCGCGATCGCTGCGCTGACACTCGGTGGGGTGCTCGGAGTGCCGGCGGTCGCGGGCACGATCCTGTTGACGGCCGCCGCCGTCCATGCCGGCGCCTTCGCGCCTCGGACGGTGACCCGATGACCGACGCCTGGGTCGAGATCCTGCGGGCGGTTCGCCGGTACCCGTCGCCGCACAACAGCCAGCCGATCAAGCTCCGCATCGTCGACCGGCACTGTGCCGAGCTGTACTACGACCTGGATCGCGGCCTGCCGGCGGAGCCGTACGGCATCCCCTTCGGCCACGTCTGCGCGGGCATCTTCGTCGAGCTGTTCGCGATCGCAGCGCACGCGCGCGGCTTCGAGGTCGTAGAGCGGCTGCGCGCTGATGCGTTCGACTTCGATGGTGTCGACCGCCTCCACCTGCTCGGCACCTTGACCCTTGTGCCGGCGGCCGGCCCGGTGCCCGACCTGGATGCGGCCCTGATCGCCGAGCGGCGCACATCCCGGCTGCCGTATCAGCCGCGCACAGTCGACCCGACGGTGATCGACGAGCTCGACGCCGAGGCCGGCCGGTGGGGCCATCGGGTGGCGACGACCACCGACGCCGGCCTGGTCGGCACCATCGTCGAGGTCAACCAGCGCACGTTGTTCGACGACCTGCGCAACCCGGCCGTGCGCCGCGAACTGGCGACGTGGCTGCGATACTCGCGTGACGAGGCGCAGCGCCGCGGGGACGGGCTGTCGGCCGAGTGCCTGCACCTCCCGGGCCGGGTGCTGCGTTGGTTCGTCGAACATCACCGCTGGTGGTCGCTGCCGGTCCTCGGCGCCCTCGCTCGCCGGCTGTATCGGCGGTCGATGCGTGGGGTCCGCCAGCTCGCATGGATCGTCGGCCCCTTCGACACCACCGAGGACTTCGTCCGTGCCGGCCGGGTGTTCATCCGCTGCTGGCTGCGGCTGACGGCGCACGGCGTGGCGCTGCAGCCGCTCGGCTCGGTCATCACCAACCCCGAGTCCCACGCCGCATTCACCGCGGCGGTGTCCGAGCGATCCGACGGCATGGCGTGGATGCTCATGCGCGTCGGCTACAGCGCCGAACCTCCGCGCAGCCATCGGCTGCCAGCCGACGGGCTGCTGCTCGCGGAGGCCGGCTGATGGTCTGGACGATCCGCGTGCTGGCCACAGTCGCCGAGTCGGTCATCGGCCTGCTCATGCGCGGCCGACGCACCCGCGTGCTGCTGCTCGCGCCCGGCCTCGAGCGGGTCCGGTGGCGGGTGGGGCGCTGGCGCGCCCGTCGCGCCGCCGACCGCGCCAGGCGTCAAGTGCCGGCGTACACCCGGCACCTGGACGCGCGCGCCGGCGCGCCGGTCCGCCGCTTCGAGGACCTGCCGGAGACCGACAAGGCGTCCTACATCACGCCGAACCGCCTCGAGGCCCTCTGCCGCCACGGCCGTCTGCCGCGACGCGGGGTCGTGCTCGACGAGTCGTCCGGAAGCAGCGGCACTCCCACCAGTTGGGCGCGAGGTCCAGCGGAGCGTCGAGCGACGGCCCGGATGCTGCGATCGACGTTCGCCCGTGGCCTCCACGACGGCCCGGTGGTGGTCCTCAACGCCTTCTCGCTGGGTGCATGGGCCACCGGGCTGAACGTCAGCATGGCGCTGTCGTCGACGTGCAGGATCAAGTCCACGGGACCCGACCGCGACAAGATCATCCACACGCTGCGCGAGCTGGGGCCCGACTACAGGTACGTCGTCCTCGGCTACCCACCGTTCTTGAAGGACGTCGCGGACGACCCTCGGCTGGACCTGTCCCACTACGACGTGACCGCGGGGTTCGGCGGCGAGGGACTCAGCGAGAACATGCGGTCGTACCTGTTGCGCTCATACCGCCGGGTGAAGGGCTCCTACGGGGCATCGGACCTCGAGATCAACCTCGCGGCCGAGAGCGACTTCACGATAGCCCTGCGTCGCGAGCTGGCGGACAATGAACCGTTGCGCGCGGAGCTGCTGCGCCACGCCGGAGGGGTGCTGCCGATGGTGTTCCAGTTCAACCCGCTGGACTACGTGATCGAGACGAACGCCGCGGGCGAACTGGTCGTCACGGTGTGCCGCGCCAGCAACCTGTCGCCCCGCATCCGGTACAACATCCACGACGTCGGCCACGTCATGCGCATGCCGGCGCTCCGGCGGGTGCTGCGGCGGCACGGTGTTGCGCATCTGCTCGAGCAACCGGCACTGGATCTGCCCGTGCTGTTCCACTACGGCCGGTCCGACGCGTCGCTGGACTACTACGGAGCGGTCGTGACGCCAGACGGTCTGCGTGATGCGCTGTACGCCCAGCCGGAGCTGGCCGGTCGTATGCGCGAGTTCCGGCTGATCAGCTGGGAGGACGGCAGCGCCACCGCCCACCTGACGTTCGCGGTCGAGCTCCAGCCGGGACGCGAGCGCGACGGTCTGGACGAGGCGTCGCTCGGCGCCGCCGTCACGCGACATCTGGCCGGCTGCAACGCCGACTTCGCCAACGCCTGTCGGGTGGCCGCAGCGGGCGCCGAACCGCGCCTCCGCCTGTTCGCGGCGGGCAGCGGGCCGTTCGGCGACGGCGCCGGGCTGAAGTACCGGTACGTCAGCCAGGTCGACGCGGCCGGTGCAGCGGCGCTCGGGCTCGGTGGCGTCGACGTGCGGCGTCGTGGGCGCTGACACCGTTGCCGGATGTACCTACCGCGATCAGGTAGCCACCGGCACACCAGATGGGTCGAAGTCCGCTGACGCCCGTCGGCGATGGGACCGACGATCACGTGACACCGATCAACAGGAGTCGCTGTGGACGCCGTGCGCTCGAGTGCTGACCAACGGGCACAGCGGTGCCCGTCGTGCTGGACGCCCCTGGGTGGGCCGCTGCCGCCGGCGTGCCCGGTCTGCCGGCTCCCCGTCGGCGGCGAACTGTGGCAGCGTGTGACAGCGCTCAACGCACGCATCGCCGAGCTGACCGCCGAACGGCGGGCGCTGCTGGCCCCGCCCGCGCCGCAGCGGGAACGGTCCGCGACACCGCACGCCAGCGACGGCGCCGGCGAGGTCGACCCGACGCCGGGCGTCGCGCTGTCACGTGGGCCGGACCGGCCGGGCGCTGTGCGTGCCTGGCTTGGCGCCGCGGGTCCGCAGACGCTGCTCGCGGCCGGTGGCGTGCTGCTGCTGGTGATCGCAGCCATCGTGTTCACCGCGGTCGCGTGGCGTGAGCTGCCACTGCTCCTGCGTGGCGGCCTGCTGCTGGCGGCATCGGCGGGCTGCGCCGCGCTGACCGGTTCGCTCACGCGTCGTGGTCTGCCCCGTACGGCCGAGGCGACCGGGGTGTTGTCGGTGGCCCTGCTCGCGGTGCTCGTCAACGGGCTGTGGCGCGGAGGCCTGCTCGACGGTGTCGGCGGCGGGCTCGTGGTGTTCGCGCTGACCGCCGTCACGCTCGCCGCGGTCTCGCACCTGCTCGCCCGCGCGACGAACACCGGAGCACCGTTCGTGCTCGCCGCCTGGATGGCTCCCGCGGCGGCGGTCGCGGCCGGTGTGCGGGTCGCCGAGGCGCTCGCACCCCTGCGGATACCGGCGAGCGACCCCATCGCGGTGACCGCGGCGCTGCTCGCGGGCGCAGCCGTCGGGTGTGCGTACGCGGAGCGCATGCTCGCCGGCCTGCCTGGATGGCGGCTTGGCACGCAGCTGGCCGGGGTGCTGCTGTGGCTGCTGTCGGTCGGCGGTCTTGTGCTGACGTTGGCAGGCCTCGCTCCGAGCGTGCGGGAACAGCTGGGTCCGTTCGCCGCCGCCCTGGTTCTCGCCGCCGTCGGGGTCGGTGCGGCGGCGGGCGCGCGGCGCCTGGGTGGCGGTTCCCGCTGGTGGCGCATGGCAGGCGTGGCGGGCATGTGGTTCGCGGCGACGCTCGGCGCTGCCGGCGCGTTGTGGGAGCGCAGCGCGGCATGGCCCCAGCTGCAGGTCGTCGTCCCACTGGCGCTGGGCATCGCGGCGTTGTCGTGGTGCACGTCGCGGTCAGCCCGGCGCGGCGCGATCGTGGGGCTGCTGCCGATCACGCTCGCCGGGCTGACAGTTGTGGCCGACGCGGTCGAGGGCGTCCTCGAAGTGGCCGTGTGGCGGCTGGCCGCGCCGTGGACGGACGTGCAGCGCGCCGCCCTGCTGGCCGTCGGCCCGTCGTCGCTGTTGTCCGCGTTCGCCGTCGTCGCCCTCGTCGTCGCGGTCGTCTGGCGGGTCGACCGCGTCGCCGCCACGGCGACAGCACTGGCCGGCGGCGGCATGGTCGGCGTCGCCGTCGGCGCGGCAGTCTGGCATGCCGGCGGGGGCTCGGTCGTCGCGCTCGGCATCGTTGCAGGCGCTGCCGTTGCCGTCCGACGCCACACGCCTGCGACGGTCCCGTTGCTGGCGGTCCTGAGCGCCACGGTCCTGGCGGTGACGCTCGCTCTGGCGACCGAGGCCCTGACGATCGCGACGCTGGCGATCGCTGCGGGGGTGACGCTGCCCGCCGTGGCGACCCGCGACCGCCGTGCGACGGTCGTCGCGCCCGCACTCGTGACGGCCGACGTGATCGGCCTGGTCGCTGCCGGCGTCGCTGCGGCGACGGCTGGTCCCGGGCCGGTCGGTGTGGCGATCGGTGTCGCAGCGGCTGGAGCGTGGATGGTCGCGTCGGCGACACGAGCCCGGCCTTCCGCCTCGACGGCGGTCGAAGGGACAGCGGCGGCCGCCTTCGGCATCGCGATCGGGCTCGCGGCGGCCGCCGACGCCGCGCCCTGGCTGGCGGTCACGCTGGGTCTGCTGGCGGTTGCGGCTGCTGGGGTAGCCGTCTGGCGGCCCGATCGACGGTGGATGCGATGGGTCGCCACCGCGGCAGCATCGGCGTCGTCGTGGACGGTGCTGTCGGATCTCGACATCGACCTCGTCGAGGCGTACACGGTGCCACCGGCGCTCGCGATCAGCGCACTGGGAGCGGCGTCGCTGCGCGCCCACCCGTCCGCATCGTCATGGCCGGTGCTGGGTACCGGCCTGAGCCTGCTGACGGTACCCACGGTCGCGCAGCTCATGGCGGACCCCGGCGATCTGCGGCGCCTCGTCGTCACGGTCGTCGCGGGCTCGGTCCTGGCGGCCACCGGCCGTGCGCTGGGTCTCCAGTCACCGCTCGTGGCCGGTGTCGGCGCGCTGACGATGGCCGCGCTCTCCCAGCACGATGTCATCACGGATCTGCTGCCGCGCTGGGTGCTGCTCGCCGCCGCCGGCACCCTGCTGTTGTGGCTGTCGATCAGTTACGAACGCCAACGCGAGCGTGTCGCCGCGGCGACACGCCGGCTGGCGACGATGCGGTGAGATGTCGGCGGGGCGAGGCCGGCCCGTTGGGTGGACGTCGGACTAGTGCTGCGATGCGGCCGTCGCGTCGGCCGGTTCGTTCTGGTCGAACAGGTCGGAGAACACCTGTCGTTGCGCGGCGCGCACCGCCACGAGGTCGAGCTGCAGCGTGTCACCCCAGCGCAGCAGCCGCTCGGCTGTCGCGGTGCCCACACGCCTGCACGACAGCTCAGCGGCGGCGCACGCCCGCTCGAGGCTCGCGCCGGTGCTCGGCGACGTCGACACGACGACGCGGCTGGGGGACTCGCTGAACAGCCATTGGTGGGCCGGCAGCGCAGGCGCCGCGTCGATGACAGCACCGAACCGCTCGCCACAGGTCTCGACCAGTGTCGTCAGCACCCCTCCGGTGGCGACGTCGTGCGCGCTGCCGAGCAACCCGGCGTCGGCGGCGGCCACCAGCAGGTCCTGCAGCCGTCGTTCCTCGTCCAGGTCGATCTCCGGCGGGCGCCCGGCGATGCGTCCGGCGGTGCGCCACAGGAACTCGGATCCGCCGAGGCCCGGCCTGGTTTCCGCGCCGACCAGGTACAGCACCGCACCGGGCTCGCGCACGGTGTTGCCGACCGCCCGCGCGCAGTCGGCCAGGACGCCGAGCACGCCAACCACCGGGGTCGGATGAACCGACAGGTCGTCGGTCGCGTTGTAGAAGCTGACGTTGCCGCCGCTGATCGGCGTGCCCAACGCCGTGCACGCGGCGGCCATCCCGTCGATGGTGGCCGCGAACGCGCCCATGACCTCGGGCTGCTCGGGCGAGCCGAAGTTGAGGCAGTTCGTCGCGGAAACCGGCTGTGCGCCGGTGCACGCCACGTTGCGGGCCGCCTCGGCGACCACCAGCCGTGCGCCCAACTCGGGGTCCAGCGTGCACCAGCGCCCGTTGCCGTCCGTCGCGATCGCGATGCCGCGCCGGTCGTCGGGCAGCGTCCCCCAGCCGTCGGTTGGTGGCAGTCGCAGCACGGCGGCACTGGAGCCGGGCCCCTGCACCGTGCCGGCCCCGACGATGCTGTCGTACTGCTCGGTGACCCAGGTGGGCGGGGCGATGTTCGGGCTGGTCAGCACCGTCAGCGCGGCTGCGGTCAGGTCGTCCGGCGGTGGCAGGGCATCGACGTCCTCGGCTGACCCGAGCGGCGTCCACGGCTGCATCGGGCGTTCGTAGACGGGACCTTCGTCGGCAAGTGCGCGAGCGGGAGCGTCGTGCACGACCGCGCCACCGCGTTCGAAGACCAGCCGGTCGTCGCCCGTCACCGCGCCGATCGGTGTCGCGTCGACGCCCCAGCGGGCGCAGATGTCGACGACCGCAGCAACCTGTTGTGGCTCGACCAACGCCAGCATGCGCTCCTGGGACTCCGAGCACAGGATCTCCCACGCCTGCATCGACGGCTCCCGCAGTGGCACGTCGTCCAGATCGATGCGCATGCCCAGGCCCGCGGCGGCGGCCATCTCGGCCGACGAGCACACGATGCCGGCCGCGCCCATGTCCTGGATGCCGCGTACCAGGTCCCGGTCGAACAGCTCCAGGCAGCACTCGATCAGCGTGTTGCCGGCGAACGGGTCGCCCACCTGCACGTTGGGCCGCTTCGCGTCGTCACCCGCGGAGCTGAAGTCCGCCGACGCCAGCACGCTGGCGCCGCCGATGCCGTCGCGGCCCGTCCGCTGGCCGATCAGCACGGCCACGTCACCGACGTGCTCGGCGCGGGCGCGCTGCACCCGGTCGGCCGGCAGGACCCCGACGCACAGGACGTTGACCAGCGGGTTGCCCTGGTAGCAGGGGTCGAACGCCACCTCGCCGCCGACGGTCGGCACCCCGATCGAGTTGCCGTAGTGGCCGATCCCGCGAACCACGCCGTCGACGACCCAGCGGGTGCGCGACGCGTCGGGGTCGCCGAACCGCAGCGGATCAAGCAGAGCGATCGGGCGTGCGCCCATCGTGAGGATGTCGCGGACGATGCCGCCCACGCCCGTCGCCGCGCCCTGGAACGGCTCCACGAAGCTGGGGTGGTTGTGGCTCTCGATCTTGAACGCGACCGCGCGGCCCCCGCCGACGTCGACCACCCCGGCGTTGTCACCGGGTCCTGCGAGCAGCTGATCGCCCGACGTCGGCAGCCGTCGCAGGTGCACGCGGGACGACTTGTACGAGCAGTGCTCGCTCCACATCACCGAGAAGGCGCCGAGCTCCGCTGTGGACGGCACGCGGCCGAGGATCAGCTCGATGCGGTCGTACTCGTCGGGCGACAGACCCAGCTCGCCCGCCAGGTGTCGTGGGCGGACGGCAGGTTCGATGGGCACCACGCCTGCTCCTTGATCGATGGCTGCTGCGCAGTCTGCCATCGGGCAGGTCGGCGGGCCGACGACGGTCAGTGCGTCGACGCCGCCGCTCGAGCTCGGAAGTCGGCGCCGACGGCGCTGTCAAGCGGCTGATGGGACAGGTCGCGCAGTTGCCTGTCGGCCCGACGGCCGCGACGCTGTCAGCTATCTGCCGACGGCGGCCGCCGGCGAGGGGCTTGCGGTCGGACCGCTTCGGCGATGGCAGTAGGCCCCACGTTGACCCGCGCGGATGACCCAGGACGTCGGACGGTGATCTCGCACGCCCACGCACGCGACCTGTCCGACTGCTGGAAGGATCCCGGACGCGGCGAGCATCCCGTCAGCAGACTGTCGCAGACCGGCGAGATCGGACAGGACGCCGAGCGGGCGATCGCCCATGACCTGCGTCTGCTCGAGATGGCATCCGCCTCGTGGGGCACGCCGCCGAGCATCCCGGAGAAGCAGCTGCATGTGCTCCTGGAATACGTGCGTCACCACGGCCCCAGGCCGCCCGTTGAGGGCTGGCGGCAGCTGCGCGACACGGAGTTCCTTCGTTCGATCCGCAGGATGGCGTCGGAGGCGCGCAGCAACGAGTCGGCGAGCGGTCGAGACGCCGTCGACCAGCCCGCTGTGGACGCGTACGGCGATCGAAAGCGGCACCGAACGTAGGAGAACGTGGGAGATGCCCTTGACTAGCGTAGGTTTCGATCCCACGATGCGAGTAGATCCGCCGACTGGAGGACCAGCAGAATGACCACGACCGAAGAGCGCCGCCTGTCGCCGGACGACTACAACAAGAAGGGCCGGATCAAGCGCAAGATCTACGAGACGGAGCTGTTGCGGCTGCAGATCGAGCTGGTCAAGCTGCAGGAGTGGATCAAGCACGAAGGGCTGCGGGTCGTCGTCATCTTCGAAGGCCGTGACGCGGCCGGCAAGGGCGGCGTCATCAAACGGATGACCGCCAGCACCAACCCCCGCATCGTGCGGGTCGTCGCTCTCGGCACGCCCAGCAGCCGCGAGAAGACCCAGTGGTACTTCCAGCGCTACGTCGAGCAGCTCCCCGCGGCGGGCGAGATGGTGCTGTTCGACCGCTCCTGGTACAACCGGCCCGGCGTCGAGCGGGTCATGGGCTTCGCCAACGACGACCAGGTCGAAGAGTTCATGCGCTCGTGCCCCCAGTTCGAGCGCATGCTGCTCCGCTCGGGAATCACGTTGATCAAGTACTGGTTCTCGATCAGCGACGAGGAGCAGGAACGGCGCTTCCAGTCACGCATCGAGGATCCCACCAAGCGGTGGAAGCTGTCGCCAATGGACATCGAGTCACGCAATCGGTGGCAGCAGTACTCGCGGGCCAAGGACGAGATGTTCGCCCACACCGACATCAAGCAGTCGCCATGGTGGGTGGTCAACGCCGACGACAAGCGCAACGCGAGGCTGAACTGCATCCACCACCTGCTGTCGCAGATCGACTACGGGGACGTGACACCCGAAACGTTCGAGCTGCCACCCCGCCCCGAGCGGACCCAGGGCTACGTCCGACCGCCGATGGAGGACCAGACGTTCGTGCCTGCGGTCTACTGACAGCTCGCGGCCGCCGACGGCGGCCGGCTCACGGGGCGACGGCCGCGCCGAACGCCCGCGTCAGGACCAGCCGGCCGTCGGTCGACCCGAGCAGCGGATCGACCGCGTGCTCGGGATGCGGCATGAGCCCGATCACGTTGCCGGCGGCGTTCGTCACGCCGGCGATGTTGTCGACGCTGCCGTTCGGGTTGACTTCGGAGCCCGTCGACCCGTCCGGCCCGCAGTAGCGCGCGAAGACCTGTCCAGCGGCGTCGAGGTCGTGCGGTGCCGGGTGCACGTAGCGTCCCTCACCATGTTTCACGGGGATCTGCACGACCCGGCCGCGGTCGGTGGGTGCTTCGAGCCGCAGATGCTGGACGCGATGCACGAACCGCAGCCGCGCGTTGCGCGTGAGCGCGCCCGGTAGCATGCCGGCCTCACACAGCACCTGGAAGCCGTTGCAGATCCCGAGCACGGGACCGCCGCGTTCCGCGAACCCGACAACGCCGCGCACCGCGGGGGCGAACCGTGCGATCGCGCCGGCGCGCAGGTAGTCGCCGTAGCTGAACCCGCCGGGCAGCACGACGGCGTCGACACCGTGCAGGTCCGACGTCGCGTGCCACAGGCGAACCGGCGTATGGCCGATCGCCGCGACCGCCTGCGCCGCGTCGCGATCGTCGCAGGTACCAGGAAACACCAGCACTCCGATGCGCATGGTGGGACTCTAGCCCGCGCTAGCGGAAACCGGCGGCCCGCAGAGCGCCCAGCGGGTCGTCCAGCGACAGGATCGTCCGTGCGTCCGTACAGGCGCGGCTCTGATCCTGGTCGGACAGGAGCTGGTCGCACACGTCGGCCTCGGCCCGCCGCGCAGCGACCGCCGCCGCCGCGGCGGTCGGATCGCGGCGGCGCAGCGCCGCGTCGTGCACGATCAGGGGCGTGATCCACAACGGATCCGTGCGTTGGAACCGCGCGTTGACGAAGATCGTGGGGCCGGCGGCGGCGCGCGATGCCGTCGAATCGACGCCGGTCGCTTCGAAGGTGGCGAACCGCACGACACCACCGGCTGCAGCGAACGCTCGCACGTCGGCTGCGACGGCGGCGGGCAGCGTGATGTTGCACAGCGCGGCGAGGCCGCGCCGCAGCTGCGCGCGGTCGCCTTGCGAGCCTGCGACACGCAAACCCTCCAGCAGACCACATGGGGCGTCGTACGTCACGGCTTCGGACCCGCCGTCGGCGATCTGGCCGACGGCGGTCGTGTGCTGTGACGACGCCGGTGGCCGTCGGGCCTCCGCGGGCACGGCGGCACGGCCGGGCGGCCGGAAGGCGATGACCCCCACGGTCATTGCGGCGAGCACGGCCGCGATCGCGGTCAGCACGAACCAGCGCGGCAGCACCTGATCGCCCAGCTCGCCCGTCGGGGCGTTCGCCCATGGGTCGCGCGCGCCGTTCGAGCGGGCCCGATCGTGATGGTCGATCGTCATGTCAGTCGGTGTCGACCCGCCAGGTGAACTGCTCGATGACAGGGTTGGCCAGCAACTGGCCGGCCAGCCCGTCGATCATGCTGGGCAGATCGGTGTCGTCGGACACGTCGAGCTCGATGTGCTTGCCGATGCGGACGTTGCGGACGGCCTCGTAGCCCAAGGTCGGCAGCGCCCGCTGCACCGCCTGCCCCTGCGGATCCAGGATCTCGTCCTTGAGCATCACGTCGATGTGCACGCGGGGCATGTCACGGCATCCAGTCGTCGAACGTCCGGCCGGTCAAGGTCTCGTAGGCCTGCACGTACCGTTCCCGCGTGCGGGCCACGACCTCCGACGGTAGCGGCGGTCCCGGTGGTGTGCGATCCCAGCCGGTCGTGGCGAGCCAGTCACGCACGAACTGCTTGTCGTACGAGTGCTGTGGCCGACCGGGCATGTAGGCGTCGGCCCCCCAGAAGCGTGACGAGTCGGGCGTGCAGACCTCGTCGATCAGCACCGGCGCGCCGTCGATCAGACCGAACTCGAACTTGGTATCGGCCAGGATGATGCCGCGGCTGCGCGCATGCTTCGCGGCCTGTGCGTACAGCGCCAGCGACGTGTCGCGCAGCAACGCGGCGAGCTCGGCGTCGATGAGCGCCGTGAGCTCGCGGAACGAGATGTTCTCGTCGTGCCCGGTGGCCGACTTCGTGGCGGGTGTGAAGATCGGGACCGGCAGTCGCTCGGACTCGCTCAACCCCGCGGGCAGGCGGATGTCACAGACCGCGTTCGTGGCGGAGTACTCCACCCAGGCCGAGCCGGCCAGGTAGCCGCGTACGACGCATTCCACGGGCACCGGGTCGGCGCGCCGGCACAGCATGGCCCGACCGCGTAGCTGATCGAGCGCGGGCGCGAACGCCAGCGGGAAGCGCTTCGGGTCGCACGTGATGCGGTGGTTGGCCACGTTGAGCATGCTGAACCAGAAGTCGCTCATGGCGGTCAGCACGGCGCCCTTGTCGGGGATCGTCGTCGGCAGCACCGTGTCGAAGGCGCTGATGCGGTCCGAAGCGACCAGCAGCAGGAGATCGTCCACGCTGTAGCGTTCCCGGACCTTGCCGGACGGCAGGGCCGAGATGCCGGGAAGCTGCGCGATCATGTCCACGACGGCAATCGTACGCGCCCGTCTCGCCACCGTGGCACAGCGGGCTCGACGGATACGTGTCGGCCGGTGGCTGATCGCGATACGCCCGCAGCTCCGGCCGGCGCAGAATGCCGCACGATCGCCGGAGAGGTCGTCGAGGGCGGCCGTGCAATACTGTCGCCGACAGCTTGCGCTGTTTGGACACGACCGACAAGAGGAGACCCGACAGATGGCGCAGGCCGACGCGTTCCCCAACCCGTACGAGTTCCTTCCCGGTGTGCCCTCGTTCACCGTGACCAGCAGCGACGTCTCCGACGGCGAGACGCTGCCCGCCGCGCAGGTGTCGGGGATCATGGGCGCCGGCGGCGCGGACGTGTCCCCACAGCTTGCGTGGTCCGGCTTCCCCGACGCGACCCGCAGCTTCGCGGTCACCGTCTTCGACCCGTGTGCGCCGACGGCCAGCGGCTTCTGGCACTGGGCGGTGGCCAACATCCCCGCGTCGGTGACGTCGCTGCCCAGCGGCGCCGGCGACGACGACGGCGCAGGTCTGCCCGGCGGTGCCATACAGCTGCGCAACGACGCCGGCAGCCGGCGGTACATCGGTGCGGCGCCTCCCGAAGGCCATGGACCCCACCGCTACTACGTCGTCGTGCACGCGGTCGATGTCGACGCGCTCGACGTCGACGGCAACGCGACACCGGCGTTTCTGGGCTTCAATCTGTTCTTCCACACACTGGCCCGCGCGACGCTCGTCCCGACCTACGCGGTCTGACCGCCGGCGCGTCGTCTACGCCGGCGTGAGATGCTGTGTGAGCCAGTCCGCGACGGTGCGGACGAAAAAGGCCCTGTTGGCCGTCTTGAGGATGCTGTGTCCCTCGTCGCGGAACAGCACGAACTCGCACGGCACCCGGCGCGCCTCCAGGGCTGCGACGACCTGCTCGGCCTCGTGCAGTGGCACGTTGGTGTCGTGGGCGCCGTGGACAACGAGCAGCGGCGCGCGCAGATCGTCGATGCGATGGATCGGCGACAGCTCGCGCAACAGCTCGGCGTCGCGTTCCGGGTCTCCGTACTTGCTGATCGCCGCGGCGGCGATCCACGGCTCGGTGTGCGAGTAGAAGGTTTCGAGGTCGACCATGCCACACACATCGACGCCGACCGCGAACAGATCCGGATACCAGCTCAGGGCCACAAGCGTCAGGTAGCCGCCGTACGAGCGACCCATGCAGCCGATGCGACCCGCTTCGGCGATGCCGGCGTCGACCAGATAGCCAACGGCGGCCCGGACGTCGGTGATTGCAGCGAAACGCTTGCTGACGTTGTCGGCATTGACGAAGGTGCGACCGAAGCCCGAAGATCCGCGGACATTGGGTGCGAAGACGGTCAGCCCACGGGTGACCAGTTCCCGGTACAGCGGGTTGAACACCGGCCGGTCCTGCGCCTCGGGACCGCCGTGCAGGTACAGCAGCACCGGCCCCGGACCAGTGCCCGACGCCCGGTACAGCCAACCCGACAGCGCCAGCCCGTCCTCCGCAGCGAAGCGGTGCAGCTCGGGAGATACCGGTGCCGCCGGCACGACGCGCGGCGGACCGTACGTGACCGGCTGCGATGCTCCGGTGATGGTGTCGATCGCCCAGATGTTGCGCGGTCGTGACGGCGCCTGCGCGGTGACGAGCAGCCGGGTGCCATCGGCGGACAACTCGCACCAACTCAGCACGTCACCCGGCAAGCGTGCGAGCCGCCGGAGCTCGCCACTGGCGATATCCAGGACCGACGCCTCGCTGCGGCCGCCGTCGACGTTCCACAGCAGCGCCGCGGTCCGTCCGTCTCCGCTGACGGTGAAGTCCTCGAGCTCGGCGTCGTCCCGCTCGGCGACCACCGCAACGTCTCCGCCCGTGGTGGTCGTCGCCACGAGTGCCGCGAGGTCCCGGCCGACGTCGGTCCGCAGCAGCACGGTCGTACCGCCGAGGGCGAAGTGGGCGATGTCGGTGGAGCCGGCGGCGGTCCGCGGGATCGGCGCGGTGCTCGTGCCGTCCGCCAGGTCGACGACTTCGACCCACCGCGCGGTGCGCGGTCCGTGGCGCACCAGCGCCCAGCGGTGATCCGATGTCGCATCGAGCGCGCGCAGCAGACCGCCGCGGGCGAGCGGCACGCGCAGACCCGCGGCGGGATCCAGCAGGTAGGCGTTGCCCTCCGTCCACTGACTGGCGCTCTCGGCGACCGGTAGCCAGCTCGTCGATCCGCGGGTCCAGGAGCCGAAGGTCGCGGAGCAGTTGCCGAAGCCGGCGACCCGCCGCTGGTCGCCGCCGGCTGGCCGCATGACCCACACCTCGGACCGCGCCGCTCCGCCGGGTGTCACCGCGTAGGCCAGCCACTCGCCGTCGCTGGACCAGGCCACGGACGTGACGGGGTGGGAACCGACCCCGAGCATCTGCGCGACGCCGTCGGGGCTGTGCCGCACCCACAGGCGAGGCTCGCCGCTGCGGTCCGAGACGAACGCGACGGCCCGGCCGTCCGGAGACTGCGTGGCGGACCAGTTGGCGGTTGTGGCAACGGCGGGCTGTGCAGCGGGCGCCAGCGCCGCAGACGTTGGCACCGCAGCGCCGTCCGCCATCGGATTGACGGTCCGCATGCCCATGTCGGCATCCCCGCCAGGTGTGGGCCTCATCCAACTCCAAGGTCCTGTAGCCACATCTCGAGCAGCCCCAGCTGCCACAACGCGTTGGCGCCGAGCGTGGTACGGGTCGCGTTCGGCTCCGCCAGCAGATCCGAAATGTACTCCTCCGCGAACAGCCCGCGGTCGCGTGCGGCCGGCGCGGCCAGCGCTGTTGTGACCTCGTCGAGCAGCCGACCTGACAGGTGGCGGATCGCGGGAACGGGGAAGTACCCCTTGGTCCGGTCGATGATCTCGGCGGGCAGCAGCTCCCGGCTGGCCTGTTTGAGGATGCCCTTGCCGCCGTCGGCGAGCTTGTGCTCCGGCGGGCAGCTGGCGGCGAGCTCCACCAGGTCCGAATCGAGGAACGGCACCCGCGCCTCCAGACCCCACGCCATCGTCATGTTGTCGACCCGCTTGACGGGGTCGTCGACCAGCATCACCTGGCTGTCCAACCGCAGTGCGGCATCGACCGCTGTCGCGGCGCCGGGCCGATCGAAGTGCTCGGCGACGAACGCGCGGCTCGCGTCGTCGTCGAGTCTCCACTGCGGCTGGAGAATGGCGTTCAATTCGGCGTGCGAGCGGTCGAAGAAGGCATCGGCGTACGCGTCGACGGCGTGCTCGCGGCGCACGCCGGCCAGCGGCGGGTACCAGCTGTAGCCTGCGAACACCTCGTCAGCGCCCTGCCCCGACTGCACCACCTTGACGTGCTGCGCAACCTCCTGCGACAACAGGTGGAACGCGACGACGTCGTGGCTGACCATCGGTTCACTCATGGCCGCGATCGCGTGATGGATGGCGGGTTCCAGCCGCGCGGTGTCGATGCGGATCTGGTGGTGATTGGTGCCGAAGCGCTCGGCCACCAGATCGGAGTAGACGAATTCGTCGCCGCCTTCACCGCCGTGCTGCTCGAAGCCGATGCTGAAGGTCGTCAGTCCCGGCTGTCCGTGCTCGGCGAGCAGCGCGACGACCAGGCTGGAGTCCAGCCCGCCAGACAGCAGCACACCGACGTCGACGTCGGCGACGGTCCGACGCTGGACGGCCTGGCGCAGGCGGCCGAGCACTGCGGCGCGCCAGTCGCCGGCCTCCATGGTCTCGTGGCCCGCGCGGGTGAACGACACATCCCAGTACCTGCCGTCACGGGTGGTGCCGTCGGGTTCGACGACCCGGACCGTGGCCGGCGGAAGCTTGCGGACGCCCCGCAGGATCGTGCGCGGCGGTGGCACGACCGAGTGAAACGACAGGTAGTGGTGCAGAGCGACAGGGTCGACCGACGTGTCGACGCCTCCGGCGGCGACCAGAGCCGGCAGCGTGGAGGCAAACCGTGTTCGCTGCGGCGTCTGATCGACGTACAGCGGCTTGATGCCCAGCCGGTCGCGCGCGAGGATCAGCCGCCCGGTGCTGCGTTCGTACAGCGCGAAGGCGAACATGCCGCGGAAGCGCTCGACGCACCGCACGCCCCACCGGTGATACGCCTTGATCACCACTTCGGTGTCCGACGTCGAGAAGAACCGGTATCCGCGACCGATCAGGTCCTGCCGCAACGTCCTGTAGTTGTAGATGCAGCCGTTGAACGCCAGCACGAGCCCCAGCTCGTCGTCGATCATGGGCTGCGCGCCGGTGTCGGTCAGATCGATGATCTTCAGGCGGCGGTGGATGAGCGCGGCCGGACCCTGCGCCCAGGCGCCGCCGGCATCGGGTCCGCGCGGCTCCAGGCAGGCCTGCATCGGCGTGAGCAGTTCGGGCTCGGCGCGCTGGCCGTCGTGCCGGCACTCGCCGCCGAATCCGCACATGGCGTCGCTGCTCCTTGGTCCGTCCGTGGGGCTGGCGCGGCTGGGCGTTGCGTGGCCGTCGCGCGCCGGTGATCGCGCGCGGCGGACCGGGTCACGCTGTGCTCGTCCTGTCGCGGAGGATCCACGTGTCCTTGGCGCCGCCGCCACGAGACGAGTTGACGACCAGGCTGCCCTCGGGCGCGACGCGTGTCAGCGCCGCTGGAGCGACCCGCACCTGTTCGCCGTGCATGACGAAGGCACGAAGGTCAATGTGCCGGGGGGCCAGCCGGCCGCCGTCGAACACGGGGTGGGTCGACAGCCCCATGGTCTCCTGCGCGATCCAGCGGTGTGGTGCGGTCCGGATCTGCCGGCGGACGGCGTCGATCTCCTCGTCGCTCGCGTGCGGGCCGATCAACACGCCCTCGCCGCCGTACCCGTCGACTGGCTTGACGACCAGCTCGTCGAGGCGGCCGAGCACGGCGTCGCGGTGCTCGGGATCCCCACAGAGGTACGTGGGCACATGGGCGAGCAACGGCTGCTCGCCCATGTAGTAGTCGATCATCTGCGGCACGAACGCGTAGATGGCCTTGTCGTCGCCGATACCGTTGCCGGGCGCGTTGACCACGGTGACGGTCTTCGAGGCGAGCGCCGATAGCAGCGAAGGGCCCAGGGGCCGTCCGTCGGCGCCTGATGCGTGCACGAGGCGGTCGTCGTCCATCCGCAGGTAGATGACGTCGACGCGGCGGCGGATCCCATGACGTCGCAGGAACACGATCCGGTCCTGGACGATCAGGTCGGTGGTCCGCACGACTGGGACGTCCATCGCCTCACCCAGCATCTGGTGCTCGAACCACGCCAGGTCGCTCGGGCCGTCGCTGAGGAGCACGATGCCCGGGTCTCCGGATGCGTCCTTCGGTGCGGAAGCCCGCAACGTTTCGTGCAGCACGCCGATCAGGCCCTCCGCGTCGAGCATGTCCTCGGGGCGGTCCAGGTCGGGCCAGACGTGCTCGCACAGCCGCCGGTTCGCGATGGCGTACCCCAGTCCTGACGGCACGCGCAGATTGTCCTCGAGCACGTGCCAGTTGCCGGACGCATCGTGGATCAGGTCCATGCCCGCGATGTGGGCGCGCACCGGCTGGTCGATCAATGTCGCGAGCGGCAGCAGCCCGGGCGCACCGTCGATCACCCAGCTCGGCACGACGCCGTCTGAGACGATCTCGCGCTCGTCGTAGACGTCGCGAAGGAACGCGTTGAGGGCCTTGGCACGCTGGATCAGACCGGCCGACAGCGCCCGCCAGTCGTCGCCCTTCACGATCCGCGGGACGATGTCGTGGGGGAACAGCCGTGGCTTGGCCTGACCGGACACGCGGAAGTTCATGTTCCGCGCGCGCTGCTCCTCGTCGCGGGCCTTCTCGCGCTGCCGCAGGCCGGGGGGTCCCAGGTGCTCGAGCAGTTCGACGATGTGGCGGTACGGCGCCAGGACCTGCCCGTCGGCAGCGATCACCTCGTCGCCACCGAAGACGTGCCCGTCGGCGCTGTCTTCCTTGTGCTGCGCGCGGCGGCGGTAGCCGGCCAGCAACGGCTGCGGCTCGCGGCCCACCGCGCCATCGGCGTCGTCGCGGCGGCAGGTCGCGGCCAGCAGCGCGTCGACGACGTCGGCGTAGCGCTCCCGGCGGGCGTAGACGCGACGTTGCCAGTAGGCGGCGCTGCCCCGCTCGACCGCCCGCCCGGCGAGCTGGGAGATCCGCTCCCAGTCGCCGTGCGCCTCCAGCTGCGGTCGCAGGCTGTCGACGAGCGAAATGACGGCCTGGCGTGCGGCAACGGGTCGGGCGAAGTCGGTCAGGTCCACCAGGTCGCCTTCGAGACCGGAACGTGCCGCCCGCCATGTCGCGGCGCGCAGCACCGGCCCGCGGACGCGCACCAGCGGCCGGCCGGCGGCGATGGCGTCGCGTTCGCGCACGACCAGTGCCCGGTACAGCCCGGCGAGCAACACGATGTCGTCGACGTCGGGACACGAGTCGGTGACCCGTAGCTCCAGGGTCGGCACGTGTGCCGAGGGGCGGACGTCGAAGTAGATCATCTTGCGGTCGCTGATGGTGCCCGACGAGATCAGCTCGGCGACCAGGTCGTCGTGGTCGGTCGCCGACTGCACGAGGCCGCTAGCGCCCGCCGTCGGCCACCGCTGCCACAGCAGCGACCGGATGCTCGAGTAGCCGCTGTCCTCGCCCATCCAGAATGGCGAGCTCGCCGACAATGCGAGCAGCACGGGCAGCCACCGCGCCACCCGCTGGGCGACCGCCACCGCCGTGTCGCGGTTGCCAAGCCCGACGTGGACCTGTGTGCCGCAGATCAGCTGCTCACGCGCCAGCAGCTGGTAGTCGTCGAGCATCTGCTCGAACCTCGACGTCGGCGTCATCCGCATCTCGTCGGCCTCGACCAGCGGCACGGTGCCGGCGGCCACGATGCCCAGCCCGAGCGCCTCGGCGACGTCGGCGGCATGCCGACGCATCGCCAGGAGCTGGTCGCGTAGGTCGTCCAGGTCGATGTACACGTCGGAGTTCGTCTCGACCATCGAGCGGTGCAGCTCTGCGGTGTAGCGGTCCGGCGGCAGCCGTTCGAGGATCTCTGTACCGCGGGGCACCAGCTCGCGGCTGTCGAGGTCAACGACGTGGAACTCCTCCTCGACGCCGACGGTCAACGGCTCCGCCGTTGTGGCGGCTCCGACGTCGTCCGCGATCTCGTGTGCGACGGCCACCGCATCGGAGCCGGACGTCTTGTCGGCCACCGCATCGTCACCGGCCATCGCTCGCCTCCGCCGTGTCGACATCACGCCAACTGCGCCCTGAGATCCGCGCTCACCGCCATGTTCCCGCGCTGGGAGCCGCATGAACACCCCGCCGCCACAGCGGTGCGCGGGGGTGGCCCATTGACACATCCGGCGCCGCGCTCCTAGCGTCCGCCGTGATCGTACGCAAGCCTGAGGGGGCCGTCATGACGCTTCGATCACCCGCCGAGATCGGCGGCATGCTGGTGACTCGTGCAGCCGAGGTCCCGGCCGGCACCTGAACGGCGACGCGTGCCGGGAAGCATCGCTGCCGTTGGCGGGCCATTGAGCGACCCGCATCTGCGCGAGGCGTCGTGGCTCGAACTCGACCGCGATGCCGTCAACATCGCGTCGACGGGCCCGCCGATCTGGCGGTGGACGGTGCCGCTGCGCCGATCCGGCCTGGTGGTCGAGGCGTACCGGGGCACGTTCGACGAGCACCGCGAGAGCCAGGACGCCGTACTCGTCATGGAGTACCCGGATCGGCTCATCCTGGCGGTCGCCGACGGTGCCACGCCGACACACCGGACGCCCAACATCGGCGACATCGACGGCGCGCAGTACGCGGCCTTCGCCGTCCTCGAGCAGATCCGTGCGGCACCTCCGGACGCTCATCTCGGCCGAGTCCTGCATACCGTCAACTGCATCCTCCTCGACCGGTTCGGACACGGTCGTCATGCCGACCTGCACCCACGCGACCGGCCGCAGGCCGCCGTGGTCGCAGCTTCGATCCGGCTGTCGTCGGAGGGCGGCCTCGACCACGTGCAGCTGGCCCGTGCCGCCGACTGTGAGGCGTGGGTCCGGAGGCGATCGGCGTGGTCGCTGGAAACCTCGACACCGATGTTGACCGAGGGTCCGCGCCTTGCGCTGGCGCGCTGGGACGACGCGAATCCCGACGCGCCGTACGAGGAGCGCATCGCCCACGAACACGGCCTGGTCGGCGATCGGTCCCGGTGGAACGTGACCGCGCTCGGCCGCTTCGACCGGGCCAAGATCGAGTCGCTCGACGTCGCGGGCGAACTCGACGAGCTCGTTCTCGTGACAGACGGCGCTGACTGCGCCAGGTTCGCGGCCGCACCGCCGTCGAGCGCGCGAGGCTGGCTCGCCGGCCTCCGACAATCGGAGGCAGCGCGCTATCCGGACGCGGGGCGACACGCTGACGTGGCGATGCTGCACGTGGCCAAAGGCCGCAGATCAAGCGGTCCGGGCTAGCGCGCGTCGATCCGGTACTCGAACACGTACCGGTCACCGGCGATGACCGCCACGAAGCACTCGACCGGTCGCTCGCCGGCGTAGGCGGTCTGGTACAGGTCGACGACCGGCACCCCCCGCTCCAGGCGCAGCGCCCGTACTTCGAACGGATCGGGCATGCGGACGCTCAGATTCTCGACGAAGTGCGTCAACTCGTAGCCGAGTTCCTCGATGCGCGCGTGTGTGCCACCACGCCCCGTGTACTCCTCGCGCAGCGCGCCGACCGCGATGTCCAGTGGCAGGTAGCTGTTGGTCAGCTGCGTGGGCATGCGGCCCATCCACATCCGGCGGCGACGCCGGAACACGACGACACCCTCGTCGAGCTGCAGGCGCCGGGCGACGCTGGCAGGTGCGGGAACCTCGTCGAGCTCGACGCGATCCTGTTGCACGTCCTCAGGTGAGAAGCCGCGCGACTCCGCGTCGACGTACAGCGGGGACTTGCCCTCGTCGCGGTAGTGGTGGCGGGCAAGGCGGTCGTACGGCTCGCGGACGAGCGCCTGCGGCAGCACGACCTCCTTCACGAACGCGCCGACGCCGCGCTCCGTGCGGATGCGGCCCTCGGCGGC
>JAHELV010000127.1 GCA_024644015.1 Nitriliruptorales bacterium
TCCTGGCGTTGTTGGCCCTTGTCGCCGCGGCGTGTGGCAGCGGCACCACGGCGACCGACACCGCAGGCGGCGGCGAGAGCGAAGCCGCCGGCAGCGAGGGCGCTGCCGCGACGGGCGACTCGAGCACGCTGGTCGTGGGTGGGACCGAGGTTCCGAGCCACCTCGACCCGGCAGTCGTCTACGAGAAGTTTGCGTCCGATGTGCTGTACAACACGACGAACCGCCTGGTCGAGGTGCAGTCCGATGGCGAGATCGGTCCTGGCCTCGCCGAGAGCTGGGAGATCTCCGACGACGGGCTGACGTACACCTTCGCGCTGCGCGAGGGAGTGACGTTCCACGACGGCTCGGACATGACCAGCGAGGACGTGAAGTGGTCGCTGGAGCGGACGTCCAACATCGATCACCCCGAAAGCGCGGCGTTCCTCCTCGGCGGCATCGAGTCGATCGAGACACCCGACGACTACACCGTCGTCATCACGCTCGCCGAGCCGAGCGCGACGTTCCTGCCCCGCCTGAACTACACGGTGGCAACGATCTACCCGAGTGACAGCGACGTGTACGCCGCACCCGACCAGGCGCTGACGGACCCTTCGGCGGGCGAGGCCGAGGAGTTCATCAACGACCAGGAGATCGTCGGCACCGGTCCGTACCAGCTGACCCAGTACACGCCTGGTGAGTCGATGACCCTGGAGGTGTTCCCCGACTACTGGGGCGACGCGCCGCCGATCGACACGGTGCAGATCCAGTTCTTCGAAGACTCCGCACAGATGAAGAACGCGATGGCCGCCGGCGAGATCGACTTCAACTACAACGAGTTCACGCCGGCCGAGCGGACCTCGCTGGGTCAAGAGGATGGCATCGAGATCACGACGGCCGACGGCGGCCGCATTCGCTACATCGTCCTCGACGTGAAGGCCGAGCCCTACACCGACCCCGACGTGCGCCGCGCGATGTCCGCAGCGATCGACCGGCAGCGGATCGTCGACGAGGTGTTCGAGGGCGCCGGCTCGCCGCTGTTCTCGATGATTCCGAGCAACTACGAGGCCTACACCCCTGACTACATCGCTGACCTCCAGGCACAGGTCCCAGAAGGCACCCAGATCGAGCTGTGGTACCCGCTCAACAAGTACGGCGACACGGAAGCCGATGTGGCCGAGACCATCTCCCGCTCGCTGACCGAGGCCGGGTTCGAAGTGACGACGAAGAGCGCCGACTGGGCCGCCGAGTACTCGGACAACACGACGACCGGGACGTACAGCGCATACCTGCTGGGCTGGTATCCGGACTACGTCGACCCGGATGCCTATATCGACCCGTTCTACGGAGGCGGCTACATCCCGTTCTACGAGAACAAACAGATGCAGGACCTCATCCGTCAGGAGCAGACGCAGGAGATCGGCTCGGCCGAACGCGCCCAGACCTTCGACGAGATCCAGAAGAAGGCCGCGGAGGACATGCCGTACATCCCGCTGTACGAAGAGGGTCAGACCATCTACCACGCGGACACGGTGACCGGCGTCGAGGACACCCTGACTCCCGCGCAGCAGACCTGGTACTACGTGCTGTCGAAGGAGGGCTAGGTAGGCGGCGATAGGTCGCTCACGTGGCCAGAGGTGAGTCGGTCAGCAGCGGTCTTCGACGCTATCTGCTGACCCGGCTCGCCCTCGCACCGCTGTTCCTGTTCACCCTCCTGACGGCGCTGTTCGTCCTCCTTAGAGTTGCGCCCGGCGATCCCGTCGTCGCAGCGCTCGGGGGTCGTGCAACACCGGACCGCATCGAACGGGCGCGCGAGGCGTCGGGACTCAATGACCCAATCATCGTGCAGTACGGCAGATACCTGTCCGACGTCGTCCGCGGGGACTTCGGCGACCCGATCACCGACCCGCGCAGTGTCACCGAGATCATCGCGACGCGGTTCCCTGCGACCTTCGAGCTGACGATGTTCGCGCTGATCGTCGCAGTCACGCTCGGCGTGCTTGTCGGCGCGTTCGCGGCGCAGCGGCGCGACACCGTGTTCGACACCGGCGGACGGCTGCTCGGCATCGTCGTGTACGCCGCACCGGTGTTCTGGACCGGGATCCTCGCGCAGATGCTGTTTGCGAACCGGTTGGGCCTGCTGCCGACCGGCAATCGATTATCGGCGCGCATCGTGGCGGAGGCGCCGACGGGCTTCTACGTGCTCGACGGCATCATCACGCTCAACTGGGAGCTGTTCTGGGACGCGCTCGAGCACCTGATCCTGCCCGGTGTGACGTTGGGCCTGCTGATCGGCGGGATCTTCATCCGCATGGTGCGGGTGAACATGCTCCAGACGCTGCGGTCGGACTACGTCGAGTCGGCGCGCGCCCGAGGCGTCGTCGAGAACCGGGTGCTGTTCCACCACGCGTTCCGCAACGCGCTGATCCCGATCGTCACGATCATGGGGCTGCAGGCTGCGCTGCTGCTGGGCGGCGCGATCCTGACGGAGACCACATTCTCCTGGCCCGGCCTGGGCAGCGCGCTGGTCGACTTCGTGAGAGCCCGTGACTACGCGGCGGCGCAGGGCATCGCCACGTTCTTCGCGCTGGTCGTGTTCACCGTGAGCCTGCTGATCGACATCGTCAACGGCCTCATCGACCCGCGGGTCCGGTACTGACATGGCGACCGACACCAGGCCCACCGACCCGGCATCCGGTCCCGAGGCGGCGCCGGTGGCTCCCGACGGCCGCCTGGCGGTCCTCCGCGCGCGGCTGAGCCACGCGCTGCGCCCCTGGAATGCGGCGAACCGCATGGCCCGTGGCTTTGTGGTCTCAGGCGTGATCATCACGCTGGTGTTCATGGCGATGGCCGTGTTCGCCGACCAGATCGCGCCCTACGGCGAGGACCAGTACCGCATCCAGACCGGCGTCGACGAGAACGGCCAACCCGAGTTCGGCGACGAGCAGATCCCGCGGCGCGAGCCACCGTCGGCGGCGCATCCGTTCGGCACGACATCAGCGCGGTTCGACGTGCTCAGCCGCATCATCCACGGGGCGCGCATCGCCTTCGGCGTCATCGCGCTGTCGACGATCGTCGCCATGGGCATCGGTGTCCCGCTGGGCCTGCTGTCGGGCTACCACGGCGGCCGCATGGACCGGGTGCTGGTGTTCCTGACGGACGCGGTGTATGCGTTCCCGCCCTTGATCCTGGCGATCATCTTTGCGTTCGTGCTGCAGCAGTACATGAGTCCCGGCGTGCCGACTGCCGCGATCGCGGTGGGCGCGACGTACATCCCGCAGTACTTCCGGGTCATCCGGAACCACACGCTGTCGGTCAAGGAGGAGACGTTCGTCGAGGCAGCACGTTCGCTCGGCGCGTCGCCGACCACGGTGATCACCCGGTACGTGTTCTTCAACGTCGTCCAGAGCGTGCCGGTCATCTTCACGCTCAACGCGGCCGACGGCGTGCTGACCCTGGCGGCCCTGGGCTTCCTCGGATTCGGAATCGACTACCCGGGCGCCGAGTGGGGACTCGACGTCTCACGGGCGATCAGCGACGTCGTCAGCGGCTTCTGGTGGACAGCGTTCTTCCCCGGCATGGCGATCACGCTGCTCGTGGTCGGGCTGACGCTGGTCGGCGAGGGCCTCAACGACATCGTCAACCCGCTGCTGCGAACCCAGGCGTTCCAGGGCTCCGTCGAGGACGACCGGTGAGCGCCACCGTGCCCGGCGACGACCCGGTACTGCGGGTCCGCGATCTTCGCGTGGCCTATGGCACGGCACGCGGGTCGCTGACAGCGGTCGACGGCGTCGGCTTCGACCTCGCGCCCGGCGAGAGCCTCGGCCTGGTCGGCGAGTCCGGTTGCGGCAAGTCGACGCTCGGCCGCGGGCTGATGCAGCTGCTTCCGCCCGG
>JAHELV010000128.1 GCA_024644015.1 Nitriliruptorales bacterium
CGGCTTGCCGTCGCGGAAGAAGCCGCCGGTCGGGCCGCCGTCGTGCAGGTCGACCGCCCACATCACCGACGCTGCACCGTCGGCCACCGAACGACCACCCGGACCACCCATGTCGGTCGCCGTCCAGCCCGGGCAGACGGCGTTGACCAGCACGCCGTCGGCCCGAAGCTCGTCGGCGAGCACGCACGTAAGCGCGTTGAGCGCTGCCTTGCTGACCGAGTAGGCCGGTGTGCCCCCGCCCATCGACGCCAGCGAACCGGCCTCGCTCGACACGTTGACGATCCGTGGGTGGCCGCTGCGGCGCAGCAACGGCAGGAAAGCCTGCGTGACCCGCCACGCGCCCAGCAGGTTGGTCTGCAGGGCCTCCTCGACGACGGCCATGTCGGCGTCGACACCCCGCTGGCGGGTGTCGTAGTGCGCGGCGGCATTGTTGATCAACGCGTCGAGTCGACCGTGACTTCGTTCGACGTGGCGCGCCGCCCGGGTGATGCCCAGCGGTTCGGTCACGTCGAGCGGGACGATCTCGACCCGGCCGGGCTCATCCGCGAGCGCGGTCGCGACCTCGCGCGCCTGCATCACGTTGCGGGCGCCGAGTAGCGCGACGTCGCCGACGGACGTCGCCCGTCGGACCAGTTCGCGGCCGATGCCGCGGTTGCCCCCGGTGATCAACACGATCCGTGGCATGCATCGCTCCGTGCGCAGGTGTCGCGTCGAACGCTACCGCGTGCGTCCGCTCTGATTCGATGTCACCCCACTGGCGGCGGCGGCGATACTGACGGGATGGACCGCATCTTCACTGTCGACGAGGCCCGTGCCGTGCTGACGGAGCTGTCGAAGCCGATCGAGGCGTTCGTCGCGCAGCGCGCCGAGTTCGCCGAGCTGCGATGGTTGCTCGACCACGACCCCGCTCTCGCGGAGGGCGGCGTCGCGGAGCTCAAGGCGCTCGAGGCCCGTCTCGACACCGGCCTCGCGGCCGTACGCGACCGTGGAATCCAAGTCAAAGGCCTGGCTCCGTTGCTGCTCGACTTCCCCGCGACGCTCGACACCCAGTCGGTGCTGTTGTGCTGGCTGGAGGGTGACTCGACGATCGAGTGGTACCACCGGGTCGAGCTGGGATTCATGGGCCGCAGGCGGCTGTGACGTCGCTGCCGGCGATGCAGCCTTCGTCGCATCGGCGACAGAGCGCGGCGGGGTCGCCCTGCACAGCGGCTACAACGGGCGTGCACTGCGGCGTCGCCCGTGAATGAACGCGGCCGGCTCGACAGCGGGTGCACCCCGCGTTGCCTTCCTGGAAAGTCCACCGATGCGGCTCACCGGACTGGCCTTCAGACCGGCCGATCTTCGCGTCAGCAACGACGCGCTGATCGACGCCGTGCTCGAACGCAGCGCGATCGGCAGCCCGGCGGCCGAGCGACTGGGCAGAAGGCTGCGCCGGCTGCTCGCCTACAGCGGGGCGCACAGCCGGTTCTGGACGCAGTCATGCGACGCGATCGGCCCCAGGATCGTCGGCGCGTTGGATGCGGCGCTCGCCAAGGCCGGACGTGCGCGCGAAGACGTCGATCTGCTGATCTCGACATCGGTCGACCGGTCGGTGCTCGAACCCGCGCACGCCTACAACCTGACTGCCCTCGCCGGCATGTACGACTGCCCGTGCTTCGACGTCACCGACGGCTGCAATGCGTGGCTGCGCGCGATGCAGGTGGCGCAGGGTCTGCTGACGTCGAACGCCGCACGCTGTATCGCGGTCGTGTCTGGCGAGTTCAACATGATGCCGACGGGTTCGTTCCTGCGATCGGTGCTGCGCGTCGACGATCCTGAAGATCTGCGGTCGAGCTTCCCGCCGATGACGCTGGGCGACGGCGTCGCGGCGACGATCGTCGAGCCCGGCGGAGCCGACTGGGACGCCACGTTCCGCAGTCGTTCGGACCTGGTCGATCTGTGCTACGCACCGCTGCCGGAGTCCGGGCGATACCGCGACGGACCCGCCCGACGCGTGTGGCGCGACGACACACCATTCGTCGTCGACGGCGCCGGGCTGTTCCGTGAGGCCGGTCGGGCGCTGCCCAAGCTGCTGGCCGACACAGGCGTCGACCCGTACGAGTTCGACGACGTGGTCGTTCATGGGGCGACCAGCCGCCAGTGGCAGGCGGGGGCCCGCCAGCTCGGTGACATCGGGACGCTGCGCAATGCCTTTCCCGGCTATGGCAACGTCGTCAGCGCCTCGATTCCGGCGGCGCTCGCGACTGCGGTCCCACTGACGTCAACACCGCGCCGGGTGCTCGCGATCGGCGCCAGCGCCGGCATGTCGTTCGCGCTCGCACGGTTCACGGTCCACAGCGAGGCGATCGCCGCAGACATCGTCCAGGCAGACCGGTAGCCGAGGCGTCTGCCGGTCGGCGGTGACCGCTCGGGCCAGAGGGGCTCAACAGAAATTACGTATATACGGAAGAGCTAGACACCGAGGGCGCTACACGTCGTCGGGGAGGCTGCCGCGGTAGTCGTGGTCGTCGACCGCGTGCAGCCAGCGCGTCGGCCCTGACGCGGTGACCGCCACATGGACGAACACCTCGTCGGGGGCGGCGCCATGCCAGTGCGCCACGCCTGGACTGACGTGGACCCAGTCGCCCGGCCACAGGATGCGCGCGGTCTCGAGCCCCTCCCACTGGATCAGTCCACGGCCGTCGAGCACGATCAGCGCCTGCTCGCCGTCGTGGACGTGCCAGTTCGAGCGATGGCCGGGCGCGTACACGAACCGGTTGGCGCGCAGACCGTCCTCGGTGGACGTCAGGATGTCCGACCGCCAGACGCCGTCGCGCGTGAACTTGCCCAGACCCGCGCCGTGAGACGTGATCTGCGAGGCGCGAACGATCTTCACGGCAGGTCTGGGGGCGCGCCGGTCAAGCCAGCAGCTTGGCCTTCTGCGAACGGAACTCCTCGTCGGAGATCACGCCGGTGTCACGCAGCTGGGCGAGCTTCGACAGTTCCTCGGCGGTCGACGCTGACGTTCCGGCAACACCACGGATGTAGTCCTGCTGCGCCTGTTGCACCTTGGACGCGTGCTCGACGGACCGCTGCTGCATCTGCCCGCCGTGCACGATCAGGTAGACCAACACCCCGAGTAGCGGAACAAGAACCACGAACACGGTCCATACCGCCTTCGACCCGCCCGTCATGTCGGACCGGAAGATGTCGCCGAAGATGGAGATAAGCAACCAGATCCATGCGATGAACAGAAAGAACCACAACATGCTCCAGAACAGATCCAGCAACGGCATTCCATGTCCTTTCTCGGTTTCCGGCGATGCGCCGCACCGCCGGTCGTCAGGGTCTTCGGCTCACTATCGGCATCGTAGACTCAGGTGATCACGGTATCAGCTGAAAGCAGGTCATCACGCCACGACGCCCCGGGGGGCTACGTCGGCGTCGCGGTGAGCTGGTTACCGGGCGCGCTCGCGGGTCCGGTAGCGTCCTCTGCGTCGTCGTGGTCCGAGTGGTACACGACCTCGTGGCTCTTGGCGTAGTTCGAGATGACGGCGGAGATGAGCGCCGCAACGGGCAGCGCAACGAACGCTCCCATCGGGCCGGCGATCGCGCCGCCGGCGAGCGCGGCACCGAAGGCCACCCCGCCGTTCAACGACATCGTGTCGGCGCTGATCTTCGGACTCAGCCAGTAGTTCTCCACCTGCTGATACAGCACGGCGTAGCCGAGCACGACCAGACCGGCGACCACACCCTGCAGCGCCAGCGTGATCAGAATCGGGATCGCCGCGCCGATGTAGGTGCCGACCGCCGGAATGAACACCGACACGAACCCGCCGAACAGCGCCAGCGGCAGCGCCAGCGAGACCGGCACG
>JAHELV010000004.1:0-10350 GCA_024644015.1 Nitriliruptorales bacterium
CATCGCCGCGAGCAGTGCCGTGGCGTCATCGAAGATCATCCCGCAGCATGCTATGCCGACGAAACAAGCGTGAGCTGGGCAAGCTGACCCCACCCGAGTTGCCTACGAGCGAACTCGAGCGCAAGCCGCTCCACCGGGCCGCCTGACGCGCCACGCGCCAGCAGATCGCCGACCGGGTCGGCCCGGCGCACCCTGCAGCACGGCCGGCGTGGGACGAATCGCCGCAACACCGAAATCGGACCCTACGCACCGCTCTTGATGGATAGGCTGACAGCACTCCGTGAGGGGTCGAAGGGAGGCTCTATGAGCACTGACTTGAAGGCCCTCGCCAGCCGCATCTACGAGGCGGTGAGCGATGACGACCTCGACGTCTTCGACGAGGTGTTCGACGACAGCTTCGTCGAGCACGAGGATGTCCCGCCCGGGACTCCTCCGGGCAAAGAGGCGCCACGCGCGATGTTCACGATGATCAAGAACGCGTTCCCGGATTTCCACGCCACCGTCGAGGACATGTTCGAGGTGGGCGATACAGTCCTGGCTCGCGGCCGGTTCGCCGGCACGCACCGAGGAGAGTTCATGGGCATTCCGGCGACTGGGAAGCACGTGGATTTCGCCTTCTTCGACCAGCTTCGCTTCTCCGACGGGCGCGTGATCGAGCACTGGGGAGTCACCGACATGATGGCTATGATGCAGCAACTGGGCGTCATGGAGGGCGCGCCGAACTGAGGCGTCGTTCTCTCCCCGCCGACGTTGCGACCGTAGCCTGCGAAGCGCGCCGCCGGCGGCATCTTCTCGCAGAACGAGCGTTGCGCGCTTCGCCAACCGGCACCGGCAGAACATGCCGCCTGCGACTGCCCATGCCGCCGGATACCGCGAGCAAGGCGGCAGCATGAGCACAGGGAACTGTTGCCGTAGCCCACCCGGTTCTAGGGCTCGAGTAGGACGTCCGGCACGCGCTCGACCTTGGTCGGCTGGGGCGCTCGGGATGCTCGTCGTCGCCGCCGCGATCGGCTGACTCGCGATTGCCCCCGAATCAGCCAGACGATAACTGTGCGGATGTCGCTCGTCGCTGGCCTGCGTCCCCCTGGTCAGCCCAGCTTATTTTCCGTCACCGCCAGGATCCCACCCGAGGTCACCCTACGTGACCACCATCCCGCGCACGACGAGACACCACAGAGATACAGGCGCTCTTGCACCAGACCGGCCAGATCGTCCCGTGGCATGCCGCTGAAGACCTGGCAGTCAGTCGATACGCCGCGTCGGTGGTCGTCCCAATCAGCGTGTGGTCATCGAAGTCCGCCACGACGTAGAGGCGCCCGCCGTGCGCTTCTCTACTCAGCTGTCGCCGCCCGGGACGAGCGGGCGTCTTGGATGGTCACGACGACGACGCGGTCGTCAGCCTCGATGTACTCGTAGACGATCAGCATCCACCGCCACGGCCCGAGCAGGAAGCGCATTCCCGACCACCTGCCACTCAGTTCGGCGCCGAGCTCGGGAAACTCCTGGACAGCGCCCAGCGAGCGAGCCACACGACGACGGGTGTCCGCGGGAAGGCTCAGCGCGATGATGAGACGATCGAGATCCTCGACGGCGGCAGCCGCCAGCTCGACGCGAGCCACGTGCTAGAGCTCATCAAGCTGGATCGTCTCACCCTGACGCGCCTGCTGCCGCCCCAGCGCTGCGCGCTCGTAGGCTCCATCGACGCCATCGAGCAACAGCACGACGTTGGCTGGATCCGGATCGGCGTCATCGATCGCGCTCGACAACAGCGATCTGGCGAGCGTGCCCTCGTTGACATGGACACGACGCGCCAGCCGCGCCAGCTTCGACGCGCGCTCGTCATCAAGCGTGATGTTCAACCGTTGCGATGCCATATCGGCATGCTACACGCCGCGACACGTTGCGTGCACCACCGACATCGAGCCGTCGATGCCTCTGGTCGTCATGCTGCATGGTTGCACGCAGGACGCCGATGACTTCGCGGCCGGCACGCGGATGAACGCGCTCGCTGACGCGAAGGGGTTCTTCGTCCTGTACCCGGAGCAGTCGGCGCGGGCGAATCCGTCCAGGTGCTGGAACTGGTTCAGGACCAGCGATCAACTGCGTGAGGACGGCGAGCCGTCGATCATCGCGGACATCACGCGTGACGTCGCCTCGGCACACGACATCGACCGAGGGCGCATCCATATCGCCGGCATGTCAGCTGGAGCGGCGATGGCGGTCATCATGGGATCGATGTATCCCGATCTGTACACGGCGGTCGGTGCCCACTCCGGCCTCGGTTACGGCGCTGCCAGTGACCTCGCGTCCGCGTTGCAGGCCATGAAGCGGGGCCACGAGGCGGGCGGCGAGCTCGACCGTGCGCCAACACCTGGCGGCCTCACGCCCACGATCGTGTTCCACGGCGACCGGGATCAGACGGTGCACCGACGCAACGGGGAGCAGATCCTGCGGCCGTGGACGTCCGCCGCGGCGCAACCGGCTGGCGACGGGGCCCATCTGCTGACGATCCACCAGGACCAGGTGCCGGGCGGGCACGCCTCCACCCGCTATGTCTACCGCGACGTCGACGGTCGGCAGGTCGCGGAGGGCTGGTCGGTCCACGGCCTGGGGCACGCCTGGTCGGGTGGCGATCCCGCCGGTTCCTACACGGACCCGAAGGGACCTGACGCGTCGGCGGAGATGATCCGGTTCTTCGCCGACATCGCCGCCCAGGGGCGGTGATCGGCGCGGCCGGACGCAGCGCACCGGACGCGGATCCGAGCGCGGGCCCGCCGTCGGCGGCCACGGTTACCAGGCGTCCGCGGTTGAACGCCGTTGGACAGGCGCATCTGCGGTGGGGGCTTCCGTTTGTGGCACGATTGCAGCCCAGCTGGAAGGACATGCCGTGCATAAGGGGGCAGTCGGCGCCGTCGCGGCGGGCGCGACCGTGGCGGGGATCGGCTCGACGGTGCTGCGAGCCCGGAGGCATCGGAAGATCGCGGCCCTCGGGTACGCGGTGCCCGAGATCCCCGACGTCAGGGATCCGGCGCTCGAACGCCTGGTGGAGGCCCTGACCGGGTCGCCCGTGACCGGCGGCAACTCCGTCACGGTTCTGCGCAACGGCTGCCGGATCTTCCCCGCCATGCTGCAGGCGATCCGGTCGGCCGAGCACAGCGTCGACTTCGCCACGTACGTGTACTGGACGGGATCGATCGCCGAGGAGTTCGTGGTAGCGCTCGTGGAGCGAGCGCGGGCCGGCGTCGAGATCAACGTGCTACTCGACGCGGTGGGAGCCGCGAAGATGGACCGTGCACTCGTGGCGGCGCTCGAGGACGCTGGTGTGACGGTCGCCTGGTTCCGCCCGCCCAGGTGGTATACGACCCACAAGCTGAACAACCGGACGCATCGCAAGATCCTCGTCGTGGACGGTCGCGTCGGGTTCACCGGCGGTGTCGGGATTGCCGAGGAGTGGACAGGGGACTGCGAGGACCCGGACCACTGGCGCGATACCCACCTGCGCGTCGACGGACCAGCGGTCCGGGGTCTCTACGCTGGCTTCCAGGAGAACTGGGTGGAGGCGACTCGCGCCATCCTGGTCGGTGAGCACCTGCCCGAACTGCCGGCCGGTCGCGGTGGGGTGCGGGCGCACGTGACGCGGAGCTCCGCTTCCCACGGCAGCACGGAAGCCGAGGAGCTGTTCTACGTCGCGATCTCGGCGGCGCGAGAGCGGTTGTGGCTCACGTCTGCCTACTTCGCGCCACGGGCGGCGTTCGTGGAGGCGCTGATCGACGCCGCCCAGCGAGGCGTCGACGTGCAGGTGCTCGTCAATGGGTCGAAGGGCGACAAGGAGGTGGTCCGCCAGGCCGGTCGGCGCTCGTACACCCGGCTGCTCGAGGGTGGTGTGCGGGTTCACGAGTACGAGCGCACCATGCTGCACGCCAAGATCATGACGGTGGACCGCAGCTGGGCGACCGTGGGCTCGATCAACATGGACAACCGCTCCATCGCGCTCAACGACGAGCTGAACATCTCCATCTTCGACGACGACGTCACACGCGTGCTGGACGACCACTTCGAGCAGGACCTGGCGGACTCGGACGAGATCGACCTCGGCCGCTGGCGGCGGAGGGCGCCGTTGGCCCGGTTGAAGGAGCGTTCCAGCGGCGCTGCGCGTCAGCAGCTGTAGCGAGTCGGTTCCGTCTCCGACAGCCACGGGCCGCGTCATGCACAGGGTCACGGCTCGCCTGACGTTGGTACGGGTGCGTGACGAACTGCGAGGGAACGGCGTGGCGCCGGCTATCCGATACCACGTTTCGGTTTCTCGTTGACGCGTGGCGCTGCTTCAGAGCGCAGGCGAGTGCCTGCGCTTGTAACCCGCGAATCGGCGGGCGGCGCAGGGCGGGTCCACGGTCTGCCCGCAGGGCCCAGAGAAACGGAGCGCAGCGAGTACCTGACCGCCGTTGACCCGACCGAAGCCGTCCGGCACTGGTCTGTAGCTCGCGACCGTGTCATCGCACGGTCCGGTGCGTGTCCGGGACGCACGCGGGAAGCGTTTGGGTTCCAACGAGCATCCCGTAGCGGTCCTCGAACGCGAAACACGGGTGCGCAGCGGCACCTACGCGTAGCTCGCGGATTGGGTCGTGGTGACCCCGTACCTCCGCCCTGTGAGCAGCATTATTGCAGTCATCGCCGTCGGCTTTGCGGGTCATGGTGTGGCGTGCGACCAACCGCGACGCACCGCGCCTGGCGTGCCAGGGACGCATCGAGGCTGTTCGCGGTGTGGCGTCCCTGGCGATGTGCTCGCAGAAGGCATCGCCCGAGTGACTTTCCGCTCCACACCCGCTGCCCTCACGGCCTCTGCCCGGCACGGCCCGGGTGTTCCACGGGCTCCGTCGTGCGCGAGTCATCTCGCTCACACGGCGCGACGACAAGCGCCGCCTGACAGGCGAGCGTGAGCGGCCGATCAGACAGACGATAACGACCGCCGTCCATGCGGCAGTGGACAGAAACCACTCACCGTGCGTGGCTTCCGCCCGCCTGATCCTCCGCGTTCTCTGCCCGATCACCTCCTCCACCGGCACCGGGACGGTCCACCTGCAGCCGTCCGGGGTCGACACGGTGGCGTCGGGTCGCGACTGCCGGCCGGAAGGGTCACACGGTCAACGGCGCCGGTGCGATCACTAGTCGCCCGGCGGCGGCCCCACGACGTCGGCGTGCACATCGGACGGCCGCTCATCGCCGGTCCGCGCAACGGGGGGTGCGGGTCGTCCGGGCTGACGCTGACGGAGCGCGATCGGCGGTTGCAGGACCTCGGTCGCCAGCATGGCCTGACGTAGGCCGGTCGGCGAGCGCAACAGCGCCAGCACTCGACGGCGCGCAGGGGACACGTTCATGGACCGGTCCGGTCGTGCTCACCGTCCGCCAGTGACGTTCGCATCCTCGTGTCGGCCTCGACGTTCTGCAGCTGACGGTAGTCCATCACGCCGAGGTTGCCCTGTCGGAATGCGTGCGCAATGGCCTGCGGAACCTCCGCCTCGGCCTCGACCAGCTTGGCGCGCATCTCCTGTTCCTGCGCGACCGCCATCGCTCGGCGTTCCTCGGCCTTGGCCTGGGCGATCTTCTTGTCGGCCTCCGCCTGGTTGGTCTGCAACTCCGCGCCGATGTTGCGGCCCACGTCGACGTCGGCGATGTCGATCGACAGGATCTCGAAGGCCGTCCCGGAGTCGAGGCCGCGTTGCAGCACGTAGCGTGAGATGTTGTCGGGATTCTCCAGCACCCGCTTGTGGGTCTCCGCCGAGCCGATCGACGACACCGTGCCCTCGCCGACGCGGGCGATGATCGTCTCCTCGCCGGCGCCGCCGACCAGGCGGTCGATGTTGGCGCGCACCGTCACACGCGCCACTGCGACGACCTGGATCCCGTCCTTCGCAACAGCCGCCACTCGTGGGGTCTCGATGACCTTCGGTGTCACGCTGACCTGCACGGCCTCGAGCACGTTGCGGCCGGCCAGGTCGATCGCCGTGGCCCGCCGCCAGGACAACTCGATGTTCGCCCTATCTGCCGAGATCAACGCCTGCACCACGCGACCGACCTGACCACCGGCCAGGTAGTGGGCCTCCATCTGCGGGATCTCCAGATCGAGGCCAGCCTTGGCGGCGCTGATATACGGGCGGATGATCTCGCCGGGGACGACCTTGCGCAGTCGCATACCGACGAGGCGACCGATGTTGATGCGCACGCCGGCGAACAGCGCGGTGATCCACAGACCCAACGGGATCACGTAGAAGAAGGCGGCGAGCAACAGAATGGCGACCACCACGATGACGATCGCTGCGACGTCCATGTGATCTCCTTACCTATGTGTCACTGTTCGGCGCCCACGGGCCCATCGGCACCCGTCGGCAGGCCTCGGCGCTCCTACTCCGGCGTTGACGTGGTGTCCTCGGCGAGCCGCTCCACCACCCGTCGGTAGCCGTCGTCGCGGACGACCTCGACCGGCTCACCGGCCGGGATGTAGCCACCGCCAGTGACGACATCGACCCTCTCGCCATCGATCTCGGCGACACCGGACGGACGCAGGTTGGACACCGCGACGCCCCGGCGGCCGGCGAGATACGCGGGCCGACCGTGGAAATCGTCGGTCGCGAACCGGCCGGCACCGTCGAGCACCAGTTCCTCACCGCCGCCGAACCACCGCACCCAGCCACCCGTCGCGCGCTCGGTCACGGGCTCGCCGCTCCCGAGCTGGGTGTCGAGCACCAGCGCCTGCGGCGCTCCGTACCGCGTCAACATCTGGACCGCGACGACCAGCCCCGCCAGGACGGCGACGAAGGTCGCACCGACGCTGATCGTGGCACGCCAGACCGCCACCGCAGTGACGGGGTCGCCGAGCTGTGCCATGAACAGCCCGCCGAGCACCGCGGCGAGCCCGAGCAGACCAGGCAGGCCCATTCCGGGCACGACGAGCACCTCGAGCACGATGAGCAGCACGCCGACCCCGACGAGGACAGCCTCGGGCCACCCTGCGAGTCCAGCCACCGAGTGCGCCCAGAGGAACAGCGAGAACAGCGCAACCGCCAGAGCACTAATGACGCCGACGCCGCCGGTGGTCAGATCGGCGATCAGGAGCAACAACGCGACAACGATCAGCGCCGACGCGACCACCGGGTTCGTCAGAAAGGAAACGAGCCCGCTCGCGGCCTGCGCCTCGGTCTCGACCACGTCCGCCGCCAGCGTGACCGCCGTGCGCTGTGATGCCGCCGCAAACGTCGCGCTCGCACTCGTCGCGCTCGCAGCAACGAGCAGCATGCCGAAGACCACGATCATCGCCCACGACCGCACCCGCGCAACGGCGCGGAGACCTTCGGGGTGTCGCCGGAACCCAACCGCGCTGTCCATGATTGCCACCTGTCGCAATGGTATCCGCGCAGCATCACTCCGGGACGGTCGGTACCAGTGAGCGTGGTTCTGTCCGCAACCACGGCGGCGGTGGCTTGCGCATGGACGCATCCACGCACGGTGCATGAAACGCGTCCGTGACTCCGAGCGCTACTCGATGTCCAACAGGGCCCGCAGTTGCTGTGCGCCCTCGTCGGCCAGGCTGGTCGCGGACGGCCGCATGTCCGTGCCGCGCAACGCATCCACCACCGCCTCAATTGCGGCGTCGCTCGTCAGCAGGAACAACGCTGAGGTGCCGGCGGTCACCTGGTCTCGGACACGCGATGACCTCGGGATCCACACCCACAACCCGCCCCTGAACTGCAGCTTTGCACAAGATCCGCCAGGTCGTCCCGGAGCCTGGCGCTCAATCTTGAGGGTAGAGGCATGGTGGGCCGTTGCGTTGTTCACGAATCGAGCAGGATTGCCAGGGTGTCGCGGACTTGAGCAAGGGCTGCGGCCCCGACGTTGCCAAGGCGCTCACGTACGCGCGAATGAGCGATCGCCCGTATGTGCTGACACTGCGCGGCCGAATCTGCGGCAAGACCGTTGTCGCCGTCGGCGGCGATGACGACTTCGGTCTCATATCCGCGCAGCGTTCTCGTCAGTGGCACGACCTGCACGACGGTCGGTCGTCGAGTCAAGATACGTTGTGCCGTGACCACCACTGCCGGGCGCAGCAGTCCGGCTTCGGAGTCGGTTGGCACGCCCAGGTCGACGTCGACGACGTCACCCGAGTTCAGCATCGAGCCAGTCCGTCTCGTCATCGGTCAGCGGAGCAGAGAGGTCGTCGCCCATCTGATCCTGCCGCAGCACGCGGACAGCACGGGCGACGGCCTCAGCGACCGTGGTTCGACGCTCTCTGGCGAGGCGTTTGAGTTCCTCGTGGGTGGCGCGGTCGATGCGGATTGTCGTTGTCGATGCCATAGGTCTAATCTACTGTCTTGTAGACCAGACTGTCTACAAGACGGTCGGAGCACTCGAAGATCTCGACCGGATCAGATAGACCATAGTTGTGCGTATGGCGCTCGTCGCCGGCCTGCGTCTTCGCTCGTGGGCATAGCGCTCGGGCTCGGATGTTCTACAAGGCCGACGTCGAGGCGACCGCCGAGCGCCTCGACGTACCGCACGATGGCGTCCAGCGTCGAGACCTCGCCGCGCTCGATCTGCGACACCCGTCCCGGCGTGACGCGCATGATCCCCGCGAGCTGGGCCTGCGTCAGGCCGCGTCGCTTGCGCTCTTCTGCCAGCCGGTAGCCGCTCACGTCCCGAACCCCTGCGAACGTCCCCGAGCAGCGCGCTCTGAGCGCGACGGCGGTCACCCCGGTGCTTCTCTGACTCCGCCGCTTCGGGGGTGATCCGGGAGTGTGGGACCGGCGGCGGAGCTCAGGCGGTGGCGGCCTTGGCGGCGGCTCCCGGTTCGGGCTCGGCATCGGTGTCGATGTCTCCGCCGCGGATGATCGGGTAGAGGAAGATGACCGACAAGGCCACGGACGACGCCGCCGCCGCGGCGGCCATCCAGTTCACCGAGTTGAATCCGAACTGATCGGCGAACACGCCGCCCAGGACGCTGCCGAGGAAGCTGCCCACCGCGGAGCAGCCGATGAGCCAGCCGTTGGCCGCCCCCGCCGGGATGGGGGCGAACCCGACGGCGGTGCTGGGCTGGGCCAGACGGGCGAACGGGCTGCCCTGATAGAGGAGCTGCATGCTGGCCACGGCCAGGATCACGGCCGACCCGGCAAGCCAACCAACCAGCGCCATCCCGAGGGAGCCGACCAGACGCAGGGCGAGACCGGCGTTGTAGACGGTGAAGGGCCCAGAGCGAGCCATCCACCTGCCTGCGGGGAAGAACAGGACGATGTTCAACACGCCTGCCACTGCGATCAGCGTCGACGTGCCGCTCTCGGAGATGCCGTAGACGTTCGGCAGGATGTTCGAGATCTGGTTGTTGACGCCGTTGTTGGCGATCGAGGTGAGCACCGACACCAGCAGGAACAGCCCGAACGCCGACCACAGGACGGCCGACAGCGGCACCTTCGTGGTCGCGTCGGGGTCCGCAGCCTCGCCGGCGACGTCAGCGACCGCGTCGTCCATAGTTGCGTGGATGCGTCGTTCCGGCTTCTTCGAGGTGAGCAGCACCAGCACGAACAGCGCCGCGCTGACCACCGCGGCCAGCCAGAACCGGTCCGAGAATGACCACTCCGCCTGGACCGCGGCCGTCGTGAGCACACCCCCTACGACCTGGCCCGCCGGCATCATCAGCGAGTAGTAGGTCATTCGTCTGGCCTCGAGCTCCTGGGACAGCCCCGCGCCCACAACGAACACCGGCGCCACTGCGGCGATCGCGGCGATCGAGACCCCAAGGATGACCGCGTCGAGGGCGTAGAACGCCGACGACTCGGCCGCGCCGGCAAAGAACGCGAACCCCAGGGCCATGCCGGCGATCCCTGCGCACATGACGAGGCGGTGCGCACGGTACTTGTCGGCGAAGTTGCCCAGCACCGGCCCGAGCACGGCGCCAAGGCTGATCACCGCCATCACCACACCCGACGCCGACACGTCGTTGGTCGTCTCGGTGACGTACGGAGGGATCAGCAACGCGATGAAGGCCGAGAACCCGGCGCCCACGGCGAAGTTCGACAGCATCCACCACTCGAACGCGCGGCCGGCGCTTGCGGTGTCAGGTGGCGTCTCGGTCATCAAGAGTACGGGCCTGTGAACTCGCCGAAGTCGGCTACACGGTTGACGGTGGGGTAGGTGTAAGTGCCGTCGAAGAAGGCTGCTGCGGCCCCGTAGGCGCGGAAGTACGGGAACCAGCCCCGTCCGGGGATGGTCCGCACGTGGTTCGCCTCCCATCCGCTCGGGGGTGCGTTTGGGCCGAGGAGCATGGAGTAGGAGCCGTCGTCGTTGGTGCGGAGGCCGGGAGTGCGG
>JAHELV010000004.1:10450-116698 GCA_024644015.1 Nitriliruptorales bacterium
GCCCAGGGTGCGAAGCCAGTACATGAACAAGCGGTCACGCTCGGCGACGACCTCGTCGTTGATGCCTCGGTGGAGCATCTCCCAGAAGGCGAGGCCGCGAGGCTGGTACTGGGCGGTGAAGCTGTCTTCGCCGTCGATGATTGTCAGCGTCGGCTCGCCGCCGTGGTTGTAGAGCTGGATCTGACGGGCGAGCTCGGCGACCTGCTCGTCGTCGCCGATGGCTCGCAGCACGAGAAACACCCGGTCGGACGCGATGTGATGCACGAGTTGGCCGTCGGCCGGTTCGGGGATCGCCGCTGCCGGTGTGTTGGGTCCGACGATGACGTGGATGCCCCCGCGGCCGGCGTTCGGACCGAAGACGCCGACGTCGCTGGGGCTCTGTTGCCACATGTCGACGATCATGCCGACCATCAACCCCTCCGGGATCACTAACACGGTGGCCGCTTCGCGGGTGTCGGAGAAACCGAAGAAGTAGTCGGTCGACTCGTTCGCGGTGAGGATGCCGCGCCGCTCGTTGAAGGTCGTCACCGACACGAGGACGTTGTCAGCGAAACTGGGGTAGTTGGACTCGTAGGCCACCCGCCACCGTGTCATCCCCACCAACGGGACACCCCACAGGTACAGCTGCGCCGCCCGCTGGTGGTCCATCAGGTCGTAGATCCGCTCGGCCGTCTCCTTGGTGGGGAAGCTGTGGTCGAGCTCGAACGGTCCGAAGAACGTCTCGACGGTTCCCGAGACCGGCATGGCCGCCTCGAACTCCTCTTCGGTCTGCCCGCGAACCGGTTGCCCTGCGAGGTCGCTCATGTCGTCGGCAACTCCTTGCGCAGGTCGCTCGGCGTGGTGGATGGGGCTAGAGCCATGGCTCGGCGAGCGCCGGCTCAGTTCCTTGTGCGTCGGTCTGGTTGACCACAGAGCCCGACGGTGGGTCGATGTCCGCGAAGTCGATTCTTTCGACCTGCGGCAGCGTGTAGCTGTCGTCGAACCAGGCCGCCGATGGGGCGTAGAGGCGGATGTAGGGGAACCAGCCTCGACCGGGGATGGACTTGATCCAGTTCTCCTCCCAGCCCGCAGGTGCTTGTGGGCCGACGAAGATGTTGATCGAGCCGTCGTCGTTGACGACCACGTCCGGTGTCGCCCGTGACCCGATGGTGGCTTTCTTCTGGTCGGTGTAGATCAACGTCCGGGTGTCGGCGTCATAGATCACCATCGACCAGAACAGCTCCGCCGGCGGGTGCGCAGGCACGCGCATCACATAGGAATGCTCACCGTGGAGTCGCTCGCCGTTGCTGTCGGCGAACACGCCTGCGTAGGCCTGGCCCTTGCCGGGTGCGGGGTTGGCCATCCTCGGCGACGATGTGCAGGCCTCGTAGGTGAACCGTGCCCGTGGGTCGAACAGGTCGTAGTCGCGCATCCGCTGGGTGTGCTCGAACGCATCTGGCAGCTCGCCACCGATGATCAACCGCCAGCCGTCGTGTCGTAACACGCCGTGCAGCCGCTCGGAGTACACCATCGTCTTGGCCATGGTCTCGCCGATCAGCGCGCCTTCTTCGAGGATTCGCTTCTCGCGATCGTCGGGCGCGAAGGGCTTGCCCCGCTCGATACCGAGCGTCATCAGCCAGTACATGAAGAACCGATCGCGGTCCTCGACAGGCTCCTCCTGGACGATCTCGTGCAGGAGCTCCCAGTACCGCGGGCCACGGGGTTGATAGTTCTGCGACGGCGTGTCCCCAGCGGCGATCACGTGCTGGGAGGGCTCGTCGCCGTAGAAGTGCAGCCGAACCCCGTCCTGGAGGTCCTTGACCGGTGGCTGACCCTCGAAATCGAGAAACCGCAGCAGCAGCCAGACGTTGTTCGTGTGCGATTCGAGAACAGTCGCACCCTTGACGTCCGGGATCGCGTCGCGAGGCGTCTCCGGACCGCAGATGACATACGTACCCCCGGTCCCGGTGTTGGGCCCGAACCAGCCGAGATCGGTGAGGCCCCGCTGCCAGAAATCGATGACCAGGCCCACGACCACGCCCGCTGGGATCTCCAAGATGGCGGCCCGCTCCTGCACGTTCGTCCACCCGAAGAAGTACTCCGAGGACTGGTTCACCGTCAGAACCCCGAGACGACCCTCGTAGGACTGGGCCAGCACGAAGCTGTTCTCGGCGAAGTCGGCGAAGTTCTCCCTATAGGCCGAGCGCCACTGCGCCTGACCGACGATCGGCAACGACCACAGATACAGCTGACAGGCCCGCTGCAGGTCCATCACCTCATACATCCGCTCAGCCGTGTCGGGAGCCGTGAATCCGTGATCCCACATGACCTCACCGATCGAGGTGTCGAACCGCTCCACACCCGCTGCCATCACGGCCTCCTTCGCCCAAGCCACCGCGCAGTCACGGACGACGGTACGAAAACCTCTGGGCAATGGCCTCACCCGTCGGGTGACGACCATCCACAGGACCGCACACCCCCGACGCCCACCGCCGGAACCCGAGGAAACGGACACCCGCTGCTCGCGCGCTCGACGAACCGACGCGAGGCTTGGCCAACGTCAGCGAGGGTGCGAACGAGATGCGGCCGGCCCTGCTTGCTCAGTCAAGTTCGCCGAACGCGCCACGCCTCACCATCGTCTTTGCGATCTCGAGGACAGGGACCACGGACGCAGCGACCGCGACGAGCACGAGCCACTCCACGATGCCGAGGGACGCCGTGTCGAAAACACGCTGGAAGAACGGCACGTAGACGATGACTGCGAGAAGCAGCAGCTCCCAGAGGATGGCGAGGTTGAGCCAGTGATTGGCGAACGGACGGTCGAGCACCGTGCGACGGTCGGACCGGTAGTTGTATGCCTTGAGGAACTGGATCAGCACGAGCGTGATGAAGGTGTACGCCATCGCCGCCTCGTCAGTGGCGCCCTGGGCCCGCGCCACCACGAAGACGCACAGATTGACGAAGCCCGACCAGACGCCACCGACGGCCATGAGCGTGACCACCGGCCGGGTGAAGATGCCGCGGCGCGGATCACGTGGCGAGCGTTTCATCAAGTCCGGTTCCGACGGATCGACAGAGAGCGCCAGCGCCGGCAGGCCGTCCGTCGCCAGGTTGACGTACAGGATCTGCACCGCCGACAGCGGGAGTGGCAAGCCGGCCACGGTCGCAGCGGCCATGAGGAGGATCTCGCCGATGTTCGACGAGATCAGGTACATCAGGTACTTCTTGATGTTCCCGAAGATCCCGCGGCCTTCCTCAACGGCCGCCACGATCGACGTGAAGTTGTCATCGAGCAGGATCATCTCGGCGGCTTCCCGGGAGACATCGGTGCCGGTGATGCCCATCGCGACGCCGATGTCCGACTTCTTGAGGGCCGGGGCATCGTTGACGCCATCGCCCGTCATGGCGACGACGTCGCCGCGCGCCTGCCACGCCGTGACCACGCGGAGCTTGTCGGCCGGCGACACTCGTGCGTAGACCTCGAGATCCGCGACGTCACGGGCGAGCTCGTCATCCGCCATGTTTTCGAGCTCCCGACCGGTCGCAACCCGACCGTCGGTGAGGATCCCGAGCTCGCGGGCGATAGCCGCGGCAGTGACAGGGTGGTCACCCGTGATCATCACCACCCCGATGCCGGCGCCGCGACATGCGGACACGGACGTCGCAGCCTCTGGACGAGAAGGATCGATGAGCCCGACCAGCCCCAGGAACATCATGTCTCGTTCGGCCGTTTCCAGCGCCGCGTCGCGTTTCTCGGCAACCCCGAGCACACGGATCCCCTCACTGCCCATGCGCTCGGCATGGGCAACGATCTCACGCCTGGTGGCCTCGTCCAACGGCGCCGCGCCACTCACCTCCTGCACGGTGGCGCACGACTCCAACACCACCTCGGCGGCTCCCTTCGAGCAGGCGATCGCACCCGTCGGCGTGCGGTGCATGGTCGTCATCCGCTTCCGTTCGGAACTGAACGGGATCTCTGCCGTCCGTGGGTACTGGGCCTCGAGCGCGTCCTTGTCCAACCCCAGCTTCGCTGCGGCGACGACGAGCGCACCCTCGGTCGGATCGCCGCGAGTCACCCAGCGGTGGTCGAGGTCATGGACCAGCGCGGCGTCGGAACAGAGTGCAGCCGTCCTCAACACGTCCATGACCGATGAAGGTGACTCCACGACTGAGCCGTCGACGCTCACATCACCGGTGGGCTCGTATCCCGACCCACCCACGGTCGCCGTCACGCCTGGTGTGACGACCAGCCGCACTGTCATCTCGTTGCGCGTCAGCGTGCCGGTCTTGTCCGAGCAGATCACCGACGTGCTGCCCAGGGTCTCAACCGCTGGAAGGCGCCGGACGAGGGCGTGGCGCCTTACGATCCGCCGAACGCCCATGGCCAGCGAGATGGTGATGACCGCCGGCAGCGCCTCTGGGACCACGGCCACCGCGAGCGCGATCCCGAACAGGAACATGTCGAACACGCCTTCGCCGCGGATGACCCCCAGTGCGACGATGACGCCGACGAGGACGAGCGCGATCAGTGCGAGAATCTTGCCGACGCGGTCGAGGTTCTCCTGGAGCGGTGTGCTGCCCACCTCGACGGCTTGCAGCATCCCGGCGATCTGTCCGAACTCGGTGTGCATCCCAGTCGCCACGACGAGGCCGCGACCTCGGCCGTAGGTGACCACAGTTCCGCTGTAGGCCATGTCACGGCGATCAGCGACGGCTGTCCCGCGGTCGCCCACTGGTCCGGTCTGCTTCTCGACCGGTAGCGACTCGCCGGTCAGTGACGCCTCGTCGGTCTGGAGATTCACCGCCTCGATGATCCTCACGTCGGCGGGGATGCGGTCACCGACCTGCAACATCACGACGTCGCCGGGGACGAGCTCGCGGGCGGGTACGACCGCATGGTCACCGTTCCGAATCGCGGTCGCGGTCGGCGCAGCGATCTCGTGCAGCGCCTCCATCGCCCGCTCCGCCCGGTACTCCTGGACGAACCCCAGCAGCGCGGCGAACAGCACGATGACGCCGATGATGAACGCCTCGATGGCCTGCCCCAGCACTGCGGACAGGACGACAGCGATCAGCAGGATGATGACCAGTACGTTCTTGAACTGCGCGGCGAACAGCGTCCACGGTGACGCGCGCTCAGGGGCCTCCAGCTCGTTCGGACCGTGCTTGGCGAGACGCCGTTGGGCCTCGGTCGTCGAGAGACCGCCCGCCGCGGTCTCCAGATCGCGCAGTGATTCGTCGACGGTCATGACGTGGAACGGAGTCACGGTGTCATCGCTCACGGCGTGCGCCACTCGTGCAAGGGCCTGGTTCCCATCGATGATCTCCTGTGCGATCGGTCCGGGTCACCGGCGCGAGCCACCTCAGGCACCCGCGAGCCCAGTCTTGCCGACCAGGGACTTCGGTCCCACATGACCGCTGGAGATGACAGGCTCGCACGATGCAGCTCTATTCGTTGACTTCTGACGACGGTCATCCGGTCGAACCAACGTAGGCCGTGACCACGACGACGCGGTCGTCAGCCTCGGTGTACTCGTAGCCGATCAGCATCCGTCGCCACGGCCCGAGCACGAACCGCATTCCCGACCGCCTGCCACCCACTTCGTCGCCTCTGACGCGCCTGCTGTCGCCCCGCTCGCGGGCGACATGCGTCTTCACCGGTCCTGCAGCTCGGGCCCGAGACGTGGGAGCTGCCGTAGCGGTGTGAGCGACTGTCTGACACGTTGTCGCGTGTCGGTCGGCAGGCTGAGAGCGAGTGTCAGGCGGTCCAGGTCGTCAACGGCAGCAGCCGCCAACTCGACCGTGACCACTGCTATAGATCGTCGAGCGCGACCGTCTCGCCAGCCGCAGCCTGCCGAACACCGAGCTGTGCGCGGTCGTACGCGCCGTCGATGGACAGCGACCCAGCGGGTAGCCGTTCAGAGCCGGGAATGCTGCCGACAGAACGAGTATTGTCACTGAGCCTCTTCGTTCATGGAGACTTTCGTGGCCGGTCTTGTGATCCGTCCGCTGGCCAACGGTGAGTTCGGCGCCCTCCGCGACGTGCTGGTGGACGCACTCGCCGACGACCCGGGGTGGACCGTGGTCCTACCCGATTCCGAGCATCGGCGTACGGCGTTGCGGTCGCTCGTCGGCGTCGCCCTCGCGGACTCGGGCGAACAGGCGCGCGTCGCGCTCACCGAGCGACGAGTCGTCGGCGGAGCTGTGTGGCAGCTACCCGGTCGGTATCCCATGAGCATGTGGCGGCAGGTACTGGCAGTGCCCCGCATGCTCCCCATGTTGGTTCGCCTGGGCCCGCGGGCGCGCGCCGTCCAGCGCTTCGGCGAAGCGATCGATGAGGTGTTCCCGGCCACGCCCGTGCGCTACCTGCAGATCCTCGGCGTCGCGCCGACCGACCAAGGCCGCGCCGTCGGGTCACGGTTGCTGGCCGACGGTCTCGTCGCTGCGGACGCCGAGGGTGACGACGTGTACCTCGAGACCGGCAAGGCGGCCAACGTCGGCTACTACCAACGCCACGGCTTCACGCTCGTGGCGCCGGGTGGCCCGCTGTACGACGGCGGCCCAACCATGTGGCGGATGTGCCGGTCGTCGGCGCGGTGAACCTTCGCGGTGAGCCATCCGTTCACTGCGGCGGGATGTTGAGGTGCAGACGGAACACGTTGTCGGGGTCGAGCCGGCGCTTGAGCGCCGCGAGCCGCTCATAGTTGTCACCGAATGCGGTCCGCAGCGTCCGCTGGCCGTCCTCCAGGAACCCGGGAAAGTTGAGGTATTCCTTACCGCTGGACGCCGGCTGCAACGCAGCGACCATCTCGCGGGTCCAGGCGATGTTGGCGTCGTTGTCGCCGGAATCCTCCCAGTTGGCCTCGACCCCGATCAGGAACGGGTCGGAGCGGTCCCCGAACGCGGTGGCGTCCGCCGGCACCCGCGCCATCGCGCCGCCCTGGGCCCAGATGTCAACCGTCGAGTGCGCCGATGGCGCACGCTGTGCGTGCTCGGCGAGCAGCGCGATCACATCATCGCTGAGCTCCCGGATGTTGGTCGACTTCCAGTAGTAGTGCAGCTCGCCCGACGGGTAGTCCTCGTCGAGGACTGTCTGCCACTCGACGTACGGCATCGTGTCGCTGGCGTCCACGATGGGGGCGCCGAGCTGCCGCAGCGGGGCGAGCAACCGCTCCCCCACGGCGCGATCGGCGGTGATCGCCGCCCCTAGGAAAGCGACGTAGGGCCGGCCCCAGTGCTCTCGGGCGAACATGTCTGCGCCCGGGACGGTGCCGAGCACCGCGATCGGCGCCACCTCGTCGGCCAGGTCGGCGCAGTACTCGCGGAAGAAGCGCAGCAGTTCCGCGGAGCGTTCGGCCGGGTAGAAGACGTAGGCGGTCGGAACCTGCGGCCCGACCGGGTGCAACCGGAACGCGAACCTGGTGGCCACGCCGAAGTTGCCTCCGCCGCCACGCAGCCCCCACAGCAGCTCCGGGTCCGTCTCGGCGTCCACCCATCGGACCTGGCCGTCGGCGGTCACCAGTTCGACGCCGATCATGTTGTCGGCGGACATCCCGTGCTTGCGCCGTAGCCAACCGATGCCACCGCCCAGCGTGAGCCCGCCGATGCCCGTGTCGGACACGACGCCCCCGGGCGTGGCCAGCCCGTGGATCTGCGTGGCGCCGTCTACCTGCGCCCAACGCGCGCCGCCACCGGCGACAACGCTCCTCTTGCCGGGGTCGACGGTGACGTCGTCGAGGTCGCGGAGGTCGATGACCAGCCCGCCATCGGTGCTGGCCGTCCCGGCCACATTGTGACCGCCGCCCCGCACGGCGAGCGGGACGTCGTGTGCGGCCGCAAAGCGGACGGCGTGCTGCACGTCGGCGACGGTTCCAGCTCGCACGATCCCCCCAGGGCGCTTGTCGAGCATGCCGTTCCACAGCCCGCGCGCCTCCTCATAGCCCGCGTCGTGGCGGGTGAGCAGCGCGCCGTCCACAGCGCCCCGCAGCGCGCGCAGCTCGACGTCGAGCCGCAGCAGTGTGTCTTCAGTCTCCGTGAAGGTTGTCATCTCGATTCCTTTACATACCGACTAGTTGGTATGTCTACAGTTGGAGCGAGCGGCAGTCAACCCAAATCCGAGAAATAGTGCTACGTTGGGGCAGAAGTCTGACAGACTGCACGGTCTGTCTGCTAGCGTAGGAGCTGAGCGGCATGCCGCGCGACGGAACGATGACCCGCACCAGAATCATGGACGCGGCAGAGGCGCTGGTGCTGGAGCGTGGGTTCGCGGGCACGCCGATCGACGAGGTGCTGTCACAGGCCGGGGTGACCAAAGGCGCGTTCTTCCACCACTTCGGGTCCAAGCAGGAGCTGGCCCATGCGCTGATCGCCCGGTTCGTCGAGCTCGACCTCGGCAACCTCGAGTCGAAGATGGGCCGAGCCGAGAAGCTGCACCGCGACCCGCTACAGCAGCTGTTGATCTTCGTGGGCCTCTTCCTCGAAGACGCAGAACTGCTCGCCGAACCCTCCACCGGTTGTCTGATGGCGTCGTACGTCTACGAGGCCGGCATGTTCGACGACCACGTGCTCGCTGTGGTCCATGACAACGTGCTCATCTGGCGCAAGCGCCTGCTCGCCAAGCTCGAGGAGGCTGCCGCGGCGCATCCGCCCCGGGTCCATGTCGACCTCGAGAGCCTGGCCGACATGGCGACCGTCGTCTTCGAAGGCGCGTTCGTGGTCTCCAAGATCGTCGCCGACCCGGCCGTGCTGGCGGCACAGCTCGAACACTTCCGCAACTACATTGAGCTGGTCTTCAGCGACCCGCGCTGACCGCACCAGCCCACCTGCGTGCGGACGCAACATTCAGCCAATGGTTGCCTGGCGGCAAGCGCGACCTCGCGGGGACATCGACGGCACGCTCGTCATATCAGCCGGTGGGACAGGTCTGGCGGTACGGCCGGACGCCGAAGGCGTCGCGCCACTCTGCTCGCGTCAGACTACGACCCGCGACATCACACGCGAACTCGACCCATCGTGTAATGCGGGTGTCGAACGCGTAGACCTCGCCGTCAAGGGTCGCGACGGACACCGTGTGCCCGTCCGGGTCGAACCCGACGTATGCGGACGTGCCGGAGCGGTCGACGGACACGGTGCTCAGAAACTCCCCGGTGCGACCGTTCCACAGGCTGACCCGGCCGTCTTCGCCGCCCGACGCGATTGTGGCGCCGTCCGCGGCGTAGCTGAGGGACACCACGTTGCCGTCGTGGCCGAGAACAGGTGCGCGGACCAGCGCGGCGCTTGCGACGTCGACGACGGCGACCTGGCCGCCCCGCCCCGTGACCGCGAGCCGCTGACCGTCAGGTGAGAACACTGCCCATTCCGAGTCGAAGCCGAGGTCCACGCTCGCGAGCACCCGTCGGTCGATCGCATCTAGCAGCGTGAGACGATCATCGGACGTGAAGACGTTGCTCGATCCGGCCAAGCTGCTGCCCGCAGGGGGCGCGGTCGCTGACAGCACCGCGGCAGTGCGGCCGTCCGGGCTCGCGTAGGTCCAGGTCGGACCGATCGCGGGGAACGCGAACGCGTCGTCCCGAGCGTTCAGTGAGTTGCCGTCGAGGCGCTGCATGATGCCGCCCTCGTTGCTGTAGACGAGGTCGTCTCCGTCACCGAGATACGCAAGGCCCGTGATGACTCCGCCCACAGACCGCTCGTCGAGGAGCCGGGCGGTACGGCCATCCCAGACACGTGCGAACCCGTCTGGGCCCGCCGTGACGAACCGCCGGCCGTCCGGCCGCCACGCGAGGACCGCGGAGTCTCCGTGCTTCGTGTCGATCGGACGTCCCAGCCGCCCCGCCTCGACATCAAGCACCTGCACCGTCGTCCGCAGGCCGTCATAGGCGGTGCGCTCCGGCCGCACGTACGCAACTGCGGCACCGCTCGGCGCCGGCACCGCGTAGGGCTCGATGCGGCTCACAGCGCCCGCTGCGGCGGGACGGCCTTCCGCAGCACGCAGTGCGACGAAGCCGCGGCCACCGGAGCGATCCCAGAACATGACGGCCCGGTCAGCGCCCGCGCTGACGACCGTCGGGGACCGCGGGTCAAAGACGACACTGGGGACCGCACTCGCGTGCCCGGCGAACCGTTCAAGCGGCACAGCGGTCGCGGCGTCCCACAGGAAGACGTTGCGATCGGTGGACGACGACGCCAGCCGGGTGCCATCCGGCGAGAACTCGATGTCGAGCACTGTCCCGGTATGGCCGCGCAGGCGTGAGATCTGTTCGCCGGTGACCGCATCCACGAGCACCACCTGGCCGGCCGCGGTGCCGTCCTCGTCGCCCGGCGTCGCGTCTGCCGACGCGATGGTCCTGCCATCAGGGCTGATCGCGATGGGATAGCTGGGAACCCGCAGGCGACGATCGATCGCGCCCGTCACGACGTCGAAGACCGTGATCGTCGGGTCGGCGTCGGACATCAGGGGCGCGGTGTGGAGTCCGGTGTAGAGCTCGCGGCCATCGGGGCCGAACGCCAGCCCGTGCGTGAACCGGGGCACATCGTCGAACACGACCGGTTCATCGGGCCTGTCGAGGTCCCAGATCACCAGCAGCGAGTCCTGAACTGCGGGGCCTTGCTCGTAGCGATCGAAGACGACCGCCAGCCGGGTGCCGTCCGGGCTGTAGGCGACATCCCAGGGCAACAGTCCGCCGGGTGGAAACCCGTCGAGTTGGATCGGTTGCTCACGGAACGTCTTCGGGTCCAGCAGCCGGACGGGCCGGTCGACGAGCGTCGCAACGCTGGCGGCCACGGGTCCACCGGACGGGTGGAAGGTGGCCCGCCCCGTAACGAAGTTCGCGATCCCGGTGACATCGCCGGCCTCGTACGTCGCGCGAACCTTCCTGGTGGCCGCGTCGTAGAACCACAGCCGATTGGCGTCGTCGTACACCGCGATGGTGCTGCCGTCGGGGTTGATGCTCACGCTGCCGAACTCGCCGTTGCCCTCGCCACGGATCACGCCGGCGAGCTGTGGACTGCGGCCCAGCGCGGCAAGCAGGTTGGCCCGCGTGTCGGGCGAATCGTCCAGGCGCACCCCTTCCACGGCGAGCAGCAACGAGGTGTCGATGTCCTCGGCCGCGAGCGCCTGCGCTCCGACCCGCCGCGCGTCGGCGGCGACCGCGCCGTCGCGCGCACGCTGTGCCTGCCGCACGGCCAGCAGCCCAGCGATGATCGCCACGACCGACAGCACGCCAACGCCGGTGAGCAGCAGCCGCAGGCGGCGGTTGATCCGGGCCTGCCGCGCGGCCCGGTCCTCGGCTTCCTGTCGCTCGGTCTCCGCCAGCGCCGCCGACCTGTCGAGGAAGGCCTGCTCGACCGGCGTGAGATGCGGTCCGGCGCGCTCCCGCCAGTCGACGGCCTGGGCGAGCCGCACGCCCCGGTACAGCTCGCTGTCGGGGCGCCCCATCTGCTCCCACGTGTCCGCCGCGAGGCTGAGGTGGCGCAGGATGCGCTGACCGATGACGTCGTCGGTCAGCCAGGCCTGCAGCCGCGGCCAGGCCCGGGTGATGGCTTCGTGGGCGAGCTCGACGCTCTCGCCGTCGCTGGTCGCCAGCCGCTCGGATACGAGCAGCTCGATGAGCTGGGTGTGCTCGGGGTCGTCGGCGATGAGGCCACGCGAGAGCCGTGACCGGACCGGCGCCCCGTCGGCCGACCGCGCGACCATGCGCAGCAGCAGGTCGCGGAGCACCTGCCGCTGCGCGGGCGGCACCCGGTCGTACACCGCTTCGGCGGTCTGGGCGACCGCGCCGCGGATGCCACCGGCGTCGGTGTAGCCCGACACGGTGAGCGTGCGGCCCTCCCGGCGCTCCCACGTGGTCCGCAGGGCGTGGGACAGCAGCGGCAGCGCACCCGGTTCGTCCTCGACCTCTCTGACCAGCAGGTCGACCAGCCCCGGCTCAATGAGGAGTCCGGCCTGCGCAGCCGGACCTTCGATGGACGCGCGCAGGTCGGCGGCCGCCATCGGGCCCAGCAGGTACAGGCCGCGCTCGACGATGCGCGAAGCGTTCGCGTCCGCGGTCAGCTCGCCGAGCCAGTCGGCACGCAACGCGACGATCACCGGAGCCCGGTCGGCGTGGTCGATCAGCGCCTGGAAGAACCCCGCCCGCTGCACCGCGTCGTCGCACAGCGCCACCGCCTCCTCACACTGGTCGACGACCAGGACCGGCGTCGGACCGACCGACGGCAGCACCGTCAGCGCGTCCAGCGGGCGGTCGCCCGGAGTGATGACGACAACACCGCGGTCGTCGCGGCGCAGACGGGCGGCCACGCCGGCGCGCACGAGCGATGACTTGCCGCTGCCCGACGGTCCGACGACGGCGAGGACCCCCTCGGATTCGAGCTTGCGCACCGACGCCTCGATGTCGTCGCTCCGTCCGAAGAACCCGTCGGCATCGTCGATGTCGTACGGCAGCAGGCCCATGTACGGGCAGGTCGAGCTGGGCGTGCCCGGCACCGACGGAGCCGCGAGGCCATCGTCTTGACGCAGGATCTGCTCCTGCAACCGCTCCAGCTCGGGACCAGGATCGAGCCCGAGCTCGCTCGACAGCAGCACGCGCGCACGGTGCAGCGTCTGCAGTGCGTCGGCCTGCCGTCCCATCTGGTAGTGCGCTCGCGCAAGCAGCGCCCACCGGCGTTCGCGCAGCGGCGCCGCGTCGACCAGCCGGTGCGCGACGGCCAGCACCTCGCGCTGCCGCCCCGCGCGCAGCTTCGCGTCGAGCTCCAGTTCCTCGGCGTCCCGTCGCAGCTCCTCGAGCCGTTCGCGTTCGAAACGGCCGTCATCCCAGTCCGCGAGATCAGCGAGCGCGGTGCCTCGCCACAGCGCAAGTGCCTGGCCGACTGTGTGCGCGGCGCGATCTGGCTCGTCCAACGCCAGCAGCTCCGCGCCACGGCGGACCATGCGCTCGAAACGGCGGGCGTCGACATCGTCGCCCGGCAGCGCGAGCTGATAGCCGTCGGGAAGCGTCGTGATCGCGTCCTGACCGAGCACTTTGCGCAGGCGGACGACACATCCCTGGACGATCTTCGCGCTCGACGCCGGCGGCGCGGAGCCCCACAGCGCGTCGCGTAGATCGTCGGCGCTCACCGGCCCGTCCGGCTGGATCGCGAGCGCGGCGAGCACGACCCGATCGCGAGGCGAGAGCGCGGTGGCGTCGCCATCGACGCTGACCGGACCGAGCACCTCGACTCGCATGACCACAGTGTGATCCGGGGTCCCGATACCGGTCAACCACATCGATACCGGGCTGATACCACGACAGCACCGTGTCGGTACCACCGCGAGCCATACCGGGGATGACACGCGGCCCGCCAACAGCAGACAGAGGTCGCCGCTGCGCAGCGTCATGCACGACGACATGCAACTGCTGGAACTGGTCGGCTCCGGCCAGGTCCCCGTCGAAGCGCTCGACGAGGCGCCGTGAGGACACGCCCGGTCGGCGCGGACGGAGCCGCCGTCCGCGCCGACCGCGCGCCGTGCTGACGTGGTCAGCGTCGCCAGAGGCGTTTCACACGGCGCGGCGCAGCACGTCGCCGTCGGGGCGGAAGCCCATCCGGGTCAGATAGCGACGGTGCTCATCGCTCCCAGGGGCGCTGACCACCGTGCCGGCACCGAGCGCACGCCAGATCTCGCCCTTGGCGTACACGAAGCGACCGGAGGTGTAGTCCCGGTACTGCGGAAGCGCGTAGTCGAGGTCGACCATCCATTCGTTGTCAGCCGTGCGGCGCAGCAGCACGATCGCCGCGACGACGCCGTCGCGCAGCACCAGGTGGGCGCGGTGGTGGTCCCGCGGCCCGTCGAACGTCGGGACGAACCTCGCGACGTCGTCGGCGTGCCGTTCGAGGAGCCGGCGCACGTAGGCCGAACCGGGATCAACCTCGAGCACCTCGAGCCGTTCCGGTCCCGACGCGAACATGCGACGCAACTCCCACGCATCGATGACGACGATCGCTCCGTTGACGATCCAGACAGGGGGCGCGTCGATCAGCACTCCATAGACGGTGAAGACCGCCGCGCCGACCAGGTTGATCAGCCGCAGCCGCAACAACGACCGCATCGTCAGCGACAGGACGACGAGGCCCGACGCCACGTAGCCGATGATCTCGTAGAAGGTGGACGCTTCCATCATGATCCTCGCTCGGTAGACCACGCAGATGCCCGCTTGCCAGAGGCCGGCCTCGCGAGGCCCGTGACGAACGGTGGCGGTACCGTATTCGGCACATGGGCAGGAAAGCCGCCAGGTGACGTCGACCTCCACCGCCAGGTGGACGGCCTCGCGGCGCAGCGCCTTCGCTGCGCTGCTGGCGGTGACGATGGCGTCGTCGACGTTCGCGTTCACCACCTTCTCGGTCCTGTCGACCTCGCTGCTCGAAACGTTCTCCATCAGCCGCTGGCAGTTGGGCGCCCTGGTCACCGCCGCCGCTGTGCTCGGCGCCGTCCTGTCGCCGCCCGTTGGACGGATCAGCGACCGCATCGGCGGCCGCAACGCGCTGACGCTCACGCTGGCTGTGAGCGGCGCGGCGATCGCTGCCATCGCCCTGTCCCCGGTTTACCTGGTCGTCGTGTTCGCGGCGCTTGGCGCGGGCGCCGGCCAGGCCGCCGCCAATCCCGCGACGAACAAGCTGATCTCCATGCACGTGGCCGACGGTGGCCGAGGCATGATCACCGGTGTCAAACAGTCCGGCGTCCAGGTCGGGGTGTTCCTCGGTGGCGCGCTGCTACCGCTGGGCGCGGCGACCATCGGTTGGCGCCCGACACTGCTGATCTGCTCGCTCGTGCCGCTGCTGGGTCTCCTGGTCGCCCGTCGCATCGTGCCGCACGCGGTGGACGACGACGACACCACGGTCTCCGCGATCGAGGGCTCACCGGCGCAATCCCCGTTCCTCCTGCGATTGGCGCTGTACGGGTTCCTGCTTGGCGCCGGCTGGTCGGCGGTGTTCACCTACCTGCCCGACTACGCGCAGAACGCGCTCGGCTGGAGTCCTACCGCTTCAGGGCTGCTGGTGTCGGTCGCGGGCCTGTGCGGGATCGCCGGGCGGATCGGTTGGAGCTGGTTCGCCGAACATCGCGCAGGTGCCCCTCGCACCCTGACGATCCTCGCCGGTATCGGCCTTGCAGCGGTGAGCGCGGTGAGCGCCTCGTCGCTGGCACCGGCGCTGCTGTGGTTCGGTGCGGCCGCCCTCGGCGCCAGTTCGGGCTCCTGGAACTCGGTCGGGATGTTCGCGGTGATCGACCGCCTGCCACAGCGGGCGGCGGGTGCGGCCTCGGGCGTCGTGATGTTCGGCTTCCTCGTCGGCCTGGGTGTCGGCGCGCCCGCGTTCGGCTGGTCGGTCGACGTGACCGGCGAGTACGGTGCCGGGCTCGTCGCCAGCGCAATCGCCCATGTCGCGGGTCTGGCGGTGGCCGTCACGCTGCACCGCGCGCGCCTCAGCACGGTCGCGACGTCATGAGCGCGCTGCGCTGGCGGGTGACGCCACTGCACACCGGCACAGCCGCCGCCCTCATCGCCGACGGCATGGCGCTGTTCGACCGGCTCGGCGACGAGCCGGTGGCGACGCTGCGGTGGTACCGCAGCAGTGCGCCGGCGATCGTGCTCGGCCGGGGCCAGGGCGCAGGGGACGTACACGGCGCCGGGGTCGACGTCGTCACCCGGTTCTCAGGTGGCGGTGCGGTGTGGCTGTCCCCCGACGTGCTGTCGCTCGACGTGCTGCTGCCGACATTCCATCCGTGGGCCGGCGATCGCCTGACCGACGTGTTCGACCATGTCGGCCGGACGTGGGCGGCCGGTCTGACCAACCTCGGCGTAGACGAGATCGCGGTGCACGCGGGACCTGCGACGGCTCGCAGGCGCGGCACAGACCGAGAGCGGCTGCTGGCGGCGGTCTGCTTTGCGACCCGGGGGCGCGGCGAGGTGTTCTGGCGCGACCGCAAGCTTGTCGGCCTCGCGCAACGACGGCGGCGCCACGGTGCGATGGTGCAGTGCGGTCTGCTGCGTCACTGGCGACCGCAGACCCTGCTGGAGAGCATGGGTGCCGATCCCGACGACGTCGACATCGGCCGTGCGGCGGTCGGGCTGGCTGACGTCTGCCGTGACGCGCCGTCTGATGACGCGGTCGTCGCGGCGGTCACGCGGGCCTTCTCCGACGCGCCGGCCGAGCTCTCAGACCCGTGACCAGTCGATCGTCATCGGCCCGCCGGCGCGGCCGCGCTCGACCGCCACCACCTCGGCCACGATCGACAAGGCGATCTCGCCCGGCGTCCGGCTGCCGATGTCGAGTCCGCACGGGGAGTGCAGACGCGCCAGCAGTGTCTCGTCAATCCCCTGCGCGCGCAGCCGGGCGACCGCCTCGGGGGCGTGCCGACGACTGCCGAGCATGCCGACGAAGGTCACGTCGCTGCCGAGCGCGATCCGCAGCACGTCGTCAACCCAGGGCGCGTCGTGGTCGCTGACGATCACCGCGTCGGCCGCCGCCGGCTCGTGCGCGCGCAGTGCATCGGCCGGACTTCCGGGGATGACGTCCAGGCCGGGCCGCGTGACAGCGTCACCGGGACCACCAAGCAGCCGGACCCGTCGTCCGGCCGCGATGACCACATCGGCGATCGCACGCCCGACGGGGTTGTCGCCCACCACGATGACGCTGGGCGCCGGCTCGGAGACCTCCGCAAACAGCTCGATCGCCCGCCCGAGACCGTGGCCGGGAAAGTCGCGCCGCTCGCGCACGGTGCGGTGCCCGTCGAGCGCCCGTCGGGCGACCTCGAGGGCGGCGCCGTCGAACTCCGAGCAGCCGAGCGTGCCGGCGATGGGCCCGGTGGCGTCGGCCAGCAGTTTGGCGCCGGGATGTGAGGGCGCATCACCCTCGACGGCGAGAACGGTGACGAGCGCGACCCGTCTCCCCTGCCGCCTCGCCTCGGCGAGGGCATCGATCGCCTCCATGATGACCTCCCACTCGTCGTGGGATCCAGCCTACGACCGCGCCGGCATCCGTCGCGCCGGTGTCCCACGTCCGACCTCGACCAGAGATCGCCGGCGTGTGAGATGCTCGGCCTGCGTATCCTGCTGCAGGGCGGTCGACGGCAGCACACAAGGAGCGGAACGGAATGGCCAGCGAGACGCACGAGCGCGACCTGCTGATCATCGGTGCCGGTCCCGCGGGCCTGTACGCCTCGTACTACGCGGGCTTCCGCGGCATGAGCGTCGCGCTCGTCGACTCACTGCCGGAGCCCGGTGGGCAGGTCAGTGCGTTGTATCCGGAGAAGCAGATCTTCGACGTCGCCGGGTTTCCAAGCATCAAGGGCCAGGATCTGATCGACAACTGCGTTGCGCAGGTGGCGCCCTTCGACCCGCTCTACCTGCTTGGCCACCGCGCCGAGGACCTGGTCCACTCCAACGAGCACGTCGTGGTCACCACACACAAGCAGACCAACATCCGGTGCCGCGCGGTCGTCGTCACCGGAGGCATCGGCACGTTCACCCCTCGGCCGCTGCCCGACTCCGAGGACTGGGAGGGACGCGGGCTGATGTACTTCGTCCCCAAGCTGGACGACCTTGCGGGGCTCGACGTCCTCATCGTCGGCGGTGGCGATTCGGCGTTCGACTGGGCGCTGAGCCTCGAGTCGCTGGCGAGGTCGGTGACGCTGATCCACCGACGCGACCGGTTCCGTGCCCACGAGCACAGCGTGGCGACGGTCATGGGCTCGTCGGTCGACGTCCTCACGCACTGGGAAGTGGCAGCGATCCGCGGCAACGAGCGGGTGCACGAGGTCACGATCTTCAACAACCAGACCGACGAGCGTCGGACGATGCCCACGCAGGCCGTCGTCGCCGCCCTCGGCTTCAAGGCGGACCTGGGCCCACTGAAGCGCTGGGGACTCGCGCAGCGGGCCCGCAAGGTGCTGGTCGACACCACGATGGCAACGAACCTGCCACGGGTGTTCGCGGCTGGTGACATCACATCGTACGAGGGCAAAGTCGACCTGATCGCCGTCGGCTTCGGCGAGGCCGCGATCGCCGTGAACAACGCGGCGACGGTCGTTGACCCCTCCGCCAGACTGTTCCCCGGTCACTCGTCCGATCAACGGTGACCATCCCCCGTGCACGTCGTCCGGTGCGCCCAACGCGTGCGTATGTCGAGTGAGTGAGTCGATCGAACCGTGGGATCGTTGGCTGGAAACCTGGTCGTCGCCACACACCAGCTGATCGACCGCACCTTCCGTCGCGCCGTCGTACTCCTGCTCGCACACGACGATCACCAGGGCGCGGCGGGAGTGGTCCTCAACCGTCCCACCGCGTCCGCGCTGCCCGCCCGGCTGCGCCGCTGGGCGGGGCTCGCCGCGCCTCCGGCCGTCCTGTTCACGGGTGGCCCGGTGGGACGCGACGGCGTCATCGCGGTCGGCAGCGCCGACAGCGGCGCGGTCATGGAAGGCTGGCAGCCGATCGCCAACGGCATCGGCGTAGTCGATCTGTCGGGCGACGCCGAAGCCGTGGGCACCGTCGTTCGATCGGTGCGGTTGTTCGTGGGCCACGCCGGATGGAACGGTGGGCAACTCGAACAAGAGATCGCGTCAGGCGCGTGGTTCGTCGTCGACGGCCACGCTGACGACGCGCTCACGACGGCGCCGGCGGGCCTCTGGCGTGCGGTGCTCGCACGGCAGGGCGGCATGTTCACGACCGTCCCGGACGACCCGGCGCTCAACTGAAACCCGTGCGGTTCGGGCCTGATCGGCCGACGGTCGTTGGTGATTCGGCCGACGGGCACCTGGACAGCGCGCGACCGGTCGGCTAGGTTCCCAGGTCGAACATACGTTCGATATGGGAGGTGGCGATGGGTGCGATCATCCGCCTCGACGAACGGCACGCACGGGCATACGTCGCGGAGCCGGAATCGGGGGCGCGAGGCAGGGTGCTTGTGATCCACGACGCGTACGGTCTGCTGCCCCACGTGCGTTTCCTGTGTGACGAGCTGGCCGCCCACGGATTCGTCGCTGTGGCGCCCGACCTGTTCGCCGGCACGGCGACGCGCTCGGACGCCGAGGCGTCCAGGCTCCTCGAGGACCTGACTGCGCGGCGCGCCGAGCGACTGCTCGACGCCGCGATCGCCGCGTATGACATGCTCGGTCATCGTGACGGTCCCGACGCCGCCGTCGGCTTCTCCGTCGGCGCCGAGTTCGCGTTCGGCGTGGTCGCGGGTCACCCGCTCCGTGCGACGGTCACCTACTACGGATCGCCGTCGGACGAGCACCGCGGCCGAATCACCGGGCCATGGTTGGCGCACTGGGCCGAGTACGACCTCTGGGACGACGAGACCTCACCACAGCAGTTGATCCGCGAGTTGCTCGACCGCAATGTCGACGTCGTCTCCCACACGTATCCAGGCACCAGCCACGGCTTCGCCAACGCCGACATCGACGCCTTCGACCTCGAAGCCGCAGAACAGGCATGGCGGCGGACCTTGGACTTCCTGACCGAGCGGCTGGCCGCCGCCTGAGGCCGACCCGCACCGCAGCACGTTGGCAGAGCCACGGGATCGCGTCACGCGTGTCCGCGGCCAGAGACAGCAACGAAGTGAGACGATGTGACCGTGCCATCCGACCTGTTCGAACTGAAGGTGATCGTCGAAGCCGAGGGCTGGCACGACGTGTCGACGCTGATGGCGAGCGTCGACCGAGCGCTCGATGCCCACCGCCTGTCGCGCGAAGGCAACCGGCACTGGTCGGTGATCGCGAACCGGCTGCCGGACGGTCAGGCCCGCGAACTGCTCTGGTTCGTCGACCAGTGCGACGAGCCGACCACAGGCGACGCGCCGGGCGATCGGATGAGCGCGTGACAACAGGGTCTGCCGCGACCGCGTCCCACCGGTTAGCATCGGGCCATGCCGATGTACGAATACCGCTGCCGCGTGTGTGACCGGTCGTTCCAACAGCTGCGGTCGATTGCAGCGGCCGACGAACCGGTTTCCTGTCCCGCCGGCCATGACGACGTCGCCCGTGCGCTGTCGCTCGTGGCGCCTCGACGGCGCGACGTGCCGGCCCCGACCGGCGGCGGGTGTTGTGGGGGTGCCTGCGGCTGCGGCCGCTGACGCCGAGCGACGACGCGGGAGCCGACCGTGCGACTGACCAAGTATCCGCAGTCCTGCCTGTTGATCGAGCACGAAGCCGGAGGACGACTGCTGATCGACCCGGGCAACGTGGCGATGGACGCGGTCTCCTTCGAGGCGTTCGGCACGGTCGACGCCGTGCTGTTCACCCACCGGCACGCCGACCACTTCGACCCCCGTGCCGTCGAGGCGATCCTCGAGCGCGACGTGCCGATACACGCCAATGCCGACGTCTGCTCCCTGATCGACGGTGACGCGCTGACGATCGACGACGGGCAGGCGTTCAGCGCGGCGGGCATCGGGATCGTCGCCCACGACATGCCGCACGTCGAGCTGGTCGACGGCTCGCCAGGGCCACGCAACACGGGCTTCGTGCTCGATGGCCGCCTGCTGCACCCTGGTGACGCCGTCGACGTCCGCGGCGTTCGTGTGGACGCGCTCGCGCTGCCGATCGCAGGCCCGAGCATCAGCTTCCGCCGGTCGTACGAGATGATCCGGGCCGCGCGGGCGTCGATCGCGATCCCCATCCACTACGACGTGTTCCTGGCCGATCCCCATCTGTTCGCGAAGTTCTGTGACATCGCCACCGTCGTGGTCCTCGACAGCGGCGAGACCGCCGACGTCTAGCGGTGCTCCACATAAGCGTCGATCAGCGGCGCGCTCGGCTCGCGTGGCGGCACCTGCTGGTAAGCCGCGCTCGGGTGAGCGACCCCACCGCTGCCGCCGATGCGCTCGTCGCCGTGCATGCGACCGATCCGGGCTCTGCCCACCTGGGCATCGCGGTGCGATCGCAGGAACCCGACATCGCCGCGACCGAGGACGCCTTGTACCAGCGTCGGACGCTCGTGCGCATGCTCGGTATGCGGCGGACGGTGTTCGTTGTGCCGAGCGGTCTGGCTCCGGTTGTGCAGGCAGCCTGTACCCGCGACGTCGCCGTGCGGGAACGCCGTCGGTTCGTGCAGTTCCTGGAGGACAACGACCTCGACGAGAACTGGCTGACCGGAGTCGAAGCGGCGACGATCGGCGCGCTGACAGCGCGCGGTGATGCGCTCGTCAGCGAGCTCAGCGACGACGTGCCAGAGCTGCGGCGCGAGATCGTGGTCAGCGCCGGCAAGGAGACCTCGACGATACGCGTCTCGAGTCGGGTCCTGTTCGTGCTGGCCGCGACCGGTCACGTCATCCGCGGGCGGCCGCGGGGAACGTGGCTCAGCAGCCAGTACCGGTGGGCGACCGCACAGGAATGGCTCGGCGGGGACGTGCCACAACTGTCGCCCGAAGCCGCCGGCATCGCCCTCGCCCGCCGTTGGCTGACGGCATTCGGACCCGGGACGGTCGACGATCTGCGGTGGTGGACCGGATGGACCAAGACCCGGACGCACGCGGCGCTCGCGGCGCTCGACACCGTCGAGGTCGACCTTGACGGTCGGTCCGCCGTGGTCCTCGCCGACGACGTCGATCCTCTGCCCGCTCCCCCGCCGTGGGTCGCGCTGCTGCCGGGGCTCGACTCGACGCCGATGGGCTGGACCGGACGGGACTGGTACCTGGGCGATCACCGCGCCGCGCTGTTCGACCGGTCCGGCAACATCGGGCCGACCGTGTGGTGTGACGGTCGGATCGTCGGCGGGTGGGCGCAGCGCTCCGATGGCGAGATCGCGTACCGGCTGCTGCAGGACGTCGGCGGCGATGCGGTCACGGCCGTCGAGGCAGAAGCGGACCGTCTGGCGACGTGCATCGGCGACGTCCGGGTCACCCCGCGGTTCCGCACGCCGCTCGAACGGGTTCTGAGCGCATGAGCGGCGCCGGCGCCGAGGCGGCGCGCCTCGCTGCGGTGCATACCCGACTCGCCGAGTGGCAGATGCATGTCCGGGCGGCCATGGCAACGCGGCGGCTGGATCTGCCGTTCGCGACCTACGTGATGACCGACGACCTGCCGGACATCTATGACCTCAACCTCGCGGTCGTCACGGCTCCCGTGTCACCCCAGGTGCTGCTCCGGTCCGTCGACAAGGTCGCCGAGGCCGCGGGGTGGACGCATCGTCGGATCGAGATCGACGATGTCGCGGTCGCCGATCGCCTGCGGACACCACTGCTCGCAGCGGGGCTCACCGAACAGCGCTTTGTCACGATGATGCTCGACGCCGTCCCTCCAACCCCGGCCGCGAAGCAATCGGCTGTCGTCGACATCGGCGCGCAACTCGATCTGGCGAGGGCTGTGACCGCCGAACAACCGTGGGCCGACGGCGATCGGATTCTGGACCAGTTCGCCGAGCGGGAGCGGCGCCTTGCCGGCGTCGCCGGCGGCCGTGCCGTGATCGCGCCGCCGGACGCGCCGGTCAGTCGCTGCCTGCTGCTGACCGACGGCAGGCTGTTCGAGATCGACGCCCTCGTCACGCTGGAGGCGCATCGTGCGCAGGGGTGGTCGCGAGCTGTCGTCCAGGGTGCCATCGACCACTGCCGTGCCCTCGACGCCGAACACATCGTTCTTGTCGCCGACGACGACGACTGGCCCAAGGCCTGGTACCGGCGCCTGGGCTTCCGCGAGATCGGTCACTCGTTTGCATTCCAGCGAACGCCTGCCACCGCTTGACGACCACGGCGCACGACGCGCCCGTCTATCAAGCATCGGTCGGTGCGGCACCTATGACGCCGCGTTCGCTTGCCTCGCAGCGAACCTGCCCGCACCAGCGATGAACTGACCGATGTTGATCGTGTCCTTGAGCCTGGCCTGCTCGGCGACCCTCAACGAGGGTGGGCGGCACCTGCCGATTCGCCAACAGCGGTCAGGGCGACCAGCGCACCCGCCAATGTCCACATGACGGCGTGACCGACAATGGCACCCTGGTTCGGTCCGGTCGCGTCCGCTACCACGTGTGGATCGACGACGAATGCGTAGAGCAGCGGTACGGCGAGCGCGCACACCAACCCGACCGTCACCGCCGGCGTGTTGGCTCCAGCGGATCCCGCTCGGGGTGTCGGGCGGTGGATCGCGCGGGAGGCGTTCGCTGGCACGGGCACAGGCGCTGTCGTTGCTACGCCGCCTCGGGCCGATGTCACGGAATACCGATGAGGCGACCTGGTAAGTCAGTATGGTCCGACTGTCGCAGCATGTGCGGAGGCCGGCGCACGACCACCGGTGGATCTGCGACGAGTGCCCGACATCCGGCGCTTCGAATGGTTGATCAAGCGCCCCGGTAGTACCGGGGCGCTTGATCAATGACGAACCTACGTGCCGGTCAGCACCGAGCACGCTTTTTGGAGCTGTTCCTGGCTCCGGTCGCGGGGCTCCAGGATGGCGTCGCCGGTTTCGAGATCGATCTTGAGCGCGCCAGCGAACCCGAATGGCACCTGGCCAATGACGTAGAGCACCAAGGTCCCGTCCGGCTCGATCCGAGTCACATCCACGCCAACGTCGCGGAGTCGAAACGTCCGGTCACCAGCGGTAGCCCTGAATCCGAGATTGAGTGTTCGCACCTCCGCGACTCCCGTGCCGTCGCCCGGGAACGTGCGCGTGATGACATGTCCCTCAACGGCAACGGTGACCGGTACCCCGCACTCTGCAGTCAAGAACTCGTCGTCAGATGTTTCGCTGACCGGGATCCGCTCGATCTTCGGGGCAGCGCCCGCCGCAAGCCCAGGACCAACAACTCCCGCGAGCATGAGCGCACTCGCCAGCACCACGATCGTCCGCCATCTGGTCATGTCGACTCCCTCCGCTCAAGCCGCTGGCCTCAATCACGGACCGTTACCGGCCCCCGACAGAAGCGTCCGAAGCGACGTAGGCCACAAAGGCCCACCGAGGACCGCGGGACAATGCTGTCGCTGCGCGGCTAACCCTGTGGCCAGCGCGGTCGCTCTCTCCGTCTCTCGACATTGCTCTCACGCCCGACTCCTCCACCGACCGCAGACTTCGACGCCACAGCATCAGAGGCGAGCGTCTCGAGATCGTTACGAACGTACCGCCAAGACCTGCCGAGCGTCCGTCCTCGGGTAGCACGTGAGGGGTCCAGTCGACAGTGTGACGAAGGCGCAATCCACCTTGCGGCTGTGGGCAGGCTGGGGGAACGGGCCCGACCACCAGGTCGGCGACCATCTGCTCAGGCATGACCCGCGGGCCGCGCGGCTCGCCGTGACAGCGGGCCCGGGACTGGGGTGGTACGTGGCGAACTTCGGCAACTACACCGACATCAACTCGCCGTACGGCCGTTTGCGGTCACCTGATCGGGCGCGACATCGGGCTGAAGATGGGGGGTTGACGTGGACGAACGCGGACGCACAGACTGGCGGCCTGCTAGGAGGGGCGCATGGTTGTGGCGCCGCATCGTGCGACTCGATGGTGTGTCGCGGCCGTGGTGCTGATCACCATCGCTGCCGGGTGCGGGGAGGTCGCCGGGCCGTCATCGTCGTCGAGTTCCGCGAGCGCACCCCGACGGTTCCCGCCGATCTGGAAGCGGTCGGCGATCAGGTCGCCGCCGGCGTCCAGGCGCTGTTCGACGAGAGCCCGACCGGCGCGTACGACAATGTACGAGCCGTCCTCGTCGCAGTTGACGGGCACAGGATCGTCGAGCGCTATTACGAGTCGTCGGCCGCGGCCACGCACAACGTGTGGTCGGTGACCAAGAGCGTGATGTCGATGCTCGTCGGTATCGCGCTCGAGGACGGCCACATCGACAGCGTCGATCAGACCTTGGCCGAGTTGCTGCCGTCGTACGCCGACCACATGTCACCCCAGACCGAGGCCATCACGTTGCAGCAGGTGTTGACGATGACCGCCGGCCTGCCGACGGGCGCCGACGAGGAGGAGTTGGCGACGACGCGTGACTGGGTCGCCGCGATGCTGGACGCAAGTCCGGTCAGTCGACCCGGCCGCGACTTCGCCTACTCCAACCCGGGGTCGCATCTGCTGTCTGCGATCCTGGTGGAGGCCACCGGACAGCCGGTACTCGAGTACGCCCGCGAGCAGCTGTTCTCCCCGCTGGGGATCGTGACGGATCCGGCGGCAGAACCCGTGATGCTCGCTGCTGCGGCTGCCGAGTACGCCGAGGCCCGGTTCGCTTGGCCAACGGATCCCGCGGGCCTCCACACCGGGTGGTGCTGCCTCAAGCTGACGGCGCGTGACATGGAGACGCTGGGCCAGTTGTGGCTGGATGAGGGCGAATGGAACGGCACACAGGTTGTCCCGGCCGAGTGGGTCGCCGAATCGACCCGGCCGCATGTCGCAACGACCGAACTGGGCAGAGCGCACTACGGCTATCAGTGGTGGGTGACGGAGGCCGACGGCAGACCTGCGTTCGCCGCTGTCGGCTATGACGGACAGCTCGTCGAGATCGTGCCCGAGCTCGACCTCGTCGTCGTCGTGGTATCAGAAGAAGGCACGATGAACGTCCAGTCAGACGCACTGCTGTCAATCGTTGCCAACGTCATCGCTCCTGCGGTGCGCAACCAACCTCGTTGAAACCCGCAACTGGCTCTGCCGAAAGTACACGAGGCTCTCAGTACACGGTCACGCCCAGGGGTGATTGGTGGAGCGGACGACGGGATTCGAACCCGCGACCCCCACCTTGGCAAGGTGGTGCTCTACCAACTGAGCCACGTCCGCGTGGGGACCAATCCTGCCGCGTTGGTACGCGTCGTGCAAGGCGCCACCGCGGGCACCGCACGTCGCGCCGCGGTGGATCATGGACGGACGGCAGCCAGTACGACCATCAGCGGTACGACACGCTCGGCCGGCACCTCGTAACGCCCCCGACCGGTGTGTCGCAGCCAGCCTGCGGCGATCAGGTGGTTGAGGTGGTGGTACAGCTGCCCGGTGGTCGACACAACGTCGAGCGCAGCCAACTCGGCAGTGGACGAAACACCGCAGAGGACGTATCGCAGCAGCTCGATGCGCACGGGGTGGCCCAGGGCGCCCAGTGGCTCGGCTGCCGTGTCCCACGGCCCGTCAAGCAGGACCGAGGCCGATTCGCGCGACTGCCACTCGACGTGTTCGCCCGCAGGGAGGTCGACGACGCCTTCGAACGCCACAGCACCGGGCACTGCCGCTGCATCTTGCGCCAGCGCACGCGCGCGTTCATCCATGCGATCGCTCGCGTCAGCTGGCGCGTCGCGGGCCGCGGTGAGGCGCGCCTCGACGGCCGCGATACGGCGCTCGAGCTTGCGCAGTCCGGAGGGCTGCTCGGTCTTACGCTTCTTGCGTTTCTTCGCCACACCACAGAGTACGTAATTACGGACCCCGTGGGAAATCGCCGACTCCACAATCCCCCATTCGCGTCGTCGGGCCGGTGACGGGCATGATGACGTCGACGCGGATGAGCATGGGAGCAGCGGGTCTTGGCGCAGAGGCGGACGGACGTGATCGTCATCGGTGGCGGCCTGGCCGGGCTCGTGGTGACCGCCGAGCTGGCCGACGCAGGCAGGCAGGTCGTGCTGCTCGAGGGTTCCGCCGAGCTCGGCGGGCAGGCGACCTGGTCGCTGGGCGGCGTCTTCCTGGTCGACACACCTGAGCAGCGGCGGTTGGGCGTCCGGGACCACGTCGATCTGGCGCTGGCCGACTGGTTCGCGTCGGCAGAGTTCACAAGCGGCTCGGACGACGCCTGGGCGCGACGCTGGGCGCGATCGTACGTCGAGGCGGCGGCGACCGATCTGTCGCCGTGGCTGCGCAGCCTGGGCATTCGCTTCCTCCCGTTGGTGCAGTGGGCAGAGCGCGGTGGCGGTCTCGCCGACGGCCCCGGCAACTCGGCCCCCCGCTTCCACGTGGCATGGGGAACGGGAGCTGCCGTACTCGACCCCTTCCTGCGGCGGACCGAGGCACGTCAGGGCGACGGACTGGTCGACCTGCGCCTCGCCCATCGTGTGGTCGGTCTGACCATGGAGGGCGGTCGGATCACCGGCTGCGTTGCGCGCAACAAGGTCGACGACAACGAGGTCGTGCTGCGCGCGGATGCGGTGGTCGTGGCGACCGGCGGCATAGGTGGCAACCACGAGCTCGTACGCCGTTGGTGGCCGGCGACGCTGGGCGCGGCCCCCGCCGACATGCTGCAGGGCGTGCCCGACCACGTCGACGGCAGCGGGCTGCTGTTCGCGCAGGACTGTGGCGCCCACGTCACCAACATCGGTCGGATGTGGAACTACCCCGAGGGCATCGCCCACCACACGCCGATATGGCGCCGCCACGCGGTCCGCGTGCTCGCCGGCCCCGGCTCGCTGTGGCTCGACGCGCACGGGCGTCGCCTGCCCCCGCCGCTGTTCCCGGGCGCCGACACGCTGCGGGCGCTGCGTCACCTGACCACGACGGCAAGCCCGCACTCCTGGCTGCTGTGCAACCGCCGGATCGCCTCGTCAGAGCTGCGGTTGTCAGGATCGGCACACAACCCGGACCTGACCAACCGGAGCATCGCGCTGCTGCTCAAGCACGCGCTGCCGCGACTGACCGAACCGCTCCAGGCATTCATCGATCGCAGTCCCGACATCGTCACGGCAGACGACCCAGCCGGTCTGGTCGACGGGATGAACGCGGTCGTCGGCGACGACCTGGTCGACGAAGGCGAGCTGCGCCGCCAGGTCCTCGCGTACGATCGCCAGGCGACGGGCCTGCACAACGACGCCCAGTTGGCGGCCGTCGCGACCGCCCGCCGATATCTGCCGGACCGGCTGCTGCGTACGACCGGCAACCAGCAGATCCTCGACCCGGCGGCGCGCCCGCTGATCGCCATCCGGATGCGGGTGTTGACGCGAAAGAGCCTGGGTGGATTGCAGACCGACCTGTCGAGCCGCGTCCTGCAGGCGGACGGCACCCCGCTCGCGGGCCTCTACGCCGTGGGTGAGGTCGCCGGATTCGGCGGCGGCGGTGTCCATGGACACCGTTCGCTGGAGGGCACATTCCTGGGCGGCTGCCTCCACAGCGGGCTCCGAGCCGCGCGGGGCATCCAGACCGAGCTCGCCTGACCGGCGGCCGCAGACTCGAGCATGCCGAAGGTCAAACGCTCGAGGCCCGTCGGTGGTGCGGCCTACACAGCGCGCGGCGCCCGCAGCTGGGTCCGGTTGTTCGGGTGTCGAGCTGGAGACGGCGATGTAGATCCGGCCGGCCGAACGATACCGATCGGCGTGCGTTCGTCGCGCTGGCCCAGAGGATTGTCGGCCAGCACACTCCGCAGTCGCCGTCGGGACATCACAGGATGCGACAGCGTCCTGACCGAGCCGCCACGATCGTTGATGTCAACGATCGCAACCGGCCAGCCCAGGCGGTCCGCCAAAGACCGCGCAATGCGGTCCGCGGTCCGCGGCGCCAGCGGAGGTATGAGCAGGTGTTCGAACGGCGGACGCATACCGTCCATCGCTCGCGCCACCCGCCCCCCGACGAGATAGAAGGCGCCGCGTAGCCCCAGTGGCCGCGTCATCGCCGCCGTCGCGGTCGCGAGCAGTATGCGGGGATGTCCCGCTTCGCGCAGCACGTACTCCATCTTCTCGGGAATGCTCAGGCCACGCGAACCTCCGGTTGGCCGCACCCAACCTGCGAGTCGAGAGGCCAACGCGCCGGCAGCGATGGTGCGGGCCGGCACCGCCAGACCCTCGGCGATGGTGACCGCCTTCTCACTGACGATCGCCAGGTCACCGTGTCGCAGCGTTGACTGCAGGTCACTGACCAGCAGGCGGCCGAGATCGTCGCCGGGTCGGATCCACGGCGTCTGTACGACAGCTCGGGCATACGTCGCTCCGGCGACGTCGACAGCGCTGCACCAGCGGACTGCGGACGACCCCTGGCCGGCGTCATCGATGTGGTGATGCGAAGTCCGCAGCATTGCCCCCGACCCCCACCATCTGTGCGTGCAGTGGACGCGCACCGTAGCAGCGTGAATCAGCGGGGCGACCTGGCCATCCGTCCATTGACTCCGGCATGAGCGATGGTCGGAGGAGATGTGACCCCGCCCGTGCGACCGTGGGCAGCTCACCAGGCAATCAGGTGCCCGTGGACCCAAAGCCGCCGTCGCCACGCGCCGTCTCGGGCAACGTCGCGACGGGCACGATGTCGACCCTTTCGACGGCCTGGATCAGCAGCTGCGCGACACGATCACCACGGCCGAGCGTCACTGCCTGCATGGTGTCGGTGTTGGCCACGACGACCTTGATCTCGCCACGGTAGCCGGCGTCTATCGTTCCCGGCGCGTTGACCAAGGTGACCCCGTGCCGGGCCGCCAGGCCGGACCTTGGATGCACGAGCCCGACGTAGCCGGCGGGTATCGCGACTGCGACTCCGGTCGGCAGGATCGCACGCCGTCCAGGCGGCAGCGTCACCGTCTCGCGGGTGCACAGGTCGATGCCCGCATCGCCGTCGTGTGCATACCGCGGCACCGGCAGCCCGTCATCCAGTCGCCGTACGAGCAGCTGCCGGCGGGAGCTGAGCGATTTGGACAGTCGCAGTTCGTCCGCGAGGCGTCCGCCACCGACCGAGAGCCGGTCCGGTAGCCGGGCGTCAAGTCGGTAGCCGCGCGTGAGGTAGAAATGCTCGCGGCCCGTCCCACCGCGGACGGCCAGCGTGACGGCACGCAGACCGCGGCTGCGCGCGGCGAGCTCGAGCTGCTCGAGCAGCGCCGCGCCGACACCCCACCCGGTGTGGCTGGGCGCCCGCTGCAGCCGCCTGACCGTCCCCCAGTGCGCAGTCAGCTCCATCTGGTTGGTCTCGAGAAACCCCATGCCGACCGGCTGCTCACCATCGAAGGCGACGACCAGATCGTCGTCGCCCGCACGAACACGGTCGAATGCGGGCGACGCCACGCTCGTCACCGCAGCGACCGTGGTTGGCGCCACCAGCCCGACGGCACCACCGGCGTTGGCCACTGTGGTCCACAGCTCGATGAGCTGCGCGCACAGCTCGGACGTCAGCTGCGGATTGGTTACAAGTTGCACGACGAGCGCTCCTGGGGTTGCGCTGGAGGACCGACGGGCAGCACTGTACTTACTCCCCGCACAGCCGCGGGGCATGAAGGAGGCGACGATGAGAACACTGGACGCTCGCGCGTGGCAGACCCGATTCACCGAGTTTCGCACGCCGGTCTTGTCAGCCTTCCCACGCCTGCATCGCCAGGACGTCGAAGCAGCGGGTGGCGATTTCGACGCCCTCGTGCACATGATCCAACGACAGAGCGGGTTGTCGGCCACCGAGGTCCACGAGCGGCTGTCCGAGATCGAGATCGATGCCGACGACGACGGTAGCGCGGACAGCGAGCCACCCGGTGCCGCCGAGCGACCGCGCGCGTCGCTCGAGCAGCTCCGCGTCGGCTTCGGGTTCGAGGAGTCCGAGCGTCTGCGGATCGTCGAGCTGTTGCGCAAGCTCGACCGTCAGTTGCAGCGTTTCCCCGCCGAGGGGGTCGAGCTGGAGCTGACCGTCAAGGACCGCGACACGACCGCGCAGAAGGTCACGCTGGAGGCGTGGCTGCCCAACATCCCGCGCATCGTGGTCACTTCGAAGGAGCACTCGCTGCGAGACGCCCTCATGGACGTACGTGAGGACCTGTGGCGACAGATCAAGGAGTCACTCGACCGACGTCGGCGCTGACCCCCGACACGACCACGCCCGCCGACCCCGCCGGGCCGCGCGTACTGTGCGGCCCGGCGGGGCGGCGGCACTCAGCTCTTCGCCTCGGTGAACAGGTCGGTGTAGAGCCGCTCGGTTTCTCCGACGTTCTCGATGAACTCCAGGTTGCTCAGCACGTCCGGGGGCGGGTAGATCGCCGGATCCTCGAGTACGTCGGGCTCGATGAACTCCTCCGCCGCCACGTTGGGGCTGCCGAAGTAGTTCCAGTTGGTCAGCTGGGCACCGTTGCGCGCATCGAGGATGAAGTTGATGAACGCGTGCGCCGTGCACGGGTGCGGTGCGTCGGCCAGGATCGCCATGTTGTCGACCCACCGCACGGCCCCCTCTTCGGGGACGAGGTACGCGTAGTCGTCCGGGTTGTCGGCCTCGTCGAAGCCGACGAAGAAATCGCCCGAGTAGCCGTGCGCCACGGCGGTCTCTCCACTGACCAGCAGATCTTCGAACTGATCGGAGTCGAACGCGGCCAGGCGATCGGTGGTCTCGGCGATGAGGTCGGCGGCTTCCTGCAGCTCCGCCTCGTCGGTCGAGTTGATCGAGTATCCCAGGTAGCTCAGCGCCGCGGCCATCGCCTCTCGCGGATCATCGAGCATCGAGATCCGTCCGTTCAGCTGGTCATCCATCTGCGGGTCGAAGATCCAGCCCCAGGTCGGGTCGGGGTTGTTTCCGACGACCGACAGGTTGACACCGATACCGGTGGTGCCCCACTGGTACGGCATCGAGTACGCCAGTTCGGGGTCGAACGGTGGCGAGGTGAAGCCGTCAGCGATGTTGCCGGCGTTGGGGATCGCATCCGCATTGAGCGGTAGTAGCAGACCCTCTTCGATCATGACGCCGACCATGTAGTCGGAGGGCACGACCACGTCGAACCCGCTCGAGCCGCCCTGCACTCGCGCGAGCATCTCTTCGTTGCTCGGGTAGAAGTCCTCGACGACATCGACGCCGAACTCGTCTTTGAACTTCGTGATCAGTTCTGGATCGATGTACTCGGTCCAGTTGTAGAGAACGAGCTCGCCGTCGACCTCCCCGACCTCGCATTGGACCGCCGCCGGCGCGGGTGCGGCGTCGCTGGCGGCGGCCTGGGTGGCGGCCGACGCTGCGCCGTCACCGCCACCTGCCTGCTCCTCGACACTCGTCGCTCCTCCTGAACACGCCGTCACGGACAGCGCCAACAGCGCCGCGAGTGCAAACACCTTCCGCATGGCCATTCCTTTTGTCATCGTCGACATGTCGACGTAGCGAGTGCACGGCGCAGCATGCGCCGCCTCAGGCGGGCCCCCGGCGTCGTTGCAGCAGCACGGACGCGAGCACGAGCGCCATCGACGCGACAAGCATCGCCGTCGACACCGCATTGATCAGCGGCGTCACCCCGCGTCGCACCAGTCCGAACACGTACACGGGCAACGTCGTCGAGCCCGGCCCCGACACGAAACTGGTGATCACCACGTCGTCCAGTGACAGCGTCAGCGCCAGCAACGCACCCCCGAGGACGCCGGGCGTCATCTGCGGCAGCGTCACCCGTCGGAACGTCTGCCAGCGGCCCGCATACAGATCGGCGGCCGCCTCCTCGAGCGTCGGGTCCATGCCAGCCAGCCGGGCACGCACAACGATCGCAACGAACGAGATGTTGAACGCCACGTGACTCAAGGTGATCGTGGTCAGCCCCAACCTGACCTGCGCACCACTGACCACGAACATCGCGTCGGCAACCCGAACGAAGAACAACAGCAGCATGACCGCCATGGTCACGTCCGGCACGATCACCGGCAGGTACAGCAGCGCATCGAACGCCCTGCGACCACGGAACCGGAAGCGCTCCAGAGACAGCGCGGCCGCGGTCCCGAGCACGGTGGCCACGACGGTCGACGCCGCGGCCACGATCAACGAGCTGCGCACTGCCCGCAGCACGGCGGTGTTGGCGGCCATCTGCGCGTACCAGTCCAGCGTGAACCCCCGCCAGACACCCACGAGTCGGTTCTCGTTGAACGACAGGGCGATCAGCACGAGGATCGGCGCGTAGAAGAACCCGTAGACCAGCCACGCGTTCGCCGCGAGCAGCCGTCGCGCGAGGCCGCGCGGCTGCACCGTCGAACCGGTACCTGTCACAGCGTGCGTCCCCCCGTGCGGAAGTACACCAGCGTCGCGATCAGCATGAGTGCGGTGACGACGAACGACAGCGCAGACCCGAACGGCCAGTCCCGGGCGGAAAGGAACTGGCGGACGATGTAGCTGCCCAGCATCGTCGTTTTGGACCCACCGAGGATCTCGGGGGTCACGTACGCGCCCAGGCTCGGGATGAACACCAGGATCGAACCCGCGACGACGCCGGGCCGCGACAGCGGCCACGTCACGCGCCAGAACGCCCTCGCGCCCGAGGCGTACAGATCCCGTGCTGCCTCGACCAGCCCGAGGTCGATGCGCTCGATCGCCGCGTACAACGGCAGGATCATGAACGGCATGTAGCCGTAGACGAGCCCGAGCACGACCGCGGTCGTGGTGAACAGCAACCGCGTCTGTCCCATCCCCAGCAGCTGGGTCAGCTGTGAGACCGGGCCCGACGAGCTGAGCAACACCCGCCACGCGTAGGTACGCACCAGGAAGTTCGACCAGAACGGGATCATCACCAGCACGAGCAGCACGTTGCGCATGCGCGCGGGCCGAGTCGCGATGTAGTAGGCGAACGGGTACGACACGACCAGGGAGATGACTGTGGTCACCGCCGCATAGCCGACCGAGCGCAGCACGATCTCGCGCACCAGCGGGTTGAACAGCCGGGCGTATGCGGTGATGTTCCAGTCGGCCAGGATGGTCTGACCCGTCGTCCCACGGGTCGCGAACGAGTAGACGAACACGATCAGCAGCGGCAGCGCGAACAGCAGCACGAGGTACGCCGCGGGAGCCGACGCGATCCACAGCCCGCGACGCGAACGTGCGTCCGCGGCACGCCGCTCGAGCTCCTGCGACGCCTCCGGCGGCGCCGGTTGGTCCTCTGGAACAAGGGTCCGGGTCATCCGCGCTCCACCAGCACGGCTGCGTCGCCCGCCCAGTGCACCTGGACCCGTCGACCGACGTCGAACTGACGCTGCCCCGGCGCGTTGCGGACACGCACGCGCAGTGTGACGTTGCCGGCGAGGATGCCGTAGGTGACGGCGTTCCCCAGGTACACGCGCCGCGCGACGGTGCCGTCGATCGCATTGTGACCATCTGGGAACGACCCGTCGGCGTCGACGATGTGCAGCCGTTCGGGACGCAGGGTCACCATGATCTCGGCGCCCGGCGACGCGGTGATGTCGGCGCCGACGATCTGCCCGCCGACGAGCTCGATCTGCCCATCGGCTTTGACCGTCGCCGGCAGCAGGTTCGTGTCGCCGATGAACTCCGCGACCATCGGCGAGGTCGGCCGTTCGTAGATCTCTTCGGGTACGCCGACCTGCAGCAGCCGCCCGGCGTCCATGACGCCGATGCGGTCCGACATCGTCAGAGCCTCCTCCTGGTCGTGCGTCACGTAGACGAACGTGATCCCGACGCGGGTCTGCAGATCCTTGAGCTCGAGCTGCATCGCCTGGCGGAGTTTGAGGTCGAGTGCGCCGAGCGGCTCGTCGAGCAGCAGGACCTTCGGTTCGTTGACGAGCGCACGGGCCAGCGCGACGCGCTGCTGCTGGCCACCGGACAGCTGGTTCGGCCGGCGCCGCTCGCGGCCGGTCAGCTGCACCAGCTCGAGCGCGTCGCCGACGCGACGGCGGATCTCGCGACGGTCAAGCCGGCGCATCTGGAGACCGAACGCGACGTTGTCGCTGACCGTCATATGAGGAAACAGCGCGTACGACTGGAAGACGGTGTTGACCGGCCGCATGTTGGGTGGGCGCAGGCCCATCTCGTCGCCGAATATGCTGATCCGCCCCTCGGTGGGGAACTCGAGGCCCGCGATCATCCGCAGTGTCGTCGTCTTGCCGCAGCCCGACGGTCCCAGCAGTGAGAAGAATTCGCCGTCACGGATCGCCAGGTCGACGTGGTCAACCGCATTGACGTCGTCGAAGCGCTTGGACACATCCGACAGATCCACTGCCGTCGCGCTCATCGCGGGACGGATCTGCTTGCGCAGCGCCGGCTGGTCATTCCAGTCCCGGTCGCAGGTCGACGACACACATACGGCCATGATCGTACGACGAATGCCAGCGGCGCGCGCCCGCTCCTCCGGCCAGTCACCCAGCCGGCGCGGGCGACGTACGCGGCGGCCGTCAGCCCGTTGTGCCCGGCCCCGACGACGATCACATCCCACGGTCCGGCGGGTCTGACGGGCGCACGACAGCGGTCGCGCTGTGGGGAGCCTGCCTACGCCCGGTCCGGCGGCACAGCGCGCTCTCTCGCTACGGGAACCGACACCGTACGCTGCGGGGCACATGCGATATTCCGATGTGAGCTACTGGCTGTCCACCGCCGGAGATCTCCGTCCGCGTCCGGCGTTGCGCGGCGTCCACGATGCCGACGTCGTCATCGTCGGAGCGGGATTGACCGGCCTGTGGACCGCCTGGTACCTGCAACAGCGCCAGCCCGACCTGCGCATCGCCGTCTGTGAGGGGGAGATCGCCGGGTTCGGCGCGTCCGGGCGCAACGGCGCGTGGTGCTCGGCCGGCATCGGCATGTCCGCGTCCGGGCTCGCGCGACGCTACGACGCACACACGGCGCGAGCCGTCGTGGAGGTGATGCGCGACACCGTCGACGAGGTGGGCAGGGTGTGCGGGTCGGCCGGCATCGACGCGCACTTCCGCAAAGGCGGGATGCTGCGCATCGCCCGTGGCAGGCACGAGGTGTCGGCGTTGCGGGACGCGGCCGACAGCTACCGCAGGCTCGGACTCGACAGCGGGCTGCGCGAGCTGGGAGCCAGCGACGTGGCGACCCGGGTGCGTGTCGCGGGTTCGCACGGTGCGCTGTTCGACCCGAACTGCGCGACCGTCCACCCCGGTCACCTGGTACGCGGGTTGGCCTCGGCCGTCGAACAACATGGCGCGCAACTGTACGAGCGCACGCCGGTCACCCGGATCGTGCCGGCGGGTCGCGGCCCAGACACCCGCCCGGTCGTACACACCCGGCGCGGACGGCTGCACGCGACCACGGTCGTCATTGCCACCGAGGCATGGACGGCGCGGCTGTCGGGGCACCGCCGAACGCTGCTGCCGGTCTACTCACTGATCGTGCTGACCGAGCCGCTGTCGCAGTCACAGTGGGACGCGATCGGCTGGCAGCGGCACGAGTGCCTCTCGTCGCACCGGCTGACGGTCGACTATCTGTCGCGCACGGCCGACGGGCGGATCCTGCTCGGCGGTCGCGGCGCGCCGTATCACTACGGATCGCGCATCCGACCGCGCTTCGATCGCCACGGCGCCACCCACGCGCTGCTGCGCCAGATGCTGCGCTCGTGGTTCCCATCACTGTCCAACGTGGCCATCACGCACCAGTGGGGCGGACCGCTGGGCGTGCCGCGCGACTGGCTGCCCAACTTCACCTATGACCCGGTGACCGGTCTCGCCGGCGCATGGGGATACACCGGGCAGGGGGTCGCCGCCAGCAACCTGGCGGGCCGCACCCTCACCGATCTGCTCACCGGGCACGAGACGGCGTTGACGCGGCTGCCGATGGCCGGGCACCGCTCGCGGCGGTGGGAGCCCGAGCCGGTGCGCTGGCTGGGAGCCCGGTACGTCCAGCACGCGTTCGCGCGGACCGACCGCCGAGCCGAACGCACCGGCCGCCCGCCCCGTGGACGAAGCCTCGCCGAGCGGCTGATGCGGCACTGAGCCCGGACCATCTGATGCCCGATCGGGACTGCAGTGAGAGGCAACGAGCAGTGGACCACGAACCATTCGGACCCGGCCGTGAGGCGTACCACGCGCACGGACCATTCGCCGGTGTGCCGGTGGCGCGCCCCGAGTCACTGCGGCCCGGGATGGTGGCGATTCTGGGCGCACCGTTCGACTGGGGCGCAACCCACCGTCCAGGCGCCCGTTTCGGTCCCAGGGCGATCCGGGAGGGCGACTACCTCGACATGGACGGTTCCCGGCCACACCTGACGGCGCGCGTCGATCCATTACGTGCGCTGCCGGTCGTCGACATCGGTGATGTGTCGCTGATCCCCGGCTACACCGAGCGGTCACTCGGCGAGATCGAGCGCGTGGTCCGCGCGGTCGCCGAAGCAGGCGCGATCCCGATCGTCCTCGGCGGCGACCACACCATCACCTATCCGAGCGCGAGCGCCGTCGCCGACGTCGCCGGGGCCGGCGACATCGCCCTGATCCACTTCGACGCGCACGCTGACACCGCTGAGACGCACCACGGACAGCTGTACGGACACGGGACGCCCATGCGGCGGCTGATCGAGTCGGGGGCCGTGCCGGGACACCGGTTCGTCCAGATCGGGCTCCGCGGCTACTGGCCACCGCCGGACACGGTGGACTGGATGCGCGCACAGGGCATGCGCAGCTACTTCATGGCCGACATCACGAGTCGCGGCCTGCCCACCGTGGTCGACGAGGCGGTGGCCGCAGCGGTGGGCGACGGCGCGCGCGGCGTGTACGTCTCGATCGACATCGACGTGGTCGATCCCGGCATGGCGCCGGGCACGGGCACGCCAGAACCGGGCGGCATCAGCGGGCGGGAACTGCTCGACACGGTGCAACGACTGGGTCGCGAGCTCGACGTGCTCGGAGCCGACCTCGTCGAGGTCGCGCCGCACTACGACCAGCCTGCGGACATCACGGCGCGGCTCGCCAACCGGGTGGTGCTCGAACTGCTGACGGGCATGGCGGTGCGCCGGCGACGTGTCGGCTGAGCAGCACGCGGGATCGGCGACGTCGTCGGGCACGACACAGGCCACCGGGTTGGGGCACGCTCGACGGCATGTCACACTAGCCGCAGCGCCGTCGCTGCAGCGGCCACGCGATCCGGTCGCACGGACGTCGTACACTGCCTCGCCGGCCACCACCGACGACTGCAAGAACACGCCAGAGAGGACGCGTCAGTGCCGCAGCGCCACCTGCACGGTTCACGGATATGAGACCCGCGAGCAGCCGACGCGCGACCGCGTCCCGGCGATGGGCGGCATGGACGGTCGTGTTGGGTCTGGTGGCAGCCGGGTGCGCCACCAACGGTCTACCGCAGAGCGCCATGGACCCAGCTGGACCCGTCGCGCGCACCGAGGACCAGCTGTGGGATCTGGTCTTCTGGATCGCCGTCGCCGTCTTCGTGCTGGTCCAGGGCCTGATCCTGTACGCGGTGTTCAAGTTCCGCGACCGCGGTGGCGACGACATCCCGAAACAGGTAGCCGGCAACACCCGGCTCGAGGTGATCTGGACCATCATCCCGACGCTGATCCTGGTCGGCATCGCGGTCCCGACAGTGCAGACGATCTTCGAGCTCGCCCGGGCGCCCGGCGACGAGGCGCTCGAAGTCCGTGTCGTCGGCAAACAGTACTGGTGGGCCTTCGAGTACCTGGGCGACGAGGGTCAGGGTGTGATCACGGCCACCGAGCTGCACATCCCGACCAACCGCCCGGTCGCGCTGCAGATGCAGGCCCTGTCGGCCACGCAGCCCGACCCCGGTCCCGACGCCGATCCCGCAGTCGGCGAGCCCGTCAGCAACGGTGTCATCCACAGCTTCTGGGTCCCGCGGCTGGCAGGCAAGCAGGACGCCGTCGCGGGCCACACCCGGCTACTGACGATCGAGGCCGACGAGCCGGGCACCTATCCCGGGCAGTGCGCGGAGTTCTGCGGACTGAGCCATGCGCGCATGCGCTTCTCCGTCATCGCGCACGAACCGGCTGAGTTCGAGCGGTGGATCGCCGATCAGGCCAAGCCCGCGCAGCCGGCCAATGATGGGCTCGTGGCGCAGGGCCAGGAGCTGTTCTCGTCCCAGCAGTGCATCTCCTGCCACGCGATCCAGGGCTACGAGGCCGCCGCCGGACAGGCAGCCGACGTCCGCATCGGGCCGAACCTCACGCACTTCGCGAGCCGCCAGACGTTCGCCGGAGGCTTCCTCGACGTCGACGATCCCGAGCAGCTGAAGGCCTGGCTGCGCGACCCGCCGGGCATCAAGCCTGGCGCGCAGATGCCAAACCTGGGATTGTCCGACCAGCAGATCGAGGCTCTGAGCGCCTACCTGTACAGCTTGGAGTGACGGGCATGATCGACGCGAGTGCGGCTGCTGAGAGACAGGGCGAGTGACATGACAGCGGTTCCTGCCGATTCCGCCAGCCAGGGTCTGCGGATCCTCAAGCGACCGAAGGCCGAGACGGGCCTGTGGAGCTGGGTGACCACGACCGATCACAAGAAGATCGGCGTGATGTACTTCCTGGCCACGATGTTCTTCTTCGTCGTCGCCGGCATCGAGGCGTTGCTGCTGCGCGTCCAGCTGGCGGTGCCCGACAACAACTTCCTGTCGCCCGACCTGTACAACCAGCTGTACACCATGCACGGCGTAACCATGGTGTTCTTCGTCGGAATCCCGTTGGGTGCCGCGTTCTTCAACTACATCATGCCGCTGCAGATCGGCGCGCGGGACGTGGCGTTCCCACGACTGAACGCGTTCAGCTTCTGGGTGTTCGTCGCCGCCGGCGTGTTCATGTACTCGGGCGTGCTGCTCAACGGACTGCCCAACGGCGGCTGGTTCAACTATGCGCCGTTGTCCACCACCGTCGGTCCTGACCCATCGGGATACACGCTTGGTGGCGGGTCTGCCGAACTGGCAAGCCAGGTCCACATGGGGCGCATGCTGTTGTACTCGGTCGGTCTACAGATCGCCGGCATCGCCACGCTGGCCGCGGCTGTCAACTTCATCGTGACGATCCTGAACATGCGCGCGCCAGGCATGACGCTGATGCGCATGCCGATCTTCGTGTGGATGACCCTGATCGTCGCGTTCCTGCTGCTGTTCGCGCTGCCGGTCATCGGCATCGCGCTGTGGCAACTGCTGTTCGACGTCCGCTTCGGTGCGGGCTTCTTCAACCCGTCAGTCGGCGGCGACCCCATGCTGTGGGAGCACATGTTCTGGCTGTTCGGCCATCCGGAGGTCTACATCCTGATCCTGCCTGCGTTCGGGATCATCTCGGAGATCATCCCGACGTTCTCGCGCAAGCCCATCTTCGGGTACACAGCCATGGTGTTCGCCGGGATCGCCATTGGTTTCCTGGGTTGGGGCGTGTGGGCGCACCACATGTTCGCCACAGGCATGGGACCGGTCGCCAACACCGCCTTCGGGCTGACCACGATGACCATCGCGGTGCCGACCGGGGTCAAGATCTTCAACTGGATCGGCACCATGTGGGGTGGCAAGCTGCGCCTCACCACCCCGATGCTGTTCGCGATCGGGACCGTCGCGATGTTCACGATCGGCGGGCTGTCAGGCGTCACGCACGCGGTCGTGCCCACGAACTACCAGCAGACCGACAGCTACTACGTCGTCGCACACTTCCACTACGTCCTGTTCGGCGGCCTGGTGTTCGGCGCGATCGGCGGGTTCTACTACTGGTACCCGAAGGTCACGGGCCGGCTGATGAACGAGACACTCGGCAAGATCAACTTCTGGACGCTGATCGTCGGATTCAACCTCACCTTCGGTTTGATGCACTTCCTTGGATTGTGGGGGATGCCGCGGCGCATCGACACGTACGCGTCCGGCTTCGGCTGGGACACACTGAACCTGATCATCACCGTCGGCGCGTTCATCATCGCCGGGTCGATCCTGCTGCTGGTCATCAACATGGCAGTCTCGGTACGGCGTGGGAAGCTCGCCGGTGACGATCCGTGGGACGCGCGAACGCTCGAATGGATGACCTCGTCGCCCCCGAAGCACTACAACTTCCGTGAGATCCCACAGATCAGCGCCCGCGACGAGTTGTGGCACCGCAAGCACGCAGTGACGGAGGACGGCGCCTACATCCGCGTACCGGCCGGCGGTGCGGGACTCGTGGTCGACCACGACCACGAGTCAGACATCCACATGCCGGATCCGTCGTTCTACCCGGCGTTGTCCGCCGTCGGCATGCCGATCATGGGGTGGGCCCTGTTCACCAGCGGGGCGGCGATGATCGTCATGCTGGCGGTCGGCAGCATCATCACGGTCGGCTCACTGTTCGCCTGGGCGTTCGAGCCCAGCGCCGAGGAAGGTCACTAGCGCATGGCAGACACGGCCTCGAGCAGCGCCGGCGGTACTCCGGCCGCCGTCACCACCGCGGAGGCGAGCCGAGAGGTTCACTCGACCAGCCTCGGATTGTCCAACGAGAAGCTGGCGATGTGGACCCTCCTGGGATCCGAGTGCCTGTTCTTCGGCGCACTGATCTCGGCGTACCTGGTCTACTACGGCCGCTACAACGGGCTGCCCGAGATCTCGCCGGCGCTGTTCGACATCCCCTTCACGTCGGTGAGCACCTTCGTCCTGCTCATGTCGTCGCTCGGAATGGTGCTGGCGCTGGCGGCGATCCAGCGGGGCGACGACCGCGACTTTCGCATCTGGATCCTCGCGACCGCAATGATGGGCACGGTGTTCCTGTCCGGGCAGATCTACGAGTTCACCGTCTTCGTCAACGAGGGCATGCGGTTGGACACCAGCCCGTTCGCGGCCTCGTTCTACGTGCTGACCGGCTTCCACGGCATCCACGTGACAGTCGGCGTGCTGATGCTCATCACCCTGTGGTCACGGTCGATGACCGGCAACCTGACGTCCGAGCACTCCGACGTCGTGGAGAACATCGGCCTGTACTGGCACTTCGTCGACATCGTCTGGATCGTCATCTTCACGGCCATCTATCTGATCCCGTACGAGCAGGCGAGGCTGTAGCACCTCGAGAGGAGAGCGACGCTGTGACCGAAGCCGACGATCCGGAGCACACAGATCATCCCGACAGTTCGCAGTACATCGTCATCGGCATCATCCTGGCGGTGTTCACCGCCATCGAGGTCGCAATCTCGTTCTCGGCGGTGCCGACCGAAGTCGCCATCCCCTCACTGATCGTCCTGACGGTGCTGAAGTTCCTGCTGGTCATCCTCTGGTTCATGCACCTGCGCTTCGACAGCGGGTGGTATCGAAGGCTGTTCGCATTCGGGCTCGCCGTGGCGTTGGCGATCTACGCCGCGACCATCAGTTTGATGCTCTACGCGGGCAGCAACCGGCCCGCCTGATTCCACCTGCGCACATCCCCGCCCGAGGCGTCGAGCAGACGCGGTTGGGCCCACTGACAGCGAAAGAGCACCATGCGCGACGAACTCCGCGAACGCTTCTTCACCCCCTTCGTGCTGCCGCTCGCAGTGCTCGGCGTGATGCTGCTGATCGGTATCAGCCTTTCGCGCATCCTGATGGCAGTGCCGGCGCTCGCCGCATCGTTCATCGCGCTGCTGGCCGCCGGCTACATCCTGGCGATGGCGTTCGTCATCGAGTCGCGCAAGCGCATCGGGGCCCGGGCGCTGGGCGTGGCGATGGCGGTCGGGCTGATCGGCCTCCTGGCGGCCGGCGCCGTAGCGGGCGCGGCCGGCATGCGCCCACTGGCCGAGGAGCACGGTGGCGACGGCGGTGAGGGCGCCGGTGGCGGTGAAGTGGCCGTCACCGAACCGGTGTTCGTCGCGATCGACATTGCCTACGAGTCTGCGCCGGATGTGCTGCCCACCGGCAGCGTCGATGTGCGGCTGGTCAACAACGGGGCCATCGTCCACAACGTCGTGATCGAGGAGCTCAACGACGAGGTGATCCTCGAAGCGGACGGCGGCGGGACCGACCAGAACACCGTCGAGTTCGACGCCGGTGAGTACACCTACTTCTGTGACATCCCGGGACACCGCGAAGCCGGGATGGAGGGCACGTTGACGGTCTCGGACTCGGCGGCGGCACCGTCGGGTGACGGCGCCGGTGCCACATCCGAGCAGGCTAGCGTCGGAGCGAGCGAGGGCTGAGCGAATGCCAGCGGCCAGCGCGGGCGCCCTCGACGACTGGTTCGCGCGGCGGACGTTCGCGACCTCCGACATCGACCTCGACGAACTCGTCGCGCGCAAGCACGCGACCGGTCTGACTGTCAGCCTGGTCCTGCCGGCCCGCAATGAGGCCCAGACCGTCGTCGCGGTGATAGACGCCGGCCGGTCTCTTGTGGGGCGGCTGATCGACGAGATCGTCGTGATCGACGGAGCATCCACCGACGGCACCGCCGAGCTGGCCACCCGCGCCGGTGCGATCGTCTATACCGACACGCAGATCATGAGCGACTTCGGCCGGTCGCGCGGCAAAGGCGACGCGCTGTGGCGCTCGCTGCGCGTGACGTCGGGCGACATCGTGGCGTTCGTCGACACAGACATCCGTAACCCCGACCCACGGTTCATGTGGGGCGTCGTCGCTCCCCTACTACTCGACGACGGCATCGACTTCGTCAAGGCGTTCTACGACCGGCCGATCGAGGCCGGCGGTGTGCTCCTGCCCAGTGGCGGAGGTCGTGTGACCGAGTTGATGGCCCGCCCACTGCTCAACCTGTTCTGGCCCGCGGTCGCCGGCATGGTCCAGCCGCTGTCCGGTGAGTACGCGGGCCGCCGCGAGGTGCTCGAGCAGGTGCCGTTCTTCACCGGCTACGGCGTGGAGATCGGATTGCTGCTCGACATCCTGGCCACGCGCGGCGCGGACGCGATCGCGCAGATCGACGTCGGCACACGCGTACACCGCAACCAGGATCTGCACAGCCTGTCACGCATGGCGTTCGCAGTGGCCCAGGTCGCGATGGGCCGACTGGCCGCCGCCGAGCGTGCACGGTTCCGCGACGCGTTCGAGACCCGCTACGTCCAGTTCGGCCGCGACGAGCACGGCCGGATCACGCTGGCGACGACGGAGGTCAGCGGCATCGAGCGCCCACCCATGTCATCGCTCACCGAGTGATGTGCGCAGAGCAGCGGCCGCCATGGTTGCGATCCAGGCAGGATCGCCGCCCAACGCGGGTCCGACGAGAGGTCCTCGCGGAGCGCGTGTGGACCACGGCTCGGATCGTCAGCGGGTCTGACGCATCCATGCGACGCCGTACGGCTCGAGCACGAACGACACCCGACCGTGCGCGTCGACCGTCGTGGTCCGCGACGGGTCGATGAGGTCGGTCAGCGCTCCACGGACCGTCACACCATCGCCGGCCGATGCCTCGAACCTCTGACGACGCCCCGTGACATTGTGGACACACAGCACGTGGCTGGATTCGTCCATGGCGCTGCGTTCGTACGCAAGTAGCGGACGCGGCGACGACACGAGCCGCTGCGCACCCGACGGGTGGAAGGCCGGCTCGCGGGTGCGCACGGCGATTCGTTCGAGCAGCGATCCGAACGCCTGGTGGCGCATCGACGACGGGTCGTCGAGTTCGGACTCCAACGTCGCGCGCTCGAACTTCTGGCGATTGATGGTGCGCAGGCGCTTGGTCTGGCGCACACCGTCGTACCAGTTGCGGCTACCGAGCAGGGCGTGCACGTAGATGGCCGGCATCCCCGCGAGCGACAGCAGGATCGACTGCGCGGCGAGGTGGCGCTGCAGCAGGCGGCGGGGGGACTCGGCCGTCTCGACCGGGTTCAACGCGTCGAAGAACACGGTGTTGAGCTCGTACGGCGACTGCGTGCCGTCCGGCTGCGAGCGGTACGACACCCCGCCGCCGTGCTCCCGTGCGAGGTCGCACAGGTGCGTGATCTCGGCGGGGGTCAACAGGCCCTCGGCCGGTCGGAGTCCGATGCCGTCGTGACAACCGAGGAAGTTGAAGAACGTCGTCTCCGACGACGGTGTCGAGATCGTCGTCAACCACTCCTGCAGCTGAGACGTGTCGGCCAGGTGGAAAGCGGACAGCGTCAATGGCGCCAGCGGGAACTGGTAGACCATGTGCGCCTCGTCATCGCCCGCGCCGAAGTACGACACGTTCTCATCGTGCGGGACGTTGGTCTCGGTCAGCAGCAGGGTGCCCGGCGCAACAGCGTCGAACATCGTGCGCCACAGCCGTATGATCTCATGCGTCTGCGGAAGATGGATGCACGACGTGCCGAGCGTCTTCCACAGGAACGCGATGGCGTCAAGCCGCAGGACGCTGGCGCCCTTGGCGACATAGCCCAGCAGCACTTCGCACACCGCGAGCAGCACCTCGGGGTTGGCGTAGTTGAGATCGAACTGGTCGGCGCTGAACGTGCTCCACACCCACCGCACGCCCGACGCGGTCTCGACCGGCGTCAGCAGCGGTGTCGTCCGGGGCCGGACCACCGAACTGGTGTCGGTATCGGGCGGGAGCTCGATGAGGAAGTCGGCGAACGGTGTTGCGCCGCGTCGCCACTCGCGGACCCACGTACCGCGGGCCGAGACGTGGTTGATGACGGCGTCGAGCGTCAGGCGGAACTCGTCGGCGAGCGCACTGACGTCGCGCCATGTACCGAGGGCGGGATCGACTGCATCGTAGTCGGCGACCGCGAACCCGTCGTCGGAGGTCGCCGGGTAGTGCGGCAGCAGGTGGACGCCCGACACGACGCCCGAGACACGCGCCGAGAGGAACTGCTGCAGCGACTGCAGCGGCGGGCGGTCGGGCTCGGTGATCTGGTCTGCGTACGTGATCAGTGTGACATCACGCTCGTCGAACAGCGCGTCGCGAACGGCGCGGTCGCCGACGGTCCCGACGAACCGCTCGAGCATCCACCACAGGCGGTCCAGCGTCGCCTCGACCTGCTCGGGCGCGTACAGCACGGTCAGGTGCGCCCGCAGCCGGTCGCGCAGCGCGCGGTCCAAGCGCTCGGGTTGCAGCGTCACTTGTGCAGACATTGCTCGCCTTTCACCAGGCGGCTCATCGGCCGCCCCCGGCCGGATGGCGGGACGGCGGACCCGCCGGCGGGCGGCCCGCCCGGTGCAGGTCACAGTGAGCCCGGGCCGTTCGGCGTCGTTGCGATCCGGGTAGGCTCGCGTCCGGGCGCCGGGTGCCCATGTTCATCCAGACGTCATCGGCACAAGGCGGAGCAGGATGAGTGATCGGGCGACTATTGAGCTTGATGGGGTGACGTTCGACGCGCCCGTCATCGTCGGATCGGAAGGCGAACGTGCGCTCGACATCCGGCGGCTGCGTCTCGACACGGGCCTGGTCACCTACGACCCCGGCTACGGGAACACCGGCAGCGCGCAGAGCGCAATCACCTTCATCGATGGCGAGGCGGGCGTGCTGCGGTACCGGGGATACCCCATTGAGGAGCTGACGGACGCGAGCTTCCTGGGTGTGTCGTACCTGCTGATCCACGGCGAGCTGCCCACCTCCGAAGAGCTCGAACGGTTCCGAAGAAACATCACGCTCCACACGCTGCTGCGCGAGGACATGCGACCGTTCTTCGACGCATTCCCGACTGACGCTCATCCGATGGCAATCCTCGCGTCGGCCACCAACGCGCTGTCGACGTTCTACCAAGACCACTACGATCCCAGCGATCCTGACGACGTGGAGATCTCGATCTATCGTCTCATGGCCAAGTTGCCGACCGTCGCGGCCTGGTCATACAAGCGATCGATCGGCCAGCCCTACATCTATCCGAGCAACGAGCTGGGCTACGCCGAGAACTTCCTGTCCATGATGTTCGCTGTGCCCGCTGAGCCCTACGTCTGCGACCAGGATGTTGCAGACGCGTTGGAATTGCTGCTCATCCTGCACGCGGACCACGAGCAGAACTGCTCGACCTCAACGGTTCGCATGGTGGGCTCGAGCCACCTGAACCTGTTCGGCTCGATCTCAGCCGGCATCACGGCGCTGTGGGGTCCACGCCACGGCGGCGCGAACCAGGACGTCGTGCAGACGCTGATGCAGATCCACGAGTCGGACGACGATGTCAAGGCGTTCGTGGCGCGCGCCAAGGACCCGAAGGATCCGTTCCGCCTGCCGGGGTTCGGTCATCGCGTCTACAAGAACTACGACCCCAGGGCGCGCATCATCAAAGAGATCGCTGACCGGGTGGTGGGCAAGCTGGTTGGCGCCGATCCGCTGTTCGAGGTCGCCCAGCGGCTCGAAGAGGTGGCGCTCAACGACGACTTCTTCGTCGAACGCAAGCTGTATCCGAACGTCGACTTCTACTCCGGGCTGATCTACCGGTCCATGGGCATCCCGCTGCCCATGTTCCCCGTGCTGTTCGCGCTGGGAAGACTACCGGGCTGGATCGCGCAGTGGAAAGAGATGACCGAGGATCCGCACACGCGCATCAACCGGCCGCGGCAGGTGTACGTCGGCGCCGGGTACCGAACGTTCGTACCGACCGACGAGCGCTGACCGACGGAGAAGCGTGGGCGGCGGGTCTGGCGCTATCCGAGCACGCTGCGCAACGCCGACATCGTCACGGAAGCAGGTGCGAGATCCGACGCGTTCTCGTCGTCTGACATCGCTGCCAGCAGGCCCCAGACCCGCTCCACCTGCATCGTCCGCTCCATGAGCAGCCGTTCGACCGCGTCCTCCCCGGCAGCGTCGGGAGCCAGATCCATGGCTTGACGGGAGACCAGCCGGCGGAAGCCGTGCAACTCGTCGAGCAACGTCTTCTGTTCCCACTGCTGCCAGCGGCCCTCGGGCACGATGCGCTCGATCTGTTCCTGCACACGCTCCAGCGGAAGTTCGCGGCCGACCTGAACGAACGCTGCGGCGACCTGCTCGACGTCACGACCACGTTCGTCAGCGACGTCCGCAACGTCGGGAACATACGCAAGGTCAGGTCGTTGGACGATTCGCCACGCCGTTCGCTCATCGACTCCCGCCTCGACCACTGCATCGACCAGCTCCCGGCGCTGTGCCGCGACCCCGGGTGGCGGATCGCTGGGCCACACGTGCTCGAGCTCGACGAACGCGTGCCGGTCCCGCTCGATACGCGACCGAAGATCGTCAGCCAGCCGCTGCGAGGCGTACCGCCGCGTGTACATCCCGACCAGGCTGTCGATCGGCTGCTTGAGCTGCAGCTGCAGGCCGGGATCCAGCATCCTGTCGAACGACTCGATGCGCTGCCAGTCGCTCGCGGCGTCGCTGACCTGCCGGGCGATCCAGTAGGCGCCGGCGATCCGCGCCGGTCCGCAGCCCAGCTGATGCACGGTCCGACTGACCGATGTGATCCCCAGGTGGTTGATCAGGTCGTTGGCGAGCAGCATCGCAATCAGCTCGTCGCGGAGACGATGAGCGCCGACCAGCGACCCGAAACGCTCGGTGATGGCCGACGGGAAGTAGTGTTCGATCAGCTCGGCCAGCGCGGCCTGCGACGGCAGCTCGCTGTCGGCGAGGCGCGCGGCGAGGTCCGATTTGGCGTAGCCGACCAGCAGCCCCAGCTCGGGACGTGTCATGCCTCCACCGGCATGTGCCCGGCGTGCGATCTCATCACTGTCCGGCAGCGCCTCGACCACGCGATCGAGGCGGCCCGCCGTCTCGAGATCGACCATCAGCTGTTCGTAGCTGTCGAGCTCGGCCGCACTGTTGGCCCACTCCTCGCTGATCAGCCGCGTCTGGGCGCCGACGTCGGCGAGCACACGCTCGGCGATGCCGTCGGTGACCTCGGCCAGCACGGCGTCGCGCTCGTCGCGCTCGAGCGCGCCCGCACTGATCGCCTGGCCGAGCAGGATCTTGAGGTTGACCTCCCGATCCGACGTGTCGACGCCGGCCGCGTTGTCGATCGCATCGAGGTTGATGCGACCACCCCTCCGTGCGTACTGCATGCGCCCGCGCTGGGTGACCGCGAGGTTCCCGCCCTCACCGATGACCCTGGCGCCGACCTCGTCGCCGTTGATGCGTACGGCGTCGTTCGCCCGGTCGCCAACATCGGCATCTCGTTCTGACGACGCCTTGACGAAGGTGCCGATGCCGCCGGCGAACAACAGATCGGTGGGTGCGCGGAGCAGCGCGCGGATCAGCTCAGGTGGCGTCAGCGACGCCTCATCCGTTCGTACCAGGTCGCGCACCTCGTCGGTGAGCTCGATGCGCTTGGAGGACCGCGACCACACGCCGCCACCAGGACTGAGCCGGTCCCGGTCGTAGTCCTGCCAGGTGGCCCGTGGCAGGTCGAACAGGCGCTGGCGCTCGTCGAAGGCTGTCTCGGGATCCGGGTCGGGGTCGATCATGATGTCGCGGTGGTCGAACGCGGCGACCAGTCTGACCGCCCTGCTCTGCAACAGCCCGTTGCCGAACACGTCGCCCGACATGTCACCGATGCCCACGATGGAGATCGGCTCCGTCTGCACGTCGATGCCCAGCTCGCGGAAGTGGTGGGTCACGGCGACCCACGCGCCGCGCGCAGTGATGCCCATCTGCTTGTGGTCGTACCCGGACGACCCACCGGACGCGAACGCGTCGCCGAGCCAGTATCCGTACTCGTGGCTGATCGCGTTGGCGACGTCGGACAACGCCGCCGTTCCGCGATCCGCCGCCACCACGAGGTACGTGTCCTCGCCGTCGTGACAGCGCACGTCATCGGGATGCTGCACTCCGCTGTCCACGATGTTGTCGGTCACATCGAACAGCCCACGGATGAAGGCCTCGTACTGCCGGCGGACCTCGGCCGCGACCTGGTCATCCGGCACGGGGTGCTTGAGTACGAACCCGCCTTTGGAGCCCGTGGGCACGATCAGCGCGTTCTTCACCATCTGGGCCTTCATGAGACCCAGCACTTCGGTGCGGAAGTCCTCCTGCCGGTCGCTCCACCGCACTCCCCCGCGCGCGACCGGGCCACCGCGGAGGTGGATGCCTTCCATCTGCGGGCTGTAGACGAAGATCTCCCGGTACGGCACCGGCTTCGGCAGGTCAGGGATCATCGACGAGTCGAACTTCAGGGCGATCTGCGGTGGTCTGGGTGTGCGGTAGCGGTTGGTGCGCGCTGTGGCGTCGATCATCTCCAGGTAGCCACGCAGGATCCGGTCCTGGTCGAGGCGACTGACCTCTTCGAGCTTGGAGAGCAACCAGCCGCGACTGTCGGTGATGCGGTCCTCGGAGTCCGGAATGCCCGGCCGGAACCGCGCCACGAAGTACTCCATCAACGCGCGTGCGATCTCGGGGTGCTCGCACAGCGCGTCGTTCTGGAACTGCTCGGTGAACCTCGTGCCGATCTGGCGGCGATACCGCCGGTAGGCGCGAATCACCGCGACGTCCCGCCAGTGCAGCCCGGCGAGCAGCACCAGTTGGTTCAACGAGTCGGCCCCGGCAGCACCCGCCCAGATCGCCGCCGCCGCGCCCGCAAGCCGGCGCCCGTCGTCGCCGACGTGAAAGTCGGTGTCCACGGTGAGCCGGACCCCGTAGTCGTGGATGCGGTACTCGGTCGCGGTGTCGTCGTCAGGGGTCGCGCCGTTGCCTGCGCCGTGCAACACGTGTGGCACGGACTCGATCACCACGAGCCCGAGGCTCTCGAGGATCGGCACGAAGCGGGACAGCTCGACCGCGGGCCCTCGTCGATACAGCTTGAAGCGCAGGCTGGGCGTCGGAGCGGTGGCAGGCGACCGGTCGCGGAACTCCACACGCATGCGGACATCGCTGTCACCAGCGGCCAGCGCCGCGAGCTCGTAGCAATCGACAACCGCCTCGGCAGGATCGACGCTGTCGCGGTAGGTCGGCGCCAGGCGCTCGACCCAGCGGCGCACCGCCTCGCCGTCGTCGCCGGACTCGGCGACCACGAGCACCCGCTCGGCCCACGTCCGGCTCAGCGCGCCGATCGCCTCGCGCAGTTGCCGCGTCACGGCCGGCAGGTCGGCGTCGGTCCACCGGCCGAGCTGCAGCACATACGTGAGCAACGCCTGGTCCTCGTGGAAGCCGACGAACGGCTCCACGACGACGCATTCGAGACAGTCGGCGATCTGCTCATCGATCTGCCGCCGAAGCGCGGCGTCGAACCGCGCACGCGACAATGCGACGACCACCACGACCGCGGCAGACGGCTCGTGCGCCCACGCGACGACGCGGACAGCGGCCCGTTCGTCGCGAACCAACGTGTCGTAGACGTCGGCCAGACCCGGGGAGCCCGCCGTGAACAGCGCGTCCTTCGGCAGCGCCTCGAGCACCGACCGCAGCGTTCGCTCGTCGTGGGAGTTGGCCACGACGTCCTCGCCGGCCGCCACCTCGTCGACCCACCGCCGCAGGACCGGAATCGTGGTCACCGGCTCTGCCGTCGCCTTCTTGGCGAACAGTCCCACCAGCCTGCGCAGCGGCGGGGGCTCCATCCCCGGTACCCGCACGACCACATCGATCATGCGCTCGTGACGGTGCACGGTGCTACGGCGGTGTGTCAGCGACACCGCCAGGGGTGGGCCGTCGGCGGGCACCGGGCCGGCGGCGGTCGCGGACCGTGCCTGCCCGTCCACGCCCACCTGCGCGAAGAGGCCGAGCGCACTCGACGGCAGCGGCGTGAGCGCGCCGCCCTCGTCGGCGTAGTCGATGGCACCCAGGAAGACGAAGTGGTCGTCGAGCAGCCAGCGCAGCAGCGCGGCAGCCTCTTCGGCATCCGGAGAACCGGGATCGAGGGCGTCGAGAGCCTCGATCACGTCGTTCGCGCGACCACACATGGCCGCGAAATCGCCGGTCACACGCTGTACGTCGTCGAGGACGGTCCGCAGCGACGCCGTGAGGTCGCTGATCTCATCGCCATCGAGCCGGCGACCCAACTCGATGTGGATCCAGGTCTGCAACTCGTCGGCACCGCGCGCAGGGCGCAGCCGTGCGATCTTCCCGTCACCGTCGCGCTGGACGCCGAACTCGGGATAGGCATGGCTGGCCATCGTCATGCCGGAGCGTTCGAGGTGACCAGCGATCGAGGACATGAGGAAAGGAGCGTCTTCGATGACGACCGCGATCATCGTTCCGCCGACACCGTCCGGGTTGTAGACCTCCAGGGCGAGCGCTCCGGGCGGGCGCCGTGCGATCAGCCGGGCGCCTTCGGCCACGACGGCCGCGCGTGTGTCGGGATCGCTCGGAAGGCCGAATGGATGGCGTCGGACGACGGTGCGCGCGAGGTCGGCACCCACCGGACGGAGGGATCCGTCGAGCCGCGCCGCGACCCGATCGGCCACGTCATCGGGCTGCAACTCCTCGCCCGCCATCTGCCTCATCGGTCTGCCACGAACGACGCGTGGATGTGCCGGTCGGGGTTGTCGGTATTGGGATCCACGAGCACGATCGACTGCCACGTCCCCAGCACAGGCGCGCCCGCGACGACCGGAAGGGTCAACGACGGGGAGACGAAGAGCGGCAGCACATGGTCTCCGCCGTGGCCGGGACTGCCGTGCCGATGGCGGTATGTGTCATCGGTCGACGGCAGCAGCCGGCGCAGAACTGTCTGCACGTCGGCTTCGCTGCCCGAACCCGTCTCCATCAACCCCAGCCCAGCGGTCGCATGCAGCGCAAGAAGGTTGCACAGGCCATCACCGCGTCCCCGCAGCCATCCGACGACCTCGGCGGTGATGTCGATGACTGCGAACTGATCACCGGTCGTGATCAGGAACGTTGTGGAGTCCATCATGAGCCTTGTACCACGGCCCGGACACCGCCACACCGACGTTGTCACCGGCACCTCCGCGCCGCGCCTGCTCGAGCAGTGCACCGGCCGCACGGCGGGGATCATCGCTGTCGGCGACGGCGTCTGCGACGGCCGCCGCGGCCGATGGGGCGGCCCCGAGGAAGTCGGTGTACCCGTCGGTGGCGAGCACAACCCACGCCGCCGCCGGTATTCGCTTCCGGCCTCGTGCGAGGCTTCGGCGCATGGCCGCGGCATCCAGGCGGTCCCCGAGAAACCAGCGTGTGCGTGCGGTCGGCCTCCACGCCCGGCCCTCGTCGACGATGAACAGCGTCGAGTCACCGATGCCCAACCACTGCAGCCCTGTGGGCGTGCGCAGTGCAACGACGAGCGTCGTACGGGACCGGTCATCTTTCGACCTGGCGCCAACGGCAACCTGCCGCTCGACCCGCAGCGCGACGGCAATCAGCTCGTCGTCTGTGAGATCAGCCGGTCGCGGGTCGGCGCCGAGCAGCTCGATGACCGCCTGCACGGCACGATGCGACGCCGCGAGGCCGTTGTGGCCGTCAGCGACGACCAGCAGCTGTGCACGCCCGCCGGCGACTCCACCCACCGCGTCCTCGTTCGGGTCGATGCATGGGTACCGCTTGGGTCGCCAGCCTCGTGCGATGCCGACCGCGACGGTGCCGTCCGCACTGGCGGCCGTCGCTGCGGCTGCCTGGCCGACGTGATCGCGACCAAGGAGCACGACGTGACGAGCGTCGGCGGCAGAGGGGTCGGCGATGCGATCTGCATCTCGGGGCATCATGGGGTCATGTCCTCTGGGGATCGTTCCGCGTCGTCGCGCGTCTCGCGTGGCGCCGCACTCGCGAAGCTGTCGGCCTCGACGAGTGCGAACTACCTGAAGTCACGGTTGCTTGGCTTCACTGACAGTGACGACGCGGAGCTGCGGTTTCACGCGGCGACGGCGGACAAGATGCTCGACCTGCTGGGCTCCATGAAGGGCGCGGCGATGAAGATCGGGCAGCTGGCCAGCTTCGTGGACCTCGATCTGCCGCCGGAGGCCCAGGCGATGTACCACGACGTGCTCGCCGATCTGCGCGACTCCGCACCGCCGGCGGATCCTGCGGCGATCCGCCAGGTCGTCAACGAGCAGTACGGCGCGGAGCCGGAGGAGGTGTTCGCCGCATGGGATGACGATCCGTTGGCCAGCGCCAGCATCGGTCAGGTCCATCGCGCCGAGCTGCCAGACGGCACACCGGTTGTCGCCAAGGTCCAGTATCCCGGGGTCGCCGAGGCCATCGAGTCGGACATGGCCAACGCGGAGCTGTTCGCTCCGATGGCGCGGATGATCTCACCGAACCTGCGCATCAAGCCCCTCATGGACGAACTGCGCGACCGGCTGATCGACGAGATCGACTACCAGCGCGAGGCGCAGTATCAGGCAGCCTTCAGCGAACGCTATGACGGCCACCCGTTCATCGCGGTGCCGCGAGTGTTCCCTGACTACTGTCGACCACGGATCATCGTCAGTGAGTACGTCGAGGGCGCGAGCTTCGACGAGATGCTGCGGACCAGCACCGAACAGCAGCGACAGCGGTACGGCGAGATCATCTACCGGTTCGTGTTCGGCTCGTTGCACCGCTTCCGATTGTTCAACGGCGATCCCCATCCGGGCAACTACCTGTTCCCCGGCGACGGGAGCGTTGTCTTCTTGGACTTCGGGAGCGTCAAGCTGTTCTCGTCGGCGACGCGCGACGCGATTCGACAGCAGCTGCGCGCGGTGCGCGCGGAGGACGTGGACGGCCTGATGGCTCTGCTGGACGACGCCGGCTTCCTACCGCAGCGGGACAGGCAGGTCGACGAGGTCAAGCTGATGGAGTGGTTCCGCATGTTCAACCGTCCCATCCTCGAGGACCGGGAGTGGACCTACACGCCCGAGTTCGCACGAGAGGTGATTCGCTCGACGACGGACCCGCGTGCCGGCTACCTCGATCTGCTGCGACGGCTGAACCTGCCGCCCGACTACCTGCTCCTCAACCGCATCCAGTGGGGTGTCAACTCGATCCTGGGTCGGTTGCGCGCCACGGCGAACTGGTACCGCATCGGCAACGAGTTCATGGCCGAGGGGCCGCCGTCGACGCCGCTGGGCACGCGCGAGGCGCCGTTCGTCGCCGCCTCGCCGTACCGGGCGTAGCCGCAGGTCAGGCCAGCGTCGCGGGCCGAGTCGCGACCGCGGCCTCCTTGGGCGACGGGCCGTACTGGTTGGCGCCGGCCTCGCTGTCGAGGCACATCAGGACCAACAGCACGATCACGCCGATGATGGGCACCAGGGCGATCAGCAGCCACCAGCCGCTGCGGCCGGTGTCATGCAGACGACGGACGCTGACCGCAAGGCCTGGGATCAGCACCGCGAGGCTGTACAGGGGACCGAGCACGCCGATGCCGAGCGCACCGTCGATCAGCCCCAGCCCGAGCGCGACGAGGACATTGAACAGCGCGAAGTACCAGTACTCCCGGCGCCGCGCGCGGCCCTCGAAGTGTGCGTACTGCCGCAGGACCTTCAGATACCACTCCATGCTGGTGCACTCCCCAGATCGATGACGAGAGGTCAGCCGTACGTCGACACGCCGGCGACATCGCGTACGTCGGCTGCAACACCACGCGCTTGCATGGTCAGGCGGACCTGCTGTGCACATGCATGCCCGCGGTTGCACGGCCCCGGACGGAGCTCGCGACTCGCAACCGACGTCGGCGGGAGGTGGTCGTTTGAGGCCGGGGCGGGAATCGAACCCGCGAATAAGGGCTTTGCAGGCCCCTGCCTTACCACTTGGCTACCCGGCCGGGACGCGCAACAGTGTACGCGCGAGCTGTTCCCGCGCCGTCGGGGCACGCACATGTCACGTCCGGCCGGCACGCACCGCGCCGGCCACGGGCGCCATGGTCATCTACGCCGGCCGCCGGCCCGATCGTCAGTCGGCGCCGTCCTCCATGGCACGCGCGCGCCGGAACGACTCCGCCGCCAGGACGCCCCAGCCGATCACACCGAGCACGTGCGCGATCTTCGGCAGTTTCCGACCCTTGCGCGGGTCGATCCTCGAGAAGCGGCCGACGCGGGTCATCGAGTCGGCCAGCAGCTGATCGGGTCGCAGTCGAGGTGCGCGTTCCACGATCACATGCGCTCGATCATCGCGTCGGCGAACTCGCTCGTCCTGACCTTCGTCGCGCCCTCCATCTGGCGCTCGAAGTCATAGGTCACGATCTTCTCACGGATCGCGGCCTCCATGCCGTCGACGATCATCTCAGCCGCCTCGGTCCAGCCGAGGCGCTGGAGCATCGACACCCCCGACAGGATCAGCGACCCCGGGTTGACCTTGTCCTGGCCCGCGTACTTGGGTGCGGTGCCGTGTGTCGCCTCGAAGATCGACGTGCCGATCTCGTAGTTGATGTTGCCACCGGGAGCGATACCGATGCCGCCGACCTGTGCGGCCAGCGCGTCGGAGATGTAGTCGCCGTTGAGGTTCGTGGTCGCGATGATGTCGTACTCCGAAGGGCGGGTGAGGATCTGCTGGAGCATCGCGTCGGCGATGACGTCCTCGACGAGCAGCTTGTCACCCGGCTCGCCGCCGCAGTCCTCCCAGCTGACGGCGACGTCGGAGAACTCGTCGGCGACCAACTCGTAGCCCCACGTGCGAAACGCGCCCTCAGTGAACTTCATGATGTTGCCCTTGTGAACGAGGGTCACTTTGCGGCGGCCGTTGTGCAGGGCGTAGTTGATCGCCGCCCGGATGAGCCGCTTGGATCCGGTCTCGCTGACCGGCTTGATGCCGATGCCCGAGTCGTCACGGATGTCCCAGTCGTAGGTCTCCTTGAAGAACTGCAGCGCCTTCTCGACCTCGGCAGTGCCGGCCTGCAGCTCCTTACCGGCGTAGACGTCCTCGGTGTTCTCCCGGAATATCACCATGTCGACCTTCTCCGGATGCTTCACCGGACTCGGCACACCCTGATACCAGCGCACGGGTCGCAGGCACACGTACAGATCGAGGATCTGCCGCAGCGCGACGTTGAGGCTGCGGAACCCTTCGCCGACCGGCGTCGTCAACGGCCCCTTGATGCCGATGAGATACTCGCGGAAGGTCTCGATCGTCTCGTCCGGCAGCCACTGACCCACACGGTCGTTGGCCTTCTCGCCGGCGAGCACCTCTTTCCAGGCGATGCGACGATGACCGCCGTATGCTTTCTCCACAGCCGCGTCGAAGACACGCACGGACGCGGCCCAGATGTCGGGGCCGGTACCGTCGCCCTCGATGAAGGGGATGATCGGCTCATCGGGCACGTGCAGCCCGTCGCTCGTCTGTTCGATCTTGTCTGCCACCGGCACCTCTCTTGTTCACAGTCCTCTGCGGCAGAATATCGGTCCCCGTCGTCGGTGGGCCCACGGGGTGGGAAGGAGCGCGTGCATGTCGGCTGCGTCGCCCCACGGCACGCTGACCGTCGGCCGACCAACTGCGAGGACGCCCGACCCCCGGGTGATGGCGTCGCGCGGCTTCGTGTCTCTCGTCTGGCTGGTCCTCGTGGCCGAGTTGTCCTGGGCGGTCGCCGGCGTCGTGCTGGCCATGCTCGGCGTGTTCTCGCTCCCGCTGGTGTTGGCCGCGTGGACCGCACTCGGGCTCGGTCTGTGGGTCGCCACACGGTCCGCACGCTCCGGTGACGGGGGGCCGACGGCCCGGTCGACCACATGGATCCGCCTGGCTGCGCTCGCCGTCACGCTGACCGCGATCATCGGCAACGGTCTGCTGCCGGGCGAACACCTGCAGACCGGGCGCGACGGCGGCACGTACACGTCGACGGCCGGCTGGATCGCGTCGGACGGAGGCCTGCTGATCGACGCGGAGGTGCCACCGTTCGACAACAGCACCGACCTGGGTTTCGACGCCGCCGGCTTCCACGAGATCGTGCCGCACGGCCCGCTGTACGCCCAGTTCATGCACGCATTGCCCGCGATGATGGCGACGGTCGACCTCGCCGGTGGGATCGACCTCATGGTGCGGACCAACGCACTGATCGGCGGCGTGGCGCTGCTGGCGTTCTATGCGTTCGCCGAGCGTCTCATGCGACCGTGGCTCGCGCTCGTCGCACAGGTGGCGCTGGCGACCAACCTGGTGTTCGTCTACTTCACCCGGGCACCGTTCGCCGAGCTGCTGATGCTCGGCATGCTGTTCGGTGGCCTCTGGGCACTGGACCAGGCGGTGTCCCTTTCGGACCGCACCGTCGGCTTCGTGTCCGGACTGCTGCTGGGCGCCACCTTCCTGGCACGCCTCGACGGACTGGTCGTGCTGCTGATGCTCACGGCCGCACTGCTGCCGCCCCTGGTCGGCGGGCGGTTGCGCCGTGTGGCACCGGCGGCGCTCGTGGGCATCGCCGCCATCAGCGCGGTGTCAGTGATCGATCTGTTCGTGTTCTCGCCCTTCTACGTGCAACTCCACGTCGACTTCCTGGTGCCGCTCGGGCTCGCGCTGATGGTCGTCGGGGCGATCACCGGTGCTTCGCACACGGCGCACGGACGCAACGTGGTCGCGGGAGCGCTGCGGCACCGCGCGACCATCGGCGCCGGGATCGCGATCGCGATCGTCGTCGCGGGCGTGCTGGCCTACACGGTGCGCCCGTGGTTCGCGGTCGCGACCTGGGACCGCACCACACCGATCGGTTTCCTCCAGCAGACCGAGGGCCAGGCGGTCGACGAGGCCCGGACCTACGCCGAGCAGAGCGCGCGCTGGCTCGGCTGGTATCTGGGGCTACCCGCGCTCACCGCCGGCCTGTTGGGCTGGGCGGCGCTCACGTGGCGCACCATCGCCGACCGGCTCGACCGGACGGTTCCCTTCCTGCTGACGTTCAGCGGACTGGCGACGCTGTACCTCTGGCGGCCGTCGATCACGCCGGACCACATCTGGGCCGACCGCCGCTTCCTGCCCGTCGTGATCCCTGGCCTGCTCGTGTGCGCCGCGTGGCTGCTGGACCGCCTGTGGTCGCGCACGTCGATCGGGCGACAGCCGCTGGCGAGCCGGGTCGGACTGGCCGCGGTGGCAGTGCTCATGGTGGCGTTACCGCTTCGCCTCATGTTGCCGGTCGCCGAACTCCACGAGGAGGCGGGGCTCGCCCGCGAGATCGCTGCGGCCTGCAATCGACTCGGTGACGACGCGGCGGTTCTGCTGCTCGACGAGGAGGGCACCGCAATGCACTATCGGATGACCCAGCCGCTGCGCTCCCACTGCGGTGTCCCCGCGGCTTGGGCCGACGACACCATCACCAACCGGCGCGTCCGCGAACTGGCCGGGCGGGCTGGCGACCGCACGCTGTACCTGCTGGCCGAGCGTCCGGAGTCCTTCGAGGGTCGTCCCGTCGGACAGCCGTTCACACTGCTCGCGCACCGCAGCACGAGATTGGCTCCAACCTTGACTACTCCACCACAGCGCCTGGAAGGCTATGGTCTGGATGTGCTCGCGGCGCCCGTCACGAGCGCGGGGTGAACTCGGGTCCGCGACAAACGGCAGTGGGTCGATCAGGAATCTGGTCCCCGATCGACACTCGACAGACGAGGTGGGTAGCGAAGCGACATGGGATCAGCGGCCACTGACTCAGCCACGCCGGTGCAGGACGCCAGCGAGCGCAGCCTGGCGCCTGCGCTCCGTCGACGGTTGGGCGCACTGGTCACGCTGTCGCGGCCCCGACAGTGGGTCAAGAACGTGCTGGTGCTGGCGGCACCCGTCGCCGCCGGTCGCATCGGGGATCCGTCGACGTTGTCGGCCGCGCTGCTCGCACTCGTCACCTTCACGATGGTCGCGTCGGGCGTGTACTGGGTCAACGACGCGCTCGACGCGGCCACTGACCGCCTGCACCCCACCAAACGGCGGCGTCCGGTCGCGGACGGTCGCGTGTCGGCGACGACCGCGTTGTACGGAGGGCTGGCGCTCGAGGTGTGTGCCCTGCTGCTGGCCTGGCTGGCGGTCGGCCCGCTGCTGGCCGGCGTGCTCGGCGCGTACGCGCTGCTTCAGCTCGCGTACAGCGTCCAGCTCAAGCGCGTGCCGGTGGCCGAGCTGATGGTCGTGGCATCCGGCTTCGTGATCCGAGCGATGGCGGGTGGCGTTGCCACCGACATCGCGCTGACCGAGTGGTTCCTGATCGTCACCAGCTTCGGTGCGCTCTTCGTCGTCGCCGGCAAGCGCTACGCGGAATCGCTCGCCATGGGTGACCTGGCCGGCGAGCACCGCGCGGTGCTCGACCGGTACCCGCAGGCCTTCCTGCAGCAGGTCGTCGGGGTGTGCCTGGCGGTCACACTGCTGGCGTACTGCCTGTGGGCCTTCCGGACGTCGACCATCATCACCGGACCGACGCCCAGCCTGTGGGTGGCGATGTCGGTCGTACCGGTGACGCTCGTGTCGCTGCGCTACCTGCTGCTCGTAGCAGCCGGACGCACCGGTGAGCCCGAGGACCTGTTGCTGCGTGACCGCGTGATCGGGCTCGGCGCGGTGATCGCCGCGACGATGGTGCTGTTCGGGCTGTACGGGTCATGACGGTCACCACCCTTTCGGGGTGGGGCCGGGCGGGATCGAGCGCGGCACAGGTCGTCGCCGTGCCACCCGGCTCGCCGCCGCGCCTCGTCGATCACCCGCGTGGCACCCTCGCGCGCGGCATGGCGCGCAGCTACGGTGACGCCGCACGCAACGCCGGCGGGGTGGTGCTCGACATGACCGGCCGCGCGCGGCTGCACAGCTTCGACGACACGCTCGGACACCTGCGCGTGGACGCCGGCGCGACGCTCGACGAGGTGCTGCGTGCAGTGGTGCCCCATGGCTGGTTTCTTCCCGTCACCCCTGGGACCAGCATGATCACCGTCGGCGGTGCGATCGCCGCCGACGTGCACGGGAAGAACCATGTGGCCGCGGGCAGCTTCCGCGGTCACGTGCGAGGGTTCTCGCTGCTGCTGGCCGACGGCTCGACGCGCTGGGTCACTCCCGATGATCGTGAGGTCTTCGCCGCGACGCTCGGCGGCATGGGGCTGACCGGCATCGTGCTCGACGCCGAGATCGCGCTCCGCCGCATCACCACGACGTGGCTGCGCGCCACCACCCGAACGACCGACGATCTCGACGCCACGTTGAGCGCGCTGGACACCTCGAGGGCCGAGTACCGGATCGCCACGCTCGATCTGATGCGCACCGACCGCCGGCTGGGACGAGCGATCGTGGAGACCGCCGAGCACGCTGACGAGTCACCAGATGCCGAGCGCCCGCTGGCGTACGACCCGGCACCACACCTGACGGTGCCCGCCGGGATGCCCGGCGGCTTGCTCAACAGGGTGTCGGCGCGCGCCGTGACGCGGCTGTGGTTCGCCCGCGCGCCGCGACGGCCGCGGCAGGATCTTGTCGACATGGCCGGCTTCTTCTACCCGCTCGACGCGATCGCGGACTGGAACCGGCTGTACGGTCCCCGTGGCTTTGTCCAGTACCAGTTCGCGGTTCCGGTGGGGCAGGAGGAGACGGTGCGCCGCGTGGCCGAACGGTTCGCGACCGCGCGCTGCCCCACGTTCGTGGTCGTGCTCAAGCGTCTCGGACCGGGGGGCGGCATGCTGTCGTTCCCGATCGACGGGTGGACGATGGCAGTCGACATCCCCGCCGGTGTCGCGGAGCTGTCCAGCCTGTTGGACGGCTGCGACGAGTTGGTATGTCGGGCCGGCGGCAGGGTCTACCTGGCCAAGGACGGTCGGCTGCGCGCCGAACGGGTGCCGGTCATGTACTCCGAGCTCGACCGCTGGCAGCAGACGCGGGACCGGCTCGACCCGCACGGCCGGTGGCGCTCGGACCTGGGACGCAGATTGGGGTTGTGCAGGTCATGAACGACGCCCTGGGAATGCCCGCCACGGTCGTCTTGCTGGGCGGAACGTCCGACATCGGACTGGCCATCGTCGGACGACTGGTCGCCGCCGGTGCGAGCACCGTCGTACTGGCCGGCCGCGACCGAGCTGGCCTGGACGCCGCTGCCGGCCGGCTGGGGTCCGCCGCGAAGATCGTCGTCATGCCGTACGACGCGCGAAGCGACACCGCACACGCGTCGGTGGTCGAAGGGATCACCGAACAGGTCGGCGATCTCGACCTGGTCATCTGCGCGGTGGGGATGCTCGGCGAGAAGGATCCGATCACGCAGGACCCACGTCGTGCGACTGAGGTGATGCACGCCACGTACGTCGGACCCGCCTCGACCCTCCTTGCGGTCGCGCAGCGTATGCGGCGGCAGGGCCACGGCCGCATCGTCGTGCTGTCGTCGGTCGCCGGCGAGCGGGTACGCGCATCGAACTTCGTCTACGGGTCGGCCAAGGCGGGCCTCGACGGCTTCGCGCAGGGGCTCGGCGACGCGCTGGCGGGAACGGGAGTCGACGTACTGGTCGTGCGCCCGGGGTTCGTGCGGACCCGCATGACCGCGCACCTCGAAGACGGGCCGTTCGCGACGACGCCGGAGCACGTGGCGAGCGCCACCGTGCGCGCGCTGGAACGCGGCGACGACCTGATCTGGGTGCCCGGCGTCGTCCGGTGGGTCATGGCCGTCCTGCGACACCTGCCCCGTGCGCTGTTCCGGCGCGTGTCCGCCTGACAGCGATGTTGGCTGGCCGCCGCCCGGCGTTGGCCGCCGCCGTCGTGGTCGTCGGGCTTGCCATCACGCTGCACGCGCTGAGCATCGCGGGCGTCCGGCGCGTGTCGCACGACGACACGATCAGCTACCTGGCGGCCACCGGCCATCAAGGTGCGTACCAGCGGACCGTCGACAACGCCCTCGACCCGGTAGCGCAGTGGGTGCCGGCGCGACGTTGGCAACGGTTCACCCGCGTCGAGCAGCCCTGGCCGCTGTTCACGATCGCGCAGGACCTCGGCCATCACGACATCCACCCGCCCGTGTACTTCTGGCTGCTGCACGCCTGGGCGTTGCTCGTCGGCGTGCACCTGTGGACAGGCCCGGCGCTGAACCTGGTGCTGCATGCGCTGACCGCGGTGGTGCTCTGGCGGCTGGCACGCCGCGTGCTCGGCGCGGCGTTGCCCGCGTGGGCGGTCACCGGCGTCTGGGCCACGCTGCCGGCGGTGGTCCAGACGGCCAACTCCAGCCGGCAGTACAGCCTCGCGGCCCTGTGGGCCGTGCTGCTGGTCTCGTCGTTCCTGCGTGCCCGCGACGGCGCGACCTTGCGGGTGTTGCTGGCGATGGTCGCATGGACCGCTCTCGGCATGCTCACGCTGTTCACCTTCGGGTTGCTGGTCGCCGGCCTCGGCGTCGTCTGCGTGGCCGATCTGGCGTCCCCCGAGCGCCGCAGTTCCGCGGTACGACGACTCGCCGCGTTCACGGTCGCGGGCATGGTCTTCATCGCCGCGCAGCCGTGGCTGCCCGAGGTGCTGGCGCGGCAGCGCGCGCAGGCCGAGCCGTTCAGCATCGCCCAGATGCTGGAACGAGCCAGGGTGCTGGTGACCGAGCTGCCGAGGTTCGCCATCGCCAACGTGCCGGTACTGCCGGGGATGGTCCTGCTCGCGGCGACGATCGCGATCGCGGTCCTGGCGTGGCGCGAGCGACCGGCGGCGAGGCCCATCGTCTGGCTTGCGGTGTGGGTGCCCGGCGTGACGGCCGTCGCATACCTTGCGGCCGTGAGCCCGAGCGCGGCGTATCGGGCCCAGTACTTCAGCATCGCGATGCCATGGGTTGCGTTCCTGCCGGTGCTGGCGTGGCCCCACCTGCGGCCACCACCGGTACGCACGACCGTGGCCGCCGTGGTCGCGATCGCGGCGCTCGTCAACGTGACGGCGTTCGCACGTCTGGCCGCCGCGCCCCCGGCCACGATCCTCGAGGGCCCGCAGCCGGCCGTGCTTGACAACCTGGCCCGCGGAGTCCTGCTCAGGATCCTCTGGGACGCCCCGCCTTCGCTGCCCGTGTTCGCCGCCGACCAGGCCACGTTGCTGGCGACCACGGATCGCTGGCTGCGCTGTGACACGCAACTGCCCTGTCACGCCCGGCCGGTGGTGCTGACCACGCAGGTGCAGTATGAGGCGACCGCCGACGGCCAACGCGAGCTGCTGGCCGCCGCGGGCCGGGTGCGGCGGGTGTCGCCGGCACCCGACATCGGCGACATCGCCGAGCGCTACAAGCTGTCGGCGCCGGTCGCCGTCGCGGAGCGCACCCTGGGCGGTCCCGAGGGAGACAGCCATGCGGGCGCCCGGTCGCGGACCGCGAGCACGATGACACACACCAACACCGCGGCCCGCACCCCTGCAGCGGTGGCCAGCACGGGGTACGGCGCCGACGGCGACACCCCGAGGCGCCACCCCAGGTACCAGAACTCAGCCCAGTAGACCAACACGTCGGCGGCCACGAACGCCGCCAACGGCCACGTACGCCGTGCGGTGAGCACGAGCAGCGGAACCAGCCACAGGTCGAACTGCGGGGAGTAGACCTTGTTGGACAGCAGGAACCACGCGACGAGCGGTGTCAGCAGCACCCACTCGCTGCCGTCGTGACGGTGCCAGCCGGCCCGCACTATCAACACGGCTCCGACGGCGAAGAGCGCCGTGCCCCACACGTTGCGCTGCTCGACACTCGTGGACAGCAGTCCGACCTCCTCCAGGACGGTCCAGGACGCCGCAAACGTGCCCAGCCGCTGCTGCGAGAACGTGTAGAACTCGATCCACCGTTGCGGTGCCAGCACGGCGACGGGCACGTTGACGACGAGCCAGGCGACGGCGGCGCCGCCGAGCGTGCGGCCGGCTGCCGTCAGGTCCCCGCGCCGCATGTGCGTGACGAGCAGCAGAGGCAGCAGCAGAGCGGGGAACAGCTTCGCCGCGGCGCCCAGGCCCACGGCGGCTCCAGCGCCGACGTCGCGGCCGCGCCGGTGGAGGTCGATGCCGAGGACCACGAAGAACATCGCCAGCAGGTCCCAGTTGTGCCCGACGTACAGGACCAGCGCGGGCGCGAGCGCCCACCACCACAGTCTGCGCTCGGGCACGCCCATGCGGTGCAGCACCACCAGGAGTCCCAGCGCGAGCGCACCGTTGACCAGCGTGACAACGACGAGAAACGCGAGCGCGGTGCCGTCGGCGCCGACCAGCGCGCGGCTGGCGGCACCCTCGATCCAGATCTGCGCACCGGTGAGCACCGGGTACTCGAGCGCGGAATCGACGTACGGGATGCTGCCGCTCGCAACGTCGCGGGCCGTCCAGAACGGGACGACGTCGGTGTAGCACCCCGTCGTGTACTGCTCGCCGTCGCTCCAGCCACCGTCGACGTAGCAGTGCGCCTTGAACGCCCAGCCAGCGAACAGCACGACCACCGCGACGGCCAGCACCGCGCCGGGCACGGGGGTGCGCCGCGCTGACCGCAGGTCTTGTTCGCCCTCGTTCATCTGTTACGAACTTTCCGTCGCCGGTCGTCGGAGAGCCACGAACGCGTTACGCTGCGGCGCACCTGCCATGACGACATCCTCCATCACCCACACGCCGACCGCGCGCTATGACCCGTCCCACGACGGGTGGAACGCCGCTGCGGTGCTCGATGCGACCCTCGCGGAGCTCGACGACCGAGGCTACGCGGCCGCGTCGCTGCGGACCATCGCGACGCGCGCCAACGTGCCGCTGGAGACCGTGTTCGACAGCTGGGGCTCGAAGCAGCATCTGGTGCTGGCTGCTGTCGCACACCTCGCACGTAAGCAGCCGACACCCGAGACCGGAGACCTGCGCACCGACCTCGTCCAGGTCACCGAGGCGCTCGGGGACCTGCTCATGCACCCGGGCGCCGCGGAGGTGCTGCGATCCCTGCTCTCCCCCACCGGATGTCAGGATGGCGTGGGCAGCTTCCCGAGCGGCGGTCCGCTGGGTGAGCGGCGGGCGGTGATCCGGCGCATCGTGGAACGCGGTCAGCGGCGTCAGCAGCTCTCGTCGTCTGTCCACGCCGGCCTCGTCGCCGACGCGCTGGTCGGCGCGCTCGTGTTCCGCCACCTCGTCTCAGGTGACGCTGTCACGCGGCAGACAGCCGGTCGGCTCGTCGATCTTGTGGTCGACGCGAACCCGGGCACGTGACCCTTGGGCAAGCCCGCGGGGTGGCACCGAGCAGCTCAGCTACACGACGTTCATCCAGCGGGTGGACGCCGGGCGGGTCGAGACGGCGGACATCGCGACGACAGCTCGGTCACCGGCACGCTGCAGGGCGGCAAGGCGTACGACACGGCGATCCCGACGGCGTCGAACGATCAGGGCCTGGCGCGCCGGCTCGAGGACAACGGCGTCAAGATCACGGCCGTGCCACCGACCGGTGGGGCTCGGATCGATCCTGTTGTCGATCGCGCCCCTGCTGCGGGCGCGATCGGCCCGCGGGGGGCGTTGATGGTCGGGCCGCCCGGGACGGCAGGACGTTGTTGGCTCGTGCGGTCGCGGGCGGGGCGCAGGTGCCGTTCCTGTCGGTGACCGGCTCGTCGTTCGTCGAGATGTTCGTCGGCGTGGGCGCGGCGCGGGTGCGGGACCGTTCGCCGAGGCGCGGAAGCGGTCGCCGTCGATCGTGTTCATCGACGAGATCAACTCGATCGGGCAGCGCCGCGCCGGCGGCGCCGCACCGGTGTCGAATGACGAGCGTGAGCGGACGCTCAGACAGCTGCTGGCCAGATGGACGGCAAGCGGCTCGACGACGCCCATCTGCGAACACCGCGTAGTGCAGCCCCAGCGACAGGGGCCGGCCGCTCCTAGGTCCGTCCGGTCCGCAGCGCCTCGAGCAGCGACGCCTTCAACTCGACGAACGGCTTGCTGGTCACCACGTCGCTCTCCCTGGGACGCTGGAGTTCGACGGACAGCTGCTTGACGACCCTGGCAGGGCGGTCCGACAGGACGATCACGGTGTCCGACAGGACCAGCGCCTCTTCGACGTCGTGGGTCACCAGCAGCACCGTTCGGGGATCGTCGGCGAGCACCTGCTGCAGCCACTCGTGCATGTCGCGGCGGGTGATCGCGTCGAGCGCCCCGAATGGCTCGTCGAGCAGCAGCACGTCGTGGCCGCACAGGAACGTGCGCAGCAGTGCCAACCGCTGACGCATGCCGCCCGACAGCTCGGCGGGCCAGGCCCGCTCGAACCCCTCGAGGCCGAAGCGTCCGAGCAGCGTCCGCGCCTGCGACTCTGCCTGCCTGCGGGGCGTGCCCGCGATCTCGGCGCCGATTGTGGCGTTCCCGAGGGTGCGGCGCCAGGCAAGCAACAGGTCGCGTTGGGGCATGTACGCCGTCCGTCCCGGACTGCCGACGACGGACCTTCCGTCGATGGTCGCATCTCCACTGTCGGGTACGAGCAGGCCGGCGAGTACCTTGAGCAGGGTGCTCTTCCCGCAACCGCTGGGGCCCACGAGCCCGACGAACCCGCCCGCGGGGATCTCCAGCGACACGTTGTCGAGGACCTCGACCGCGCCGTAGCGGTGAGTGAGACGCTCGACGGCGATCATCCGGTCTCCGTCGGCGAGGCCGATCCGCCCGCAGGCAGGAAGTCATTGGTCCAGGCGGCATCGACGTCGATGTCCTCCTGCAGGATGCCTCCGTCGCGGAGGAAGGCGGTGAACGCCTCCCAGATGGCCGCGTCCTGGACGCCCCAGCGTCCGTCGGGCGCGTAGTGGCCGGCGAGGTAGGCGGCACTGGCGCGCACGAGCTCCTCGTCGAGCTCGGGGGCCGCGGCGAGGAGCGCGTCGGCGGCCGCCTCCGGGTCGTCGATGGCCTGCTCGTACCCCCTGGCCGTGGCAGCTACGAAGTCGCGGACCACCTGGGGTTCCTCGGCCACCATCCGCTCGGACGTCGCCAGCAGCGGCGTGTACCAGTCTGGGATGCAGTCGAAGTAGTCGGCGAACCGCACCGACGTGATGTCAAGGCCAGCCTCCTCGAGTCGAATGCCGTCCCACCCATCGAAGATCCACACGAAGTCGTAGAAGTCCCGTTCGAGGCCCGCGCGATAGTCGACGTTGCCGACATCTACGAAGTCGACAGCGTCGGCGTCACCTCCGTCGCACTCGACGAGGGTCCGGACGAGCTCGGTCTCCAGATCCCCGCCGAAGCCGCCGTACCGGTGGCCGGCGAGGTCAGCCGGCGTCTCGATGCCCGTCGCGGCCAGCGCCACCAGGCTCGAGGTGTTCGACGCGATGATCGCCGCGACCGACACCACGGGTGCGCCCTGCGCCCTGGCCGCTGTCAACGCCTCCTGTACGGACACGGCGAAGTCGGCGTCGCCGGACGCCAGCGCCGGCAGCCCGCCCTGCTCCCCCGGCTGGATGATCGTCACGTCCAACCCGGCGTCGGCGTACCAGCCGTTCCGCTGCGCCAGGTACAGACCGGCGTGGTTGGTGTTCGGCGTCCAGTCCAGCATCACGGTCACGGCGCGTGAGGCGTCCGCGCCTGCCTCGGGCATCGTGGTGGCGGCGTTGGTCGACTGCTCCGCTGACGTCGCGCCGCCGCCACAGGCGGCCAGCATGACCGCCACGATCAGCACGGACATACGCCGGTTCATACGTCTTCCTCCTGCTCACGTCCGGCGCGCTGCCACGGTGCCACGACCCGCGCCAGCAGGTCGACGACACCGAACAGCGCGACGCTGAGGACGGTGATCACCGCCACGCCGACAAAGACCCGGTCGACACGGAACGACGCCTGCGAGCGGGTGAGAAACAGGCCGAGGCCGCTGCTCGCTCCGACCCACTCGCCGATCACCGCACCGGCGATCGCGTAGGCGGACGCGATGCGCAGGCCGGCGAAGAACGCCGGCGTGGCACTGGGCACCAGCACCACCCGCAGGATGTCGCGGCGGCCCGCGCCCATGCTCCGCAGGAGATCGATCTGTTCGCCGTCCACGGCGGCGAGCCCCTGAACCGTGGAGATCGCGACCGGGAACACCGCGATCAACGCGACCACGACGACCTTGGGGGTCAGCCCGAAGCCGAACCACAGCACAAGCAACGGCGCGAGCACGACCATCGGCACGGTCTGACTCGCAACCAGCAACGGATACGTCAGCCGCCGGAACAGTGGCAACGCCCAGACCGCGACGGCCAGCGCCACCCCGATCACGGCGCCAACGAGAATGCCGGCGAGGGCCTCGGTGCCGGTGGTCACGATGTGCTGACCGAGCAGCGGCCGGACCTCACCGAACGCGACCACGATCGCCGACGGTGGTGGCAGGATGTAGGCGGGCGTGCCGAGGGCCCGGACGCTGAGCTCCCAGACGAGGAGCAGCAGCGCGATCAGCGCCGCCGGTGGAAGCCAGCGCCCGACCCGGAACCCACGCCCGAGCCTCATCTACGCGCCGCGGAACTTCGACACGAGGTCGTCCATACCCGGCGTCTGCTGCTGGTCGGCACCTTGCGCGACCTTGATGATCGTCACGGCCGAGTCGGCGCCGGAGCGGACGCACGCCTCATGCACACGGCGCAGCAGCGGCCAGACCGCGTCGGGGGCCCCCTCGACGGTCGTGCCCAGCGCGCCAACCTCGTAGCGCAGCCCCGACCGCTGGATCTCCGCGATAGCGCGCTCGACGTGCGCGTACGGCTGTCCGTCGGTTCCCGGTGGCGACGGGAGGCACTGGATCTCGGCGATCATCGGTTCACCTCGTCTCGATTCGTCCGCGCGCGGCTCTCGGACCCTGTCTCGCCTGCAACCCGGTTACCTGGGCGCACGACCAGCAGCGTCCCGGCGGCGACCGTGACCGACGCCGGCCCACCGACGAACTCGTTGCTGACGCCCCGGCTCGACAGCGACTCGAGGGCCTCGTCGCGCAGTGGGTACCGCAGCCCCTGGGTCGTGACGCCGTGGGCCGGGCCGTCCACCGCGAACAGCGAGACCACGGTGCCGGCCTCGCCGGCCATGTCGTGGCGCGACCGCACCACGGCGATCTCGGCACGCGCGAAATGGGCGCGGACGTCGATGCCCGCGTACCGCGGCGCGGCGAGCACCAGCAGGTTCGCCAGCGCGTGATCGAGCCTGCCGCCGCCCCCCGACACGACGATCAGCCGGCGCGCGCCGAGCTCGCACGCGCGGTCGAGCGCCAGCACGATGTCGGTGCGGTCCTTGGCGCGAGGGTGCCGCTCGACCTCCACGTCGACCTGGTGGAGCAGGTCAGGGTCGACGCTGTCGAGGTCGCCGATCACCAGATCCACCGGCAGCCCGAGGCGGCGCGCAGCATGCAGGCCCGAGTCCGCGGCAATGACGTAGTCGACCTCGGTCAGGTGCGCGACGACGACGTCGTCCACCGGCTCGCCGCCAGCGATGACGGCAACCGTGTGCGGTGCGTCGGGGTCCACGCGCGCGCCTCCCTCCGCTGGCATTACCCAGATCAGGTTCATGCGGGTCGGCGACGCGAATGGCTGGTGCTCCAGCCGCCCTCTCAGCCCGGTTGCCCCGAGCTCCCCGGTCGTGTCTTCACGGAACTGTACCAGGACGGGGGCGGGGTCGACCGAGTCGTCGCTCGCCGGCTCACGGCACAAGCGAAACGGCGCGGCCGTGGCCGCGCCGTCCTCCATCGCTCCGGGGGCGGGACTCGAACCCGCAACCTATCGGTTAACAGCCGAGCGCTCTGCCAGTTGAGCTACCCCGGATCATGCGAAACGCCAACCCTAGCAGCCCGCGACCACGTACCGGCCCCACGCATGCCGATCGACGACGCCCGCAATGAGCCCCATGATCGCACGATGAGTCCTGCTGCAGGAGTACGCGACTGTCGCGCATCCGTGGACATGCTTCGTCCGCCGGATCGACGGGTCAGCTGCTGCCCGGTAGGCCTTGCCGAACTGCGTCAACGGGACGGCGGTGATGTCCGACCAGAAGCGCATCGCCGCGGCGAGATCGAGTTCCTCATGGAGGTAGAGATACAGACGAACGCGTGACTCGTCGATGTCGAAGAAATGGCGAAGCCACGCGCAGAAGAAGCCGACCAACTGCGCGTCGCTGTTCGCGAACTTGACTGCCCCATCGGTCTTGGCGCCCTCTCCGGCGTAGAGCGCCACACCGGCGACAAGGAACTCGCGTTCGGACAACTGCCCGATGCGGCGCTGACCCGCCTGCAGGAGCTCCTCGATCTCCTTGGCTTTGCGGCGCTGCAGTCTGTTGGGAGCGCGCCGCTGCGCCACCTTGCCGTTGCGTGCGCGCGGCGTGAACTCCACGTCGCGCACCCACAGCGAGACCGAGCTCTTCGCTACCCCGAGCTCATTCGCGATCTCCTGCAGCGTCCACGATCGGCCGCGCAGCTCGCGCGCCAGTTGCTGCTCTCGCAGTTTGCCCCGGTACCCCACGTCAGCCCTCTATCGAACGTAGATTCGATTCTTGCACAGTGGCAACGCGCCGGATGGCCGCCATCCACAGGCGCACCATGGGTAGGATCGAGCTGCAAGCGGGCCCGTAGCTCAGCGGTCAGAGCAGGGGACTCATAATCCTTTGGTCGCAGGTTCGATCCCTGCCGGGCCCACCGCCGACCGCGCGCCGTGCGCGCCGCCGTGATTGTCGGCGCTCGCGGTTGTAGCGTCACCAATGCGGTAAGAACTACCTCCACGCCATATCAGAGGGAGCACAACCTCATGAAGTTCCGCTTCGGACTCATCATCGGCCTCGCGATCGGCTATGTGTTGGGCGCACGTGCCGGCTACGAGCGGTATCAGCAGATCCAGTCGACATGGCGCTCGCTTCGGCGGTCCGAACCAGCGCAGCGTTTCGGCAGCGAAGTGCGGCACCTTGCTGACCGCACCGGATCGAGGCTCGAGGAGAAGGCCACCCGCGGGGTCGATCAGCTCAGCGACCAGCTGCGCTCGAACTCGGGCGATGACGCGTCGAGCGAGATGGATCGAATGCGCTAGGCACTCACGACCCGTACTACAGGTAGTCCCGCAGCACATCGCTGCGGGACGGATGTCGTAGCTTGGCCAACGTCTTGAGTTCGATCTGCCGCACCCGCTCACGAGTGACGCCGAAAGCGCGGCCGACCTCCTCCAGCGTGCTCGGCCGCTCCCCGTCCATGCCGAACCGCAGCCGGATGACCTCCTGCTCACGCTCGGTCAGTTCGTGCAGCACGATCTCGAGCTGCTCCTTGAGCATCGTGACGCTGACGGCATCGACCGGCATGACCGCATCCCGGTCGGGGATGAAGTCGCCGAGGCTGGCGTCCTCCTCCTGGCGCAACGGCGCTTCGAGGCTGACCGGCTCCTGGCTCAACGCCTGGATCTCACGCACCCGGTCGATTTCGATGCCGAGCTCGGCGGCCAACTCGACATCGGTCGGCTCGCGGCCCAGATCCTGAGCCATCGCTCGCTGCACGCTGTACAACCGGTTCATCGTGTCGCGCACGTGGGCGGGCACCCGGATCGTGCGTGCCTGGTCGGCCAACGCGCGACTGATCGCCTGCCGGATCCACCACATCGCGTACGTCGAGAACCGGTAGCCCCGGGTGTGATCGAACTTCTCGACCGCACGGATCAGGCCGAGGTTGCCCTCCTGCACGAGGTCCAGCAGCTGCATCCCGCGATTCTGGTAGCGCTTCGCGATCGACACGACCAGGCGCAGGTTCGACTCGACGAGGCGCTGCCTCGATTTCTCGCCCTCGTGGACGATCGTCTGCAGCAGCGCAATACGCTCGGCGGACAGAACGTCGGCCGCGAGCATCGCCGCTGCCTCGCCACCGGCGACCACGCGCTTGGACAGATCGACTTCCTCGTCGGCCCGCAGGAGACGGACCTGCCCGATCATGTTCAGGTACGAGCGCGTCGCGTCAGTCGCCGTCCGTCCTTCGAACGAGCGAGCCGAGCCCATCGCGTGTCTCCGTCTCGTCCCGACCCGGCGTGCGCCTCACTGCCGGCGCGGTTCCACCGCACGTGCGCCTGGTCTTCGGCCGCGTCAACCCTCCAGCAGCGCCCGGCGATCACGCTCGAGGCGCTCTCGTTCCGCGCTCAGCTCGCGAACCCGATCGCCATCGACGACTGCGTTCAGCCGAGCCATCCGCGCGCGTATGTCTGCGAGCTTGCGCGCCAGCGTCGCCGCACGCAACCGCATTACGTTCTCGGCCAGCTTATGCGGGTCAGAGGGGGTCGTGGGAGGGGCAACGGCAAGTGCCCGGATCCTCGAGCGCGTCGAGTCGTCGGGGAGGCGCTCCAGCAACTGCGCGAGCCCGCGCCACGGCGCTGTCGTCAGGGCGCCGAACAGCGCCCTTGATGGCTCGGCCGTGAAGTCCTCAGCCGACACCTGGTCCCAGCCCTCGATATCGATCTCCGGATGCTGGATCGCGGCCTGCAGCACGGCGCGCTCCAGCCGCAGTTGCGGATCACGCGGCTGCGCCGTGCGTCGTGGCGTATCCGCCAGTTGCCGCTCGCTGCGCTCACGCTCCCGGACGCCGACCGTTGCGGTGATCTCGCGGTCGAGGTCCCGCTCGATCAGATCCGCCGAAAGACGCACGGCAGGCGCGACGATGTCCCGCACGTAGCTGTAGCGCAGGAAGCGATCGTCGAGCTGCATCAGCAGCGGGAACGTCCGGCGGTAGGCCGCGACCTGCCCTTCGGGAGTCGCCGTGTCGGCCTCCTGCAGCAGGTAGGCGATCTGGAACTCCACCGCCGTTGCGGTGCCCGCCAGCGCCTGAGCAACGTGCTCTGGTCCTCTTGCCGCAAGGTCAGCAGGGTCGTCACCGGCCGGCAGAGGCAGGACGCCGACCTCACGGACGCCCTGCTCGACCGCAAGGGCCCGCGCACGGTCCGCGGCCTGGTAGCCCGCGGCGTCCGCGTCGAGCGCCAGGATCACGCGGCGCGCGAACTTCTCGAGCAGCCCGAAGTGCTCAGCCGTCAAGGCGGTGCCACATGTCGCCACCGTGTTGGGCGCCCCGGCCTGATGCATGCCGATCACGTCGAGGTAGCCCTCGACCACCACCGCGGCGTCATTCCGCTGGATGTCGGCACGGGCCCAGTTGAGGCCGTACAGCACGCGCGATTTGCGGTACACCTCGGTCTCGGGCGAGTTGATGTACTTCGGCGCCGTCTGGTCGCGGCCCTGGGTTCGCAGCGCCACCCCGGGCACGATGCGTCCGCCGAACGCGACGACGTCGCGGCCGCTGGAGTCGTAGATCGGAAAGATGACCCGGCCACGGAACCGGTCGATCAGACCCCGCCGCCCGCGCGTCGCAAGGCCGGCGTCCGCGATCTCCTGCTGTGAAAAGCCCGCGCCGGTCAGGTGACGCACCAGCGCGTCCCACGAGTCCGGCGCCCAGCCCAGCTCGAAGTGCGCGGCGATCTGCTTCGTCAGACCCCGCCCGGCGAGGTAGGTGCGCGCGTGCTCGCCCTCGGCGGATTCCAGCTGTGCGCGGAAATACGATTTGGCCTCGCCGAGGCACTCGACCAACCGCGTGCGCCGGCCCAGGGCGCGGCGTTGACCGGGCGACAGCTCTTCGTACCGCAGCGTCACTCCCTCGAGCCGAGCAAGGCGTTCCACCGCCTCGGGGAACGTCAGTGCCTCGATCCGCTGGAGGAAGTCGTACACGTCACCGCCGACGTCGCACCCGAAGCAGTGGAAGAACCCCCGCGCCGGGTCCACGTAGAACGAGGGAGTCCGCTCGTCGTGAAACGGGCAGAGTCCCCGCAGGCGGCTTCCGCTGCGCTTGAGCGCGGTGTAGTCGGAGACGACCGCAGCGAGGTTCGCACGCTCGCGCAGCGCCTGCACGTCCTCGTCGTTGATCCTGCCAGCCACTGCCACACTCCTCGGTGCCGAAGTGAATATGCCAGCTCCCACGGGGGATGATCCGAACATGCTCGGGTCGCCGCGTCGGGGTCACGATGATGCACGCGTCACAAACGGCTTGACGACGTCCGTGGCGATGTCCAACGATGATGATCTCGCGCTGGCAGACGGGCATGAGCCGTTGCTCGCGTTCGAGCCCGGCGACGAGGACGAGTGGCACCGGCTCGCACGCGGCTACCGCCTCGCCGGCCTGCTGTTGAGCGCACACCGTCTGGGCCTGCTGCGCCACATGGCCGATGGGCGCACCCACACCGCGCAGGACCTTTCGCAGAACCTGCTCGCCGACCCGAAGCTCGTGGTCGACATCTGCCGTGCGCTGCGGGCAACGGGCCTGCTGGCCGCGGCCGACGACGGGTGGCGGCTGAGTGCGACCGGGGTCCGTCTGGCCGGCGATCGCGCAGCCGCCCTCGAACTCGACGCGATGGCCGAGGACTACGGGCGGTGGGGGGAGCTCGACCGCCACGCGAGGCTGCTGCTCCAAGAGGGCCGGACGGAGCCCATCACGCACGGCGATGACGCCGTCGACGCCGACGAGCAGGCGGCACGCCGCTACGCACGCCGCATCAGCAACCGACGGCGTCTCCAGTTGAGCAGACTGATCGCGCACGTGCGTCCGACCCGGCCGCTGACCGTGCTCGACGCCTGGGGCGGCGATGGCTACGCCGCGCGAGAGATATGCAGCGCATGGCCACGTGCCACGTGCACCGTGCTGGAGATCCCGACGATGGCGCGCATAGCGACCGAGTCGTGCGCCGGTCACCCGCGAATCGCCGTGGTGTCAGCCGACCCGGCCGCCGACGCACCACGCGACGCGCTCGGCGGCCGCACGGTCGACGTGGTGGTCCTGTCCCATGTGCTGCAGAGCGTCTCCCGCGAACGTCGCCGTGAGCTGTCCGCCCAGGTGGCCCGCGTGCTCGCACCAGGAGGCTGCCTGCTGTCGAGTGAGTACGTGTTGCGCTGGAACGACCGCGACTCCCTCGATGTCCTGCTGTGGGCTGTGGCCCGCACGGCGGCCAACTGGCAGGGTGACGCGCTGCGGGAGAGCGAGCAGGACATGCTGCTGCGCGGTAACGGGCTCGCCGCGGTCGCGTCGTGGTGGGTCACACAGTCGACCCGGGCGGTGCTCGGCGTCAAGCCGGCTGCCGGCGTCGAGCCCGCGCTGGAGGTCCGCACTGTCCGATGACGCCAGATCGAGCCCTCCGGGAAGTCAACCGCGCACACTGTGGAGCGGAAGACGCGGTACATAGCGCGGCCGCCTCCCCACGCGGCACAGGTGCCTACCCACCACGGCGGCGGACGACTACGTTGGCGCGTGTCGCGATGACCACCGCTGATAGCCACATCTGCAAGCCGACCCAAGGAGTGTCGTCGTGCAACGCGTCACATTGCGTGAGCTGGCCACCGCCACACGCATCGCCGATGCGTTGGTCTACACCGTCGGGGTCGCCGGCGTCGTCGCCGGCGGGCTGCTGCTGCGCAGCGGTTCCGTCGGGTTCGCTGTGGTCGCCTGGACGCTGACCTTCGTGGCGGGCGCAGCGCTGCGGCTCCTGTCGACGATCACCCGCGGCATCGCCGACATCAAAACCGAGCTCGACCGGCTTCCAGATCCGTCGCCGGCGCTGCCGCACCAGGACCCGGACGCCCCGCCCGACCCGTACCGCCGCTGGGGCGGCTGGCACTGATCAGCAGCGCGGCAGGCGCTGGGACAGGTAACCGGTCAGTTGGTCGATGGCCACACGGTCCTGGTTCATCGAATCACGATCCCGCACCGTCACCTTGCGGTCGTCCTCGACGGTCTCGAAGTCGACCGTCACGCAGTATGGCGTGCCGATCTCGTCCTGGCGGCGGTAGCGCCGGCCGATCGCGCCGGCGTCGTCGTACTGCGTCGCGAAGTACGCCTTGACGATGTCGTTGACCTCGCGCGCGGTGGGCACCAGCTTGTCGTTGCGTGACAGCGGCAACACCGCCACCTTGATCGGCGCGAGCGTCGGGTGCAGGGCGAGCAGCGTCCGCCGTTCGACCTTGCCGCTGGCGGTCGGTGCCTCGTCCGTGCGGTACGCGTCGATCAGGAACGCGAGCGCGCTCCGGTCCACGCCGGCCGCAGGCTCGATCACGTACGGCACGAAACGCTCGTCGTTGGCCTGGTCGTAGTAGGACAGATCGCGACCCGAGAACTCCGAGTGCCGCCGCAGGTCGAAGTCGGTGCGGTTGGCGATGCCCTCCAGCTCGCTCCAGGCGAACGGAAAGCGGTACTCGACGTCGACGGTCGCCTTGGCGTAGTGGCTGAGCTCGTCGTCGGTATGCGGTCGGATGCGCAGGTTCGCGGGGCGCATACCGTGCTCGACGTACCAGTCCCAGCGCTGGCCGATCCAGTACTCATGCCACTGCTCGTCGGTGCCGGGGCGGACGAAGAACTCCATCTCCATCTGCTCGAACTCACGCACGCGAAAGATGAAGTTGCGAGGCGTGATCTCGTTTCGGAAACTCTTGCCGACCTGCGCGATGCCGAACGGGATCTTCTGCCGGCTCGTCAGCTGCACGTGCGCGAAGTCGACGAACATCGCCTGCGCGGTCTCGGGACGCATCCACACCTGCGCGCTCGTGTCCTCCGTCGGCCCGACGAAGGTCTTGAACATGAGGTTGAACGCCTTGGGGTCGGTGAACTCCTTGTTGCCGCAGTTCGGACAGAAGATCTCACCCGCCCGGTTCGGTTCGAGGTGGTCGCCCCGCCACCGCTGGTTGCAGTTGGTGCACTCGACCAGCGGGTCCGTGAAGCCTTCGACGTGCCCGGAGGCCTCCCACACGCGGGGGTGCATGAGGATCGAGGCATCGAGCTGCACGACGTCGTCGCGCAACTGCAGCATCGCGCGCTTCCACGCGGCTTTGACGTTGTCCTTCAGCGCGGCGCCGAGCGGCCCGAAGTCCCAGGCGCCGCGGAGCCCACCGTAGATCTCGGACGACTGGAAGATGATGCCGCGTCGTTTGCACAACTCGACGATCGTCTCCATCGAAACGTCGTGCTCGCCAGCCGTCGTGTCGGCGTCCGCCGCGACGGTGATGTGGGACGAGGTGACGTCGGGGGGTAGGTCTCGGGGGTCGACCACGTGGTCCTCCAACTTCGTGGAGCCTGGTTCCACGAAACACGTGGCGGACGGGCCCCGCCCGCCACAAAGTACGAGTCGGCCCCAGGGTGGCTCCGCAGGGACCGCGACATCGGCCATCATAGGGTCACGGTCGGTGAGAGGACCAAGACGATGCAGCCCACCCCAACCCTCCAGTCCAGCGTGTGGCGGATCGTCGGCTCGATCGCAGATGTCGTGACGGTCGCGCGTGTCCGGCGCAAGCTGTCCAGCGGCAGCCTCGAGCCCGTCGAGCTGGTGCCGCACCGCGGCTACGGCACGCCGGCATGGTTGTTTGTGCAGGCGCGCGTGCTCGAGTCGCACGGTGTCACGCCGGGAACCGCGACCGACCCCTGGTGGCGCAACGTGTTCGCCGCCTACCGCCGGTTCGTGTCGCTGGAGATCCCCGGTGCGATCGTACGCGCGTCGATCGACGGACAGCAGGTCGAGGCCACCGCCGATGTCGACGGCTACGTCAAGGTCGAGATCGCCAACACGAGGCCTGATCGCACGGGCTGGCGTCGCGTCGAGCTCAGACTGGTCGCACCCCCGGACGGACAGCGCGACGGCCGCGCGACCGCAGACGTGCTGGTGCCCGATCCACGCGCCACGATCGGCGTGATCAGCGACGTCGACGACACGATCCTGCACACCGGCCTCACGCAGACGGCCGGCATGCTGCGCACGACCCTGCTGCACAACGCCACGACCAGGTTGCCGTTCCCTGGCGTCGCCGCCTTCTACCGCGCCCTGCACGAGGGCGACGGCGCCGCGACGCGCCCGGTCTTCTTCGTGTCGGGAAGCCCGTGGAACCTGTACGACATGATCGAGCGCTTCATCGAGATCCAGGAGATCCCAGCTGGTCCGCTGTTCCTCAAGGACTGGGGCGTCGACGAGCACAAGTTCATACGGGAGGACACCCACGCCTACAAGCTGGCTCGGATCGGCCTGCTGCTGCGCACGTATCCCGACCTGGACTTCGTCCTCATCGGCGACAGCGGCCAGCAGGACCCGGAGATCTACACCGACGTGATCAACCGCTGGCCGGAGCGCATCGCCGCGGTCTACATCCGCGACGTGACATCGGACGCGTCCCGCGACGAGGCGGTTCAGACGCTGCTGCGCACGCTCGAGGCGCACCACGTGCCCTCGGCATTCGGTGCATCGACCATGAGCGCAGCCACGGACGCCGCGTCACGCGGCCTGATCGACCCCGGCCGGCTCGACGAGATCCGGCGCGCGTGTGAGGCCGACAGCGCAGATGTCGCGTCCAGCTAGCCGCCAGACCTTGGCAGGCGGGCGAATTCTGGTAGCGTCCCCACGAGGTCGGTCGTAGAGAAAGGCCAGGGGATGTCCGAGCAACCACTCATCGGCATGCACGGTGTGAACAAGTGGTTCGGCGAGCTGCACGTCCTCAAGAACATCAACCTCGATATCGACCACCGCGAGGTCGTGGTGGTCATCGGCCCGTCCGGATCGGGCAAGTCGACGTTGTGCCGGGCCATCAACCGGCTCGAGCCGATTCAGGAGGGCGAGATCACGATCGACGGTGAGCGCCTGCCCGAGGAGGGCAAGGATCTCGCACGGCTACGTGCGGACGTCGGCATGGTGTTCCAGCAGTTCAACCTCTTCGCCCACAAGACGATCCGCGAGAACGTGACGCTCGGGCCGGTAAAGGTCCGCAAGCTGGACAAGAAGGAAGCCGACTCGCGCGCCCAAGAGCTCCTCGAGCGGGTCGGTGTCGCCAACCAGGCGGAAAAGTACCCTGCGGAGCTGTCGGGCGGGCAGCAGCAGCGCGTCGCGATCGCACGGGCACTGGCCATGAGGCCCAAGGCCATGCTGTTCGACGAGCCGACGTCGGCCCTGGACCCCGAGATGATCGCCGAGGTCCTCGATGTGATGCTTGAGTTGGCCGAGGAAGGTACTACGATGGTCGTAGTGACCCACGAGATGGGGTTCGCGCGCTCGGCCGCCCGTCGTGTCGTGTTCATGGACGAGGGGCAGATCATGGAGGTCGCGCCTCCAGACAGGTTCTTTGATCACCCGGAAACGGAACGGGCGCAGGACTTCCTCTCGAAGATCCTGGCCCACTAGCTGGAAGGAAACCAGCCAATGCAAACACGACGACTGCGAGTCTTCGGACTCGTCATGATCCTGATGCTGCTGCTCGCGGCATGTGGCGGAGGCGACGACACCGCCACGAGCGGCGACACCGAAGCGGCAGCCGCAGGCACGAGCGAGGCGGCTGCGCCGTCCGGCGCCACGGTGGGTGTCGACGCGGCGGGCGTGCAGGCTCTGAAAGACAAGGGCACCATCATTGTCGGCGTCAAGTACGACCAGCCGCTGTTCGGTGTCAACACGCCGAGCGGCGTCGAGGGCTTCGACGCTGAGATTGCCAAGCTGATGGTCGAGGGCATCTTCCAGGACGGCGATCCCGACAGCCACATCGAGTTCCAGGAGGCGGTGTCGGCCAATCGCGAGCCGTTCCTGCAGAACGGCGAGGTCGACATGGTGATCGCGACCTACACCATGAACGAGGAACGCGACCAGGTCGTCGACTTCGCGGGGCCGTACTACAACACCGGCCAGCAGCTGATGGTCCCCGAGGGCAACCCCTCGGGCATCCAGTCACCGGAGGACCTCAACACGGCCGACATGACAACCTGCTCGGTGGAGGGATCGACGTCGCTGCAGAACTTCCAGGAGCTCGCACCCGACGCCGACACGATCACGTTCGACACCTACACGAAGTGCGCCGAGGCCATGAACGACGGACGCGTCGACGCCACGACGACCGACGGGGCGATCCTGTTCGGCCTGGTCGACGAGTTCGGCGGCTTCGAGGTCGTGGGTGAGGAGTTCAGCGACGAGCCATACGGCATCGGCATACCGGACGGCGCGACGGACGTGCGTCTGTACCTCAACGAGCGCATCTGCCAGATCCAGCAGAATGGCGAGTGGGACCAGGCATACGCCGACACAGTCGGCGTCGTTTCCGACACGCCCGAGCCGCCTGAGATCGGGCCGCCGCTGGCGTACGACCAGATGTTCCCCGAGGGCAGCGAGTGCCCGCAGGCCAGTGCGGCCGGCGGCACGTCATCGGAGGCTGGCAGTGAGATGACCAGCGAGCCCGCCGCGACCACTTCGGAGGCCGCCAGCTAGTCGGTTTGCTGTAACGCGGCGGGCCGGCTGTCGATGGCCGGCCCGCCGCACTGCACGAAGGAGAGCGGATGGACCCGATCAGCTTCCTGATCGAGAACTGGGACCTCTACGTCAACGGGTTCATCCGCACCTTCCAGGCCGCCAACCTGGCCTTCGTGTTCGCCATGGTCGTTGGTGTGATCATCGCATCGTTCAGAGTCGGCCCGATCCCGCCGTTGCAGCGCTTCGCGGCGTTCTACGTGACCGTGTTCCGCAACACGCCGTTGCTGATCATCTTCTTCTTGTTCTTCTTCGGACTCCCGAAGCTCGGCTTCACGTTCTCGCCGTTCACGTCCACGGTGATCGTGATGTCGTTGTACACCGGCGCCTACCTCAGTGAGACGGTCCGGTCGGGCATCAACTCCGTCGACCCCGGTCAGGCCGAGGCCGCGCGTGCCGTCGGGTTGAAGTTCCGTGAGGTTCTCGGGACGGTGGTGGTCCCGCAAGCGCTGCGGACGGTGGTGGGACCGATCGGCAACCTCTACATCGCGAACGGCAAGAACACGGTGATCGGGACGACGATCGGGCTGTTCGTCGAAACGACGGCCGCGCAGCGCCTCGCCAACAGCACCGGCCAGCCCATCGCGGCGTACACGGCGGCTGCGCTGTTCTTCGTGGTCTGGTTGTTGATCGCGGCGCAGGTGTTCACGTCCATCGAGCGCCGCGTGGCGATCAAGCGATAGGCGAGACGGATGAGCTCGGTACTCACGGAGGATCTCGGACCTCGCGGGCGGCAGCGTGTGCGGATCGCCACGTGGATCTCACTCGCTGCCGTTGCTGCGATCATCGCCTTTGCGATCTACCGATTCGCCGCGACCGGAAACCTCGCGCCCGAGCTGTACCAACAATTCATCGACTTCGACGAGGGGTGGCCGCAGTTCGTCATCGCGGGGCTGGGCAACACGATCAAGGCCGCGCTGATCGCCATGGTCTTCGCGACGGCCATCGGTTTCATCCTCGCCCTCGCCCGGATCGCCCAGAACGGCGTGCTCCGAGTGTTGGCGCGGGTCTACATCGACGTGTTCCGCAGCATTCCGCTGCTCATCCTCATCCTGTTCGGCTTCTTCGGGATCCAACAGTTCGTCGACATCTCGCAGCTCACGGGCCTCATCATCGGACTGACCCTCTACAACAGCGCGGTGCTCGCCGAGATCTTCCGCGCGGGCATCCTCTCACTTAGCAAAGGCCAGTCCGAGGCGGCGTCATCGCTCGGCATGACGTACTGGCAATCGATGCAGCTGGTCATCCTGCCGCAGGCGGTGCGGCGCATGATCCCGGCGATCGTGGCCCAGCTGGCGACGCTGACGAAGGACACGTCACTCGGCTTCATCATCGGATACGAGGAGGCGTTGCGGCGCGCCGGTGCGCTTGCGCAGGCGCCACCGAGCAATCAGCTGCAGGCGTTCATCTTCGCCGGAATCCTGTACTTCATCGTGATCTTTGCACTGTCACGGTTGGCGCGCTACCTCGAGCTTCGGTCCCGCAAGCGGTACGGAGCAGCCCGGATCGAAGGTGCCCCGGGCATGGAGGACATCGACGCGCTCAGCGAAGAGGTGGACATCGAAGAAGCCGAGCTTGCCGAGCCGACACCGGTCATCAGCGCCTGACGCCCGACCGGAAGACCGCACGGATCCCGTAGGGTGGTCCGTGCGGTTTCAGACGCCGACGGGGTGCCAGACCGTCTTGATCTCCAACGGCGCAAGCAGGCGCCGGGTGCCCGGGTCGGCGGACCAGTCGGGTTCGTCCGGTGGCGCCGGCAGCACTCGCTTGACGTTCTCCGCCGCGGCCTCCTCCAGTGGCGTGCGCCTGTCGGACTCCACCCCCGTCAGGTCAATCGCGTTGACGTCCATGTGCGACGCGAGTACCGGCGCAAGCTCCGACGTGTGACCGGTCAGCAGGTTCACGACTCCGCCGGGTAGGTCGGAGGTCGCCAGCACCTCCCCCAGACTGATCGCAGGAAGCGGCCGCTGCTCACTGGTGACCACGACCGCCGTGTTGCCGGTGACGATGACCGGTGCGACGACGCTGACCAGTCCGAGCAGACTCGATGCCTGCGGTGCCATGATCGCCACCACGCCGGTTGGCTCGGGGACGCTGAAGTTGAAGTAGGGGCCGGCGACCGGGTTGGCCGCACCGGCGATCTGGCTCACCTTGTCCGCCCAGCCGGCGTACCAGACCCACCGATCGACGGCCGCCCCGACGGCCGCCGCACACTTGGCACGCGACAAGCCCTCCGACTGCCGGACCTCCTCGGCGAACTGGGCGGCACGGCCCTCCAGCATCTCCGCGACGCGGTAGAGAATCTGGGCGCGGTTGTACGCGGTCCGTCCCGACCAGCCCGCGAACGACCTGCGGGCCGCGACGACGGCATCCCGAGCATCCTTGCGGGACGCGCGCGACGCATTGGCCAGAAACTCGCCGTCGGCCGACTGTATCTCGTAGCTCCGCCCCGACTCCGAACGCGGGAAAGCGCCGCCCACGTACAGCTTGTAGGTCTTGCGCACCGCAAGACGGTCGCTCATGGTTCCCGTGGCGCCACGTCGGTTGCACCCAGGTCCTCCGGCGTGATCGGCACGCCGTTGAGCGTGAGCTGGCGAACCGCCAGGTGGTTGATCTCCAGGTCGGCCATCGTGACGCGGCGCATTGCGGTCTGGCCTATCGCCAGCCGCCCGATCGCCAGTGCGCCGACGGCGCCGGCGCCCAGAGCGAGCGCTCCAGTCGCCACTGCTCCAACTGCCTTGCGTGTCACTGTCATATCGTGCCCGATCCGTGTCGCGTGCCCTGATGCTAACCCGACCATCCGGGTCGCGGCGTACCGCGGGTACACGCGGGCGCACCAAGGCCCGAATACGGCCGCAACCGCACCCACACCGTCACCCGACCACCACGCGGGCGCACCAGGGCCCGAATGGGGCCGCAACCGCACCCACGCCGCCGGCACACGTGCCGATCGGCCTCATACAGCCAGGTACGGGCCAAGGCCATGGCGGCCACCCTCGCGGCCGAAACCCGACTCCTTGTACCCGCCGAACGGGCTGGTCGGGTCGAACCGGTTGAACGTGTTCGCCCACACCACACCCGCACGCAGACGCTCGGCCATCCACAGGATGCGACTGCCCTTGTCGGTCCACACCCCGGCCGACAGGCCGTATGGCGTGTTGTTGGCCTTCGTGACCGCCTCGTCGGGCGTGCGGAACGTCAGCACCGACAGGACCGGTCCGAAGATCTCCTCGCGTGCGATCCGGTGCGACTGGCTCACTCCGGTGAACACCGTCGGCGCGAACCAGTAGCCGCGGTCGGGCAGCTGGCACTCGGGCTGCCAGCGCTGCGCGCCCTGATCCACACCGCTGTCGGTCAGCTCGGTGATGCGCGCGAGCTGCTCGGCGGAGTTGATCGCGCCCAGGTCGGTGTTCTTGTCGAGCGGATCGCCGACACGCAGCGTACCCAGCCGCCGCTTGAGATGGCCCATCACCGGCTCGAGCACGGACTCCTGCACCAGCAGGCGCGACCCCGCGCAACACACATGGCCCTGGTTGAAGAAGATGCCGTTGACGATGCCCTCGACAGCCTGGTCCAACGGTGCGTCGTCGAAGACGATGTTCGCGGCCTTGCCGCCCAGCTCCAACGTCAGCCGGGTCGGCCGGCCCGCCAGCGCGCGCTGGATCTGCTTGCCGACGCTGGTCGAACCCGTGAACGCCACCTTGTCGACGCCGGCATGGTCCACCAGCGCCTGGCCGGTCGCGCCTGCGCCCGTGACGATGTTGACCACGCCGGGCGGCAGGTCGATCTGCTGCAGGATCTCGGCGAGCAGCAGGGCGCTCAGCGGCGTCGTCTCGGCTGGCTTCAGCACGCAGGTGTTGCCCGTGGCGAGTGCCGGTGCCAGCTTCCACGCCGCCATCAGCAGCGGGAAGTTCCAGGGGATGATCTGGCCGGCGACGCCGAGCGGCCGGGGGTCGGCACCGTACCCGGCATGGCTCAGCTTGTCCGCCCAGCCGGCGTACGAGAAGAAGTGCGCGGCCGCCGTGGGGACGTCGACGTCACGCGACTCCTTGATCGGCTTTCCATTGTCGAGCGTCTCGACGACCGCCAGCTCGCGCGCCCGCTCCTGGATCACCCGTGCCAGCCGGTACAGGTACTTCGCGCGCTCGGCGCCGGGCATCGGTCCCCAGACGTCGGTCTGCGCGCGACGCGCGGCGGCCACCGCGCGATCGACATCCTCCGCGCCCGCCTCGCTGACCGCGGCGAGCACCTCCTCGGTCGCCGGGTTCACGGTCTTGAACGTCGCGCCGCCCTGCGCTTCGACGAACTCGCCGTCGATGAACAGCCCGTACTCACTGCGCAGATCGACGATGTCGCGCGACTCGGGTGCCGGCGCGTACTGCCAGTTCGTCGCAGTCATGGTGCGCCCTCAGTCGATCGTGTAGTAGTCGGGCCCCGCGTAGGCGCCGGTGCGCTGCTTGTCGCGCTGCATCAACAGATCGTTGAGCAGGCTCGACGCGCCGAATCGGAACAGCTCCGGAGTCAGCCAAGCGGGCCCCGCGATCTCGTGGACGAGCACCAGGTACCGGATGGCATCCTTGGCATCCCGGATGCCGCCGGCCGCTTTGACACCGACCTTGCGCTCGATGATCTCCTCGGCATCGCGGACCGCCTCGAGCATGACCAGCACGACGGGCCGGGTCGACGCGGGAGCGATCTTTCCTGTCGAAGTCTTGATGAAGTCGGCGCCGGCCAGGATGGCAAGCCACGACGCGCGACGCACGTTGTCGAGCGTGGCCAGCTCCCCGGTCTCGAGGATGACCTTCAGGTGGGCGTCACCGCACGCCTGCTTGGTGGCGACGATCTCGTCTGCGACCGCGCTGTAGCGACCGGCCAGGAAAGCCCCGCGATCGATGACCATGTCGATCTCGTCGGCGCCGGCCGCGACGGCGTCCTTGGTGTCGGCCAGCTTGACGTCCAGCGACGCCCGGCCCGAAGGGAAGGCCGTTGCGACCGAGGCCACCTGCACCGGCGTGCCACGTGTGTGCTCGACGGCCACAGCCACCATGTCGGGGTACACGCAGACGGCCGCGGCCGGCGGGACCGTGTCGTCGGTCGGGTCGGGCCTGACGGCCTTCGCACACAACGCGCGCACCTTGCCGGGGGTGTCGGCGCCCTCCAGCGTCGTCAGATCCGTCATACGGATCGCCCGGTCCAGCGCCCACAGCTTGGCGTCGCGCTTGATCGACCTGGTCGCCAGCGCAGCGGCGCGCGCCTCGGCACCGACCTGATCGACACCGGGCAGGCCGCGGAGAAATCGGCTCAACGCAGCGTCGGATGCAAGGAGCTCCCGTTGCGCAGAGGCGGTCGTCATCGTGGTGTGCAGGCTACCGCCGCCGGCTGGCCTTGTCGTCATCCAGCCACACGACCCCCGTGCCATGTGCTCCGCACCGCGCGAGCGTCCGTGTCCGACCGCCGGGCCACAACGTCAGCAGCACACCGTGATGGCGCAGGTGGCTCACCGGCTCGAGGCGGACCCACGCCAGCGGCCGGTCGCTCGACGCCCGCGCCGCGGCCCGGGTCACGGCGGCAACGAAGCGCCTGCGGGTCACACCGTCGAGGTACTCGAGGACGACCGAGTGGTAGAGCACGGTCACCACGCCTCGGGGCAGGTCCGCCAGCTGCTGGCGGGTCCAGCGATCCAGCGACGCGCGGTCGACGATGGCCGGCACGCGGTCGGCGAGCGCCAGCGTGCCGCGAAGCCGCGCGTGACGGTCGTCCTGGTCGGCCCACAACGACGCGGTCAACGTCAGCCGACCGTCCGCAGTCGACGGGTCGACCGGGTGGAGGTCGCAGCCCCGACGATCGACGACCTGGAGGTGGCTGGGCGCGTCCGGCGGCGCGATCCGCCAGTGCGACGACAGGTCGACGGGGCTGTCGTCGTCGCCGAGGTGTCCGCCGCCACCGCCGATGCGGAAGTGGTCGCACCGCAGGTTGAGGCCGGCGCTCGCCCCCACCTCACGCAGCCGCAGCGGGAGACCGGTCACCCTTGTTGCCTCGATGAACCCAACCGCCAGCGCCGCGCTGCGGCCCACTTCATTGGTCTGGCAGGGGCGCGCTACGAGAGCCGACACAGCGGGCGGATCCTGCGTCAGTGTTGCGCGGAACGCCGCCCACACCCCGTCCAACGAACCGGTGCCGCCCACGCTGGGATAGAACGGCGCGAGCAGCTCCGCGTGGCCCTCCAGCACCATCCGGTGCACCGCGGCCATCAGGCGCAGCGCCAACGCGTCGGCGCGGCCGGGCGCACTGTGGTCCCGGAGCGCCTCCCACGTTGGCCCGCCGGCTTCGCAGTCCGCCGCCGCGCGCGCCAACAGGTGGCTGTACAGCGGCGACCCCATCGCGGCGCACGAACGGGCCTGGTCCGCCAACTGCCGTGCGGTGCGTCGGCGCGCGTGCGACTGCGACGGCTGGGCCGGTCCGCCCGTCGGATCGTCTGTCGCAGCAGCGGCACTCGGCATACTGTCGGCCATGCCCGCAGTGCTCGCGTCAGCCATCGTGTTCGCCACCTCAGCTGGTGTGCTGGTGCTCGAGATTCTCGCCGGACGCCTGCTCGCACCATACGTCGGTGTCACGCTCGAGACGTTCACGGGCATCATCGGCACCGTGCTCGCCGGTATCGCGCTGGGCAGCTGGTGGGGAGGTCGGCAGGCCGATGTCCGCGACCCGCGAACCATGCTCGGACCGGTCATCGCCGTCGGCGGGTTGCTGGCGCTGGCGTCCCTTCCGATCGTGCGGCTGTTCGGTCCGGCGCTGGCCGGACGCAGTCCGGTGACGATCGTGACGCTGGCGCTCCTAGGGTTCTTCGCGCCCGCCGCCGTGTTGTCGGCGGTCACCCCGATGGTCATAAAGATCCAGCTCGACAGCCTGCGCGTCACCGGTCGTACCGTGGGCCGCCTGTCCGCGATCAGCACCATCGGTGCACTGTTCGGCACCTTCGCGACCGGGTTCGTGATGCTCGCCGCCTTCCCTACGCCGCCGATCGTGATCGCGCTGGGCAGCGTCCTGGTCGCTGTCGGCATCGGCTTGTGGGTCTGGCTGCCCCGTCAGGACTCGGGTTCGCCGTCGGCCCTTGCGTTCGGAGCGGTGGCGCTCGCAACGGTCGGGCTGGTCGTGGGAACGCCATGCGAGCGCGAGACCGCGTACTTCTGCGCCACTGTGGTCGCAGACACCGCCCGGTCAGGTGGGCGTCTGCTGGTGCTCGACACCTTGCGACACAGCTATGTCGACCTCGACGATCCGACACACCTCGAGTTCGACTACGCCCGCAACGTGGTCGATGTGATCGCTGCGACGTACCCCTCTGGCGCGCTGGATGTTCTGCACATCGGCGGTGGCGGCTTCACGCTCCCGCGCTACCTGGCCGCGACCAGGCCGGGTACCAACAGCCTGGTGCTGGAACTCGACCCCGACCTGGTCCGGTTGGCCCGCGACGACCTGGGCCTGCAAACCGGGCCGCTGCTGGATGTCCGAACCGGAGACGCACGCCTGGGCATCACCGAGTTGCCCGACGACTCCAGAGACGTCGTGATCGGCGACGCCTTCGGCGGTCTGGCGGTGCCGTGGCACCTGACGACCGCGGAGTTCCTCGATGAAGTCAACCGCGTGCTGCGTCCGGGCGGCATATATGTGCTCAACATGATCGACCATCCCCCACTGGCCTTCGCCCGGGCGGAGGCTGCCACGCTGCGCAGAGTCTTCGACGAGGTCGCGATCGTCGCGCCGTCCGAGCGACTCGCAGGTGCGGTCGGTGGCAACTTCGTCATGACCGGCGGCGACGTCGATGTGCAGAACGTCGCGTTGCGCCTTGACTCCCGCAACGCCGCCGACGAGGTCATCACCGGCGCCGATGTCAAGCAGTTCACCGGCGACGCACCGGTGCTCACCGACGCCTACGCACCAGTGGACCAGTTGCTCGAGCCGCAGCCGACGGCCGGCTGAGGTTCGGGGGCGCGGCGCCATGCCCGGCCTTCCGCCGTTGCGCCACGGCGAACGACCAGTCTGGACCTGCCCCATCGCCGCCCGCGCGATCCCGCGATGGCACGGTCAGACGGTTCCGAACCGGCGGGTCCGATGCTGATACTCGCCGACCGCGTCGCGCAACGCCCGGCGGTCGAAATCCGGCCAGTACAGGGGCGTGAACACCAGCTCCGCATAGGCGGCCTGCCACGGCAGATAGTTCGACAACCGCTGCTCGCCCGACGTCCTGATCATCAGATCGACGTCGGGGGCGTCCGCCGTGTACAGGTTCCGCTCGACCGCTGCCTCGTCGATCTTCTCGGGATCGAGCTCTCCAGCGGCGACCTGCCGCCCCAACGCCCGCGCCGCGTCCACGAGCTCGGCGCGACCGCCGTAGTTGAACGCGATCTGCAGCGTCATCCGCCGATGGTGGCGGGTGGTGGCCTCGCTGTCGGCCATCAACCGGCGCAGACTGGCGGGAATCGGGCGGGTGTGCCGGCCGATGAAGCGGATGCGCACCTGCCGGTCGTCGAGCTCACCCGTGCGACGCCGTAGCAGGTCACGGTTGAAGTTCATGATGAACCGGACCTCGCTCGGCGGCCGCCGCCAGTTCTCGGTCGAGAACGCGTAGACCGTCAACCAGCGGATCCCAAGCTCGAGCGCGCCCTCGACGGTGTCGAACAGCGCGTGCTCGCCGGCCTCGTGACCCGCGCGGCGGGGCAGGTTGCGCTCCCCGGCCCAACGGCCGTTGCCATCCATGATGATCGCAACGTGCCGCGGCACCCGCTCGGGATCGATCGCCACGTCGGCATCGCTCACCGTGGCACCAGCTCCCAGGCCTTGAGCGACCGTCCGAGGTGATACGCGAGAAAGCTGTTGATCAGCGCACTGACCGTTCGCCGCACCCGTTGGTCCGCGGCGGTCTCCATCCCCCACTGCGACGCCGCCAGCGAACGCAGCAGCGACAGCGCCTGAGCGTCGAGCGGACGGGTGCCGTTGGGAGCGCATCGGACGCACACCACCCCACCGGCAGCCAGATGGAAGACGTCGTGAGAACCGGGCGTTCCGCATCCCGCGCAGGCGTGGAGCTGTGGATGGTACCCGGCGACCGACGCCAGACGGAGCAGATAGGCGTCGAGCACGGTCGCAGGCCACCGCGGCACGGTGGCCAGCTGGCGCAGCCCGTCGAGCAGGAGAACGTACAGGCGGCTGGCGCGTTCGCCCTCCTGTGCGATGAAGTCAGCGGCTTCGACCATGCTCGATCCGCACGCCGAAAGCACATAGTCCTCGCGCACGCCGGAGAAGCCGTCGATCAGCTCGGCCTGGGTCACGATGTCGAGGTTGCGGCCCTCGTAGAGCTGCAGGTCGACGTGGCTGAACGGCTCCAGTCGACCGCCGAAGCGCGAGCCAGGCTTACGCACGCCCTTGGCAACCGCCCGCACCTTGCCTCTGCCGCCGGTCAACAGGTTCACGATGCGGTCGGTCTCTCCGAGCTTGTAGGTGCGCAGGACGACACCCTGCTCGCGGTACAGCGCCATGCATGCCAGGCTACGGCGCGACACCCACGGCAACAGGTAGGCGCACCACCCACCAGCGCGTGGCCGACCACTACCCCACCAGGCAGCCAGCCGCCCCATTGAGCATCAGTACCCGAGCCGATTGAGTGCGCGTGGGTCACCCTGCCAGTCCTTGAGCAGCTTGACCCGCAGCTCCAGGTAGACACGCGCGTCGAGCAACGCCTCGATGGCAGGGCGCGCGTCGGTTCCGATGTCGCGCAGCACCGCTCCACGCTTGCCGATCACGATGCCCTTCTGGGACTCGCGCTCGACGAAGATCGTCGCATGCACAACGGTCACTTCGCCGCTGCCAGGCAGCAACTCGTCGACGACGACCGCGACCGAGTGGGGGACCTCCTCTCGCATGCGGATGATCGCCTGCTCGCGGATGCGCTCGGCAATGCGCTGCTCGACCGGCTGGTCGGTCACCTGATCCGCAGGGAAGTACGGCGGCCCCTCCGGCATGCGCTCGACGATCAGCCGGCGAACGACGTCGACCCCGACACCGTCGCGTGCCGAGACCGGCACGATCTCGGCCCAGTCACCGAGCCGGGAGACCGCGTCGAGCGCCGGCAACTGGTCCGCCTTGCTCAGCCGGTCGACCTTGTTGGCCACCGCGATGGTGCGGTCCGCATGCTCGGCGAGCAGCTCGGCCACGAACTGGTCGCCCCGGCCGACGCCAGACGCTGCGTCGACCACGAACAACAGCACGTCGACGTCAGCCACGGCGTCTCGCGCGACCTCGTTGAGCCGGCTGCCGAGCAGCGTCCGCGCCTTGTGCAGGCCAGGCGTGTCGACGAACACCACCTGTACGCCTTCGTCGTGCAGCACGCCGCGCACCGCGCGTCTCGTTGTCTGCGGCACCGGTGTCGTGATGGCCACCGGAACACCGACGAGCGCGTTGAGCAGCGTCGACTTGCCCACGTTCGGACGCCCGACGATCGAGCAGAAGCCCGACCGCAGTCCCGTCTGCTCAGCGATCACTCGGTCGCCTGCGCCGTCGCCGCGCGGACCGCTCACGCCTGTGGGTTCCGCGGAGCCTGGTTCCGCTGCGGCGCTCACGCCGGGGCCTCCGCGGAGCCTGGTTCCGCTGCGGCGCTCACGCCGGGGCCTCCGCGGAGCCTGGTTCCGCTGCGGCGCTCACGTGCCCTCGAGCGTGGCCGGCCCGAAGCCGTCGCGCAGCAGATCGCGTCCGAGCACGTAGCGGGTGACCGCGCCGGTATCGCCGGTTGCGAGCACCTCCAGGTCGGGCCCGAACTCGTAGAGAAACTGCCGGCACGTCCCGCACGGAGTGCACACGGCCGGGCCGGTGCCGACCACGGCCAGCATACGAAACGACCGTTGCCCGTGCGCCACGGCGTAGGCGCCGGCGACGCGCTCCGCGCAGATGGTCGCCGGATAGGCGGCGTTCTCAACGTTGGCGCCCGTGACGATCGTGCCGTCGTCGGTCCGCAGCGCGGCACCGACGCGGAACCGCGAGTAGGGGGCGTACGCCCGGTCGCGGGCGTCGACGGCCGCCTCGACCAGTTCGCGCTCGTCGGATGACAGGGATTGCGTCGAACCCGTCGACTGCCCGCTCGTCATTCGTCATCCTCGTCGGCGCGACGCTCGACGAGCACCTGCCAGATGCGCCGACCTCGGACCTGCTCGGCCGTCAGCTGGATCCCGTCGACCGCGACGCGCTCGCCCGGCGTCGCGATGTGACCCAGCATGCCGAACAACAGGCCACCGACGGTGTCCCACTGGTCGTCGGGCAGCCGGGTATCGACGAGCTCGGCCAGGTCACCGACCGGCAGTCGGGCGTCGACCCGCCACCGCTCGCCGTCGAGGACCTCGACGAGCGGCAGCTCCTCGTCGTACTCGTCGACGATCTCGCCCACCAGCTCCTCGAGGATGTCTTCGATCGTGACGAGACCGACCGTGGCACCGTACTCATCGACGACCACGGCCATGTGGACCTGCTGGGCCTGCAGCTCGCGAAGCAGCTCCTCGACATTCTTGAGCTCCGGTACGACCAGCGCCGCTCGCATCAGGTCGGTCCACTGCTTGATCTCGCCGGTGTGCAGCAGCGCCAAGATGTCCTTGGCGTAGATGATCCCCTCGATCTCGTCGCGATCGTCTCCGTGCACGGGAATGCGGGAGTGGCCGGCGCGAAGGATCACGTCGACGACCTCGTCCAGCGGCGCGTCGGCGGCGACGGCGACCATGTCGGGACGCGGCACCATCACCTCGCGTACGACGGTGTCGCCAAGATCGAACACCGCACTCAGCATGGCATGCCGCGATGCCGACAGCGTGCCTTCGGAGCCGGCGACGTCCACCAGGTCGCGCAGGTAGTCAGTCGTCACGACGAGCACCGGCTCGTCAGAGTCCCCGGGGGTGACCGTGCTCCCCAGACGGCCGATCAGGCGGGCGAACGGACCGAACACGACAACCGGCAGGCGGACGACGCGCGCGAGCCGGACGGCCACGCGCTCGGGACGGGCGCCCACGACACCGGCGGGCACGACATCGGCGGCCAGATACAACGTCAGCACCGCCAGGAGGGCGCCGAGGGTCAGTCCGGCCACTCCGCCGATCAGGTCGAGACCTACCGCGGCGAGCACGACAACGTATGCGCCCCGCAGCATGGTCGTCAGCAGTGACAGCACCGCGAGCGTCTGCGGTAGCGCGCTGACCAGTTGCAGCAACGTATCGGCGCCCGGCATGTCGTCGGCGTCCAGCTTCTCTGCGCGGGGGGCACTGATCCGCGCCACCGCCGTCTTCGCCGTCTCGAATACGCCGGTGAAGATGAGCAGCAAGGCCGCGAACGCCAGGACGAGCCACAACTGGGTGGTCATCGCGCTCGACCGCCTGCGGCGGTGAACTCGGCGAGAAGCGCAGCAGTCAGCCCGAACATCCGTGTGCGCTCAGCATCGGCGACGTGATCGTGGCCGAGCAGATGCAGGATGCCGTGAACGACCAGCAGGTCGATCTCGGCCGTTGGCGTGCAGCCGCGCCCGGCCGCCTGGTCGATCGCGACCCGTGGACACACGACGACGTCGCCGAGCAGTCCGGGCACCCCCTCAGTTGCCTCGTCGACGCCGTCGATGGGGAACGCCAGCACGTCCGTGGGACCTGTGCCCGCCAGATGGTGTTCGTTGAGATCGCGGATTCGCGCCACGTCCACGCACGTGATCGCCAGCTCGAGCTCGGGTGGCACGTCGAGGCGCGCCAGAACGTACCGCCCGAGTCGCTCGAGCCGATCCTGGTCGACAGGGTCGGTCTGCTCGTCGATGACGCGCACGACATGATCCGCGGGGCGCGGGGAGCCAGACGCGCGCGCCGTGGTCGGATCCTGGACAGCCGCCCCGGTCGCGGGCGGTTGCCCGCGACGTCGGGACGGCTCAGGACTGCCGGATACCACCCTCAGTCCCTTCCACCTGGTCGTACCGCTCGTAGGCTTCGACGATCTGTTGGACGATCCGATGCCGCACCACATCGCGGCCGGTCAGCTCGGCGAACGCCACGCCCTCGATATCGGCAAGCACGTCGCGGACCACTCGCAGACCCGACCGTCGGCCGGACGGCAGATCCACCTGCGTGACGTCACCGGTCACGACGGCCCGCGACCCGAAGCCAAGGCGGGTGAGGAACATCTTCATCTGCTCGGCCGTGGTGTTCTGGGCCTCGTCGAGCACGATGAAACTGTCGTTGAGCGTGCGTCCACGCATGTACGCCAGCGGCGCTACCTCGATCGTGCCGCGCTCCATGAGCAGTGTCAGCTGCTCGGCGTCCATCATGTCGTGCAGCGCGTCGAAGAGCGGGCGCAGGTACGGGTCGATCTTCTCGTACAGCGTGCCGGGCAGGAAGCCGAGGCGCTCGCCGGCCTCGACCGCGGGCCGCGTCAACAGGATCCTGTTGACTTCCTTACGGCGCAGCGCTTCTACGGCCATCGCCATGGCCAGGTACGTCTTACCGGTACCGGCGGGCCCGATCGAGAACACGACCGTGCTCGATCGCATCGCGTCCAGGTACGCCTTCTGCCCCGGGGTCTTCGGCCTGATCAGCCGGCCGCGGTGCCGCAACGCGGTGTCGCCAAGCACGTCAGCGGGGCTGACGCCTTCGTCGTCGCGCACCATCTCGATCGTTCCGTGCACCAGTGATTCGTCGAGCTCGTAGCCGCGTTCGAGCAGCTTGACGAACTCGTCGAACACCCGCAGGACCTGCTGCGCCTCACCGTCGTGACCCGAGATGGTGACCTCGTTGCCCCGCACGAGGATCTCGACGGAGAACGCCCGCTCGACGATCCGCAACAGCGCGTCACCCGTTCCCAGCAGTGACAGCATCGAGTGCTCGACGGGGATGGAGATCTTGACGCTGGTGGTACCTGGCAACGAGGGCTCTTGTCGGTTGGGCGGTCCTTGGTTCAAGAGTTTAGCCCTGACGTGACGCCGTTGGAACGTCGGAAACAGCACGCCGACCTCATGGGCGGCTACACATCTTCCAGCGCTTCCACCGCCCCGCGGATGGTCCGCGCCGCAGCGTCGAGGTCCTCCGGCGCGGGGTTGGGATTGGCGTTGCCGAAGTCGAGATCGTTGACGCCGTCGATCGGCACCAGATGGATGTGGACGTGCGGAACCTCCAGGCCGGCGAGCATCATGCCGACCTTCGTCGGCTCGTACGCCCGGTGGAGCGCCGCGGCCAGCCGTTGGGCGATGCGCATCAGATGCTCCCATTCCGTGGGAGCCAGATCGATCCAGTGATCGACCTCGAGCCGTGGGACGACGAGCGTGTGGCCGGCGCGCAGCGGGTTGACCGACAGGAACGCCACGCAGCGGTCGTCGGTGTACACGAACCGACCAGGCAGTTCGCCGTCGATGATGCGAGTGAACACGCTCGGCATGCCAGCGCCCTCAGCGCCCGTTGACCGGCGTCGTGGAAACGCTGCCACGATCCGCCGGTTCGGCGGGCTCCGTCGCGATGGCGCCCGGCCGTTCGTGTGGTGCCCGGCCGCACTCACATTCGCCTGCTGAGCCCGCTGCCTTGCGCGCCATGCCCAGCGTCGGCAGCACCGTCGTGCCCGGAGGGGTCTCCAGCCGGACCTCGCCACAGCGGGGGCAGATGACCCTGTTCGCGCTTGGACCGCTCATCGCCTGTCAGTCTCCTCGTCGCCGGAGCACGCCGTCGCAGAAACTCAGGACGTCGGCGCGTTCGTCGATCAGCTTGCTCGTTGGTTTACCCGCTCCGTGACCGGCCGATGTGTCGACGCGCAGCAGGATCGGCGCCGGCCCCGCCTGGGCCGCCTGCAGCGCGGCGGCGAACTTGAACGAATGCGCCGGCACGACCCGGTCGTCGTGGTCACCCGTCACGATGAGCGTCGCTGGATACGCGGTGCCGGGTCGCACGCGGTGCAGCGGCGAGTACGCGTACAGCGTGGCGAACTGGTCAGCGTCGTCGGGATCGCCGTAGTCACTGGTCCACGCCCACCCGATGGTGAACCGGTGGAAGCGCAGCATGTCGAACACACCGACCTCAGCGACCGCTGCCGCGAACAGGTCGGGGCGTTGGGTGATGCAGGCGCCGACCAGCAGGCCGCCGTTCGAACCACCCTGGATCGCAAGTTGATCCGGGGTCGTGCGGCCGGATGCGACCAGCCACTCCGCGCAGCTGATCGCGTCGTCGAACACCTGCTGCTTGTGGCCGAGGCGACCGCCGTCGTGCCACGTTGTGCCGTACTCACCGCCGCCGCGCAGGTTGGCGACCGCCAGCACACCGCCCCGCTCGACCCACACCAGCCGTGGCACGCTGAACGACGGCGTCAGCGAGATGCCGAACCCGCCGTAGCCGTACAGGATCGTGGGTGCGGCAGACGCGACGTCCGCGCGGTGGACGAGGAACATCGGCACGCGTGCACCGTCGGTACTGGTGACGAACACCTGCGTCGTGACCAGCTCGGCGTCGAGGTCGGGCAGGTCCGGCGCGAACACCTCGGTCGTCTCTTCGCTGTCGAGGTCGTGCGCCAGCACCGCCGTCGGGCGCGTGAACGTGGTCCACCCGACGTGCACCGTCGCATCGTCCTGGCGCCCGGACAGCCCGGCCACCGAGCCGTAGCCGCCCACGTCGATGTCATGCAGCCAGGTGCCGTCCAGCGCGTGGACTGCGATTCGGTGACTGGCGTCACACAGACGGACGACGACGATCCGGCCGCCGATCAGCTGTGCGTGCTCGATGGCGTCGTCCCCGGTGGCGATCACCTCGGTCCAGTCGGCAACGCCCGGCCGGTCGGCGTCGATCGCAACGATCCGGCGGTTGCCCGCGTCGCGATCCGTGAGGACGTACAGCCTGCGCCCGACCGTGCCGACGCACTCGTACTCGGCGTCGAACGCGTCGAGCAGCGGCCGCACCGGGCCGCCGGCGTCGAGATCGGCCACGTACAGACGGGTTCGGGGGTCGGTGCCCTCCGACACGGTGACCACGAGCCAACGGCCGTCCTCGGACACCCACGGTCGGAACCCCCATTCCGGGCGGTCGGGGCGTACGTACACCGTCGCGTCGGCGGACTGGGCGTCGCCCACGCGGTGGAAGCACAGCCGCTGATCGCGGTTGAGATCGTGGTAGGTCCCACCATCGTCCGGGGGATCGTACGCGCCGTAGTAGAAGCCGGACCCGTCCGGAGCCCATGCGGCCCCGGAGAACTTGCTCCACTCCACCACATCGGGACGATCACGGTCCCCGTCGAGGTCATGCACCCGCCACGTCATCCAGTCGGAGCCGTGGTCGCTGCGGGCGTAGGCCATCCATCTGCCGTCACTGCTGACGGCCAACCCCGTCAACGCCGCCGTGCCGTCGTCCGACCACGTGTTGGGGTCGAGCAGCACGGTGCCCTCGGCGTCGGACGACGGCATCGTCCACAGCACCTGCTGGGCCTGCAGTCCGGAGTTGCGCAGCTGGAACCAGCGGTCCCCGCGGCGCCACGGGGCACCGCGCCGCGGGTGGTCCCACAGCTTCGTCAGGCGGGCACGCAGTTCGTCGCGTGAGTCGCTGGATGCCAACCACCGCGCGGTCACGCGTTGCTGCGCGGCGATCCAGTCACGGGTCTGTGGCGAGCCGATGTCCTCGAGCCAACGGTAGGCGTCCACGACCGACGTTCCGTGGTAGTCGTCGACCTGATCGACGGTCCGCGTCGGTGGGTATGGCGGCATCACGACGGGTCCGGAAAGCTGAGCACCACGAGGTCGCGGGTGGTCCTGGTCAGCGCGACGTACAGCGCCGCGCCGCCTTCTTCGCGTGCGATGACCTGGGGCGCGACCAGCACGACCGCGTCGAACTCCAGGCCCTTGGCCTGTCGTGGCGTGATGATGGCGACGTCGCCGGAGGACAGATCGTCGAACGTACTGGCCAGCGACGGTGGCGCGATGACCGCCAGGGTTCCCGGCGCGTCGATGAGGTCGGCGATCCGCTGCTCGACGGTGCGCGTGAGCGACGACGGCGACACCGTCTCGAGGCGGGGCGGACGTCCGCTGTACCTCACCGACCGCGGCGGATGGTGGCGGATCCCGGTCACGGCAGCCTGCTGCTCGACGAACGTCATCACCTCTGCCGGCGTGCGGTAGTTGACGGTCAGTTCGCGGACGGTCAGCCGGCCCGGCAGGTGGGGTGCCAAATCGTCCCACGCGTGCAGTGCGGTCGGGCTCATCGCCTGATCGAGATCTCCGACGATGGTCATGGATCCCGCAGGGCAGCGCCGCACGAGCATGCGCCACTGCATCGCCGACAGCTCCTGCGCCTCGTCGACGACGATGTGGCCGTACACGTCGTCGCTGCTGGGTTCAACGGGCTGCATCTGCTGGCGCAGCAGCGCACGTGCCTCGGCGCGGCGGCCCGCGTCGACGCCCAGCATGTCGATCGTCTCGTCGATCCGACCGGCCTCGTCCGTGGCGCGTCCGCCTCGTGGCCGCCGGCGGTCGACGGCCTCGACCAGGACGTCGAGCAGCGCGACATCCGCGTCGGTCCAGCCGTCGCGCACCGTTCCTGCCAGGGCTTCGATGTCGGCGGTGGGCAGGACGTCCGACGCCACCTTGCGCAGCAGGTCGTGGTCCGTGAGCAGGACCCGCAGCATCGTGCCCGGCAGGGTCTCCCACTGGTCATCACCTACCTCCGACCACGGCCAGCGACGGACCAGGCGCCCGAGCACCGTGGCCATGCGAGCGTCGCCTTTGACCCGCTGCAGATCCGCCGACTCGACGAGCGTCGCCAGGTCATCGCCGAGCAGGTCCACGACGCGCGCCATGCGGACGGCCCGCTCGCCCAGTCCCGGCAGCACGTCACCGATGTAGCGCAGGAACCGCGCGCTGGGGCCGATGATCAGCACGCCGCTGTGCGCGATGCGCTGTCGGTTGGCGTACAACAGGTACGCGACGCGGTGCAGTGCGACCGCCGTCTTGCCGGTTCCGGGGCCGCCCTGGACGACCGTCACGCCCTCCAGTGGCGCGCGGATGACTTCGTCCTGCTCACGTTGGACGGTGGCGACGATGTCGCCCATGCGGTCACCACGCGGACGTGCGACGGCAGCGAGCAGCGCCGCTTCCCCGACCAGTTCGACGTCGCCCGATCCGGCGGCCGCCGCGTCGAGCAGTTCGTCGTCGAGACTGACGATCCGGCGGCCACGCATCTGCATGTGCCGCCGTCGACGCAGCCCCATCGGCTCGAGCGGCGTCGCACGATAGAAGGCCGCCGCTATCGGCGCCCGCCAGTCGACGACGAGCGTCTCGTACCGGTCGTCGCTGATGCCGAGCCGGCCGATGTGCCAGACTTCGCCGTCCTTCTCGTCGATTCGACCGAACACGAGCCCGTACTCGGCAGCGTCGATCTGGTCGAGCCGGTGCAGCGTCGACCGGACGAGCGCGTCGCGGTCGTGGCGTGCCTGGTGGGTGCCGCCGCGGCCCTGCGCCAGCACCTCGGAAGAGCGCTCCTGCGCCCGCGTGCGCAGCACTTCGAGGCGTGCATAGGCACGATCGACGTGCGCCTGCTCCTGCTGGAGCTCGCTGTCAGTGGTCACGGCTGGGGCTTTCCCGCTCGCCCCGCGTCGCACCCCTGCACCTTCATTTCGCAGCGGCCAGACCGCCGCAGTAGCAACCACGCAGGACGCAACGACGCGGCCACGAGCCGACCGTCGTGGTCAGCCGGATGGATGAGGACGTGCGGGACGGTGGACACTCAGCTGCCGAACACACCCCGCAGCCGGTCGAACAGCCCGCGGTCGGTCGACGTGACTGGTCTGTCCTCACCGCGCAGCTCTGCGAGCTCGTGGACGAGCGCACGTTGCTGCTCGTCGAGAGCGCGGGGGATCTCGACCTGGCAGTGAACGTAGAGGTCACCGCGCGCGCCGCCGCCGTTGAGTTTGGGCATCCCCGCCCTGCGGACGGTCAGCACCGTGTCGGGCTGCGTGCCCGCGGGCACGGTCAGTGTGTGGGAGCCGTCGATCGTCGGCACCTCGATGTCGACGCCGAGCACCGCCTGGACCATCGGCAGCCGCAGGCGGCAGTGCAGGTCGTTGCCGTCGCGTTCGAAGATGTCGTGCGGGCCGACACGGATGCGCACGAACAGGTCGCCGCTGCGCGCACCCATGCGACCGGCCTCCCCGCGCCCGGCCAACCGCAGCCGCGTCCCGGTGTCGACGCCCGGAGGCACGTCGACCGTCACCGTCTCCGACGTGCGCCGCCGGCCCTCGCCGTTGCATGCGGAACACGGATGCTCGATCCGCTGTCCCGACCCGCGACAGCCCGGGCACGTCGACGTGGTCAGCATCTGTCCGAACACGCTGCGGGTCACCTGTTGGACCCCACCGGTCCCGCCACACGTCGGGCACCGCACCGCGCCCCGGCCATCCGCGGCGCCGCCGCCACCGCACGTGTCGCACGTTCGCATCACGTCGACGTCGAGGTCGCGACGCACGCCCTGGGCGGCCTCTTCGAGGTCGATCGTCAGATCGATCAGCGCGTCGCGACCGGCGGTCGACGCCGTCCGCGTGGCGCCCCGACCGCTGAACCCGCCGCCGAAGAACGAGTCGATCAGATCCGACAGGTCGCCGAATCCGGCGAACGGGTCACCGTCCATCCGGCCGCCGGGGCCTCTGGGGTCGCCGAAGCGGTCGTAGTTGGCCCGCGTGTCGGGGTTGCGTAGCACCTCGTACGCGGTCGTCAGCTCCTTGAAGCCATCCTCGTCGCCGCCCGTGTCGGGATGCAGTTCGCGCGCCTTGCGCCGGTAGGCACGTTTGATCGCGTCCTGATCAGCGTCGTGGTCGACGCCGAGGATGTCGTACAGGTCACGCACAGCCATCAGGAATCCGAAACGCCGGTGAGCGCCGCCAGCGCGCGCTCGAGAGACGTCGCGACAGCCCGCACCGTCGCCACCGCCTGTCCGTAGTCCATCCGCGTGGGACCCAGCAGGCCGAGCGACCCGAGCGGCTCGCCGCTGCCGCCGTAGGTCGAGGCCACCATCGAGAACGGCGACAGCTCGTCGACTGGCAGCTCGCTGCCGATCCGCACCGCGGGGTCGTCCTGCTTCAGCGTCTCACGCAGCATGCTCAGCAACACCACCTGCTCCTCGAGCATGTCATAGACGTTGTCGAGCCGGTCTACGGTCTCGTCGGTGGCACGCAGCGCTAGCTGCGCCGCACCGCCGACGAACACGCGGTCGACCTCGGGTACGGCGGCGCCCGCTCGGATCGTGGTCGCAACCCGGTCGAGCAGCGGTTGGATGCTCGACGGCGCCGCGAGCGAGACCCCCGCGATGACTTCGTGGGCGTCGGTCAGCCGGAGACCGGAGGCCGCGTCGTTGATCACGTAGCGCGCCCGCTGCACGTCGTCGTCGGCGACCGGCAGATCAAGGTCGAGAATCCGCTTCTCGACCCGCCCTGTGTCGGCGATGAACACCAGCAGGATGGCGTGCGGACTGAGCGAGACCAGCTCCACGTGTCGGAGCTTGCTGCGGTCGAGGCGGGGCGCCGTGACGAGCGCTGTCAGCCGCGTGAGCCGCGACAGGACCGAAGACGTGCGGCGCAGCAGATCCTCGACGTCCGTCGCGTGCAACAGCACCTGGTCGACGGTGTCGGGGTGGGTCGGCCGCGACAGGTCCACTGTGGTCAGGTGATCGACGTAGTAGCGATACCCGGCGTCGGTCGGTATCCGCCCGGCGGACGTGTGGGGCTGGCGGATGAGGCCCGCCTGCTCGAGCTCCGCCATCTCCGACCGCACCGTAGCGGCCGACACCTGGAGATCCAGCTCGTCGACCACGCGTTTGGAGCCGACCGGCTGGCCGTCGAGGACGAAGTCCCGCACGATGGCGCCGAGGATCTCCTCCTTGCGCTGATCAAGCGGTGGTGTGGCCACGGTCACCTCCCCTGCGAACGACTGTCGGTGCGACACGAAAATGGTATCGGCGGAACTCCGACACCGGGCGACATGGGTGTCGGTGTGCAAATGGTATCGGTCTGGTCGCCGACTACCGCCGATCGTGGGGAACCGGGACCACGACGGTGCCGCCGCCGAACCCGTATCGTTGGTCACGCCCCTCGACCGTGATCTCCTCGACGTCGGACGGGATCGGTACTGCGGCCTGCGTCCGGGTGAACGGCTGCTCGCCGGCGTGGTCGTGCGCGAGTGTGTGCACGCCGAGCTCCGTGCCGTCCGGCGCGAGCACCCGCCAGCCGTCGGCGTAGCGTTGCGACGTGTCGTACGGCGACGACACGGTGACCGCCAGATCGTACGTTCCGTTGCCGGCCGGCGTGACGTCGACGTCGACGATGTCGGGATAGCGCTGCCCGGCGGCCTGGGAGGCGGTGGCGGGCGGGGCCGCCGGCGTGGACGCACCGGAGTCAACGCGCGGGGTCGCCGTGTCGCCGCCGCAGCCCGCGAGCACCACCACGACCGCGGGGATCAACAGGAGCGATCGGGGCGGCCGCATGCACCGACCATACCGGCCGGCCTCCTGCTGCGGCCGGGCGGCAGCCACTGCCAACCAGGGTCTGTCTCTCGGACCGGTCGTGCACCGAGGATGAAGATGCGACCGAATGCCGGCCGTAACCGGGTGACAGACCCTAGACGAGCTCGAGCGTCACGGCGGACGCCAGACGCATCCCCGCGGACGTCAACGTCAGCCGGTTGTCAGTCGCGATCAGCAGGCCGGCGGCGGCGAGGTCTTGCACGACGCGGTCGTCGAGCGGTGCAACTGCTCCCCGGTCGACCCCCTCGGCCAACCGGAGCCCCAGCAGCAGCCGCTCGGCGCGCCGCTCGCCGGAGTCGGGCACCTCGTCACCGGCGACCGGCGATGTGCCGCCGAGCGCGGCGCGGACGTAGCGCTCGGGACTCCGCACGCACCACCAGCGCCGTCCGCCCCAGTGGCCGTGGGCGCCCGCACCGACGCCGAGCCAGTCGCCACCCCGCCAGTAGATGCGGTTGTGCCGGGACTCGTCGCCCGGCCGTGCCCAGTTCGACAGCTCGTAGCGTCGCAGACCTGCCTGCGCCGCCCACCGGTCGACCTGCTCCATGCGCTCGGCCTGGACGTCGTCGTCCGGCGCCGCCGCCGCACCTCGCCGAACCCGACGGGCGTACTCCGTTCCCGGTTCGACCGTCAGTGCGTACGCCGACAGATGCCCGATCCCGGTGTCCAGAGCGGTGCGCACGCTGTGGCTCCAGTCACGATCGGTCTCGCCGGGCGTGCCGTAGATCAGGTCCATACTGATCCGCTGGATCCCCGCGGCCCGGCATGCGTCGACGGCTCGCAGCGGCGCACGCGGTTCGTGCCATCGGCCCAGCGCGTCGAGCACGTGGGGCATGAACGACTGCGCACCGATGGACACGCGGTTGACCCCGGCGACGGCGAGTGCCCGCATCTGTTCGACGTCCACGGTCTCGGGGTTGGCCTCGACTGTGATCTCGGCGTCTGGCCCAATGGTGAAGGCGGTGGTCACGGCTGCGATGACGTCGACGAGGTCGGGCGTAGGCAGCAGCGTCGGGGTGCCGCCACCGATGAACACGCTGTCGAACGCGGGCCACACGCCGCCGGCCCGGGCGCCGGCCGGAGCGACCGCCGACGGTCCGGCGTCGGCGATCGCGGCGATGTCGGCTCGCAGCGCGGCGACGTACCGGGGGATCAGCGCGCTGCGGTCGGCGTAGGTGTTGAAATCGCAGTAGTGGCAGCGGCGCAGGCAGAACGGCACGTGCACGTAGATGCCGTAACCCGCTGCCGTGGTGGACTGATGATCCACCGGTTCAGCCGTCGTCGCCGACGCTGAGCGCGGCGACGAACGCCTCCTGCGGGATCTCGACGGCGCCGACGTTCTTCATGCGCCGCTTTCCTTCCTTCTGCTTCTCCAGCAGCTTGCGCTTGCGTGTGACGTCTCCGCCGTAGCACTTGGCCAGGACGTCCTTGCGTCTGGCCTTGACCGTTTCGCGCGCGATGATCCGCGAGCCGATCGCGGCCTGGATCGGTACGTCGAACATCTGCCGCGGGATCAGCTCGCGCAGGCGGTTGACCATGCGCTTGCCGTACTCATAGGCCCGGTCGCGGTGGACGATCGCGCTGAACGCGTCGACGGGATCGGCGTTGAGCAGGATGTCGACCTTCACGAGGTCGGCCGCGGCGAGCCCGGCCGGCTCATAGTCGAGCGACCCGTAGCCCCGGGTCTGGGACTTCAAGCGGTCGAAGAAGTCCACGATGATCTCGGCCAGCGGCAGCCGGTAACGCAGCTCGACCCTCTGCGGCGTCAGGTACTCCATCTTCTGCAGGTCGCCGCGCCGGCCCTGGCACAGCTGCATGACCGGCCCGATGTAGTCGCTCGGCACGACGATCATCGCATCGACCACCGGCTCCCGGATCTCAGCGATCCGGTTCGCAGCAGGCAGTTCGGCGGGGTTCGAGACCGCGATGACCGCCGCCTCGTCGTCAGTGCGCATCGCCGGTTCGATGTGGACCTCGTAGCGCACGTTGGGCGCCGTGGTCACGAGCGGGATGTCGAACTCGCGGTCGAGGCGCTCGGAGATGATCTCCATGTGCAGGAGCCCGAGGAACCCGCAGCGGAAGCCGAACCCCAGCGCCACCGACGTCTCGGGCTCGAACGTGAAGCTGGCGTCGTTGAGCCGCAGCTTCTCCAGCGCGTCCCGCAGATCGGGGAAGTCGCCAGAGTCGACTGGATACAGGCCACTGAACACCATGGGTGTGGGCTCGCGGTATCCGGGCAGCGGTGCAGACGCCGGGTCGGCGACGGTGGTGATGGTGTCGCCGACCCGCGCCTGGTCGACCTCTTTGATCGCGGCGGTCACGTAACCGACCTCGCCGGGGCCCAGCCGGTCGATCGCGAGCGGCTCCGGGGAGATGACACACAGGTCGTCGACCTCGCCGGTGAAACCTGTCGCCATCAGGCGCACCGGGGTCCGAGGGCGGATCTCGCCGTCGACCACCCGTACGTACGTGATCACACCCCGGTAGCTGTCGTAGACCGAGTCGAAGATCAGCGCACGCAGCGGATCGTCGGCGCTGCCGACAGGCGGCGGGACACGCTCGACGATCCGTTCCAGTACCGCGGGCACGCCCTCACCGGTCTTGGCCGACACCGCGAGGATGTCGGTCGGGTCGCCGCCCAACAGCGCGGCGATCTCCTCGGCCACCTGTTCGGGGCGCGCCGCCGGCAGGTCGATCTTGTTGAGCAGGGGGATGACCTCGAGACCCGCATCGACCGCCAGGTACAGGTTCGCGATCGTCTGCGCCTGCATCCCCTGCGCGGCGTCGACCAGAAGCACCGCGCCTTCGCAGGCGTTCATCGCGCGGCTCACCTCGTATGAGAAGTCCACGTGACCCGGCGTGTCGATGAGGTTGAGCACGTACTCGGTGCCATCCGCTGCGCGGTAGGGCATGCGCACCGCCTGCGCCTTGATCGTGATGCCCCGCTCACGTTCGAGGTCCATGCGGTCCAGGTACTGGGCCCGCATGGTGCGATCCCCCACCAACCCGGTGAGCTGCAACATGCGATCGGCCAGGGTCGACTTGCCATGGTCGACGTGGGCGATGATCGCGAAGTTGCGGATGCGGTCGGTGAGCACCATGCGTACGCGGAGGTCCTTCGAGCGGGAGGACGGACGTCTCAGCGATGCTAGCCGCGGACGGTATGTACGCCGGGGTCGGCACGCTAGACTCGCTTCGTGGCGCAGCGCTCCGCGCCCGCTCTTCGTCGTACCCCACGAGTCACAAAGGCGTCGCACCGCAATGGCCAACATCGCCAGTCAGATCAAGCGCAACCGCCAGAACGAGCGCGCGCGGGTTCGTAACAAGGCCACCCGCAGTGCGATCAAGACCGCCCTGAAGCGCTTCGACAGCGCCATCGTCAGCGGTGATGCCGCCGCCGCCCAGACCGCGTACGCCGCCGCCGCCAGCCAGCTCGACCGTGCCGCCCGACGTCGCGTGGTGCACCCGAACTACGCCGCGAACCACAAGGCGAACATGGCACGGCGCCTGCGCCCCTGAGGCAGCACCACCACCGGGTGGCAGCCAGGTCGGGCAGCCGCCGTTCCGACTACGCCGGCGTCGTCGTGGATCTTGACGGCGTGTGCTATCGGGACAACGAGCCCATCGCGGGAGCGCGCGACGCCGTCGAGTCGTTGCGCCGCGCCGGAATCGCCGTCGTGTTCGCCACGAACAACGCGACGCGGACGCCTGAGCAGACCGCTGACAAGCTCCGCGGACTCGGATTCGTGGTTGCGCCCGACGAGATCATGACCTCCGCGATCGCGGCCGCCGACATGATCGAGCCCGGCTCCCGCTGCATGGTGATCGGCATGCAGGGGCTGCGCGACGCGGTGACGGCACGAGGTTGCGAACTGGTCGATGACCCGTCGCTCGCCGACGTCGTGGTGACGGGGCTCGACCGCGAGCTGACGTACGACAAGCTCGTTCGCGGCACCCGCGCGTTGCTTGCCGGCGCCCGGTTCATCGCCAGCAACGCCGACCACAGCTTCCCGGCCGCCGACGGCATCTCACCGGGTGCCGGGGTGATCATGGCTGCACTCGAGACCGCGACGGGCCGCTCCGCGGAGGTCGCCGGTAAACCGCAGGCGCCGCTGTTCGAGGCGGCTGCCGCCCGGCTGCCGGCCGGGCCGGTGCTGATGGTCGGCGACAAGGTCGAGACCGACATCGCGGGCGCTGCCGCGCTGGGATGGGACACCGCCCTGGTACTGACGGGTGTCACCGACCGCGATTCCGTTGGGTCCGCGTCCCCCGTGCCGACCTACGTTGCCGACGATCTGGCGGCGCTGGTTCGCGACCTGCTCGGCGGTGACAGCTGACGAGGCGGGCGCACCACCGACCGCATACGACCCGAACCGCACCCACGTCGACCGCCCACCGCCACGCGGGCGCACCACCGACCGCATACGACCCGAACCGCACCCACGTCGACCG
>JAHELV010000004.1:116798-121580 GCA_024644015.1 Nitriliruptorales bacterium
AGCTGACGAGGCGGGCGCACCACCGACCGCATACGACCCGAACCGCACCCACGTCGACCGCCCACCGCCACGCGGGCGCACCACCGACCGCATACGACCCGAACCGCACCCACGTCGACCGGTTCGAGGCCGAGCTCAGGACGGCGTTGCGATGCAAACGACCGCTCGCTCGATCACCAGCTCCGGCGGCAGCTCGCCGCTCTTGAGCTCGACGTCGGCGTCGGCCAGCGTTCGCATCGCGCGGGTCAGCTCCCCGGACCCGAAGTTTCGTGCCGCGCCACGCAGGTGGCGCAGCTGGCCCCTACTGATGCGCAGGCCGGCCTCGGCGGGATCGACGCCGCCGGCCACGGCCACGATGGATCGCACGCGGTAGACCAGCGCGCCCAGCACCATGATCGGGTCGCTACCCGATTCGAGCACGCCGCGCAGCAGCTCCAGGGCCTGCGCGGGTCGGCGCTGGGTCATCGCGTCGGCGACGGCGAACGATCCACGACTGCCGTGCCCGACCACGACGCTGTCGACCTGTTCCGCCGAGATCGAGCCGTGGGCGACGCGGGCAACGACCTGAGACACCTTCTCGGCGATGTGTGACACGTCGAGGCCCGCATGAGACAGAATCGCGTCAACTGCGCCGGCACCGACCTTGCGACCGTGCTGCGCGAACTCCTCGTGCACGATGCCGGCCCACTTGCGGTCCTCCCAGTCCCGCGGAGGCGCGACGTCGATGCGTCCGCCGCGTTCCTTTATGCGCTTCGCCAACGTCACGATCCGCCCGGTCCCACTGGCCAGCAGCACCACGAGAGCGTCGGGCGAGGACGCCTCGAGAACGCTCACGAGTGCGGAAGCGACGTCCCCCGGCAACTCCTGAGCGTCGCGGATCAACACCACCCGCCGATCCCCGAACAGCGACCCGGTGTGCAGATCCGGGAGCCCGTGCTCGCGCAGCGCGCCGGCCTGCAGGTCGACGACCTCGACCGGTCCTTCGGACCGCAACTCGTCGAGCAGCCGTTCGGCCGCGCGCCGCCGCAGCAGTTCCTCGGGACCGACGAACAGGTACATCGGTGGTCGATCAGCCATCCGCGGCAGTGTAGACGGCCGCGGGGGCCCGACCGCTCGATCGGCGGGGCTAGAAGACCTCGTCGGCCTTGACGATGTCGGCGGCGTAGTAGGTGCGCAGGTAGTCCAGCGCCAACTGCTGGCGTTGCGTGACGCTGTCCGGGTCGAAGGGCGCAAAGACGGCCGTGGCGTCGGACACCACGGTCACGTCGAGGCCGCGCACGAACGCGTCGTAGCTGGTGTGCCGGCAGCAGCAGTCGGTGTGCTGGCCCACGACCACCAGACGATCGACCTCGTGCACCCTGCACGTCATGTCCAGGTCGGTCGCGGTGAACGCCGAGTAGGCGCGCTTCGGAACGACGATGTCGCCGTCGCGGGGCGCCAGCTCGGCGACGACCTGCGCGCCCGGCGTGCCGGCCATCGCGTGCTCGCCGAACACCTCCAGTTCGAAGTCGTCGGCGTGGTGGGCGTCGTTGGCGTAGACGACGATCCAGTCGTCAGTGGACCGTGCCCGCTCGGCCAGCCGGCCGATCGGATCGATCGTCGGTCGCGCCGCGTCATTGGCCAGCACGCCGCCGATGAAGTCGTTGAGCATGTCGAGGACGACGAGAGCGGTGGTCATGCGGTCTCCGAGCGTCGGTCTGCGGGCCTCCAGCGTACGTCCCGGACGGGCCTCCCGACCGCTGTACCCCGCTTGTGACGAGTTGACCGTTCGCACTGCCGTGTCCGTCCGGCCACATGTCAGCCGGCCCGTGGACGTCGCGGCGTCACCACCGGGCCCTTGGCGGTCAACTCGATGGTGATGGTGCCGTCACGGTCGGTCCGCCACAGCGGCACCGGCGCCACATCGGCGACGGTGGTGGGATGGGGATGCCCGTAGCGGTTCGCCGCGCCGACCGAGGCGACGGCCACAGCCGCATGGGCGGCGTCGAGGAACCCCTCCGTGTTGGTGTCGCCACCGTGGTGGGGCACCTTCAGTACGTCCGCACGAAGCCGGTCCGGCCGGGCGAGCAACCGAAGCTGCGACGTCGCGTCGGCGTCCCCGGTGAGCAGCATGGCGCCGTGCGCCCCCGTGACGCGCATGACGATCGAGCGGCTGTTGCGACCGGCTCCCGGCGTTGGTAGCGGTGTCGGGGCCAGCACGTCGACACGCGCGGCACCCAGAGCGAAGCGTTGGCCCGCATGTGCGCCGACGATCGGCACGTCTGCCGCACGGGCGGCCGCCACGGCCTCCCGCGCGCTGCCTGCCGCGTCACGCAGGGCCGGATCACCGGCCGGAACGATCAACATCCCGACCCGCACCCGCTCCAACACGCTGGCCAGGCCGCCGGCATGATCATGGTCACCGTGGGTGAGGACGACCGCATCGAGTGCACGGAGGCGCCTCGAACGCAGCATCTGTGCGAGCGTATCGGGCTCCGGCCCGCCGTCGACGAGCATGCGGGCACCGTCGCCGCCATCGGGCGCTTCGATCAGCAGCGCATCGCCCTGGCCCACGTCGGCGACCACCAGTCGCAGGACCTGCGGTGCGTCAGGTGGCCGGATTCCAGCGACCGCGACCCCCGCCAGCAGCAGGACCCCCGGACCAACGAGCACCAGCCGCAGCCGGCGCGGGCCGGCCAGCCGCCCGACGAGCAGGGCAAGTCCAGTGACCGCGATGACGACCGGCAGACTGCGTACCGTCAACGTCGGCGCGCGCAGAAACGCCGTCGCCGCCCACTCGAACGCGGCAAGCGGCACTGCGGCCAGTCGGGCGACGACGACGGCCCCGGGCGCCGTCGCCGCGGCGAGGGCGGCCGCGATCACCCCGATGCTCTGGGCGGCCATCGCTGCCGGAGCGCCGATGAGGTTGGCGGGAACCGCGGCCAGCGGGACCGCACCCGCGATCGTCAGGATGATCGGTGCGGTCGCGATCTGGGCGCCGACCGTCGCTCTGACGGCCAATGCCACGCCCGTGGGCGGGTCGCCGTCGCGGCGGCGGACCGCCACCATGACGCCGGCGGCTGCCAGCACCGACAGCGCGAAGCCCGGCTGCCGAGCCAGCATGGGGTCGGCCAGCAGCAACAGCAACGCCGTGATGGCCAGGGTGTGAACCGTGTCGCGGCTGCGTCCGCGCAACGCCGCGACCAATGCCATCGTGGCCATGACCGCTGCGCGCAGGACCGACGGCTGCCATCGGGTCAACAGGACGAACCACCACAGTCCGGCCAGCGCCAGCCGGTGTCTGCCGCGATGTCCGACACCGCACGCTGACGCGACGGTCAGCAGACCCGCGAGGAGGACGGCGACGTGGCGCCCGGACACCACGACCAGATGCGACAGTCCGGCGTCACGCAGCGCATGCACGTCGATGCCCTCGCGGGTTCCGAGTACCAGGCCGGACAGCAGCGCCGCGGACCGCCTCGGCAGGGCGCGCTCGAAGGCCGCTCCGGCACGCCGGCGGACCATGGTCGTCGAGCGCAGCAGCAGGGGCGCCGGGCCGGAGCGCAACGTCGACACCGGCCGCAGCGCGGCGACCGCACCGATCGTGCGCAGGTGAGCGCCGAACCCGCCGTCAGGCAGGGTGGACACCCGCATGCGACCGGCGATCACGCCACCGACGTCCGCGGGGTCGCCGGGCCGCAGGTGCAGCACCGCGCGGGCCGCCAGCGTTGTCGGCCCCGCGCGCGACACCCGTACGATCGCCCAGCGTCCGAACCCCGTGTCGCGCGGTTCGGTGACGATGCGACCGGCGAACCAGCCGACGACCGAGCGATGGGCCATCGACGTCAGCGGGGACGCGTCACGCAACTGCCGACGGCCGCCGGCCAGCGCGCCGCCGAGAAGCAGCATCGCAGTGAGCACGAGCACCAGGGCGGCGACGGTCCGCCGGCGCGACGCGAGCACCGCCGCCGCGCCGAGCAGGACGAGTGTGGCGACCGCGCCTGCCGGCGGACCGTCAATCAGACATCCGAGCCACAGCGCTGCGGCCACCGACACGGCGACCGGCGCGCTCACACCGTCACGTGGTCACGCAGCTGCGCGAACGTCTTCTCGCCGATGCCGTCGATCTGCAGCAGATCCTCCACGGCGGAGAAGCCGCCCGCGGACTCACGGTGCGCGATGATGCGCGACGCCAACACGGGTCCGACGCCCGGCAACGCCTCCAACTCGTCGTCAGACGCTCGGTTCAGGTTCACGCGGTTGCCGCCTGCGTGCGCCGCTGCGCCGGGCGTGCCGTCGCCCCCCGCCGTGCCTGGCGCCGACCGCAGCTCCGTAGCGTCCGGGAGATGGATCTGCTCGCCGTCCTGCAGCGTGCGCGCGAGGTTGAGCTGATCGGTGCGGGCCGTCCGACGAGGGCCACCTGCGGCGTCGATGGCATCGACGACACGAGATCCCATGGCGAGCTCTTGGACGCCTTCGGACGCGACCGCCCCGCTGACGTGCACGACGACGACCGGCGGCTGCGGCGCCGCTGACTGCTCGGATGCCGACGGCGTGGCGCCGACGAGCGGCGCGATGTGCACGGCGGGTTCCGCACGCGCGGTCCACCAGAGCGCCACGAGCCCGGCGCAGCCGCACGACGCGAGCACGAGCAGTCCAATGATGTGCGCCGGCGTGAGCTCCAGAGCGGCGCCGGCCAGGCGCACCCGTTCGACGAGCGGCGACGGTGAAGACGGCTGCATGACCGCACGGTAGGCAGCCCGCCGCGGTGACGCCCAGCGCGCCGCCGGATGGCTGTGGACA
>JAHELV010000026.1:0-1817 GCA_024644015.1 Nitriliruptorales bacterium
GTGGCTGCAGATGCCGTTTCCGGCGCGGTGACGGCGGCTACGCTCAACGTCATCCAACCGGGAGACGTCTCGGTCATGACCTCATGTAGCGCCAGCGGTAGGTCACAGCCATGACCCAGCCACGCCAGAAGCTCGTCGACGACGTGTACGACGCGGTGATGGCGCTGTCGCCGCTGGAGGCGAGCCTGCTCGGCGACCACCGCTTCGATGCCGTGCTGCCGGACGTGTCGCCTGCGGGGGTCGAAAGGAGCAGGCAGGCGCTCGCGGTGCTGCGGCGGCGCGCGGCCCAGGTCGACGTGGGGGCCCTGTCGACCGGGGACCGCGTCACCCACGACGTGGTGACCCACGTGGTGGCACAGGCCGCCCACGCACTCGACGACCGCTACCTGCAGTCCGCCGCCGGCCCCGTCACGTCGGGGGCGGCGATCGGGAGCGCGGCATCGGCGTTGCTGGCCGGCATGCCGAAGTTGGTCCTGCGCGAGCCTGCGAACGCCGACGACTACCTCGAACGCTGCCGGCGCATCCCTGACTGGCTGCGGGCCGCCGAGGACCAGCTGCTCGCCGGACTGCGCAGCGGCTGCGTTCCGGCGGTGCGCCTGGTCGCCGCGACGGTGCGCCAGATCGACCGGTACCTGGAGGACGCCGACGACGATCCGTTGCTGGTCGACCCACCCCCGCAGTACCCGGATCCGGGTCGCTGGCGGGCGCTCCTCGACGAGGTGCTGACGGCGGTCGTGCGTCCCGCGTTGCGACGGCACCGGACGATCCTCGCGGGTCAGGTCGCCCTCGCGGCGCGACCCGACGACCAGGTCGGCCTGTGCCGGCTGCCCGGCGGGGCGCAGCTGTACCGCGACGCGGTTGCGCTGCACACGACGACCGACGCGTCGCCCGAGCACTATCACCAGCTTGGCCTGGACCTGATCGCCGCGCTCGCCGACGAGTATCGCGAGCTGGGCGGCCGGACGCTCGGCACGACCGACGTCGCCGAGATCTTCGCGCGACTGCGCGAGGATCCCGCGCTGCGTTTCACCACGTCGCGACAGGTCCTCGACGCGGCCGTGATCGCGTTGGATCGGGCGCAGGACGCCGTCGACGAGTGGTTCGAGGCCAGGCCGTCGATCGCGTGCGAGGTCCGCGAGGTCCCGCCGATAGAGGCGCCGGAGTCGACGATCGCGTACTACCAGCCGCCGGCGCTGGACGGTAGCCGGCCGGGCATCTACTACGTCAACACGACCGAGCCGCATCTGCGGCCGCGATTCGAGGCCGAAGCGCTCGCGTTCCACGAGAGCGTCCCCGGTCACCACACCCAGATCGCCACCGCCATGGAGCTCGACCTGCCCACGCTGCGGCGTGTGGTGTACCTGACGGCGTACGCAGAGGGATGGGGTCTGTATGTCGAGCGCCTCGCCGACGAGATGGGCCTGTACACCGACGACGTGTCGCGGCTCGGAATGCTGTCGTTCGACTCGTGGCGCGCCTGTCGACTGGTGGTCGACACGGGGATGCACGCCTTCGGGTGGCCGCGGTCGCGGGCGGTCGAGTTCATGCGGGCCAACAGCCCACAGGCCGAGCGCAACATCGACAACGAGCTCGACCGCTACATCGGCTGGCCGGGGCAGGCGCTGTCGTACATGGCGGGGCGGACGCACATCGTCGCGCTGCGCGAGCGTGCCCTGCGTTCGCTGGGCGCACGTTTCGATGTCGCGGCGTTCCACACCGCGGTCCTCGGCCACGCGGCCGTCCCACTGCGCACACTCGAGCGGCTGGTGGACGACTGGGTGACGGCACGGGCGCGCTAGACCGCGTGGCGGACCGTC
>JAHELV010000026.1:1917-50223 GCA_024644015.1 Nitriliruptorales bacterium
CGATGTCGCGGCGTTCCACACCGCGGTCCTCGGCCACGCGGCCGTCCCACTGCGCACACTCGAGCGGCTGGTGGACGACTGGGTGACGGCACGGGCGCGCTAGACCGCGTGGCGGACCGTCTGCCGACGGACGCAAGTTCGCGGAGCCTGGTTCCGCGAAGCGCGTGGCGGACCGTCCTGACACGGTCGCAAGTTCGCGGAGCCTGGTTCCGCGAAGCGCGTGGCGGACCGTCCCCTGCCGACGGTCGCAAAGTTTTTCGAAACAGGCTCCGTCGATCCACGATCGACCGGTGCGTCCGGGTCCGCGTGCCACTATCGTCAGCACGCCGCGGTGGATGCGGCGTCGCAGTTACCCAGATGCCACGAGCGAGGTCTGCACCAGCGTGAGCGCCGTGATCACCTTTCTCTCGGACTTCGGTCTGACAGACACCTACAGCGGTATCTGTCGCGCCGTGATCGCCACGGTCGCGCCGGAGGCGACGGTGATCGACCTGACCCACACGGTTCCCGCACTCGACGTCCGCCGCGGTGCCACCGCGCTCGCCGACTGCGTGTCGGTCGCTCCGGCCGCGGTGCACCTCGCGGTCGTCGACCCCGATGCGGCGACCCGGCCCGGCGTCGCGCTCGTCGCCGGCGCCTCGCGCCTCGTCGGTCCGGACAACGGGTTGCTGCTGCCGGCAGCGGAGGCGCTGGGCGGCATCGACGCGGCCTATCTGCTCACCGACGGACGGTGGCACCGCGCGCCGGCGTCGCCGGTCTTCCGCGGGCGCGACGTGTTCGCACCGGTGGCCGCCCACCTGGCCACAGGTGTCGCGCCCTCGGACGTCGGGCCGCGGATGGACCCCTGCCGGCTGCAGCGTCTGGACGGCGTGGACTCCGTCGTCGGGCACCGCCAGATCGCCACGCAGATCCGTCACATCGACTGCTACGGCAACGTGCAGCTGTCGGTCACGACCGGCGATCTGCAGCGCGCCGGGCTCGACCATGGTCAGCCGGTGCGGGTCGGCACGCGGCATGAGACCCTTGACGTCCGCCGCGTCGACAGCTTCTCTGATCTGTCGTCGGGTGAGCTCGGGATCGTGGAGGACTCGTTCGGGTGGCTGGCAATCGTTGCCGGCGCTGCCGCCGCCGCCGACCGGCTGGACCTGCGGGCAGCTGATCCCGTCCGTCTCGGGGATGACTGAGCGATGAGTGCACTGGCGACAGCCCAGCGGGCGGTGGCCGCCTCCGCGGTTCCCCGGCCCGACCGGTCGACGCTCCAGCGGCTGGCGGCCTGGTACGCGCTGTCGCGGGTGGTCGTGTGGACGGGGGTGCTGGCGGGCTGGACCTTGCGCAGCGATCTGACGGCCAACGCACTGCTGCGGCGGCTCGACGCGAGCTGGTATCTGGACACGGCCGCCTTCGGCTATGCCGGCCGAGCGGCCACGCCGGACGCGATCGTCGCGGATCACGCGGTGCTCAGAGGCGCGTTCTTCCCGCTGTGGCCGCTGGTCGCCAGGTACACGCGCCCGGCCGGTGTGCCGATCGAGGTCAGCGCGACCATCGTGGCGGCGCTGCTGGGGTTCGGCGTCGTTGTCGGGTCGTGGGTGCTCGTCGGCCGGGTCGCCGACCGTGCCGCCGCCGACCGCGCTGCGTTGCTGGTCTGCGTCTTCCCAGGGTCGTTCGTGCTGTCGATCGCGTACGCCGAGGCGCTGATGCTGTGCCTGGTGGTGCTCTGCCTGATCGCGCTGGTCGAACAGCGTTGGTGGCTTGCGGGCGTTGCGGCCGCGCTGGCGACCGCTGCGCGGCCGAACGCGATCGTGTTGCTGCCGGTGTGCCTGTGGGCCGCCGGTTCCGCCATCGCCCGCCGCGGTGAGTGGCGCAGCCTGGTCGCCCCCCTGCTCGCACCGATCGGGGCCATCGGGTTCCATGCGTTCCTGTGGTGGCGCACCGGGCGGATCGACGCCTGGGATCTCATCCAGCGCAACGGCTGGGACGAACGGGTCGACTTCGGCGCGGGAAACGCGGAGCGACTCGGCAACCTGTTGCGCTGGTCCGACCCGGATCCGGGCACGGTGCTGCTCGGCCTCGGACTGCTGACGGTCCTCGCGGGAGCGTGGGCGCTGTGGTGGTGGCGGCCGCCCGCGGTGCTCGGGCTGTACGCCGGCGGCGTGATCGGGCTGGCGGCGATGGCACACACGCTCGGGCCACGGCCGCGGTTCGTCTTCACCGCCTTACCGCTCGTGTGGGCGCTCGCGGTACGCCTGCGCGGGGAGCGGTTCAACGCCCTGATCGGGGCGTCTACCGCCGGCCTCGCACTGCTCAGCGTCGTGTACATCGTCGGCAGCGTGGCCAAGCCGTGACGTCCGACCCCGCGCGGCGTGGCCGACGACCGGACGCGGGTGCGAATGAGGCGTCGGGCGTCGGGTCGCGAGCGGTCCGCAGCCGTCGGGTCCTGGCGTGGCTCGTCACGCCACCTCAGGTCGCGCCCTTCCGGCCCGGCTCGTTCCGCAGCGGGGTGCACGACGCCGCGCCGGCTTCCTGGCTCGGCATCGCACTCGGGATCGCCTTCGGCGTCTGCTTCGCCACCGGGCTGTTGTCGCACCTGATCCAAAGTGGCGGAAGCCTGCTCGCCCACGACGTCGTCAGCGGTGGCGGGTGGCGGGCCTGGCCGACAACCGGTGGCGGCCTGTACCGTGTGACGCAGGGCCTGCACGTCGTCACGGGCGTGGCGTCGTTTCCCCTGCTGCTGGCGAAGCTGTTCGTGGTCTACCCGCAGCTGTTCACGTGGCCACCGGTTCGTGGCGCGCGACACCTGATCGAGCGGCTCAGCCTGCCCGTGCTGGTCGGGGGCAGCCTGTTCATGCTGATCACCGGCGTCCAGAACGTCATGTACTGGTACCCGTGGGGCTTCTTCTTCCCGGTCGGCCACTACTGGATGGCGTGGGTGACCTTCGGCGCACTGATCGCCCACGTCGGCGCGAAGGCGTCTGTCGCCGCGCAGGCCGTGCGGCGCGGACTGCCAGATGGCACCGCACCGCGCGACACGCTTCCGCCGGAGGGTGGACTGACGCGTCGGACGGTCCTGACCGGCGCCGTCGCCGCATCGGGGGTGCTCGTTGCCGCGTACGCGGGCGGCACGGTCCGGCCGCTCGAGCGGCTGGCGGTGCTCAACGCCCGGGCGCCTTCGGTCGGCCCGCAGGGCTTCCCGGTGAACAAGACGGCGGCGTCGGCCGGCGTCGAGCTGACTGCGGTGGACCCCGCCTACCGCCTGCGCGTCGTGGGCAACGTCGGCGCCGAGTTGCGGCTGTCCCGCGCGGACCTGCTGGCCCTGCCGCAGCACGAGGCGGTGCTGCCCATCGCATGCGTCGAAGGATGGTCGGCTACCAAGCGCTGGACCGGCGTCAGCGTGGCGACGTTGCTGTCCCGGGCCGGTGTGAGGCCGGGTGCCAGCGTGCGCGTGTCGTCGCTGCAGTCCGGAGGCTTCTACCGTGCCTGCGATCTGACTCCGGCGCTTGCCGCCGACGCCGACACCCTCCTCGCGCTGCAGGTCGAGGGCGAAGACCTCCACCTCGACCATGGCTACCCGGTACGGCTGATCGCCCCCAACAACCCCGGCGTGCTGCAGACCAAGTGGGTCGGTACCGTCGAGGTGCTGTGATGACGGGCGCCGGGCAGCGGACAAACGACGTGGCCACCGATCTCGACACGCGGGTCGAAGCCGTGCCGGGATGGCTGTTCTGGGGCTTGACGGTGCTGGGCGCGCTCGTTGGCGGGTTCGGGCTGTACGGCATGTGGCTGCATCGCGGCACCGGAATCCTCGACGTCCGCTGGCGGCCGATCCTCACGTGGGTGGTGGGCGCGATCGTCGCCCACGACCTGGTCTTCGCCCCGCTCGCGCTTGCCGCGGGCAGGGGCCTGCGGTGGGTCCGCCCCCGCGCGCTGCGCGCCCCGCTGCAGACGGGCCTGGCCCTGTCGGCGTTGGTCACGTTGCTCGCGTTCCCGCTGGTACGCGGCTACGGCGTACGCGCCGGCGACCCGTCGCGACTGCCGTTGCACTACGGTGTCGGGTATCTCGTGCTGCTCGGGGTCATCTGGGTCGGTTGCGCGGGGTGGGCGTGGTATCGCGGACGGGACCGGGATGATGGTGCAGGCTCCGCTGCCACCCGGCCCACGGGCCGCTCGTAGTCGAACGGAGCGAGTTTCCCATGCAGGTTCTGGTCACGGGCGGCGCCGGCTTCATCGGGTCGCACGTCGTGGATGCGCTGGTCGCGGACGGGCATCGCGTGCGGGTGCTCGACGTGCTGTCCGATGCCGCGCACGCGGGGCGTCCGTCCTACCTGCGTGGTGACGTCGACTACGTCGAAGCCGACCTTGTGTCGGTCGCGAGACGCCCGCGAATCGTGGCCGGCACGGACGCCGTCGCGCATCTCGCGTCACGCGTGGGCATCGGCAAGGACTTCCTGGACGCGCCCGACTACGTCCGTGACAACGCGCTGGGTACCGCGGCGCTGCTCCGGGCGCTGGCCGAGACCGGCTTCGCGGGCAGGTTGGCCCTGGCCAGCTCGATGGTCGTCTACGGCGAGGGTCGGTACCGTGGGTCGGACGGTCGTGTCGTCCGGCCGCCCCAACGCGACCCCGACGACCTGGCGGCGGGCCACTTCGAGCCACGTGATCCGCGGACCGGGGACGCATTGGTCCCGGACGCGGTGCCCGAGGATGCGCCAATCGACCCGCGCAGCACCTACGCCGCGACGAAGGTGCACCAGGAGCATCTGTGCCGCGTGTTCGGCGCGGAATGTGGCGTGCCGGTCACGATGCTGCGGTACCACAACGTCTACGGACCCCGCATGCCCAGAGACACCCCGTACGCCGGCGTCGCGAGCATCTTTCGCAGCGCCTACGAGATCGGCCATGCCCCGCAGGTCTTCGAAGACGGTGGGCAGCTGCGCGACTTCGTCCACGTCACCGACGTCGCGGCCGCCACCGTGCGGGCGCTGCTGATACCCACACCGGTCGACGGACCGGTCAACGTGGCCAGCGGCACGCCGAGGTCGGTGCTCGACCTGGCCGTCGCACTGCGTGCCGCGTTCGGCCCGCATGCGCCCGAGCCCGTGGTCACGGGACGGTGGCGGGTCGGCGACGTGCGGCACGTGTTCGCCGATCCGACCAGGGCGCGCCGCGAACTGGGTTTCAGCGCCGGCATCGACTTCGCCGCCGGCGTCGCCGACTTCGCCACCGCCCCGCTGCGCGCGTCGCTGGCGGGATAGCCGGCGTGGACGGCGTCGTCGCGGTCCTACCGGCGCTCAACGAGGCCGACGCGCTGCCCGCAGCGCTCCGTGGGGCACCGGACTGGGTCGAGCTCGTCGTGGTCGACAACGCCTCGACCGACGGCACGGCGGCCGTCGCGACGGCGCTGGGGGCGCGCGTGGTCAGCGAGCCGTTCCGCGGCTACGGTGCGGCGGTGCAGCGTGGCCTGGCCGCCGCCGCGGGCGCGCAGTACATCGCGATCCTCGATGCCGACGGCACGTTCGACTGGGCCGATCTGGCGCACATGCTCGCCCCCCTGCAGCAGGGTCGCGCCGACGTGGTGTTCGGTCGGCGCGCTCCGTGCCGGCGGGAGCCGGGCGCGATGCCGCGGCACGTCGCGGCCGCCAACGCCGTGCTCGGGCGCCTGTGCGGCCGGATCGCGGGAGTGGATCTGCACGACATCGGCCCGTTCAAGGTGCTCCGCGCCGACGTCGTGGACCTGATCGGTGCGCGCGACCGCACGTACGGCTGGCCGCTGGAGTTCGCGCTGCGCGCCGCACGCGCTGGTCTGCGGATCCGCGAGGTCGACGTCGCGTACCGCGTCCGGGCTGGTGTGTCCAAGGTCACAGGCAGACCGTGGCCCACGGTGAAGACCGCGGTCAGGATGCTGGTGGTCCTGGCCGGACACGCGGTCGCCGTGCGCCGTGGTGGCGGCTAGACCGGCTCGCTCAGCTCGGCCGCGGCGTCGTGGGTCGCGATCACGATGACATCGCGCCGGCGAATCCGTGACGCCGGAACGCCGGTGCCCTGCAGCGCCCGCCGCAGCGCCGCGGCCTTGTCGGCGCCGGTCACCTGCCAGACCACCAGCCGCGCCGCGTTGATCGTCGGATAGGTCATCGTCATGCGCATGCGCCCCTGGTACGGTCCTGCGATCGCGACCCAGCGGTCACGGACGTCGAGTACCGGGTCCCCCGGGATAAGCGATGCTGTGTGGCCGTCCGCGCCGAGGCCGAGGTGCACGACGTCGGCGATCGGCGGGACGCCACACACGGTCTGCAGACGCGTCGCGTAGCTTCTCGCCGCGGCCTCGAGGTCGTCGTCGGTGACCGGCATCGGGTGCAGTAGCGGCTCCGGGACGGTGTCATCGGCCAGCAGCGTGTCGGCGATCATCGTCCAGTTGCGATCGGCGTGACCGTCGGGTGCAACCCGCTCGTCGACCTGCACGATGTGCGTCGCGTTCCATCGCACCGGCAGCCGGGCGAGGGCCCGCAGCATCGGCGCCGGCGTCGACCCCCCGCTGAACGCCAGCGCCGCCCGTCCATGCCTGCGGATTCCGGCGCGGGCCGCGTCGGCGATCACCTCGGCGGTCCGCCCGGCGACGGCGCTGCCGTCGTCGTAGGTCTCGATGCGCATGGCCGCAGGATGCCCCGGCCGGAGCGGTCCGCAACCCCTGGCCCCGGCCGCCGCGGCCCGCAGCCCCGGCCGCGGCGACCGGGGCGCTGCGTCACGGTCGCTCGAGCTGCTGCCGCACGGCGGCCAGGCCGCTCAGGGCTCGCGATTCGACGTCGTGGATGCGCAGCAGGGTGTCGCCCATCTCGGAGAACCGCTGCTCGACGGCGTCGGGCGCCAACGGGCACTCGGCGTCCAGCGCCGCGCGGCGCTTCCACAACTCGGTGCCGGCCGCGGCCGCCTCGTCGGCGCCGCCGTCGCCGTCTCCGGCGACGCATTGACGAACCGTCACCGTCAGGTCGCGCAGGTGGCACAACTGGTCCTCGACGCCGATCGCGATGCTGCCGAGCTGTGTCCACAGCTCGGCGGCGTCACGCAGACCGTGAACCACGTCGCCGACGTCGATGCCCACCGTCGGGCCGACCTCGGTGAGGAAGTCGGCGTACAACCCGCGCAGATGCCCACCGGTCATGCCCGACGCGCTCGTGGCCTCCCAGACCGACAGCAGCGCCCCGCACAGGCCGACCCGGTCGTCGAACACCTGCCGCCACCCCTTGGCGTCGCCGGCGGCCGTCATCAGCCGGCCCCACCTGCGCCAGGCGGGCAGTGCGAACGACGTCGACGTGCCCAGCATCTGGCCGGTGCAGTCGTCGATGCCGGCGCTGATCGCGGTGCGCAACCGCCCAGCGGTGATCATCATGCCGTCGGGCAGCGGGTCGATCAGCAGGTTCTTGTAGGAGCCGACGCGAGCACGGGCACGGTCGAGCACCTCGCGGGTGACCGTGAGCGGGGCGCTACCGCGGTCGTCGAGCTGGATGCGGTCGCCGTCCCGCCCGATCACCACCACGGGGTGGCCGCCGTGGCCGCTCAGGTCCGACGGCAGCTGCCAGTACCCGAGCACGCCGCGGTCGGGCCAGACGACCGCGGGCCTTCCCGCGTCGAGCGGGACGTCGAGATGGCGTGCCGCGGTCCTGGCGCCGCTGGTCGTCTGCCGGTCGTAGGGCACGCCGAGCCGGTCCAACGCGGCTCGGACACCGCGGTCGTGGTACTGCCACTGGTTGCGGAATCCAAGCGTGACGACCCGGCTGTCGTCGTGGGCGGACTCCGTGGAGCCTGGTTCCACGAGGCTCGCGGTGGACCGGCCCCGCCGGCCGGAGAACTCCCACAGGATGTAGCCGGCACCGAGGCCGCCCATCACGCCGAACACGACCGCCTCGGACAACGGTGCGTTGTCGGGGCCGGTCACACCCGAGTTGGCCAGCACGTTGGCAACGACGGCGGCGTCGGGGTGCAACCCACCCCGCAGCTCGTAGCCGAGTACCGTCGGCATCGGCGGGTCGGCACCCACGACGTGCCGGCGCGCCGTCGTGTACCGCTCTCCCGTCTTGGCCATCCGCGCGCGGATCCGCGCCTTGCGTCGCTTGTCACTCGTCATCGGTCGACCCTCCGTGACTGCGTCCCAGCAGACGCCCCACGCGCGTGGCCGGCGCAGCCATGGCAGCGAACCGATGTGTGCGATCGTCCCGAGGCGGATAGGCCCCTTTGCCCTCGGCGACGGGCGGCGTGGGCGCCCGGGTGAGGGTTCGGCGTGGGACTCGCCGCTGCAAGCCTAACACCACAGCCTCACGGCCCGCTGTCGGACAGCGTGGACGGGATGAATGCCGGACCAGTGGGGATCGTGGTGGCATGGCCACCAGCCGCATGCCGCCAGAGGTCCTTGACGATGTGGTCGACCTGTTGGTCGCCTGTCCCGCGTTCGTCGGTGTCGCTCGACAGCTGCTGCGCAGCCTCGCCGCCGAGGCGGAGATCGCCTACCTCGACGACACGACCGCGGCGCTCACGCCCGCGTTCGTCGTCCAACGCGGCGGCATCGTGATCCGTGACGACGACACCCGCACCGTCGACATGGTGGCGGAGGGTGAGTTCTGCGCACCCGCCACAGACGAGTGCCTGGACCCGGTCGAGCCCAGCCTGGTGGTGTGGCTGCCCGAACACGCGATCGACCTGGCGTGGTCGGCCGCACGTGACCTGCTCGTGGAGGCCCTCGACCGGCCCACCCGCTCGATCGACCTGCAGACGGCAGCGGTGCGGACCGTCATGCGGTCCCCGCTCCACACCGTCGAACCGCACGACACGTGCGCCGGGGTGGCGGCCCGCATGACCGCCGAGCGGATCTCATCGGTGGTCGTGACAGAACCAGACCGCATCGGCATCGTCACCGACCGGGACCTGCGCTCCCGGCTCGTCGCCGAAGGAAGGTCCCCGCTGACGCCGATCAGGGACATCGCGAGCTACGACGTGCACACGATCAGGGCCAACACGCCGGTGTTCCAGGCGCTCATCGAGATGTTGGCCACCGGTATCCATCACCTGCCGGTCACCGAGGACGGCCGGCTGGTCGGCATGGTCAGCGCCGACGACTTGCTCGAGCTGGGCACCCGCAGCCCGCTGCATCTGCGGACGGCGATCGATCGCGCCACCTCGGTCGACGCGGTCGCGGCGGCGCTCGCCGATCTGCCGGACGCGGTGGAGGCATTGCTGGCCGCGGGAACCACCGCGGGCGACGTCGGGCGGGTGGTGGCGACGGTCACGGATCGCGTGCAGCGTCGGTTGCTCACGCTGGCGTTCACGGAGTACGGCGATCCACCGGGTCACTACGGTTGGATCGCATTCGGCAGCCAGGCGCGACGCGAACAGACGCTGCAGAGCGATCAGGACCACGGACTGGTGCTGCCCGACGACCTCGACGCCGACGGTCACGCGTGGTGGGCCACCGTCGCGGAATGGATGGTCGACGCGCTCGAGCGGTGCGGGTACCCGCGCTGCAACGGCGGGGTGATGGCCGCGAACGCCGCGTGGCGACACACCGTATCCGGGTGGCGGCGTGCGTTCGCCGACTGGATCGCTCGGCCGAGCGAGAAGCATCTGATGGACTCGACGATCGCGTTCGATCTCCGGACGGTCGCCGGGAAGCTGCAGGTCGCCGAGCTGCTGGCGCCGGTCATTGCGAGCGCCGCACAGCACGATGTCTTCCTCGCGCGGCTGGCCAGGGACGCCACTCGTCACCGCCCACCGCTGGGGTTCTTCAAGCGCTTCGCGGTCGAGCGCTCCGGCGAGCACGCCGGCTCGTTCGACGTCAAGGCCGGTGTGACCCTGCCGATCGCCGACATCGGCCGCCTGCACACGATGGTGCGCGGCGGCGGGCAGATCGCGACCGACGCCCGGCTCGCCGCGGCCGCTGACGCCCACCTGCTGTCGGACGGCCTGGCAGCGACGCTACGTGCCGGATATGAGCTCGCGACCGCGTTGCGGTTGCGGCGACAGCTGGACCGCGTGCAGGCGGGTGAGCCAATGGACAACAGGCTCAACCCCGACCGGCTGCACGCGTTGACGCGCGCCCAGCTCCGGGAGACGTTCAAGGCCGTGCGCACAGCCCAGCAGAGCATCGAGAGCCGGTACCAGACCGGCAGGTTGGGCTAGGGGTGCGCGCGGTTGCGGGCACCGGTCCGGTGCAGACCCTGGGACACGACAGGAGGTTGCATGATGAGCGAGCTGCGGGTGATCAGGCGTGCCCACCTGTCCGATCAGACGTCGCAGTCCGACGGCATGTCGCGCCGGGCCGCGGTGTCGGGCGACACCGTCGGCTCGTCGGCGCTGTGGATGGGCGAGACCCGCGTCGCGCCGTCGACCGCCAGCCAGCCACATCATCACGGTCGGTCGGAGACCGGGATCTACGTCGTGTCGGGCACGCCCGCGTTCTCGTTCCGCAACGAGCAGGGTGAGCTCGTGCGGCTCGCGACCGCAGCAGGCGACTACGTCTACGTGCCACCCCATGTCCCCCACATCGAGGAGAACCCCTCCGCGAGCACCGAGGCCGTCGTCGTGATCGCGCGCACCACGCAGGAGGCCATCGTCGTCAACTTGCACGTGTTGTGACGCGGCGCGCGGCATCGCGATGTTGTTCCGGCGTAGAGACGACCGTGATTGGCGCGACGCGGAGTTCGTTGCTGTCGACTTCGAGACCACCAGCGGCGACCCGAGGACCGCGCGGCCGCTGTCGGTCGGGTGGGTCGCGATCCGCAACGGTCGTGTCCGGCTGGGCGCTGCGGGGTACCACATAATCGCGTACGACGGACACCTGCCCCACGAGTCGCTGCCGATCCACGGGCTGTTTCCGCAGCAGCTCAGCGCCGGTGTCGAGCTGGAGCATGCTGCGGGACGCCTGCGTGCCGCCGTCGCCGACCGGATCGTCGTGGCGCACGGGGCATGGATCGAGCGTGCGCTGCTGGGCCGGCTGAGCGGGGTCCAGGCCGGCCTGGTGGACACCATGGCGATCGTCCGCCGCCTCGATGAGCGGGTGGGCAGCGTCGCGCAGCCGGCGTCGCTGTCAGCAACCGCGCGACGGTTCGGCGTGCCGCAACTGCGTGCGCACCACGCGTTCGGTGACGCGTTGACGACCGCACTGCTGCTGCTCGTGCTGGCGACCCGCATCGAACGCGAACGGCGCGGCTGCGTCGTGGGCGATCTGTTGCGCCTCGGCCGCGGGTAGGGCGGCGCCCGGGGTTCGACCCGGTCAGGCCGCGGCGGCGCCGCCGACCGCCGGTAGCTCGGCGTCGGGCAGCAGCGTGACCTCGGTACCGGTCAGCCCGCGCAGCCGCGCGAGGTTGTAGCGGCGGCCGGCGTCGTCGGGAACGTGCCCGGCACAGACCGGCCGGACGGGTGCGCTACCCAGCGGTAGCGCAACCCGGGCCGACAGCGTGCGCTCGTACAGCAGCTGCTCGCCCCGGAAGTGGGCATGGGCGAGGAACGTCGTGGCGGGCGTGCGCAGGCCGTCGCGCAGGCAGCGGGTGCAGACGCTCGGGACCTCGATGCGCAGTACGCGCTGGCGCTGTGCCCGGAACCCACGCTCGTACTCGAGTACCTGACCGTCGAGGTCGACGCTCAACAGCACGTAGCTGCGGGCCGGGTGTCTGACGGTCAGCACACCGAACAGGTCGACAGCCCGGGCGCGCTCGCGGAACGCGTAGAACCCGCAGCGGCAGTCCAACCCGGGCGGCACGCATGCGCGACGGCGACAGCGGGCCAGGCCATCGACGCCGTACCGCAGACTGGTTACGCCGGCCAGCCACGCATCGTCGTTGGGGCCGACGATCAGCTGGGCGATCTTGTACCCGCGGCTGGCCTCCAGCGAGTCGGTCGGCTCGTGACCGCGCCACCCGTTGCGCCGCACGTGCCGCTGGGCGGCCTCGGCGAGGCCGCGGGCGAGCAGCGGCAGCGCGAGCACCGACAGACTGAACAGCGTCTCCACGGTGCCGCGGTGGTGCTCAGCGCTCCGGAGTCTCCGAGCCGACCGGTTGTTCGTCGACGGTCTTCTCGTCGACCGCCGGCTCGACGGTGATCTCCTCGAGGTCGATCACCTCGTGCGCACGTCGGATGTGGTGGCGTGCGACAGGTCGTCCGAGGTCCATGGAGCCCTCCTTCGCGCCGAAACCCGGCCCTGGGCACCACGGTACCGCGTCGTGGAGGGCGCCGGAAGGCCAATTCCGCGGGCGGGCCGCTAGGCTCGCGGCGATGGTGCGTCCTGGAAGGCGGATCAAACGCGCGGGTCGGCGTCCGGTCGCTGCGGGCACTGGAGCGCCCGGGCGCCGACGGTGTTCCCAGCGGCAGCCCCGTGGCGTTCGGACAACGTCGGGGACGCATGGTCCCGCTTGCCGGAGGCTGGTCGGATGACGCTCGTCGAACCGCGAGCGGTCAACGGTGCCGCCGACCGCCGAGCGGGCCGCGATCCCCATGCGGCGGCGCCGGCGTGTGTGCTGGACGATCCCCGCGACCGCGCGACGCTGGGCGGACTCGTCGTGCTGGTCGTCGTCGTGCACGCCGTCGCCCACCGCGGAGGCATCGCGGTCGGCATGGACGTGGCCACCCAGTTCATCCCGTGGTTCGGTTGGCTGGGAGACCAGCTGGCCGCCGGACACATCCCACAGTGGAACCCGGGCGTGTTCGGTGGGACGCCCTCTGCCGGCGACCCGCTGTCGGGCTGGGGGTACCTGCCCGCGATGACGCTGTTCGGGGTCCTGCCGCTGGGTGCCGGCGTCCATGCGTTCCTGGCGTCGCAGCTCGTGCTCGTCGGCACCGGGACCTACGTCCTGGCTCGGGCGCTGCGACTGCCGGTCGCCGCGGCGCTCGCCGCGGCGCTCACGGCGACGTTCAACGGGTTCGTGTTCCAGCGCAACGTCTGTTGCGTGGCGTTCGTCTCGGTCGAGGCGTGGCTGCCGTGGTTGCTCCTGGGCATCGATCGTGCGCTGGTGACGTCCGGCGCCCGGCGCGTCGGGGCCTGGGCGCTGGCTGGCGTGGCGCTGTCGCAGGTCGCCGGCGGCTGGCTCGGGCAGGGCACCGTGTACGTGATGCTCCTCGCGGCGGTCTGGCTGGTGGGACGCGGGCTGCAGTCGGCACGGCCGCGCCGGCAGCAACTGCAGACCATCGCGACGAACGCCGTGGCGCTGGCGATCGTCGGCGTGGGATTGTCGGCGGCCGTCGTGTGGCCGCGACTGCAGATGAACCCGGCGACCAACCTGGCCGGCGGGTATCCAGGGCAGAGCCTGACGGCCTGGCACAGCGGTTGGTGGCCGGCCGACTGGGTTGCGTTGGTGCGGCCCGGAATCTGGCACGTGGGCGTGATCCCGGTCCTGCTGGCGGTCGTGGCCGTGGTGGCCGCACGGCGGGACCGGCTCGTGTGGCTGCTCGGCGGCGTCTTCGCCGGCGCGTTGGTGCTGGCCATCCCGACGCTCACGCCGCTCAACGCGCCGCTGTTCGTGGTTCCGGGACTTGATCGCGTGCTGACCCACGCGCCCCAACGCGTGTTGCTGGTCGCCTACCCGGCGATCGCGCTGCTGGTCGGGGTGGCACTGTCGCGCCTGCGGTTACGCCACGTCGCCACATCGGCGCTGGTCGTGGTGGTGATCGTGCTGCTGTCAGTGGAGCTGGGCTGGGCGAACGTCCGCGCGTTCCAGCAGGCGCTCGACGCGCCTCGCAACCCGGAGCTGCTGCGTCGAATCGATCCGGACGCGTTCTACGCGCCGTCGGGAGCCGGGCGGTTTCTGCAGGACCAGCGGGACCGCGGCGAGGTGGGCCGCTATGCCGCGTTCACTCCGGTGCCCCGCGAGGACGGCTCGGTGGTGTCCGCGTCGTACTTCTTCTTCTGGCACTTTCCCAGTGTGCAGTGGCTCGAGGCGCACAACGAGAGCATGTTGCTCGGGCTCGAGCACACCCAGGGCTACAGCCCGGTCCACCTCGCGCGGTTCGACGATCTGATCACGGCGGCCAACGGCCGCGGTCAGGACTACCACGTGGCCAACCTGTTTCCGGCGGCGTTCGACAGCGGTGCGTTCGACCTGCTCAACGGGCGCTGGGTGGTCATCAACCGCCGCGTCGACCACTCGGATCCCGAGCTGGTGGGCGAGCGGATGGCGGCGTGGCCGCAGGTCCACGTCGATCGGCAGGTCCGGGTCCTCGAGAACCCTGATGCGCTGCCACGGGCTTGGCTGGTTGGTGATGCCACGCGGGTGGCGCCCGGGCGTGCCGTCGGGCTGCTGACCGCTGGCAGCATCGATCCCCGAACGACCGCGCTGCTCGAGACCGCGCCACCAGCGTTGGATCCGGACGCGCGGGGCACCGCTCGGGTTACCGCGCGCGGCACCGATGACCTGACGGTCCAGGTCGAGACCACCGGGGACGCGCTGTTGGTGGTGTCCGAGCTGTACCACCCGGCGTGGCGTGCGACGGTCGACGGCCGTCCGGCCGAGCTGCTTGCGGCCGACCACGTGCTGCGTGCGGTCGCGGTACCCGCAGGCAGGCACACGGTCCAGATGCACCTGGATCGCACGGTGCTTGAGGCCGGCCTGGCCGCCACTGGGCTCACCGCGATGGCGCTGATGGTTGCTGCATGGTGGATCCGCCGCCGGTCGGCAGCCCGGTGACCGGTCCGGTGGCGATCGCAGTGGTCGTCAAGGCTCCGGTTCCGGGGCAGGTCAAGACGCGCATGCAGCCACCGCTGTCGGCCGACCAGGCCGTCGCCGTCGCCGCGGCCATGCTGCGCGACGTGACGCACGCCGCGCTGGCCACCGCCGCCGACGTGTGGTGGTCCTACGCGGGCGACCGTGGGGTGCTCGACGGCCTGCGCCCACCCGGGGTGCGGATGCTGGCGCAGGTGGGAGCCGGCCTGGCACGGAGGCTCGCGCATGCGCATCGCAGCCTGCACGCGGCCGGCGCCGAGCGGGTCGTGCTGGTGGGCGCCGACTGCCCGACGGTCGACGCTGCCACGCTGTGCGAGGCGGTCTCCCTGCTCGACGCGCACGACGTGGTGCTCGGTCCGGCAGCAGACGGCGGTTACACGCTGCTGGGCAGCGCGATCTGCGCGCCGTCGCTGCTCAGCGCAGTTGTGATGAGCACAGCCCACACGGGCGAGGACACCCTGCGTGAAGCAGCGCGGCTGGGGCTGGCCGCCGCGGTCATGGACGTTCGGCCGGACCTCGACACCGTCGACGATCTACGGGCCGCGCTGGCCGACGGCTGGCTCGACCGCGCCCCACACACGCGCGCCGTGACCGCGCGGCTCCTGGCGACGCTTCCGACGCCCTGACGCTGGAGGTGTGTCAGGCTCCCCCGCTCGGGGCAGCCGCGAGGGGTGTCCGATCCGCCCCGGATCAGTGGGTGCGCGGCTCCCATGCCCAGAACCGCAGCGCCACGGCGAGGCCCAGCAGCAGCCACGCCGTCATCACCGCCAGGTGGTCCCAGAAGAAGCCGGCGCCCGGCACCGTCGGGTTCATGCCGTCGGCGACTGCATTGGTGAAGTGCTTGAGCGGGAAGACCCACCCCACGATCTCCATCCAGCGCGGCAGGGTGCCGATCAGGAAGATGTCGGAGAAGAACGCCAACGGCAGCAGCGTGGCGTTGGCGATGGCGGGGACCGCGCGGGCGTCGGGGGCGACGGCGGCCAACCCCAGCCCGAGCGCTGCGAAGCAGCCGATGCCGACGACAACGGAAGCCAGCAGGCCCGGGAGCGACCGCGGCACCAGTTCGACGCCGTAGACGACGATCCCGACGCCGACCGTGACGACCAGGCTCGCGAACGCCACGACGACCGCCGCCAGCATCCGGCCGACGATGAACGCCCAGACCGGCAGCGGCGTGCCGTGGATCCGCTTCAGCACCCCTTGGTCCCGAGCGAACGCGACACGTTGTGAGAAGTCGCTGTACGCCGCCGTCGCCGCACCGAACACCGCGAGCACCGGCGCAAGGAACTGCGTGAGCCGCACGTCCCCGCGTCCGCCGATCGTGTCGTTGCCGAACACGACCGGCAGCAACAGCAGCAGGATCACCGGGAAGCCCACGATGAAGAACGCCGACGCGGTGTTGCGCCAGAACGCCCTGCTGGCGTACCCGACCTGGCTGGCGATCAGCGACACGGTCCCGGGGCGGCCGACCCGCTCGACGGGACGCAGGACCATGCTCGGATTCGCCACCGCCGTCTCGGGGGCCGGCCCCGCCGTGCCGCGCGTGGCACGCGTATCGGGCCGCGGTTCCCACCGGAACAGGCGCAACGCGACGAGGGCGCCGGCGACGCCCCACGCGGTCATCACCGCAAGGTGGTCCCAGCCGAACTGCGCTCCCTCGGCGAAGGGGTTGAAGGTGTCGGCCATCGCGTTGGCGAAGTGCTTGAGCGGGAAGAACCAGCCGATCCGCTCCAGCCACGGCGGCAACGCACCGATCACGAAGATGTCGGAGATGAACGCCAGGGGCAGGATCACCGCGTTGGTCAGCGCCTGCGTGGCGCTCTGGGACGGGGCGATCGACACGACGGCCAGGCCCAGCGCGGCGAAACAGCCGATGCCCACCACGACCGTCACGAGTGCCGCGGGCAGCGTGCGGACGATCAGCTGCACACCGAAGAACGCGACGCCTGCGGCGACCATCAGCGCGACCGAGACCAGGGCGATCCACACCGACGAGCCGATGCGGGCCGCCATGTACATCCAGGGCGCGAGCGGCGTTCCCCGTGCCCGCTTGAGGATGCCCTCCTCCCGCTCGATGACCACGCTGATCGCCAGGGATGTGAACGCGGCGGTCGTGGCCGCAAACGCCGCGATCGCGGGCGTCAGGAACTGCGCGACGCGTACGCCGCCGGTGCCGGGGATGGTCTCGTTGCCGGTCAGGCTGCCGAGCAGCACCAGGAACAGCAAGGGGAAGATCAGCGTGAAGAACGCTGCGATCGGCGAGCGCCAGAACGCCCGGTTCGCGTGTCGTAGCTGGGCGCCCACCATCGTCGCCACATGCGGCCGGCCGATGGCGATGGTGCCACGGCTGGGTGGCTCAGCCACCGTCCGGCTCGCCGATCAGGCGCAGGTAGGCGTCCTCGAGGGTCGGACGGGCCAGCCGCAACGATTCGAGGTCGACGGTGTGCGCCGACGCCCATGTGGTGAGCGTGGCGAGCGTGCCGGTCGGCGCGGCGGTGTGCACGGTGACCTGTGGGCCGTCGACCTCTGTGGACGGGCCCAGGTCTGGCAGGTCCGTGGCCGGGACGCCGGCCGGCAGGCGGAAGCTGATGAGCGCCTCGTCGGGCTGGTCGTCGCTCAACTCGTCGGGCGTGCCGAGCGCGACCAGCCTGCCCTTGACGATCACCGCGACGCGGTCAGCCAGGTGCTGCGCCTCGTCCATGTAGTGGGTGGTCAGTACGATGGTCTTGCCCAGCGTGCGCAGGTTGTCCACCAGGACCCAGGCCTTGCGGCGCGCCGACGGGTCGAAGCCGGTCGTCGGCTCGTCGAGGAACAACAGATCTGGGTCGCCCACCAGTCCCAGAGCCAGGTCGAGCCGGCGCCGTTGGCCGCCCGACAGCGTCTTGATCCGGGCGTCGGCCTTCTCGCCGAGGCCGACGAGGTCGATGAGCTCGTCCACCGCCCGGCGACGCGGGTACATCCCCCGGTACAGCGTGATCAGCTCACGCACCGAGAACTCGTCGTCGACGCCTGCCTCCTGCAGGACGATGCCGATGCGCTCGCGGAACTCCCGGCCACCGTGGCGCGGATCGAACCCGAGGACCTCGACGTCGCCACCTGTGCGATCGCGGTGCCCCTCGAGGATCTCGACGGTCGTGGTCTTGCCGGCGCCATTGGGTCCCAACACGCAGAAGACCTCGCCCTCGGCGACCTCGAAGCTCAACCCGTCGACGGCGGCCACGTCCGCGTAGCGCTTGCGCAGATCGCTGACGATGATCGCGCTCACGCGACGGCAGCCGGCGTCAGGGCCCACGCCCGAGGCGGGCCGGGTCGGATGGTCATCTCGTCGCCTTCGTGGGTTGGTCGAGCACACTGTAGAGCTCGCATCAGGCGACGGTGGCGCCGGCGTCGGGTCGGAGGGCTGCGCCCGTCCCGCGACTGGTGTCGGGCTGTCGCGGTGATCGGTGTGTAAGACAATGGGGCCGAGCGGTGTTGACCAGAGTGGGGCACACGACACGAACGTTGGATCGGCTCGATGCGCACACACGGAGCAGGCTGTGGCTGACCGTTTCGCCGACGTCTTCCGCCGCCGGTACGCCGAGCTGGTCCGCCTGGCCGCGCGCATCACCGGCGACGCCAGTGAGGCGGAGGATGTCGCGCAGGAGGCGCTGACCGCGCTGTCGACACACGAGGTGCTTGACCGGCCGGACGAAGAGATCGCGGCGTGGCTGCGGCGCGTGACGATCAACGCCAGCTTCAACCGGCGACGCGGCCGGGACCGCAACAACGATCGCATGCAACGGTCGGCCGCCGCGGAGCGGCCCCTGCGGCCGGTGGAGCGCGCCGGCCCGCAACTCGCGCAGGTGGTCCGGTCTGAGGAGCGGGAGCTCGTGCGGTCCGCGCTGGCCCGCCTGCCCGAACGGCAGCGCATGTGCGTCCTGCTGCGACACAGCGGCTACCGCTACGCCGAGATCGCAGCCGCGGTCGGCATCGCGGAAGGCTCCGTCGGCGTGCTGTTGTCCCGCGGAGAACACGCCTTTCGCCGTCACTACGAGGAGATGCAGCCATGACCTGTCCGACCGCTGCGCGCCTGCGCGCCCATGTCGACGTCGCCGACGCCGAGGTCGCCGGTCACCTGGCCGACTGCGTGGCATGTACCGAATGCGTCGCCGGCTTCCGCGCCTCCGCGCGGCTCGCCGCCACGGCCATCGCCACGCTCGACACGGACAGCCCTGCGGCGGTCGACGTGGAGGCGGCGCTGCAGCACGTCGTGCCGCAGCCGTCGTCGGTGTCGCGCCACCACCCGGTTCGACGCCCAGCGTCGATCGCAGCCGGCGTGATCGCACTGCTCGTTGCCGTCGTCCTTGTCGTCACGCCGTCGGGCCGCCAGGCGGCGGCCGGCTTTCTCGCCGGTTTCCGGGCGGAGCAGATCCAGGTGGTGACGTTCGATCCGGACCAGCCTCTGGTGGGCTTCGAGAGCCTGGCCGACATCGCCGACGTCGACACCGGCGGCATCGAAGACGCCCAGCCGACCGAGGTCGACGACCTCGAACAGGCTGCCGACATCAGCGGCTTCCAGCCCTCGCAGACGTCGTCGCTGCCCGAGGGCGCGACGGTCGAGGGTATGCAGGCGTCGCCTCCGTCGACGGTGCGACTGACGTTTGTCGCTGCCCGCGCTCCCGAGCTGCCGCCCGCGCTCGACGGCGCCGAGCTGGTCGTGTCGGTGCCTGGTGCGGTCGCTTCGGCGTACCAGGTCGACGGACAGATGCTGGTCGTCGCGGAGGCGGGGCAGCTGACCGTCGACGCGGTCGGCGCCGAGCTGGGCCAGATCCGCGAGTACCTGCTCAGCCGGCCGGAGGTGCCCAGCGACCTGGCGCGGCAGCTGCTCGCGATCGACGACTGGACGACCACGCTGCCGATCCCGGTGCCGGTCGACTCGGTCGTGTGGCAGGACACGACGGTCGCCGGCCACCCGGGCCTGATGTTGCAGGATCCGATGGGTTCGGGGCTGCTGTGGCAGGCCGACGGGCGCATCCACGCGATCGGTGCCGAGGGGCTCGACGTCGACGCGCTGCGCCTGATCGCCGATGGCCTCCGCTGACGCTGCGATCAGTGCCCGCGGCCTGCACAAGCGGTATGGCCGGCGCGTCGCGCTGCTCGACCTCGATCTCGACGTCGCCCCGGGGCAGGTCGTCGGCCTGCTTGGTCCCAACGGGGCAGGCAAGACCACGACCGTCAAGATCCTCACCGGCCTGGTGCGGCCGACCGGTGGCAGTGCCGAGCTGTTCGGCGTCTCGGTGGCGGACCCCGCCGCACGCACGCGGCTGGGCTACCTGCCGGAGCACTTCCGGTTCCCCGAGTGGATGACGGGCCTGGAGCTGCTGCAGTTCCACGCCAGGCTGGCCGGTCGCGACCCTCGTCGCGATGCCGGCCGTCTGCTCGATCTGCTTGCGCTCGTCGGGCTCGAGGGCCGTGGCGCCGAGCGCATCCGTGGATACTCGAAGGGCATGACCCAACGGCTGGGGCTGGCCCAGGCGCTGGTCGGAGACCCTGATCTCGTGTTGCTCGACGAGCCGACGTCGGCGATGGACCCGCTGGGACGGCGCGAGATCAGAGAACTCATCCGCGGGCTGGCCGGCAACGGCGTGGCCGTCCTGCTCAACTCCCATCTGCTGACCGAGGTCGAGCTCGTGTGTGACCACGTCGTGGTCATCGACCGCGGCAAGGTGCTGCGCAGTGGGACCCTCGACGAGGTCCGCAGTGCGACGCTGGAGGTGCGGATCGAGCTCGACCACGTCGACCAGCGGGTACGCGATCTGGTCGCTGGATACGGCCGGGTCATCGCCGCGGACGAACACGAGATCCTGCTCGGCACCGACGACCCCGAGGTCGTGCCTCGTCTCGCGGTCGACCTGGTGCAGTCCGGCGCCCACATCCGTGCGCTGGTGCCGCTGAGGCGTTCGCTGGAGGACGCCTTTGTCGGCCTCGTCGGCAAGGAGGAGTCGTGAAGTCCGACTGCGACGGCCGGAGGTCGACATGACCGCGCTGGCGGTGACGCGTCTGAGCATGCGCGAGGCGGTCAGCCGCCGGCTCGTGCTGATCGGGCTGGTGCTCAGCGCCGCGTTCCTGCTGCTGTTCGGCTTCGGCTTCGGCGCGCTCTACAGCCGGGCCGCCTCCGAGGCGGACAGCACCGCACTGGCGTTCGGTGCGTCGATGATCACGGTGCTGGGCCTGTACATCGTGCGGTTCCTCGCGGCACTGCTGGCGATCTTTCTGTCGAGCAGCGCGGTCGCGAGCGAGATCGACTCCGGCGTGTTGCACGCTGTCCTGGCCCGCCCGCTGTCCCGGACCTCGTGGCTGGCACAGCGCTGGCTGGCCTTCGTGCTGGTCACCGTCGGCTACGTGGCCATGATGACGCTGGCCGTGATCGCGATCGCCAACGGCATCGCCGGCTATGCGCCCCTGAACACCCCGAGTGCGATCGCGGTGATCGCGCTGGAGCTCGCGGTGCTGTTGTCCGTGGGTCTGCTGACCAGCACCACGTGGTCGGCGGTGACCAGCGGAGTCGTGACGTTCAGCCTGTTCGGCGTGGCCTGGCTGGCCGGCATCATCGAGCTGATCGGTGACCAGCTGCGCAACCAGACGATGCAGCTGATCGGCATCGGCACCAGCCTGTTCATGCCCAGCGACGCGCTGTGGCGTGGCGCGTCGTTCTATCTGCAGCCGCCATCGGTCCTGGTGCTGAGCCGGCAGGCGGGGGGCGGCAACCCGTTCGCGGGGATCGCACCGCCGACCACCACCTTGATCGTGTGGTCGGTGCTGTATGCGACCGCCATGTTGCTGCTCGCGGCGTGGCGACTGCGGCGCCGCGACATCTGACGCCGTGGCCGGCGGAACCTCGGCGACGGAGCTCGCGTCCTACGGCGTGGTGTTCGGCTGCCCTCCGGCCGACGATTATCCGCCACTCCCGCACGTGCACCGCGACCCTGTGTCCGGGTGACGGGCGACCCCCGTGGTGGACTATCCGCTGGGGCGTTCGTCGCCGAACAGAAACGACAGCAGCACGAACCGGCGGCCGCGCTCGACGGGCAGCACCTCGTGCAGGTGCGCGCCCGAGAACACGAGCGCCTCGCCCGCCGCCGGCCGGTACCGATCCGACCCGTACTCGGGGAACCGCAGTTCGCCCCCGTCGTAGTCTTCGTTGAGGTTCAGCGTGAGCGCGAACCTGCGGTGCGCGGTCGCCGGGCTGAGGTTGTCGCGATGCGCGGTGAAGAAGCCGGCGTCATCAGCGTGGTAGCAGCCGATCTTGAAGCCCTCGAAGCGCGTCGCGCTGTAGGCGAAGGCCTTGCGGATCTCCGGCATCACCCGACGCCCGATGTGCGCGGACAGCGTGCGGAGCATGTCAGGCTCGGTGACGGTGTGGTCGCGCCGGCGCTTGCGCAGGCGGTCGGTCGTCTCGGTGCGAACACCGCCGACGCTCGCCTCGACGCCGGTCTCGATGCTGCCCGAGCGCTCCCATGACGCCATGAGGTCCGTGCACAGCCCGAGGGACAGCGCGTTCGGCACGAACAGCACGGGCGCCTGGCGCCTCGCGAGCGCGCCCCCGTCGTCATGCGTGGCTGCGGTCACCGCGGCCGCGATCGCGTCCACGTCGGTGCCGGGCTCGGCATGTCTGCACGTCGCAACGACACGGACGTTGGGGTCGAGGACGACCGACACGGGGTCTCCATCGTCGGCGACGCCGTACGCGCTGTGGACCGCCCCGTTGGGGTCGCTGAACGTCGCCGGGTCGACGGTCTGTTCGCCCGTCGCGACGACGTGCACGGTGATGTCGGAGGTGAGCTCGTCGCGGAGCAGATCCCGTACCGCGGCCGCCGCCGGTTCACCGCCGGCACCGGAGAAGACGACCACGGACGGCGTGCCGCCGACGTAGCCGTAGAACCGGGTGGGGTGCCCGTCGCCGCGTCGCGCGACGAAGTCGGCGGCGCGTTCGCCGCTGGTCACCAGTGCCCGCTGCGTCACCATCAAGACACCCTCGCATGCTGCCGTTCGTCCCCGCCACGATAGGGCCTGCACAATGGCACTGGTGGCGATCGTGCCTCGTCGCTCGCCACCAGGGAGGAGCCAGCATGGCCGTGATCCGCACGGAGGGTCTGGTGAAGGACTACGGCAAGGTACGCGCGCTGGCCGGCGTCGATCTCGACGTCGCCGAGGGCGAGATCTTCGGATTCGTGGGCCCCAACGGCGCCGGCAAGACCACGACCATCCGGGTGCTGCTGGACCTGCTGCGGCCGACGGCCGGTCGGGCCGAGGTCTTCGGTGTCACGCCCGTCCAGGGCGGGCCTTCGCTGCGGGCCCGGATAGGCTACCTGCCCGGTGAGCTGGCGATGTCGGGCCGCAGGACCGCCGGGGATCTGCTACGGCACCTGGCCAGCCTGCGCGGCGGGGCGGGCGGCAATCGCATCGGAGCGCTGTCGGAACGTTTCGGTCTCGACCTCAATCGACCGATCAGGAGCCTGTCGAAGGGCAACAAGCAGAAGGTCGGGGTCGTCCAGGCCTTCATGCACGGCCCGGAGCTGCTGATCCTCGACGAGCCGACGAGCGGCCTGGATCCGCTGCTCCAGCGCGAATGCCTCGACCTCATGCGTGAGGCACGTGACGGCGGCGCGACGGTGTTCATGTCGTCGCACGTGCTCGGTGAGATCGAGGACGTCGCCGGACGCGTTGCGATCATCCGCGACGGCGTGATCGTCGACGTCGACGATGTCGGCGCGCTGCGCAGCCGCGCGGGCCAGGTGGTCGAGCTGCGGTTCTCCGGACGGGTCGACATCGACGAGTTCCGCAACCTGCCGGGCGTCAGGGACGTGACCCTCGACGGCTCGACGATGCGCTGCATGCTCCACGGCGAACCCGACGCCTTGCTCAAGGCCGCCGCACGCCACCGCGTACTCGCGTGGTCCGCGCATGAGCGCGAGCTTGAGGATCTGTTCATCGACTTCTATCGCGGGCCGTCGGACCGCCGTCAACCCGAGGAGGTGACCTTCGATGGCCGCTGAGACCGTGCCCGTGCTCGCCGGCGTCATGCGCGAACAGCGCCGTCCGCTGGTGTTGTGGGGGTTGGCGCTGACAGCGGTCAGCACTCTCTACATCGCCATCTACCCCACGATGGGCATCGACGAGATGGCGTCGATGGTCGACAACCTGCCCGAGGCCCTGATCAACGCGCTCAACTACGACGAGATCGGCACGGCTGCCGGCTACATCTCGTCCACTGTCTATGGGCTGCTGGGCCCTGCGCTGCTGCTGATCTTCGCAATCGCGACCGGGACGCGGCTGGTCGCGGGCCAGGAGGAGGACGGCACCCTCGAGCTCGAGCTCACCGCACCGGTCAGCCGGACCAGGGTGCTGCTCGAACGCGTCGCGGCGCTGTGGTGCAACGTCGCCGTGCTGGTCGCCGTGGTGGCGGTCGTGACGATCGTGCTGGCCGCCGTCCTCGACCTCGATGTGACGGTGGGCAACGTCCTCGCGGCGTCGACCGGGCTGCTCCTGCTCGTGCTGGGCTTCGGCACCGTCGGCCTTGCCGCGGGCGCGATCACCGGGCGCCGCGCGATCGGGCTCGGTGTCGCGGCCGGGCTCGCGGTCCTGGCGTTCATGCTCAACGCGATCGCACCGACCGTCGAAGCCGAGTGGATGACCATCGTCTCCCCGTTCTCGTGGTTCCTCGACGGGCGTCCGCTGGCCACGGGCTTCGACCTGTCGCGCCTGGCGCTGCTGGCCACCGTGCCGGTCCTCGCGGTCGCCGCGGCCGTCGTCGGGTTCCGGCGTAGAGATCTGATGGTCTAGCAGCGCGTGCCCACCACGGTCGACCCGGTGGCGTCAGGGTGCGATGTGCCGGCGTCGCCCCTTGTCAGCGCACGACGGCCAGCGCCATGCCGTCGTGACCCTTCGCGCCGACCTGCTGGACGATCGCACCGGTCACACCGACCCGTGCCGCGAGCGCGGCGTTGAACCGCTGCGCCCCGGTGACCGCCGCGTCGTCGGTCGTGCCCTGCGCGACGCGTCCGTCCCGCACGACGTTGTCGGCGACGATCAGTGTGCCCGGCGCCGACATGCGCAGCACCGCGTCGAAGTACTCGGCGTACGGCGGCTTGTCGGCGTCGATGAACACCATGTCGAACGGCCCGGCGCCCTCGCGTTCGATGTCCGCGAGGGTGTCGAGCGCGCGGCCCACGCGGACCTCGACGCGGTCGGCGAGCCCGGCGTCGGCGATGCTGCGCCGGGCGACGTCGGCGTGTTTGGGCTCGTACTCCAGGGTCAGCAGTCGACCGTCCGGTGGCAGCGCCTGTGCCATCCAGATCGTGCTGTAGCCGCCGAGCGTGCCGATCTCCAGGATGTTGGTCGCGCCGCACGCCAGCACGAGCACCTGCAGCAGCCGACCGTGGCCGGATGACACGTTGATCGGCGGCAACCCGGCGGCCTCGGCCCGCTCCAGTGCGGCAGCGAGCGCCGGATCAGGCGGACCGAACAGGTCGTCGATGTAGGCGTCGACCGTCGCGTAGATGCCGCCGTCCACGACCTGCCCGGTCCGTCGACTCAGCGCCCGACGCGGCGGCTGGGCATGACGTCGTGCCCACGGGACCGCTCGCTGGCCACCGTGTCGCGGCGTCCGAAGATCAACGCGGTGAACAGCAACCCGAGCAGGCCGGCGGCCATGAGGATGTAGCCGACGATCGTGATGTTGAGGCCCGCGACGGAGAAGTCGAGCGCGAACGCAAGGATCGCGCCGACCGCGATGAGCGCGATGCTTGAGCCGATGCCCATGGTGGTGTTCCTCGACTGTGAGCTTGTGGGTCGCGTACGTCGTGGTGGACGACCCGACTGTACCCGAGTTGGCGCTCGGACGCGCCCGACACCGGTCAGCCGGGCGGCCGTGTCGTACCGTCGGCGGCAAGGACCTCCATGGTGCGCTGCAGGAACGAGGCCATGGCGCCGCGTCGCACCGCGCGCCGCGGACCGAACAGCCCGGGGGAGCGACCCTGCACGATGCCGGCCTTGGCAAGGCGGTTGATGGCGCCCTCGTGCGTGTGGCCCGTGTCGTCCGCGAACACGTTGCCGCCCTCGCCCAGCGCGCGCCGGCGCACGTAGCCCACGGTGCGGTCGAGCAGCGCCGCCATCTGTGCGCGGCTGATCACCTGGTTCGGCCCGTACCGGCTGTCAGGCAGCCGGCCGGGGCCACCGGCGACGATGCCGGCGGCGGCGAGCCGGTGGATCGCTGCCGCGTGCGGAGACCGCGGTCGGACGTCGTCGAACGCCGCCTGCGCACTGGCGGGCAGTGTGTGGCCGGCGTCGCCCGGTCCGGGGTGTGCAGCGACGTAGTCGATCACGCGCGCGAGGAAGCTCGCCATCTGCGCCCGCGTCACGGGCAGCGCTGGGGCGTAGGTCGAAGTCGTCAGGCCCGACGTGATGCCGTACCAGGCCAGGCACGCGATGGTGCCTCGATGGGCGCTGTCGGCGATGTCGCCGAACGCCGGATCCGGCACCTGTCCCGGCGGGCATGCCGTCGCGCTGGGGTCGAGGGCGGTCAGCCCGGGCTGGTACCGAACGGACAACGCGTTGGCCACCGGGCGTTCTGTCGGGTCGCTGAACCGGTTGCGGACCCGGCCCAGTACCGTCATGGTGGTCGAGCCGCCGCCGTCGAGCGACAGGCCCTGGACAGCGCCGAGGTCGAGCAGCAGGGTCGCCAGCTCCCACATGGTCATGCCCACCGAATGGGACTGCCGTCCGTCGACCGTGACCAGCAGCACCGCGTCGTCGGTGGTCACGGCCACCGCGGTGCGCGGATGACGCGGTCCGTTGTGCCGATCGTGACTGAAGCCCTCGGCGACCCAGTCGTCTGGCGAGGTCATCACGCCGTCGCGGACGATCAGCGGCCCCCCGGGCAGCACGTCTGCACTCTCGACCCACGTGGCGGCCGATACGTCCAACGGCGTTACCTCGACCGCGATCTCGACGGTGTCGCCGGCCGCCAGTCCGTCGAGACGCCCGCGCGCCCGGTCGTAGCCGATCAGGACTGCGCCGTCGTCGGGGATGTCGACGGCACCGGCGGTCTCCTCGACCGCGGTCACCAGCGCGGTGGCCGTGCCGAGCACCGGCAGGGTCAGCTGCGACAGCGTGGCCACCACTGAGCCGGGCGGCGCGGTCGCCGTCGGCCCCCATGGGGGTGTGTACGCCAGCAGCTCGCCGGTGCCGTCGCCGCCCGTCCGCAGCGGCACGTAGTTCAGATCGTTGATGACCGCGGGGTCGCGACCGGCGCGCTGCAGGCGCAGGCGCCCACGAAGCCGCGAGAAGACGGTGCCGCCGTCGCCGCGGATGCCGAGCGTCCCCCTGTGCCCCGGTCGGCCCCACTGCGTCTTGGGTCCCGTGAACAGCACCCGGTCCGTGACGGCGACCCCATGCGGCTTGCCCCCGGCGGCGGGCAGCCAGAAGCCGCCGTTGACGGTGGCGAGGCCGCCGTCGGGCAGTGCCGCCGCGGCCATCCTCGACGTGGTCTGCGTGCCGGGGATCGCCCCCCCGGCATGTACCGGTTCCAGCCGCAGAGTCGGGGTGCGCGCAATCCGCACGACGTTGCCTCTGGCGACCGCGCCGTCATCCAACGTCACTGTGAATGTCTGGTGGCGCAGACCGTCGACCAGCGCCTCGCTGGATGTCACGCGGGGCGTGGTCTGACCGGTCGCATGAGCCGGGACCGGCAGCACGGTGCACAGGGTGAGCACGATGACCATGGCGCAACGTTTCATCACCAGTGAACCGACGTCGGCTGCGACTCCATCGGTACGCCGGCGGCGTGGTCCGGACACGCGAATACACTGCAGTCATGGCGCTGCGTCCACTGGTCATCGCGTTCGACGTGAACGAAACCGTCTTCTCTCTGGACGCCGTCGGTCGGGCGCTCGACCGCGCAGGAGCGCCCGACGGTACGTTGCAGCGGTGGTTCGGCGCCGTGCTGTCGGACGGCTTCGCGCTGACGTGCGCCGGCGACTTCGCCGAGTTCCGTGTACTCGCGCAGCGGACGCTCACGCGGATGCTCGGTGACGAGGCCGCGGCGGCACGGGTGCTCGAAGCGTTCGCCACGCTCGATCCGCATCCCGATGTTCAACCGGCGCTCGAGCGACTCCTGACCGCCGGCGTGCCGGCCGTCACGTTGACCAATGGGCATGCGGAGATGACCGAGCACCTGTTGGAGCGCGCCGGCCTGCGGCATCTCGTGGCCCGCTGCCACGACGTGGGCGAAGTCAGGCGCTGGAAGCCCGCAGCGTTGGCCTACCAGCACTGCGCCCGGCGCAACGACGTGGCACCAAGGCGGCTGGGCATGGTGGCCGTGCATGCCTGGGACATCCACGGCGCGCGCCGTGCCGGCCTGGTCACCGGGTATGCCGGCCGCCATGAAGGTGGCGCGCCCCCGTACTTCGAGCCAGCGGATGTCGCGGCCGATGACCTGACCGGCGTCATCGACGGCCTGCTCGCGCTGCCGGAACCATGACCGCCGGCGGCGAACGCGCCATCGGCCGCGAACGGACCATCGACGTCGACGGCCCGCTCCGAGTCGTCGAGTACGGCGACGCGGGGCCGGTTTTCGTGTGCGTGCACGGCCTCGGTGGATCGGCGCTGGACTGGCAGTTGCTCGCGCCGCGACTGGCGGAGCGCGGCCGCGTGCTTGCCTTCGACCTGCCCGGCTTCGGCGACAGTCCGCTCGGGCGGAGGTCGGCGACGATTGCACAACTGCGGGCGCTGCTCGACCGGTTCATGCACGACCTGGTCCGCGAGCCGGCGGTGCTGGTCGGCAACTCGATGGGCGCCATGCTCGCCGTGCTGCAGGCCGCCGCGTGTCCGCGGACCGTCAACGGCCTGGTGCTGTTGTCACCGGTGTTGCCGGCGTCGGCGTTGCGCCTGCCGCATCCGCTGACCACCGCGCAGTTCATCCTGTACGCGACACCCGCGGTCGGCGAGTGGTACGTGCGCGCCCGCCGTCGACAGCTGACGCCTCAGGCGCTGGTGAACGCGACGCTCGGCTACATCGCGGCACATCCCGATCGCATCCCGGAGATGGTCTTCGAGGACCGCACCGCGCTGGCCACCCGGCGGGCCCTCGACCCGACCGGCGATCTGGCGTTCCTGGCGGCGGCCCGATCCCTGCTGCGGCTACTCGCGACGCCCCGCAGGTATCGGCGCGTGGTCGACCGTGTGATGGCGCCGGCGCTGGTGGTGCACGGGCGACGCGATCGGCTGGTGTCCGTCCGCGCGGCTCGGGCCGCGGCAGCGCGCCGCCAGGACTGGAGGTTCGACTTGCTGTCCGAGGTCGGTCATGTGCCTCAGCTCGAAGCGCCGGAAAAGGTCGTCGCCGCGATCCATGAATGGCAGTCTTCGCTGAGTCAGACAGCTGCGAATTTCGCAGCGCCGCGCTAGGCGCGGGCCGGCAGTTCGCGCCGATCGGTGGCCTCGCCCCTGGATCCACCGAGGCGTTCGAGCTCGTTGGCGATCAGCTCGGCACGCCGCAGCTCGGCTTCGAGCACGGCCTCGAGCTCCCCGAGCTGCTCGGCGACGCCGCTCAGCGGCCTCGACGACGACAACGAACGGGACAGACCCCACAGTTGCTGGGTGTAGCTGAGAGCGTTGCCAAGCGACTCACGGAGATCTTCGCGGTACTGACTGACACATCTCGTGCCCTGCGGAGGGCGCGGCGCGCGATTCTCGATCCGCGTCGGCTCGATTCCGCACCGCGGGCAGGTCGGGTGTTCATGATCCCGCTGGAACCAGTTGGGACACGCGAACCAGCGAGCACATGACGGACATCTGCCCCAGATCTCGGGTTTCGTCATTCGTGGACTCCCTTGTTGACAGCTGCACCACGTGCGTCATGTCCCATTGGGCAATGTACATGCGTACACCCTGGGCGCGCCAGACTCAAGCTGAGGGGGTTGTGCTGCCCGTGATGAGCACGGTAACTAGTCTAGAGGGGCCACGTTCGGCGATCAAGGGGTTACTCTCGAGGACATGGTCAGGCTATCGGGAAGCAGGCGGCACGTCCACACATTGCGGATGTCGCGAAACTCCGCCAAACCGGTCACAATACTGCTGTGGCGGTCCTGCGCGGGGCGCCAACGGAGGTGACCCGATGACACCGACGGCGTCTCATCACGGGCCCCGACCGGCGGCGCGGCCGCAGTCGATCTTCATCAGGCGCGCCGGCCCGGGCGACGTGCACGCCGTCGCGCAGCTGTGGGAGCGTGCCGGCCTGCCCCCGTCGTCGCGAGGCTTCCGCAACGAGGTCGCCCGGCTGCGCCGCCGTGATCCAGAGCTGGTGCTTATCGCGATGCTGGACGCCCAGCTGGTCGGAGCCGTCGCGGGCTCGTACGACGGCCGGACCGCGATGGTCTCACGGCTGGCGGTCGATGCGACCGTGCGTCGTCGGGGCGTCGGCAGCCGGCTCGTTGAGGCCCTGTGCACCCAGTTCCTCGATCTGGGTGCGGGCGCCGACGAGCTTGTGGTCCTCGACGACAGTGACAGCGGCGACGCGTTTTGGACATCGCTCGGATTCAGGCGGGGTGATACCGCCGTCTACTTCGTGCGGGAGCGGCCGGAACAGTGAGTCACAGCGACCTGGTGCTCGATGCGAGCAACGATTGCGCGTCGTCGTCGCCGTCGATCGCGACGTCGGCCGCGTCGCGACCCGCGACGTAGAGCAGCAGTTCTCCCACCGACCCGGTCACGATGAGATCGGCGGGCGCGGTCGTCGACCCCGCCAGCGGCAGCACCCGGCGCGCACGGAAGCGATGATGTCGCGTGCCGTCGGTCAGTTCGACCACCACGTCGCCGTCGAGCGCCAGCGTCCTCGTCGCGAAGCGTTTGGCCGCGGTCCACAGCAGCGGTGCGATCGCCGTGTCGGGCACGGGGGTCGTCAGACCCGCGCCACCGCGCCGCACGTCCTGTTCGTGAATCCAGTCCTCCACGATCTGCGCGTTCGCGAGTGGGCCCGACAGCGGCCACGGAGGCCCGCTCCGCAGGGTTCGCACCAGTACGTCGCGACCCCGCGCCTTCCATGCGTTCCGGCGGTTGTCGGTGAGCGCACCAAACGGGCCGCCGAGGACGATGCCCGGTCCGGTCCACGGTTCGCGTTCGCGCGTGATCAGGTGTGCCGCGATGTCTCCAGCGTCCCATCCCGCGCACAGCGTCTCGGCCGCCCACTGGTCTTCGGACAGGCCGGCGAGCAGCTCGCACAGCTCGTCGCGGCGCCTACGAACGAGGTTGGACATGGCAGGATCCCCCACGCGCTGACCGGCGAACACACCTGACGACGATGGTACGCTGTCGCCTCGCCGCGCACGCCTGCGCGCCGCGGTGGAGTCGCATAGCCCGGCCTAGTGCGCCGCACTCGAAATGCGGTAGGGCGGCAACGCCCTCGTGGGTTCGAATCCCACCTCCACCACGAGGAAAAGTTCCATTGTTCTGATGCCGCATGGCTGTGCTTCGTTGCTGGTGGTGTGCTGACGTTGCGTGTTGATCACGCGACGTCGCGATCGTGTGGTGTGACCGGCAGCGCGCGGACACTGCCGTCCTGGCCGACCTCGAGTTCGACGGTGACGCGCTGTGCGGGTGGTCGAAGTCCTTCGGCGATGAGTTGGCGGGCCAACGTGGTGTGGCCGATCGTTGCGCCGGATACGCGACTGCGACGCTCGGCCTCCTGCGACAACGCGTCGGCGAGGTCCGGGTCCAGGCGGACGCTCACGACGGCGCCGAGGCGCTTGGGTGGCGGCTCGCCCGACGACGTCGGCGGCAGCTCCTCCCAGTCGTCGGGGTTCTCCTCGCCACGCTCGATGCGTTCGACGAGCTCTCGCTCCTCGTCGGGTGTCATTCGCGGCATTGTGTCTCCTGTGCTACCGGTCCCATGCGGTGACCGCTCGAAGCACGCGTTCGGTCTCGTCGGCCCACGTCACCAGGACCCTCAAGGACCGACCGGTATCGGTTCGGCCGTCCATCGCGTACAGCGCGGCACGGCCGCGCTTGTTGCGGCGCCACATCGGGTCGTTGTGGAACACCTGCTCGACTTCGTACGGCGATACGTCGTGCTGCGCGAGGTGCTCCTCGTTCGCGGAGTCCCATTCGAAGAACGCTGCGCGACGAGGGTCGGGAGGACTCATCGACGCAACGTAGCACATTGTATGACGGGCAAGTCGACACGCGCTAGCCCTACGTGGGGCTCGTCCGATCCGAGGGTGGGTTCAGGCCGTACCATGGCCGTACGGGAGTTCCGCTGAGCGCCTCTCAGCGACACTCGGCTCGCCGATCTCCGTACCGAGCGGCACATTCAGGCATCCCAGTGGATACGGGTGTGGTGACCCACCTACACCACTTTCAATGCTTTTCATTGTTCCTTGTTGGATAGCAAAGACGTGATTCTGTGGATGGCGCTTGTCCGCAGTGTCGGCCGTGCGAGACTGTACGAATGATGAGTGCCGCGCCCGAACCGACGACGCCGCGTGACCCAAAACGGTCACTGCGGGAACTGCTGGACTCCTTCGCTGAGCACCGGCAGCGTCACGGCATCGCCGAGTTGACCGACGACGAAGCACTGGAGCTGGCAGTCGCGGAAACGCGAGCGGCGCGTCGTGAGTTGCGTGAGCGCGGCGACCTGTAGACCTTGCGGGTCATCTTCGACGCGAACGTCCTGGTATCGGCCGCGAAACCCGTCGAGCGCGAGCCAGTCCACTCGGGCCAGCGCAGTCCTCACGGCGACACAAGGCGCGACAGGGGACATGACCGAGCCGGCGAACTGATCGCACGCGCGGTAGCTCCCAGGCACACCGCAGTCGTCCACGCACGTTCGCTCAAGCGCCGTAGTGTGACCGATGCTGTTCGCTACTGGGCAGTCCACGGTCGCGGTGGACGGCACCGCCGTGATGGCGATAGGGCGCGGTCATGCCTCGCGAGTCTTCACGCCCGGTCCGCTGACGTTCAGGATCATCTGCGCGCGCTGGTCAACGTACCGGGTCAGCAGCTGCTGGCCGTACCCCAACAACACGGCCCAGGCGAGGATCTGCGCCGACGAGTCGAGCGCGCTCAGACCAGGGATGAACTCGCCGCGCATCAGCAGCAGGCCGAGCACCGCGGTCAGCGCTCCCGCCGGTAGCTTCAGTAGCGCGAGCGCCACGGGCAGGCTATACGGCGTCGAGGTCCCGCGGATCTGCCGTAGCGACGTGGCGGCGGACAGTCCCGCTGCGAGCAGCCCGACGAACGCGACAAGTGCGACGTCCAAGCGCCCGGCGGTTGCTCGGATCGCATCGTCTCGGAGCGCCTGTTGTGTGGGGATTGTCGCCGGTTGCGGCTCTTCGTCTTGCGCGTCCCGCCCACCGTCGCCCTGTGGCTGCACGTCAGGGGTTCCCGGATCCTCGGACGTTTCGTCGGCGACCTGCGCAGGCGGGAGCTCGTTCTCATTGGTGGGACACACGATCAGGGTTCGGGCCCGCGTCCCGGTCAGCGCTGGCTCCGGCGCGTCGTCGGTCGCACCCGGTTCCGGCGATGGCTCCGATGCCTCGTCGGTCGCACCCGGTTCCGGCGACGGCTCAAGTGCTTCTTCGGTCGCACCCGGTTCCTGCGGCGGGATGGGTGCTGGAGCTGGGCGGGGTGCCACCGCGACCTCCTGCTCTTGGGTCGGTGTGAAGCACAGCGGCAAGGCGCCGGGATCGAGGGCGCCGACCGCCGCGATCACGACCGCGCCCACCAGTAGCACCGTCGCCGTAATCAGCAAGACGTTGCGGAAGCTGCGCAGCCGCATGATCTTCCGACGCCCGGCCGAGTACGCGCCGCGCGTGGCCGCGATGACCACGGCGCGCTCGTCCGGGCTCAGAGTGCGCCTGTGGGACTTCGCCTTGTCGCCGAACGCGACCTCCGCCAGGCGACGCCGCCGATGATCTTCCTTGGGCAGGTGGACTTCAGCGTTCACGAGCAGACTCGGCAGTTGGCCGCAGACGTACGCGTCGGGCGCGATGCGTAGCAAGTCGACCTCAGCCGCGTCGAGGTTGGTCGACGCCCGCTCGACGCCAGCGCCATTGAGCGATGTCCAGGCCCGCGCGAAGCCGCGTTGGTTGGCAACACCGCGCACGCGGGCCAGGTGCCGCTGGATCGCAACCACCATCGCCTGCGAGCAATGGTCGCTCTCCCTCGAGCAGCACTCGTCACTCGCGGCCGGTCCTGTTGGGCAAGCAAACGTCTCGAGCAAGGACTGCAGCTCATCGGCACGGGTCAGCGCGTGCTGCTGCCAGGGCGTATTCCCCAGCCACTCGTTCGCGTCGACCAGTCCCGGGTCCGGCGCGGTGCATCGTCGTCCGGCACATCGCACCTCCCGACATTACGAGCGTTGTCCGAGCGCGCTGATACACATTGCTGGCGACACACAAGGCGCGCCGCGGACGAGGCGGCCCAGCTGCGCCGCTGAGTGCGCGCAGCCGGTCAGGTCATACGCCTCAAGAATCTCCATGATCTCCCTGTCAGACTTCTTCACGATCCCTTCGTCGAGGTTGGCTCGGGCACAGACACCGCGAGTCAACCCACCGGGAGGGCATCGGACTTCGGAGCCAGAACGCTCGGTCCGGACATCACCTGGCCGCCGAGCCGGAGATCAGCTGTCCGTCAGACCGGATCCCGCTGTCCGCTCATCCGGAGATAGCCATGGCCGCTGGCACAGCGATCTTGCCGTTGCCTCGGCTGTGTCGCGGTCGACTGACCAACGCGGATCCCCGGCTATCTCATGTATCTCATGCCGCGGTCTGTATCCGGTTGGCGCGTGGCGCTGGCGTGTAAGCGCAGGCGAACGCCTGTGCTGGCAACGCGCAAATCGCTGGTCGGCGTAGGGCGGGTCCACGGTGTGCCCGTAGGGTCGGGAGGAACGGAGCGCTGCGAGTACCGGACCGCCGTTGACGCGGCCGAAGTCGGCCGGCGCTGGGTCTGTCGCTCGGAGGCTCGTGGGCCAGTTGAGGCTCGTGTCCGGGACGCACGCAGGACGTACGGGAGATCCGCGCAGCACCTCTCAGCGGTCCTTGACGGCGGGAGACCGGTGCTCAGCAGCACTCACCGGAACGTACCGGAGGGTGTCGTGGTGACCCACCTCCACCACTTAAGGACATTCGATCCACTGAGGTTCGACCCCTTGGACCGGCTGGCCACGGTGCGGCTCTCCGGGAATGACCCAGCGGCGGGGCGTGGGGCACTGGTTGCATGGTCGAACGCGTCGTCGTCGGCGTCTGGGACTGACCACGTCAGGCCGGAGCTGAGTGCAGGTCATTCACACGCTTGCCACTTGTAGCCTCGACCGGATGGCCGACCTCCTCAGAAAGCCGTACGTTCCCGTCTCGATCGCTCTGCTGCTGGTCGTCGGCTATGTATTGGTCACGAACAGCGATCCCATCGTCAACGGCCACCCGTCGTACGTCGTCATGTACTCCATCGCGATCGTGGCCGCATTTGCGGGTATCACGATCGGTGTCGTGCGGCGCAACACGAGGAGCCGGCTGTGGCTCGCGATCCTCGCCTCCTTGCCGATCCTGCTGCTCGTTCTCGCGTGCTGGCTCCTGTCCCCGTTCGCAGCGACCGACGCTGCTCTCGACGCGCTCATGGACTCCGAAACCGTTGTGGTCGAGCAGTCGTCGACGTGGATCACCCTCCGACCAACCGGCGACCCTGGCGATGTCGGGTTCATCTTCCAGCCGGGTGGCAGGGTCGATTCGAGGGCGTACGCCCGCATTCTGCGACCCCTGGCCGAAGCCGAGTTCCCCGTCGTCATCGTCAAGCAGCCACTGGGCATAGCGTTCCTGGCGTCCGGGTTCGCCGGGGCATGGGTGGACGATCACCCGGACATGTCGCGGTGGGTCGCGAGCGGTCACTCGTTGGGAGGTGTGGTTGCGTCGTCGAACGCTGCGGACGACCCCGACATCGACGGCCTGGCGCTGTGGGCGTCGTTCCCGCGGTCGGACATCTCCGGAACGACGAATCTCGCAGTCGTTTCCGTGTACGGCACCAACGATGGGCTGTCCAGCCCGAGCGAGGTTCTCGCCTCGGCAGATGACCTCCCATCGGCAACGGTCTTCGTCGCGGTCGAAGGAGCGGTACACGCGTTCTTCGGTGACTACGGCGAACAACCGGGCGACGGCGAACCCATCAGCCCCAGAGACCAGGCACAGGCTGAGATCGTCACCGCGACCATCGAGTTCCTCAGCGCGCTCACCGCAACCCAATGACCCCAGGGCCCCGTCGCGAGATCGCGGTCGACCGCACGGTCGCAGAGCGGGCCGGACGCATCCGCCGCGAGGTCAACCTCCGGCTCCCGGATGCGCTCATCGCTGCCACGGCCCTCGAACACGGCTTCAACGTCGCGACACGCAATCACGGAGACTTCAAGCCGCCGGGGCTTCGTCTCCGAGTTCTCGGATGACCGTCCTGCGGCTAGGGCCTGTTTGGTGGTTCCGCTCGGCAATCGGCTGCGTCTGCATTCCCGCTCGCGTCGTTGCGGCTCGTGCGTGAACGCGACGAAGCCAATCGCGCGGATGCCGAGGGCGCCCCGTACTGGTCTGATCCGTCGCGCGACATCCGTCTCCTCGTCCGCACGTCCCGTCGGCACCGCGCGCTGCGTAGCCAGCGGCTCAGCGCATCGGGCCCGACCGCAGGCTACCGGGCTTCGCCCGACGTCACCGGAAGCGCGGTCTCAGCCGAAGGGCCGTTCGCCGCAGAGGCGAACGGCTCTGGCCAGTCCAGAAGAGACCACCTTGACTGAACGAAGACCGTGATGGAGGTGGATGTTGTGCGTACGCGGTCAGTCACCGAACTTGATGTCCGTGGGTTGACGATCACAACGGCCATCGCTGAGGCGGTGCGACCGGCATTGAGGGATCTTGCCATCGGCGAGGAACTCGAGCTGGTCACTGAACGGTTTGTGGCCATCGTGCCTGACCTCCAGGCCTGGGGACGGTTCGCCGGCCACGAGGTCGTCGGGGTCGTGCCCGACGGCGACCAGCAGCGCATTCGGCTGCGCAAGACCGAGCCGCCGGCTCGGGCGCCGTGGCGGGTGGCCGTGGTGGTCTCGTCGGACGGCTTGGAAGAGCTGCTCTCGCCGCTGGGCTTCGCGCTCGCCGCCGCACTGGAGGGCGCCGACGTCGCCGTGTACATCCAGGGCCCCGCGGTCCATGTGCTACGCCCGGGCTTCAAGGCGCGCATGCCCGGAGTCTGGCGGCCGTTCAGCAGGTTCGCGCGCGCCGGCATGGAGCGCTCCGGGCACGTGTCGGCGCCCGAGAAGGTGCGTCAGCTGCAGGCGTTGGGTGCCCACATCTACGCCTGCGGGCCCTCGCTGCAGCAGTTCAAGGTGGACGCCGACAGGATGGCCTTCGCGAACGTCACGGTCTGCGAGTACCTGACGTTCATGGAGGTCATGGCGGACGCCGATGTCCAGCTCTACCCGTAGCCGCACGCCGCCGAGTCGTCGCGACCGGCCTTGCCGACCGGGCCCAACGTGACGCCGGGGGTCGGCGATGCCGAGATCGCCCGCACGACGATGGGCGTCCTTTGATGACGGCCGGCAGCGAGGAGCAAGCCATGAGCACCGACATCACAATCCCCCGCTGGACGCCACCCGCGTGGCTCAACACGATGATGACGGCGATGCTGCGCACACCCGGGCTGCAGCGCCTGGTCGGCAGAACCACGGCGCTGATCACCGTGACGGGTCGCACCACCGGAACGCGGTACACGACTCCGGTTACCTACCTCCGAGATGGCGACATGGTCACCATCGTCACCAAGACGTTCCGCACCTGGTGGCGCAACCTCGAAGCCAACCCCGACGTTCAGCTCCGGCTCGCCGGCAGGCAGTACCACGGACGCGCGCAGGCCTCGATCGGCGACCCCAACTGCTTGCCCAACCTGATCGCCTTCCTCGAACACCGCCGTCGTGACGCTCGCTTCTACGCCGTCACGTTCACCGACGGTCACCCCGACGAACGTCGAGTCGCGGCCCTCCTGCCCTACCTGGTGATCGTCATGATCGCGCTGAGCCCTCCCGCGTCTGACTGATGCCCGGCCTCTGAGCGGTTCTCGAAGCATCCACCGGGCGGGAACCGCTGGACCGTGCGAAAGACCCGTCGCGTCGTCGGGCGCAGTTGCCGGTGGCGCGGCCCACGTCGAGGTGGACGTTGCGTGCCGGTTCGGACGCGCTGCTCTGCGACCACCTCTGAGGATCGACCATCTACTCCACAGGAGCCGCTCCCGGGCCACAGGACGGCCGGCGTGGTCTGCGGCCAGGGCGATAGCCTTGAACGTGCCCAGAAAGCGACTCGGTGTGGGGCTCGACCGGATCTGGCCGCGGCCGGCCGTGGTGCGAGTGGAGTCGACGAAACGAACGAAGTCGATGAGGGGGTCGAAGTGGGGGAGCGGCTGCTCTGGGTGGCGTTGGGCGGCGCGATAGGCGCGTGTGGACGCTTCCTGGTGTCATCTTGGGCGGTCCGCCGCCTGTCGGAGGAGTTGCCCTACGGCACATTGATCGTCAACGTCACCGGGTCGCTGATTCTCGGGTTGATCGCCGGTCTGATCTCTCGAGGGACCGACCTGCCCGACCCGGTGCGTCTCCTGATCGCCGTCGGTTTCTGCGGCGCATTCACGACCTTCTCGACCTTCGCAGTCGACACCATCGATTTGCTCGAGCGCACGTCATTGTCGTCGGCGTTGTGGAACGTTGCGCTGAACAACGTGCTGTCCCTCGTCGCGGTCTATGTCGGTCTGCGGCTGACGGTCAGCTAGGACGTCAACCTGGCCGGCAGACCTTCTGAGTGCGAACCCACAGAAGGGACCGCCGGTCGGCCCGGGCACAGGGCAGACCGGCGGGAGGCGGGAGTCGTCAGCCCTGAGCCATCGGAACGCCCATGCCGGGATCGATCTGATGTGGACCTGACGCCGAAGGCGCCACGTCGAAGTCAAAGATCGCGGTGGGGATGTACACCGTCGAGCACGAGTTGGGGATGTCGACCACACCCGATAGGCGACCCTCGATCGGGGCGGCCCCCAGGATCATGTACGCCTGGATGGCGCTGTAGCCGAACGTCGTCAGATAGTCGATCGCGTGGAGACAGGCTCGCTGGTACGACAGATGCGAGTCCAGGTACTTCTGCTCGCCGTCAAGCGTGACGCAGGTGCCCGAGAAGGCGAGCCACTGACTGTACTGCGGGTCGACGTTGCCGGGCATGAAGATTGCGTTCTCGGAGACGCCGTACGTCTCCATTCCGCCTTTGATGAGATCAACATGGAGGTCGATGAACCCACCCATCTCAATCGCGCCACAGAACGTGATCTCGCCATCCCCTTGTGAGAAATGCAGATCTCCCATCGACAGCTTCGCGCCGGGAACGAAGACGGGGTAGAAGACCCTCGTTCCTTTCGTGAAGTTCTTGATGTCCTGGTTGCCGCCGTTCTCACGAGGCGGCGCGGTTCGGGCGCCCTCGGCGGCGGCATTGTCGAAGTCGGCGCCCGAGAGCGTCCCGAGGATCGCGTCCTGCGGCAGGGGTGGCAGGGCAAGCGGCGGGACACGATTGGGGTCGGTGGCGATGAGTGCGGTCTCGCGTTGGGTCCACTTCGCGAGAAGTTCCGCAGATGGCGCCGTGCCCATCAGTCCGGGGTGCACGATACCCGTGAACGACACACCCGGTATGTGACGAGAGGTCGCCGTCTGGCCCCTGAAGTCCCAAATCACCTTGTAGGCGTCGGGAAACTGATCGGTAAGGAAGCCGCCGCCATTCGACTTGGCAAACACGCCGGTGTAACCCCAACCTTGGCCCGCCAACGGGCCGGAGTCCTCTTGCGGAATTGGTCCGACGTCGACGATGTCGACGATCAACAGGTCGCCCGGCTCGGCTCCTTCCACGGCGAATGGACCACTGAGCACGTGCACGGTGCTGAGGGGTGCGTTGAGGACGTCATCGGCCGAATCGTCGTTGACGATCGCGCCATCAAACCACTCGCGACAGTCAACTCGGAATACGTCTCCGGGCTTCACCGTGACATTTGCGGGGACGTCCGGGTGCCAACGATTGTGCCCGACGTACATCTGATCAGTGAACTTCTTCGTCGAGTCCAACGGGTACAGGTTCTTCGGCATCGTCTGGCTCCTTGTGTTGGCGGCGGACGGGCATGGCAGATGAGCTCAGCGGCATTGGACCAGCCGGCTCGTGTGTTGTGGACTAGACGGCAACATCAGCCTGGGATTCTCCGCTCGCCGCGCCGGAGCCTTGGAGCGCGGGCCACAGCGCAACAAAGGCGACGACACCGAACACGGCGAGGAGCACGGCCATCAGGTTGGCGTTGTCGGCCCACCGACCGGTGAGCAGAAGGAAAGCGGGGATAGCGCCGGTGACGATGCCCTCAATGGCGGTAACGGCACCCGTGTAGCGCCCGATCCTCTCACGTTTGAGACCGAGCAGGACGAAGAACAGACCCCACAAGAATGCCCAATAGAGCCAGATCACGCCGAAGCCGTTGTCACCGAAGCCCTCGCGGAAGAAGTTTGCACCGGCGTACACGACGGCGCACGCGGCGACGAAGGCCGAGAAATAGCCAAGTCCGGTGCCATCCAGATCCATGAGCAGGTTGAACGCGACGTAGAGGTATGTGAACCCGAAGAGGTACAAACCTGAAGCGCCGAGAATCGTGTTCACATCACCATCGGCGGTGAATATGAGATACGTTGGGGTTACTACCTGCAGAATCCCAACGAAGATGTTCAACGGCGCTGCTGACTTGCTGTCGATCCAACCCAACAGCATCACTCCGTTGAGAAACAGTACAGCTCCTACATACAGCAGTCCAACACTTCCCATCGGCGGACCTCCCCCTTCAAACGCCCTCAGTGTCGATGGCGACGCATCAAGGGCGTGGCAACTTCCGAATCGCCGGGTTCGGCGGTGTCACGCGGGTACGAACGCGCTGCATTCGCGGAGGCAGTGACGTCACAACCTCGGGTTCGTGGCGGCTTTTTTCGGCACGTTCGATGACCGTAGACACCGGGGATGGTGTCCGTTTGACGATCGGTGCTGAGTAGACGCGAACCGAAGCCCCGTTGCATACCGCACAGTCGGCGCTGGTTGGCGCTTGACCCATCCGGTGATGCGACTCGAAAACGCCGTGTAGATCACAGCGATACTCATACGCAGTCACAACGCCCCCTGATTCGCCTCAGTGAAGGACGTGTGATGTGCCCCTGTGCCTGTAGCGAAGCGCAGTCATTGGATACCTGTTATAGGGGGAGTTTTTGACGCTTGTCAAGCAAAGTTCTGCACGTTGATGTCTGCGTAACTCGGCGTAAGCGCTGCATCGCCCGTTGTGCTGTCCGGTGCAGAATAGGCGGAGATCGACCCCACCGGTGATCTACCCCTGGCGGTTGTCATCGCCCGTGGGAGCGGGTGTGGGCGATCCGTTGGTGTCGCGGTGGCGGCTCTGGTGGTCGTGGTCGACGTGCGCTTCGGCGGCCCGGTGTCGGCGGCCCGGTCTCGGCGGGACGTTCGGTCCGGGCGGTCAGGCCGTTCGACGTGGTGCCCGCGCGGTCGTTACGGCAAGCTCAGAGTCGAAGCGGGCCCGTGTCGCACGACGTGGCCGACGCCCGGAGGTTGCTGTGAAGGTACGCGACTGGATGAGTCCCGGCCCGGTCGCCGTGTCACCTGACACGTCGGTGGCCGAGGCGCGCAGACTGCTGCGCGAGATGGGCTTTCGTCACCTACCGGTTGTTGCAGACGATCCTGCCGGAGCGCTCACCACGGTTCGTGATCGCGTTCACGGGTTCGCGCTGACCGGCATGGTCAGCGACCGCGACGTCGCCATCGACCCGCACGAACTGCGCACCGCCGTGCGCCGTCGGCGGGTCGAGGAACTCGTGGACGATGACCGCCCGGTCGAGGCTGTCATGTCATCCCACCCGCACGTCGTCAGAGACGACGCCGAAGTCTCCGAGGCAGCACGACTGCTGCTCTCGCGCCAGATCGGAGCGCTCCCCGTTGTCGACAGGGATCGACGACTGGTCGGCATCATCACCGCCGTCGACTGCCTGCTGGCCTTCCGGGACTTCTACGATCGAATTCAAGCCGCACGCCGTGACGGCCTGCTGATCGTTCGGCCCAGGCGTCGTCTACAGGCCTCCTGACCGGTTGACGGGAGTCGTGCGGCGCTCGTTTCCTCACGCACTCGAGTACCAGGGATCTGTGATGTCGAGATACCTGGGGTCTCCGTCTGAGATGGCCAGGTACTCACTCATGTACGTCTCGAACTCCGGTGCGTTCGATGTCTCCTCCTCTTTTGCGCGTGCCTCGGCTTCGGAGGTGAAGTACATGGCGTTGGTGAAACGCCCGGTTCTGGGATGCCACGCAAAGATCCCACCGATGACGTCAGGCCGAAGCAGCTTCATCTGGTCCTGCATCGCCTTGTCGATCTCACGCGCCTTGTCGACGTCGGTCACTTTGCCTTGGATCACCTGAACGAACTCGGCGTCGTCAGAGCCCCCATCATTGACCAGATCGACCAACGTGCAGTCGTGGAACAAGGGCTCGTCCAGGTACTGCGACGTTTCTCGCCACCAGTCACTCTGCTCGGCTCTGTCGCCGTTCGCGCGCGCGGCCGCTTCGTCTTCGAAGCGGGCCAACGCGATGAACTCGCCGTCTGAGGTCACTCCGGCAGTGGTGCCGAGGAATCCCTTGGCGGCCGGCTTGAGCTGTCGGTCCCACTCCTCCCACTGCTTGCGTAGTGCGGCTGGGTCATTCGCTCTGCCTTGGATCACCTGTACGAACATGACTCTCCCTTCCGGCCTCAGCGCGTGGCGACGGGTCGATCTTCCTGCGAGGTCCGGCGGAGCACAGGCAGCCCGTCGTCGCGCCACGCCGCGAAGCCCCCGTTCACGTCGGTTGCGTTGCGGCCCAGCGCGATGAGACGCGTCGCGGCGAGGCTGGAGCAGTAGCCCTGCGCGCACATCACGATCAGCGGGACGTCGGTCCGGCCAAGCCTTGGATCATGCGTTGACGAGAGGGGGTCGGCGCGCCACTCGAGAACGTTGAGCGGGATGGCGATCGCGCCGGGCACCGCGCCGTCCTGCTCGCGTTGTTCCGTGGTGCGTACGTCGACCAGCACGCCGCCATTGTGCACGGCTTCGGCGGCTTCGTGTGGTTCGAGGCGGTGTAGCCGCCGCCGCGCCTGGCTCAGCATCTCATCGACGGTCATGAAGCGCTCGCTGCAGGCTGGGTGCGCGGGACGCACCCTCTCTAGATACTCACCGACGCGGTGTCGGCGATCTCCTGTGTCACCTCACCGACTTCTCTGCCAACCGACCGGAGCGCAGGCATCGGCCGTTCGCCGCAGCCTGAGGTTCCTGCAAACAGCGATCTCGCCATGCTGTCCACCTCCACTTGGCTGCCCCGCCGCAACCCCGGCATGCTCACTATCCGTCTGTCCGGACAACGTTGTCAATAGCCCACGTTGGCCGGTATGGATCAGCGGGTGCGGGCCGGTGCTGAGGCGGGCAGGGGTGCACCCGCGTGAAGGGGATCGCTGCCACGCACGGCCGGTACCCTTGGCGCCGTTCGCGTGGCCGACGAGGAGGTCTCGGTGAGCACGCTCGCCCACCGCATCTGGATGGAGGAGGCGCTGGCGGAGGCCCGCGTGGCCGGACTGCACGACGACGTGCCCGTCGGAGCGGTGGTCGTTCGCGACGGGCACGTGATCGCACGCGCTCACAACGAGAGGGAACGCCGGCAGGACCCCACCGCGCACGCCGAAGTCCTTGCGCTGCGCGCCGCCGCGCAGGAGATCGGCTCGTGGCGGCTGGACCGGTGTGTGCTCTACGTCACGCTCGAGCCGTGCGCCATGTGTGCCGGGGCTGTCGTGCTCGCGCGGGTTCCGCTGCTGGTCTACGGTGCGACGGATCCCAAGGCCGGCGCGGTCGGGTCGCTGATGGACCTCGCACGTGACGAGCGGCTCAACCATCGGGCGACGGTCGTCAGCGGCGTCCGCGCCGACGAGTGCGGCGCCATACTGCGCCAGTTCTTCAATCGGCGACGTGCGGATGCCCGGGTGACCGCGAAGGGCGAGAATCGATCGTGATGACCGATGACACCCCGACCGTATTCGCCCAGGTCGGCGGCGAAGCTGCCTTCCACGCGCTCGTCGACGACTTCTACACCGCCGTCGAACAGGACCCCGTGCTGCGGCCGCACTACCCCGACGACCTCGAGCGCGGGAAGCGCCATCTGGCGCAGTTCCTGGCGCAGTACTTCGGTGGCGGGCCGATCTACTCGCAGCGCCACGGTCACCCCCGGTTGCGCATGCGGCACGCGCCATTCGCCATCACCGAGCGTGAGGCGCTGCGATGGGCGCAGCTGATGGCGGGGGCCATCGGCGCGCAGGGCTGGCCCGAGCCGGTCGCCCGCGAGGTGCTCGAGTACGTCGCGCGGTCGGCACCGCACATGATCAACACGCCGCTGGACGCCTGAGCGGTCAACCAGTTGTCGTGTTGGGCCGTTGCGCTCTCAGTGCCGACGTGCGGTGCGCGGCGGTGGGGACGGCGGAGCCGGAGGGATTCGAACCCTCGAGGGCGTTGCCGCCCTACGGCCATTCCAAGACCGCGCCATAGGCCAGACTAGGCGACGGCTCCGGCAGAACGTGAACTCGGCGGGCAGTATAGCGAGCGAGGACAGTACGCTTCCGGGGAGTTGGATGGCCGAGCGCGCACGACCGGGATCGGGCGGGATGTTCGGCTCGACCTGGACCGTTGCGCGGGTGCGTGGCGTCCCGCTGTTCATCGGCCCGTCGCTGTTGCTGCTTGTCGGGCTGTTCACGTTCTGGCTCGGGCGCGCGTTCATCGGCCGGCCGCTGTTCGCGGGCGCGCCGCTCGCCGCATGGCTCGCGGCCGCCGTCGCCACTCTGCTGTTCGTCGCCTGCATCTTCGCGCACGAAGTCGGACACGCCGTCACCAGCCTCGACCGGGGTGTCGAGGTGCGCGGGATCACGCTGTTCCTGCTCGGCGGCGTGACCGAGTCCTACGGCGAGCCGAAGCGCGCCTCGGACGAGGTCGTGATCGTCGGCATCGGTCCGCTGATCAGCCTGGTGCTCGCCGCCGTGTTCGGCCTGCTGGCGCGCGTGCTGCCGGACTTCTCGGCGCCCGAGCTCGTCGCGGGCTACCTCGGGTGGCTGAATGCCGCAATGGCGATCTTCAATCTGGTACCCGGCTACCCGCTGGATGGTGGCCGGCTGTTGCGCGCCGTCCTGTGGATGGTGACCGGGTCGCGGCATCGTGCGACACGGCTTGCCGCGCGGGTTGGACAGGGGTTCGCGTCGCTGCTGCTGATCGGTGCGCTGCTGTCGGTGACGGGCGTGCCGGTGTTCGAGCCGCGTCTGCTGTGGATCGCCGCACAGGTCTTCGCCAGCCTGGGGCTGTGGGGCGGTCTGATCGGGTTCTTCCTGCTGCGTTCGTCGTCCGACGCCCACCGGTCGGCGCGCATGCGCGAGCAGCTGGGCCGCGCACGCGTCCGCGATCTGATGGGCACCGTGCCACCCACCGTGCCGGCCGGCCTGCAGCTCAGCGACGTGGTGGCCCGACTGCAGACCCGCCCGTCGGTGTTGTGGCCGGTGGGGCGCCCGCTGGTTGGCGGCATCAAGCTCGATGACCTCAACGGTGTTCCCCGCGAACAGTGGCCGCGCACGACCGTCGACGCCATCGTCGAGCCAGACGTGTTCGTTGCCGACGACACACCCATGGACGAAGCCGTGGATCTGCTCGTCCGGGCGCGTGACCGCATGCTGATCGCCGTCAGGGACGGCGAGCCCGTCGGCCTGCTCACCCCCAGTCTCGTGGCCGACGTCTCGACGTGAGCCGCGGAGGTGCGTGGCTGCGGCGGGCGTTCCTGCCGACATCGATCGCGTTGCTCATCCTGGCCGGCACGGCCGTGCCGCTGCCCGCCTTCATCGAGAGCCCGGGGTCGGCCGCGGGGATCCCGGGATGTGTCGGCATCGTGGAACGTCCCGACGCTGCAGTCAACGGCGACTACCTGTTCACCACCGTTGCGCAGCGGAATGCGACCGTCTTCGGGCTGCTGGCCGCCCTCGTTCGACAAGACCAGCAGGTGGTCGCGCCGAGCGACCTCCTGGGCGACGTGCGCCGCGACCGGTACTTCGAGCGTCAGCGCCAGATCTTCATCGACTCGACGGACCGTGCGATCGGCGTAGCGCTCGAGGCGGCCGGTCTGCCGGTCGAGCTGCTCGGCACAGGCGTCGACGTCGTCGAGGTGATCGACGGCGCACCCGCGGACGGCGTGCTGCAGGCCGGGGACATCATCACGGCAGTCGACGGGATGCCGGTCGCCTCGGACGCCGAGCTGATCGCTGCGATCGCCGACGAGCGCCCGCTCGAGCTGCGGCTGCGGCGTGACGGCGCGCACGTGACCGAGGTCGTCACGCCGCGGGTGCAGCGCAACGACGCCGAGCCCCGGCCGATGATCGGTGTCCGCATCACGACGCACGCGCCGGAGGTCCGGGTTCCGCTCGCCATCGACGTCTCATCGGGACGCGTTGGCGGCCCCAGCGCGGGCCTGATGATCGGCCTGGCCATCTTCGACCTCGTCGACGACGAAGATCTGGCGCGGGGACGGCGCATCGCCGGAACGGGAACGCTCGCGCTCGACGGGACGGTCGGGCCGATCGACAGCATCGACCTGAAGGTCCCCGCCGCCGCGCGTGAGGGGGCCGAGGTGTTCATCGCTCCGCGCAACCAGGCCGATGCCGCGCGTGCGGCCGTGCCGCGGGGCAGTGACTTGTCGGTGATCGGCGTCGGGACATTCGCTGAGGCGCGGCGGGCGCTCGCCAGGGCCGACGCGACGGCGACGGCGACGGCGACGAGCGCCGAGGCGTGCCGCTACCGGCCCGACGCCTGACGCGTTCGGGCGGACGTCGCTCGGCACGCTGCTATCATCCGGGTTCCGCCGTGGTTGGTACCGGGCGGACGAGGGGTGCGGTCCCGTGCGACGTCGCACCGTGAATCTGGTCAGGGCCGGAAGGCAGCAGCCATAAGCGGTTCGTGGCGGGTGCTGCGGGCTCGCCGTACCCGTTCGTCCGTCCGGTAGCGGCCGCGGCGGGTCTGCCGGGCGCAGAACTGGGGGGAGCCTGGTTGCCCGACACGTCCGGCGGACGGCTCCGCCGGACAGGAACCGACGAGGTGCCATGGCCCACGTCTCGCTGTATCGCAAGTACCGGCCACAGACCTTTGCCGAGATCGTCGGGCAGCCCCACGTCACCGAGACGCTGTCACAGGCGCTCACTGAGGACCGCCTGCACCACGCGTACCTGTTCACCGGCCCACGTGGCACGGGCAAGACGTCGACCGCGAGGATTCTGGCCAAGGCCGTCAACTGCGAGCAGGGCCCGACGCCCGCGCCGTGCAACGTCTGCCAGCAGTGCCGGTCGATCACCGCCGGTGCGAACGTCGATGTGATCGAGATCGACGCCGCCAGCCATGGCGGCGTCGACGACGTGCGTGACCTGCGGGAGCGTGTGGCGTTCGCGCCGGCCTCGGCACGCATGAAGGTCTACATCGTCGACGAGTGCCACATGCTTTCGACAGCCGGGTGGAACGCGTTCCTCAAGACGGTCGAGGAGCCCCCGGACCACGTGCTGTTCGTCTTCGCCACCACGGAGCCGCACAAGGTGCTCGCGACGATCCTGTCGCGCACGCAGCGCTTCGATTTCCGGCGCCTCGCCGCCGACACGCTGACGGCCCGCGTCGAGCACATCGGCGCACGCGAGCAGGTCTCCTTCGACGTCGGCAGCGTCGCGCTGATCGTGGGCGCGGGAGACGGCAGCGCCCGCGACACCGAGTCGGTGCTCGAACAGGTCATCGCGTTCACCGGTCCCAAGGTGACCGTCGAGGGCGTCATCGAGGTGCTCGGCGCCACCGACGACGACCTGCTCGCAGACATGGCGGCCAGCATCGCAGGTGGCGACGTCGCCGGCCTGTGCCGGTTGGTGCAGCGTCTGGCCGACAGCGGCCACGACCTGCGGCAGTTCGCGCGTGACGCGACCGAGCATCTGCGCGTGCTGTTCCTCCTCCAGTCCGCACCCGATGCCGACCTGGTGCCGGGCACACCCGAGCGGCTCGAGCTGCTGCGTGAGCAGGCAGGACGGCTCGGACAGATCGAACTGCTGCGCGCAGTGGACCTGCTGGCCGAGTGCCAGGCGCAGATGCGTCGCGGCAACACCCGTCTGCCGCTGGAGCTGGCGCTGGTCAAAGCAGCCTTGCCCGAAGCGTCGGGTGACGCCGCGGCACTTGGTGCTCGGCTGGACCGCCTCGAGCGCCGTGGCGGCAGCGACCAGGGTGCGTTGCCGGAAGCCCAGGTGGTGGCGCAGACCGACGATCGTGGTGAGCGGCCACCCGCGGCTGCGGTCGACAGCGTGTCTGCCGGACCGCCGTCCGCGCCTGCCGGACCGCCGTCCGCACCTGCTGGGCCGCCGTCCGCGCCTGCTGGGCCGGCGTCCGCCCCGCCGACCGCCTCGAACCGGATCGTGGTGATCTCGTCGTTGAAGG
>JAHELV010000005.1:0-9565 GCA_024644015.1 Nitriliruptorales bacterium
GCGTACGCCGACTGGTCGTACTTCGACGACGACCGCCGCATGCTGACCCGCCACCACGTCGAGCTGATCGAGATCCCGCAGCGCATGGACGCCATCCGCAAGAACGCGGCGGACATCAAGATGGCCGTGGACGCCATCGAGCTCTGCTTCGAGCGCGACTACATCACGACGTTCGTGATCTGCACGGGCGACAGCGACTTCACACCGCTGGTGGGCAAGCTACGGGAGCTCAACCGCCGGGTCATCGGAGTCGGGCTCGAAGCGTCGACGTCCAAGCTGCTGCCCGCCGCATGCGACGAGTTCCTGTTCTACGAGTCGCTCGAGGGAGTCAGCCCAGGGCGCAGCAAGCCCCCCCGGTCCAGTCGGCGGTCCGGGCGCGGCGCCCCATCCCGGCCATCGCGGGCCCAGGCCAGCCAGGCCGACCGGGACACCGCCGAAGAACCGACCGAACAGGCCCGCGACCGCGGCGACGTCACAGCGCTGTCGCGCCAGATCACCCAGACCCTGGCCGGCCTGAACCGGTCTGCGACGGGCCCGGTGCTGGCGTCCACGCTGAAGCGGGCGATGCTGCGCAAGGACCCGACGTTCAGTGAGGCCGACTTCGGCTTCCGAGGGTTCGGTGAGCTGCTGCGCAACCTCGAGGACCGCAAGATCATCGAGACGACGCCTGGACCGGCCGCCGGCGACCCCGAGGTTGGCTTTCCCGAGGAGGGCACGCAGGAGGAACACGCGTTCAGCCTGCTCGTCGAGGTCGTTGGCGAGCTGGCGCAGGACGGCGTGGGGCCCCCGCTGTCGGGGTTGAAGGACCAGCTGCGCAAACGCGAACCCGAGTTCAGTGAGAAGGAGTTCGGCTTCAGCGGCTTCCTGCAGTTCTGCAAGGCGGCGAAGGCCCGTGGACTGGTGACCATGGAGTGGGACGATCAGGCCGATGACTACGTGCTCGGCGTGGCGCAGGCCGAGCCGGCCACGTCTGGCGGTCAACGGGGGCGCCGGTGAACGCGGCGGACACCGGCGCTCCAGTGGCGATCGACGGGCCACGGACCGCGACCGACGGCACGGTCCAGGTCGTGCTGGTCGACGACCACGCGCTCGTCCGCGAAGGCCTGCGCAGTGTGCTCGGGCACTTCGACGACATCCAGATCGTCGATGAGGCCGACAACGCCGACGCGGCGGTCAAGGCCGCGACCGCGCACCAGCCCGACGTGGTCGTGCTCGACCTGCAGCTCCACGACCAGGACGGTGTGCAGGTCATCCGGGCGCTGGCCGCCAGGGGTCTGGCCGTCAAGGTTCTGGTGCTCAGCGTGCACGACGAGCCCGAGCGGGTCCGCGACGTCCTACGCGCCGGCGCGCGCGGCTACCTTCTGAAGACCGTCCGGCCCAACGAGCTGGCCGCCGGCATCCGTAGCGTGGCGGCGGGCAGGTGGGCGATCGGTGAGGACTTCGTCGGCATGCTCGTCGATGCGTTCATCGGTGCGATCCCGCTGGGCGTGCCGGCCGTGACCCCCAGGGAGTCCGAGGTGCTGGCGCTGCTGGCCGAGGGCCTGGCCAACCGCGCGGTCGCGCAGCGCCTCGGGATCTCCACCCGTACCGCGCAGAAGCACGTCGAGAACCTGTTCAAGAAGTTCAACGTGCACGGCCGGAGTGCGCTGGTCAACGTCGCCGGGCGCGCCGGGCTGTTGCCGTCGCCGGTCGACACGAACGGAAGTAACGACAGCGAAACATCCGAATGACGGTCGGGAAACGTCCGACTGCCATGCTGGTGGAGGCTCTCGCGCCGCCGACAGCCGTCTGACAGGAAGGACGATGCATGAAACTGGTCGTGGCGATCGTCAAGCCATTCAAGGTTGAGGACGTCAAGGATGCGCTGCGAGAGGTCGGGATCGCCGGCCTGACCGTCACCGAAGCGCGAGGATTCGGACGCCAGCGTGGGCACACCGAGGTCTACCGCGGTGCCGAGTACCAGGTCGACTTCGTGCCGAAGAGCCGGATCGAGGTGATGGTCGACGATCCGCAGGTCGATGGAGTCGTCGATGCGATCGTCAAGTCGGCGCGCACCGGCAAGATCGGCGATGGCAAGGTCGCGATCCTGCCGTTGGAGGACGTGATCCGGATCCGCACCGGGGAGCGCGGCCCCGAAGCCATCTGACCTGCCTCATGAGCTGACGACAGCCCTGACGGACCGCCGGGCACCAGACCCCACCGCCATCGACTCGGCGTTGGGTCCCCTGTGGTGCCGTGCGTGGGGTGCGCAGCTCGACGTCGCGTTGCGCTCGTGGCTCACCGCCGACGCGCCGGACCGGGGAGGACTCACGTTGGTGGCCGTGGGCAGCTATGCCCGCGGCGAGGTGTGCCCGCGATCAGACATCGACCTGCTGGTGCTGCACGACGGCTGGAGTGACCAGGCCCTCGAGGGCATCGTCCGCACGCTGTGCTATCCGCTCTGGGACGCCGGCCTCGAGGTGGGCTACGCCGTCCACACCCCACGGTCGGCGGTGCGCGCCGCCGGCGACCGTGTCGACACCGCGACCGCATTCATGGACCGGCGGCTGCTGTGGGGCGAACCGGGACTGCTCGACCGCATGGCCAGCGCGTACAGCCGCTGGCTGCGGCGGCGCAGCGGCCGGGTCCTCGATCAGCTCGCCGAGGCCGACGACGAACGGCATCAGCGCGCGGGCGCGCAGCCGGGGATGCTCGAACCGGAGCTGAAGGCCGGTGCGGGCGGTCTGCGCGATCTGCACAGCCTCCGATGGGCGGCCGGGATGGTCCTCGGGGAGCTCGGTCTGCGCCCCCTGGTCGGTGCACGCTATCTGGGCGCCACCGACCACAGGGCTCTGGTGCAGGCCAACGCCGAGCTGCTCGCCGTGCGGTGTGCGCTGCACCTGTCAACGTCGTCGGCACCGACCGACGTGCTGCGGTTGGATCTGCAGGACGACGTCGCGACGCTGGTGGGAGCCGCCGGGCGCGACGACGTGCTGGCGCGGGTGAACCTGGCCATGCGCACGATCGCGCACGTGCACGGACGCACCTGGCCGCTGCTGCTGGCCGACGCGCAGTCCGGCCGGCGCCGCGCGCGCGTCCCTCCCGTCGAGCTGGACGACGGCGTCCGGCTGGTCGACGGGCTGGTCGAGGTCGACGGTGACTGCAGTCTGCGGGACGACCCGACCCTGGGGCTGCGCACGGTGGCGGCCGCGGCGCGTCAGGGCAGCCACCTGGGACGCGCAACCGTCACGCGGTTGCAGCGCGATCTGTCCGACATCGATCAGCTGCCGTGGGACGATCGCGCCCGTTCGTCGTTCCTCGCAACGCTTCGCCAGGGTCCCGACGCGCTACCGGTCCTGGCGGATGCCGACCACATCGGGTTGCTGGCCGCGCACCTGCCCGAGTGGCAGCGCGTCCGGGGACATCCGCAACGCAACCCGTACCACCGTTACGACCTGGACACCCACCTGGTGCAGACAGCCGCGTGGATCCAACGCATCGCCGATGGTGCCCTGGGACAGCGGCTGGCCGCGATTCACGAGCGGCTCGACCAGCCCGACGTCCTGCTGCTCGGCGCCTTGTTCCACGACATCGGCAAAGCCTGGGACGGCGACCATTCCGTGGTCGGTGCCCGCGTCGTCGGCCGTTGGATCGGGCGGATGGGCTTCGATCAACGCCGTGCGCAGCGGGTCGCGCGGCTGGTGCGGCTGCACCTGCTGCTGCCCGATGTCGCACAGCACCGCGACCTCGACGATCGGCAGCAGATCCAGCAGGTCGCCGATCGGGTCGTGGACACCGAGACCCTCGACGCGTTGCTGATCCTGTCGCTCGCCGACGCCCGCGCCACCGGCCCAAGCGCGCACTCTCCGTGGAAGGACGGCCTGTTGTCGGAGCTGCACGCACGGGTGCGGCGCGCGCTGACCGGCGGTTCCGGGACCTCGGTCATCGCCGAGCCCGGCACGAAGATCACTGCGGCCCGCGAACGCAGCGCTGCGGTCGGTTCGACGGCGATGGACCACCTGCTCGACGATCTGCCGGCCCGGTACCTGCTCGGCGCCGGCGTCGATCAGATCGTCGAGCACGCGCGGCTGCTGGCCCGTCTCGGCCCGTCGGAACCGGCCGCCGCCGGCGTGCGCGAGGACGGACCTGAGCAGACCGCGGTCATCAGCCTGGTCGCATGGGACCGCCGTGGGCTGCTCGCGGACGTGGTCGGCGTGCTGGCGGGCCTGGGCCTGGACGTCCTCGAAGCGCGGGCGTTCACCCGCGACGACACGGCGGCACTCGACTGGTTCGTGGTACGACGCCGGGCGACCGCGGCGGCCCCGGCGACCGACGATCTGGTCACTCAGGTCGAGGCCGCGGGCCGCGGGACCGCCGACGTCGAAAAGCTCGTGTCACGCCAGGAGCGTCGTTGGGACGAGCGGCCCGGCAGTGAGGTGCAGCTGATCGCCCCTGTCGTGGTCGTTGATCGGGGGCCGTCGGTCACGCGTATCGAGGTCGAGGGTCGCGACGCGCCGGGTGTGCTGTTCCGGCTGCTGCGGGTGCTTGCCGACGCCGGCCTGGACGTCTCAGCCGCACGTGTGGCGACGCTCGGGCCCCAGGTGCGCGACGTCTTCTTCGTCGCGACCTGCGATCTGGACTGGGACGCGGTGGCGGACCGGCTGCGGCAGGTCGTCGGCGCGGACGTCCGCGAGGTCGGCGGCGTGGCGCCGTGAACGGCGTCACTCGCCGAGCACGCCGCCTTCGGTCATGCGTTTGATGTCGAGCTGACGGTCCAGTTCCGCGTCGCTGAGCACGCCGGCCTCGGCCACGACCTCGCGCAGCGGACGATCTTCGCTCATCGCCCGCTTGGCCAGCGTGGCGGACATGTCGTAGCCGATCGCGGGCACGAGGGCTGTGACGATTGCCAGGTCCTTCTCGACCAGCTCGCGCGCACGCTGCGCGTCGGCGGTGATGCCGGCGATGCACTTGTCCACGAAGTTGTGGCAGGTCGTTGTCAGCAGACGCAGCGACTCCAACACGTTACGGGCGATCAGCGGGATGTAGACGTTGAGCTCGAAGTTGCCTGACATGCCCCCGATCGTCACCGCCACGTCGTTGCCGATCACCTGCGCGCCGACCTGCGTCACCGACTCGGGGACGACGGGGTTGACCTTGCCCGGCATGATCGAGCTGCCGGGCTGGATCTCGGGCAGCTGGAGCTCACCGATGCCCGTGCGCGGGCCGGAGCCCAGCCAGCGCAGGTCGTTCGCGATCTTGGTCAGCGACACGGCAACGACCTTGCACGCACCTGACAGCTCGACCAGCGCGTCCCTGGCGCCCTGCGCCTCGAAGTGGTTGCCGGCCTCCCGCAGCTCGTCCAGCCCGGTCTGCCGGCGCAGCTCGGCGATGATCGCCTCGGCCTGGTCGGGTGGTGCGTTGAGACCGGTGCCGACGGCGGTGCCGCCCAACGGCAGTTCCGCGACGCGCTCCAGCGCAGCCGCGATCCGGTCCGCTCCGAGCTCGATCTGACGCGAGTACCCCGAGAACTCCTGACCCAGCGTGACAGGCGTGGCGTCCATGAGATGTGTACGTCCGGGTTTGACCACAGCGGAGAACTCGTCGGCCTTGCGGGCCAGCGCGGTGCGCAACCGCCGCAACGCGGGGAGCAGTCCATTGCTCGCGCTGTGGTAGGCGGCAAGGTGGACCGCGGTCGGGAACACGTCGTTGGAGCTCTGCCCTGCATTGACGTGGTCGTTGGGGTGGACCGGGTCTTTCGACCCGATCGTCCCGCCGAGCATCTCGATCGCGCGGTTTGCGATGACCTCGTTGGCGTTCATGTTCGAACTGGTGCCCGATCCCGTCTGGAACACGTCGACCGGGAAGTGCGACGTCAGCGCACCGTCGGCCACTTCTCGCGCCGCTCGTGCGATCGCCGAGTACCGGTCGTCGTCGAGCACACCCTGCCGGTGATTCACCGTTGCGGCGGCCGCCTTGATCTCGCCGAGCGCACGGATCACCTCGTCGGGGATCGCACGGTCCGAGATCGGGAAGTTCTCGACGGCCCGCTGGGTCTGCGCCCCGTAGTAGGCGTTGGCCGGAACCTGCATCTCACCCATGGAGTCACGCTCGCTACGATGCGCTCCCACGTGCTCAAGCGCATCGGCACGCGAGGTGCCGACGCCTGGTTTGTTCTGTTGCCTGCTGGTCGGGCCTGCATTGCTCACGTGGAACCGCCTCGCTGTTGCACCTCACGCCGGACGCATCGATCCTAATGGGCGGTGAAGCCTCCCGGGTGGCAACCTTGGGATTCACGGGCAACGCGCGGGCGCCGCTGCCGTGACGTCTGGAGCGAGACTGACGATGAACCACCCAACGACTGACGAAGGGCCCGGCGACCGAACCGACGCGGTCACCCGGGACGACGATCTCGACGTCACGGCGACACCTGCGGACGCCGACACCGCGGCCGGCCACGGTCCAGCGACGACCGATAGCGACGTCGCCCCGGACGACGACATCGACGACGATCTCGGGGACGTCGACGTGGACGACTTCGACGACGCGGACGTGTCCGAGTGGGACCTGCGCCCGCTCGGGCCTGAAGACCTCGCCGCGATGGACCCGTCCGCGCTCGAGGCCGACCTGATCGATGACGACTTCGGCGTCGTCGACGGCGACCTGACCGCCCCACCCGAGGGTCCCGCGTCGAGTCGAACAGCCGACGATCTCACGTCCGATGCGGTGCTGCGCGCATACTCCCGTCCGCCGCAGTCGGGTTGGCGCCGGCTGATCCACAGGGTCACGGGGGGTGCCGTCTCACCGAACCAGTCCCGTAGTGACCGCGAACGCGCCGAGCAGCTGCGGGCAATCAGGACGCTGGTCACCCATCCGCGCCGCATCACCGTCCTGTCGCGCAAAGGCGGCGTCGGCAAGACCACGACCACGCTGATGCTCGGCCAGACGCTCGCGAGCGAGCGCGGTGACCGCATCATCGCGGTCGACGGCAACCCCGACGCGGGCAACCTCGGATACCGCATCGAAGCGGGCGCCGCGGAGGCTTCGGTCACCGACCTGCTCAACGAGCTCACGGACATCCATCGGTACGCCGACATGCGCCGGTTCACGACCCAGACAGCGGTCGGGCTCGAGGTCCTGCGCAGCGACGACGACCCGCAGATCTCGACGGCGCTCGGCGACCAGGAGTACGGCGCGATCATGTCGCTGCTCGACCGGTTCTACAACCTGATCCTCATCGACACCGGCACCGGCATCCTGGACAGTGCGGTACAGGGGATCCTCGACGGTACGGACCAGATCGTGCTCGTCGTCTCGCCCAGCCTGGACGCCGCGCGCGCCGCGAGCCAGACCCTGGACTGGCTCACCGAGCACGGCTTCGTCGAGCTCGTCGAGAACGCGGTGACGGTCATCAACCAGATCCGGCGATCGACGCTGGTCGACGTGGCCCGCATCGAGGACCACTTCTGGGACCGCTGCGGGGCAACGGTGCGCATCCCGTGGGACACCTTCCTGGAGGCCGGCGCCGAGACCGAGCTCGACGACCTGCGGCCGGCCACCCGCGAGGCGTACCGCCACCTGGCCGCGGCGGTGGCGCGACGGTTCGACACGTGATCTCGTGACCACGCTGCTCCTGATCCGGCACGGGGTGACTGCCACGACCGGCCGTCGGCTGGGCGGACGGACACAGGCCGAGCTGAGCGACGCGGGCCGCGAACAGGCGCGTCAGCTCGGCGAGCGCATTGCCGACCTGCCCGTCAGAGCCGTGTACTCCAGCCCGCTGGCCCGGACGTGGCAGACGGCCCAGCTGGTCGGAGCGGCGGTCGGCCGCGAACCCGTCGCCTGCGACGGGTTGCTCGAAGTCGACTACGGGCGGTGGACCGACCGCCCACTCAAGTCGGTGGCCCGCACGAAGATGTGGCCTGTCATCCAGGCCCGACCTTCGCTTGCGGCCTTCCCCGACGGCGAGACCATTCGCAGCGCGCAGCTGCGTGCGTCCGACGCGACGGAGACGCTGGTCGCCCGCCACCCGCGCAGCGTCATCGCCGCCGTCAGCCACGCCGACGTCATCAAGGCGCTCGTGGCGTTCTACCTGTCTCTACCACTCGATGGATTCCAACGCCTTCACGTCGCGCCGGCATCCGTGACGGTGCTCGCGCTGTCGGCGGGTGGCCGGCCGGCGCTGCTGCGGTTCAACGACGACGGACCACTGCGCGCCGCCGATTTCCGCCCGCCACGGCGGGTCGCGACGGCGAAAGGCTCGAAATCATGACCCCGGTCGCAGGTCGCGTGTAGATGCCCGAGTCGTTCGAGTACCGTCCGGCCGAGTGGGTGACCGCCGGCGCGGTCGGCGAGCCGGGACAGCGTGCGTTCTACATCCAGGCGACCTCGGCGGGCACGCAGGTCACATTGCTGGTCGAGAAGGAACAGGTGCGAATGCTCGCGCAGCTCGCACAGGAGCTGCTCGGGCGGATCGACGTGACCGTCACGCCCGACGACCTCGACACCGCCGGCCAGCACCTGCGCGAACCCGTCGAGCCCGCCTGGCGGGCAGGCTCGATGAGTCTCGGAATGGAGGCTGACGGTGGCCGGTTCCTGCTGGAGGCCGAGGAGCTCGTCGAAGAGGAGGGACGCGAACCGGCGGTCGCACGTTTCTGGATGAACCAGTCCCAGCTCGTTGCGCTCGCGGCCTACGCCGCGTACACGGTTGAGGCGGGCGCCCGCGAACGGTGCCGGCTCTGCGGCCGGCCGATCGATCCGGTCGACGGGCACGTGTGCCCGGCGACCAACGGACATGGACAGCTCACCGTCTGATCTCGACGCCGTGGAGCTCCTGTGCTCGGCGGAGCTGGAGCTCATGGGGGTGCTGTCGGGCGCCAGCAACCACACGCTGCTGGCGCGCCTCGGGGTCGGAGGCGACAGCTACGCCGTCTACAAACCGCGACGTGGTGAGCGGCCACTGTGGGACTTCCCCGCCGGCACACTGTGCCGGCGGGAGGTCGCGGCGTACCGCATCAGCGTGTTCCTCGGCTGGGATCTGGTGCCGCCGACAGTCCTGCGTGACGGGCCCCTGGGCGTTGGCTCGCTCCAGCAGTTCGTGCGGCACGACCCGTCGGAGCACTACTTCACGCTGGTCGAGGATCCGGCGGTGCATGGGAGGCTGGCACAGCTCGCGACATTCGACCTGCTGATCAACAACGCGGACCGCAAGGGCGGGCACGTGCTGCGGGTGGCCGCGTCCGACCGGCTCGTTGCCATCGATCACGGGCTGACCTTCCACACCGACCCCAAGCTGCGAACGGTGATCTGGGAGCTGGGCGGCACCGCGATCCAGGACGGGTGGCGCGCCGACCTCCAACGGTTGTACGCGGGACTGCGCAACGGCGAGGATGTCGTCGCAGACCTGCTCGCGACCGAAGAGGTCGACATGCTGTGCCGGCGGGCCGAGCTGCTGGCGGGAATGCGTGAGCTCCCCGACCCCCCGCGGGACCGCCGTCCGTACCCGTGGCCGCCGGTGTGATTCGCAGCAGCAGCGCCGAGGTTTCGAGAAACGTTCGGCATCGTTGGGCGCCGTGCATGACCAGTGGTC
>JAHELV010000005.1:9665-12937 GCA_024644015.1 Nitriliruptorales bacterium
CGCCGGAATCGACACCGCCGCCCCGATCGCGCGCCACGGGGGAGTCGACGGCACCATCGGCGACCTGCTGCCCGCCCACGACTGGGAGCTTGCGGCGGTGTTGACCGTCCGGCGCGTGCGGTGACGAGGAGCACCAGACGAACGACACCGATCGCCGGGACGGTGGTGGCCGCCGGCGTCCCGGTGTCACTACGCTACTGACGGTGCCCGACCGTTCCCCGACTCCCACGGTCGTCGTCGTCGACGACGAGGATCTGGTGCGCGAAGTCGTCACCGACTACCTCGTGCGCGACGGGTACCGGGTGGTGGTCGCCGCCGACGGGAACCAGGCGCGGACCGTGCTCGAGCGTGAGCGGCCGCAGCTGGCCATCATCGACATCATGTTGCCGGGACGCGACGGCCTGAGCCTCGTACGCGAGCTGCGCGCGGCCGGCTCGGCGCTGCCGATCATCCTGCTGACGGCACGTGGTGACGAGATCGACCGGGTGATCGGCCTGGAGCTCGGCGCCGACGACTACGTGACCAAACCCTTCAGCCCACGCGAGCTGGTCGCACGCGTCCGGTCGGTGCTGCGACGTGCCGGCGGACAACCGGAGGCAGGCGAGGCCACGACGCTCGGCAGCGGCGATCTGGTTGTCGACACCGTCTCGCGGGAGGTGCGGGTCCGCGGGAAGCTGATCGATCTGACGCCCAAGGAGTACGACCTGCTGGCGTGCCTGGCCGCCGCGCCGCGTCGGGTGCACACCCACGAGGCACTGCTGCGTCAAGTGTGGGATTCGTCGATCCAGTGGCAGGACCCGGCGACCGTCACCGTCCACGTGGGTCGGCTCCGGCGCAAGCTGGGTCCGCGCGACGACGGCAGCTGGATCACCACCGTGTGGGGGGTGGGCTACCGATTCGACCCGTGACACGCCTGACGATCCTGGCGCTGCTGGTCGTGCTCGCGGCTGCCAGCGCCGCGCCGCTGCTGCGTCCGACGCCGCGCGACTGGGTGCTGCTCGCCGGCCTGTTCGCGGTACCCGCCATAGTGGCGGCGGCCGCTGCCGAGCTGCTGATGCGACGGCCGCGCAGCGTCGCGGGCGCGCTGCGCTCGATGGTGCTGGTCGCCCTCGGCGGCACGGCGCTGGTCGTCGCGGGCGCCGCGTCGGTGATGGTCGTCGACGCGCACGACGCCCGCGTGGTGCTGCTCGCGTTGGGTCTGGGCAGCGCGGTCGGCCTGGTCGCCGCCGGGTGGATCGGCCAGGGGTTGGCCGGTGACCTGCGCCGCCTGGCGGAGACGGCAGGGCGCATCGGTCACGGCGACGTGGATGCCCGGACCGGTCTCGCCAGCGTCGGCGAGGTCGGCGCCCTGGCATCGGCTGTCGACGACATGGCCGTCCGCCTGAGCGAGGCGGAGCGCGCGCGCCGCGGTGACGCGGCCGCCCGGCGCGATCTGCTCGCCGCCCTCGGGCACGATCTGCGCACGCCGCTGGCCTCGCTGCGCGCCGCGGTGGAGGCACTCCAGGACGGCGTGGCCCGAGACCCCGCCAGGTACCTCGACGCGATGGCCACCGACATCGACGTGCTGTCGCGTCTCGTCGACGACCTGTTCACGCTGGCCCGCCTCGAGCGGGGTGAGCTGCGTCTGCACCCCGAACCCGTCGATCTCGCCGAGCTGGCCGACACGACCGTTGCGGGACTGGAGGCGATGGCCCACCGAAAGCGGCTGGCGCTGCACCTGTCCGTCGACGGCGACACGACCGCGGCCGTCGACCCGCACGCCATCGGTCGGGTGCTGCGCAACCTGCTCGACAACGCCCTGCGCCACGCGCCCGAGCAGACGACCGTCGATGTCCACGTGAGCGGGGAAGGCGACCGCGTCGCTCTGGCGGTCACCGACCAGGGACCCGGGTTCGACCCGCGGTTCCGCGCTCAGGCGGCCGACGTGTCGACGCGGTTCGACGCGGCGCGGACCCGCGACGGGGGCGGCGCCGGCCTGGGCCTACCGATCGCGCGTGGCCTGGTCGAGGCACACGGGGGGCGACTGCAGATCCATGCCCGGCCGGGTGGGCGTGTCACCGTCACCCTGCCCCGCTGACGCCCCGGCGCCGTACGATCACGCTCCAGCGCCGACACTGTGAGGTGGCGATGAGAGATCTCGTCGAGCTCGAGCAGATCCTCGAGGCGCGGCTGCGACTGGACGGCGTCATCGCCGCAACGCCGCTGGAAGCCTCGCGTGCGGTGTCCGAGCTGGTCGGCGCTCGGGTGCTGCTCAAGTGCGAGCACCTGCAGCGCACGGGATCGTTCAAGCTTCGCGGCGCCTACAACCGCATCGTCGACCTGTCGTCCGAGGAACGCGGCCGCGGGGTGGTGTGCGCGTCGGCAGGCAACCACGCGCAAGGCGTCGCGCTGTCCGCGCGGCTGACCGGTGTTCCGGCCCGCGTGTTCATGCCCGCCGGGGCCCCATTGCCCAAAGTCGCCGCCACACGCGCATACGGCGCGCAGATCGAACTGGTCGATGGCGGAGTCGGTGATGCCCTCGACGCTGCCACCGCGTACGCCCGACGCGAGGGCGCCGTGTTCGTGCACCCGTTCGAGCATCCCGACGTCATCGCCGGGCAGGGAACGCTCGGACTTGACATCCTCGACGACGTCGCCGATGCGGGCACGGTGATCGTGCCGATCGGCGGCGGCGGGCTGATCTCGGGCATCGCGGTGGCCGTCAAGTCGCGGCGCCCCCGCACGACCGTGATCGGCGTGCAGTCGGACCAGGCGGCGGCGGTGCCGGCGTCACTGGCCGCCGGTCATCCTGTGACCGTCACGGTCGGCGACACGATCGCCGACGGGATAGCGGTGTCGCGTCCCGGCGACCTGACTCTCGCGCACATCGCGGCACTGGTCGACGATGTGGTCACGGTCGGCGACGAGGACATCGCCAGGGCGGTGTTGCTGTTGGCGGAGCGCGCGAAGCAGGTGGTGGAGCCGTCGGGGGCCGCCGGGCTGGCGGCACTGCTGGCTGGTGCCGTACCGGCCCTGGTGGCGCCCGTGGTCGTCCTGCTGTGCGGTGGCAACGTCGATCCGCTGCTGCTGGCGCGGATCATCCAGTCAGGCCTCGTCACGGAGGGCCGCTATCTGGCGTTTCGCACGCGCATACGCGACCGGCCCGGCGCGCTGGTTCGGGTGCTCGACCTGGTCGCGACACGCGGTGCCAACGTCGTCGCCGTCGAGCACACCCGCGTGACGCCCAAGCTGGGACTGATGGAGGTCGAGCTGCAGCTCGCGGTCGAGACCCG